>JADLGW010000014.1 GCA_020849105.1 Phycisphaerales bacterium | reverse complement strand
CGGGCGGCGTGAGATGCGGGGGGCAATGAACGCCCGGCGACGAGCGCTCGCGCCACCCAGAAACCGGCGCTCAACCCCGCCGGATCCATGTCCGTCCGATCGCGGGACCAAAGATCAGATGTTCCAATGCAGAGTCCCGCGACATTGACCGGTCGATTGACCGAAATGCCGGCCTGAATCGCGCCTTCCGCATCGAATCGCGCAAGCTCCTTCGCCAGGATGGACCCCGTCAGGTTTCCGTTGATCCCCCCATAGACTTGCGCATTGCTGATGGCGGAGCAATCCAGCCGCCGAAGTTGTTCCCTGTCGGTGTGGGGTCTCCGCTGGCCGGATCGAAAGTCGCGCCGATTGCCACTTTGAGCGGGCTGGATGGGCCTCCGGTCAGCGTGACACGCGGGATATTGACGCTGGCCCCCGCGGTGATGTAGACGAACTCGGCGCATGTGGAGAGCGACAAAGAGAGGTTCTGGCTTGCGGGGAAATCCTGATCACGTTCCGTCCCTCCGTTGCAGGGTGGCCCGCCCGCACGAATCACCTTCACGTTGAAGGTCTGTCCCATTGATGGTGCGGCGACGAGAGCGCAGAACAAGGTCGCGTAGGTGAGGAACCGGCACATCATGGTCTCCTTCTGCGTGCCGCAGCAATCACTGCGATCGCGAACACGATGGAACTACTTGGCGTCGGGACGATGGACGCAATACGAAGTCCGACTTCCGGCTGGGGCGAGGCGGGTCCAGTGGAACCGATCCCGTGAATGGTGTCAAACAGCGGAAACCCGAGAAACCCCGCGTACGACCCCGCGTGCCCACGATCTTCGGGATGGTCGGATCGGAAAACAAACTCGTTCCATTCCATGGTGCCGCCGCTGGTGTCAAGTAATCCCCAGGGGGATTGCGAGTCAGGATACGCCCCGAGGGGGATGTCCCACTCGGGCCCCGGGTGCTTCGGGTCGCCCCACCCCGCGCTCGTGGTGCCGACGCCCGGCGGCCCGGGGATGCCGGGCTCGTCCGACTTGTTCTTGTTGAGCCACCAGCCGCCCTGACCCGGGCCGTAGCGGTCCGGGTCGTAGTGCTGGCTCTTGATCTGCTCATCGAGGGTCGGTATCCAGTACTTCGCGCCCGGCAGGTGCGTCCACCCGTCGGTGAATGTGCCGCCCGGCCCGTCACCCCACGTGGAGGCGTCGTACGCCCCGGTGAGCAGCGAATCGACGGACGAGCCCTTGCCGTTGTGCAGCCAGTTGCAGTACATCGCCGCCATGCGCCACGTGATGCCGCCCACGGGCAGTTGCGCCGCGCTCGGCACGTCGCGCAGCGTGTACCCGAGCCCCGGCCCCTGCAACGGGTCGATTCGTGCTCCCCAGTGCGCGGGCGGCGTGTGCCCCCAGAACGGGTTCGGGCTGGTTGTGAATGTGAAGGTGTTGAGGAACTCCATCCACTGCCCGGTGGAGACCTCCGTGCGGCTCATCCGGTAGGCGTAATCCACGCGCCCCCGGCCGTTGACCACGGTCGAGTAGGGCCAGGTCGGGTCGTTGAACGCCGGATTGCCCGGCGCGCCAACGGTCACGAACTCGTAGCCGTAACTCGGCGGGACGCCCTGGGCCGCGGCGATCGATGCCAGCCCGAGAACGAGCGCCGCAGCCGCGCGGATGACTCCGTTCATGCCGCCTCCTTGGACCGGCGCAGCCTACCGGGCGTGTGCCCGAGCGTCAACGCGGGATGATCATTCATCCGCGGCGCATTCTTCCCGGTGCGCCGCGGAGAGCTCTGTCCTCTATGCTCTCGCCACCTCCCGGAGCCAGCCCGTGGGCCTTCTGCGCACCGCCTCACTCAGCATCGTGACGATCGTGGCGACCGGGTGGGCGGGTGCGGTCGCCCTGCTGGGGCTCTGGGTCGTGTTTGAGTTCGCTCCGGGCAACCGGTTTGAAACCCCGCTGACCTGGGCGGGCATTTCGATCCTTGCCGTCGCCCAGTTCGTACTCATGGTCGCGGTCGCGGATCGGGTCTATCCGGCCGTCGGGAGCCGGATCGCAGTCTGGTGCCTGGAAATGTCGATCTTCCTCATCGTCCTCGCGGCCATGGCGGTCGCGGCGGCTACCTGGCTATGGGGTGCAGTTCCGTGATGAGCGCACTGGGACGTTTGGCTCTTGCCGCCTCCGCACTCGCCCTTGCGCCCCCGGCCCCGGCCCAGTTGCGCCCGGAGGTGCAACTGCCGGAGATCGCCTCCCGCACCATCGCCCGCATCGCCACCATTGACCTCCGTTCCAACCCCTCCCCGCAGCCCCAGGACTATGAGGCCGCATCGATCCTCCTGGGCCTGGCTCAGGACATGCAGCCGCAGGATGCGGAACTCGTCCGCCGCCGCATCGAGGCAGCCTGGAGCGCCGGCGACCGCGACCTGGCGATCTCGCTCACCGAGAGCCTGCTGCGGCTCGACCCCGGGGACACAGTCGCTCAGTTGCGACTCATCACCTTCCGCCTCGGGCAGATTCCCACCGCCGAGGAACGCCTGGCCGCGTACGCCCGTTTCCTGGATGCCACCAGCCTCGACCCCTCCGTCCGCAGCCGCCTCGCCCTGGACGCCGCCCTGCTCCTGCGTGAACGGGGGGACATGAACGGGTTCGTGCAGCGTCTCACCCAGGCCTGCCAACTTGACTCCACCAACAAGGAGGCTGCCTCGGTCGCGGCCGCATTTGCCGCCCCCCGTGCTGACCAGTACGGCCGCCTTGACCTGCTCGTCAACCTCCTCATGGCCGACCCGCTCGACCCCAACACCCACGCCTCGCTGGCCGCGGAGTTCGCCCGCGGCGGGGCCTGGGATGCCTGCCGCAGGTTCATCACCAACGAGGGGTCGCTGTACCAGGCCTCCGGCCTTCCGACCACGCCGGTGGATGTCCAACTCAAGGCCCTGGTGTGGCTGGAGCAGGGGCCCCGCGCCCTTGTGGACGCGATCAACCGCGACCGTGTCAACCAGATGGACGCCGCGGGGCGTCAGCGTGACCTGGGCCTGCGCAACGGCGTCCCCGCCGACAAACTCCCGAGGCCGGAGGACGTTCGCGTCGCCGTCCCCGACGCCGTCGCCTCCGCGCTCGCCCTCGAAAGCCTTGGCGACGGGCCCGCCCTCGAGGCGTCACTCAGCGAGATGGCCGCCACGGTCAACACACTCGGCACCAACCTGCTGGACCCGCTCAAGCGTCCGCTCAACATGTCGCAGCAGGAGGCAGAGAGGCAACTCGCGGCCATCTCGGTTCAGTTGCAACTCGTCCGCCTCTGGACCGGCGTGCAGGTGGAGGGCGCCCGTACCGCCCTCGGCCCCGACAAGGCCCTCGCCAATATCGCCCCGGAGGCGGTCGCCACGCTCAGCAGTTGGCTCAAGTTGCGCTCCGGCAACGCCGCCGCGGCCGCCGAGGAACTGAAGCAATATGTGGACAGCGACCCCTCCGCACGCGCCGGCATCGGCCTGGCCCTCGAGCAGTTGGGCCGCAAGGACGAGGCGATCGAGCAGTACCGGCTGATGGTCCAGCGGGACATCCTCTCGGTCCCGGGGGCATGGGCCTACTCCCGCCTGGCGACGCTGGGCAGCCCGGTGCCTCGCGACGCCGAGCGCCTCGGGAGGTACGCCGACAGGAAGATCGAGAAGTGGTACGACCGGATGCCGCTGAACGCGGATGACTACGTCGACATCACGCTCAAACTGCGCGAACCGACGCTGGACGCGACCGAACGCGATCGCCTGTTGCTGACCATCACCAACACGTCGCCGATCCCCCTCGCGCTCGGCGCCGACCGCCCCCTGTGCAGCCGCATGCTCCTGGCCCCCAAGTTCGACGACCCGGGCAACTTCATGCCCGCCCTGGTGAAGCCGGAGGTGGTCGACCTCGACCACCGCCTCCGCCTCATGCCGCGCGAGGGGATCGCCATGGAGGTCTGGCCCGACCCCGGGGAGACCGGCCTGCTCATGGAACTCATGGCCTTCCGCACCGTCCGCGTCCGCTGGCGCCTCATCCAGGGGTTCTGGATCGCCCGGGGCGGGGGGTTCCAGCCCGGGCCGATGTGCCTCACCATGGAGACCGCGTCGCTGGTCCGCGGCCCGCTCCCGGACGTCGCCTTCTCCGATCTGTCGTACATCCGCAAGTTCAAGGGCGACCCGGAGCACCTCCTCCCGCGCCTGGCCGTCGGCCTCCGCTCGGTCCTGCTGAATCGGGCCCTGACCCCGCTCCGCCCCGGCGATCCGGAACCGACCGACGACGTCATCATCCCCGTGGGCAAGGCCATCGCCGAGCGCTACCCCACGCTCAGCCCGCAGTGCCGCGCCATGATCGCAGCCATAGTCCCGCACCAGCGCCTCGCCCCCTCAATGAAGGCCGTGGACGATGCCGTGCGTGCCGATGAGGACCCAGTCGTCCGCTGCATCGCCCTGGCCACCCGCGTCGTCTCCGCCGATGACGAACTGCTGACCACCGCCGCCGCCTCATCCGACCAGCGCGTCCGCGGCCTGACGGAGCTGGTCAAGGCCCGCATGGGCCAGAACGGCCGCCCCTATGCCACCTGGACCGCCGACATCCTGCGTCGGGCCCCGGACCCCGCGCCCGGACAGGAGCGGCCGGCCGGCGAGGCCGCCAAGTGAGCGAAGCGGGAACGGCCCCTCGCCGAGCCCGCGCCATCGCCGGATTCATCGTCGGCCTCGCACTGCTCGCGGCCGCGATCTGGGTCGTCGCCGGCCAGGGCGATGCCCTCCGCCGCGCCGCCGCCGCCGCCCGCACCGCGCCCGTGTGGATGATCGTGCCGGCGCTGCTGCTGCCCATCGTCAACGTGCTGCTGATGGCCGCGGTGTTTCAGGAGTTGATGCGTTCGCACGGGCGAGTCGCACCGGCGGAGATGACCGCCCTTATCGGCGCGTCGTGGCTCCTCAACTTCCTCCCCCTGCGCCCCGGGCTGCTCGGGCGAGTCGCGTACCACAAGGCCGTCAACCACATCCCGGTTTCGGGGAGCGTCCGGGCCGTGGTCGGCAACATCGCCGCGGGCTTTGTCGCTCTTGTGTTCGGCGCGCTCCTGGTGCTTGCGGGGCGGACGCAGGACGGCGAAGGGTTCGGCGAGACGGCCTACTACGCGTGCATCGCCCTCATCGTCATGCCCGTGCTCGCCGCCCGCGCTGTGCCGAAGCGTCGGCCACTGTTGGTGGCGGTGGCCCTCCGCTTTGTCGACCTGCTCGTCTGGGCGCTGCGCTACTGGCTTATCTTCCGCATCGTCGGTTCGCCCATCGATGCACCGGCCGCCCTTGCCGTCGCCGTCGTCAGCCAGGCCGCGAGCCTTGTTCCACTCGTGGGCAACGGCCTGGGGCTGCGCGAGTGGGCCGTGGGCCTCACCGTCGCCTCGCTTCCGCGTGTTTTCGCCTCCGGCACGGCCACCGGCATCGGGCTTACCGCGGACCTGGTCAACCGCGCCGCGGAGGTCCTGACCGCGGTCCCCGTCGGACTGGTGTCGATCGCGTACCTGCACCGGCTTTCCCGATCCTCCCCCGCCCGGGCGGGGGAGGTGGCGTGATCGCGCAGCGATCACGACGGAGGGGGCCCGCGATTATCGGCGTTTCACGCCCCGATCACCCCCGCGCTCCCGCCGCGCCCTGATCCGGCCGATGTCAGCCGACGTATAGACACACGGGGGCAGGCGCCAGGACGGCGGGTGTGACGTGATCAACAAGATCGAACAGGACCATCAACGCTTCCGGCACATCGTCCGCGGCAAGATCCGCAAGGATCTGCGCAAGTTCCTCGCCCGCGGCGAACTCATCGGCAAGGAGGGGCGGCGGTTCGTCTCGATCCCCGTCCACGACATCGACATCCCGACGTTCCGCTTCGGCGACAACGCCGGCGGCGTCGGTATGGGTGAGGGCGGAGAGGGCGAGTCCGTCGGCAAGCCGGGGGCCGGCGACGGCCAGGGCGGCGAGCAGGAGGGCAGGCACATCCTCGAGGTGGACGTCTCCCTCGAGGAACTGGCCGACATCTTGGCCCAGGAACTGCAACTGCCGCGCATCAAGCCGCGGGGCGCCCACCGCATCACAACCGTCAAGGACAAGTACTCCGGCGTGCGCCCGGTCGGCCCGGCGTCGCTGCGACACTTCAAGCGCACCTACCGCGAGGCGCTGAAGCGTCAGGTCTCCATGGGCCTCTACGACCCGGAGAACCCGGTCATCGTGCCCGTCCGCCACGACCTGCGCTTCCGCTCGTGGAACGAGGTCCGCAAGCCCCAGTCCAACGCCGTCATCGTCTACATGATGGACGTCTCGGGCTCCATGGGCGACGAGCAGAAGGAACTCGTGCGGCTGTCGGCGTTCTGGATCGACGCGTGGCTTCGCCGCAACTACGAGGGGATCGAGAGCCGTTACATCGTGCACGACGTGCGGGCCGGCGAGGTGGACAAGAAGACCTTCTTCAGCGTGCGGGAGGACGGCGGGACGCGGATCTCCTCGGCGTTCACCTGCTGCCACGAACTGCTCGCCGCCCACTACGACCCGGCCGACTGGAACATCTACCTCTTCCATTTCTCCGACGGCGACAACTCGTCGGAGGCCGACAACCGCCTCTGCGTGAAGGTGCTGGACGAGCAACTCCTCCCGCGCGCCAACATGTTCGGCTACTGCCAGGTCACCAGCGCCTACGGCTCGGGCTCGTTCCTGTCCGTGCTGCGCGAGGCGTTCCCGGGCGGGCTGCCGGATACGGACGGCCCGCGCCTCATCACCACCAAGATCGACGGCCGCGACGACATCTACGAGGCCCTGAAGGCATTCTTCAAGGTGGGGAGATAGCGGGCAACCCGGCCCCCCGTGGCGGCCGCGGGTGCGGCGAGCGCGTGCCACGATTCCGGACCGTCACTCCCTCACAAGCGCGGGATCCTCGCCGCGCTCGATCGCCTCGATCTTGTGTACCCGCCGCGCGTGGCGCCCTCCCGCGAACGGCGTGGCGATCCACACGTCCACGATCTTCTCGATCAGGCGCTGCCCCAGCAGGTCCGCCGACATGCACAGGATGTTCGCGTCGTTGTGGCTGCGGCTGATCTCGGCGGTCAGTTCGTCGTGGACCACCGCGGCCCGCACACCCTTCACCTTGTTGGCCGCGATCGCCATCCCGACCCCGGTGCCGCAGATCAGCACGCCCAGGTCGGCCTCCTTCCGCGCGACCGCGAGCCCGACGGGATAGGCGTTCTCCGGGTAGTCGCAGGCGACGCCCGTGCAGTCGCCCAGAACCGCCGCCTCGTGCCCGTCGCGCGCAAGTTTCTCCGCCAGTTGCTTGATCGCGGCGGTGCCGCGGTGGTCGGCGCTCAGGGCAATACGCATCGGAAGGGATCCCGCTTCGGCTTCTAGCGTACCCGCGTCAGGCGATGAGCGACGCCGCCCGCAGCCGCTCGCGGATCAGGTCCAGCAGCACCCTGGCCGTCTCGTCGTACACGGGCTGCGGCCCGCCGATCGGGTCGGGCACGTCACCCGCCGGATCGATCGTCGAGACCTTCGCGGCCGCATCCGGCTCCATCGCGGCCACCGCCCGCGCGTGCGACGCGGTCATCGTCAGCACCTCGTCGGCATCCTGGATCATCCGGCGCGTCAGCGGTTTGGACGCGTGCCGGCCCATCTCGATCCCCAGCCGCCGCAGCGCCTCGCGGCCCTCGGGGGCCGCGGGCTCGCCCGGCCCCGCGGCAATCCCCGCAGACCGGACCAGCACCTCGACCGGCGCGGGCCCGTCCTCCGAACCCTTCGCCACCGACTCCCGGGCCAGCAGGTGCCGGGCGATCGCCTCCGCCATCGGGCTGCGGCAGGTATTCCCGCTGCACACGAAGACAATCGTCTTCATGCCCGCCCCCCGGCCGGGCGCACCGCACAGGCATCCCGCGCGCGATGCACCGCGACCCACCGGTATCCTCGATCACCCAGCGACGCCACACCCGGCAGATACAGAAAGCCCGCGGGCAGCAGCCCCAGCGGCGTCTGGGCCAGCGCCCGCCGAACCGCCGGGAACCCCACCAGCACCCGTCCGCCACCTGTCCGCATCGGCATCCCCTGCATCGCGGCTTCCATCTGGACGGGCAGGTCCGGGTCCGCATTCATGTCGCGGAACTCCAGCCGCCGCAGCCAGTCCAGGGCGCGGAGCACCCGTACCGTCCTCCGGCACAGGCCGCACCGGGCGTCGTAGTAGCAGGTATCCCGCACCACGGGGATCGTATCGGGGCCCGCCGCAACGGTGGCCCGGCCCCACCCATATACTTTCCGGGTTCCGTTCGCCCGCAACACGCGGGGGCCGCCGGGCGAACAGACTCAGGCGGCCGCGGTGCCGCCGCAGTTCTGGTTGTCGGCTTACTCCGGGCCGACCGGTTGAGGAGCGCAGCATGACTGGTCAACGCCGGGGTGGATTCTCGCTGATCGAGTTGCTGGTGGTCATCATCATCATCGCGCTGCTGGTGGCGATCATCGTGCCCTCGCTGTGGGGGGCCAGGGACGCCGCTCGGGGTGCCAGCACCCAGAGCCTGATGACCCAGGTCCAGAACGCCAGTGCGAAGTTCGAGACCGACCATCACCGGCTGCCGGGCTATTTCTCCGCGCGGCAGATGGGGATGCAGACCAACGAGGCCAACGGGTTCACCGCCATGGAGAACGCGATGATCGACCTGGCGGGCGGCCTGGTCGGTACCTCTCCGCCGGTCGGCCCGACGCAGGTCGCGGGCGGGCCGGGCTCGCTCCCGGATGGCCAGGTCACCATCGATACGCAGAGGATCGGCGTGGGGGAGAATCTGTATTTCGTGCCGCCGGCGAAGTTCTACAAGACGCAGGGAGTTGACGGGCAGGTGATCGGGGGGCAGTCCGGCGGCACCAACCCCGGCGTGGACCAGATTCCGGACCTGGTGGATGCCTGGGATTCCCCGCTTCTCCTGTGGGTCAAGGACGACACGGCGATCCGGCCGATCGACCCGACGAACAACTCGTACCTGTGCGCCCGGAACAGCGCCAGCGGCGCGGACGTGACCAGGTCAGCCCGGTACTACTGGGCGGCCAATGCCGGGTTCCTCGGCGCTCGGGCGCTCGGCAAGAAGCAGACTGACCAGACCTATGACTCATCGGGCAGCCGGCCGTTCAGCCTGATCGGCCAGGATGCCCCGGGTGTGATCGCCAACGGGGCCCCCTCGCTCGAGGCCACGCTGGGCAGCCCCAACTTCCCGTACCGGCCGTCGGGCGCGATCATGACGCCGCAGAACGGCCAGTTCAACCCGGCCCAGGGGCGCGGGGGGTTCATCATCCAGTCGGCCGGGCGCGACGGGTATTACGTCGGCTCGAAGGAACGCGGCGGCCAGTTGTACACCACCCGGGGCGGGGGCGACACGGGCATCCTGCAGTACGGCTGGTCGCAGCAGAACCTGGCGATGAACCCGCCGACGCCCCACACCGACAAGGACGGCAAGGTGACGAACATCGACATCCTGAAGGACTTTGACGACCTCCTCTCCACCGGATCCAACTGATCGCGCCGCGGTTGTCCTGCTCTCGGGCGGGCTCGACAGCGCGGTGGCCGCGGCGTGCGCCCGGGAAGCCGGGTTCGGGCTGTGTGCGCTGAGCATCGACTATGGGCAGCGCCACCGTGTGGAACTGGACGCCGCGAGGCGCGTCGCCGCGGCACTCGGCGCCCGTCAGCACCGGGTCGTGCGCGTGGACCTTCGGGCGATCGGCGGGTCGGCGCTGACGGCTGATATTGAGGTGCCGAAGAACAACGAGCCCGACGCGCGAGCAAGAGCACAGAGCCCGGAGCGCGAGCGACGGGTCCGCGGGCGGGACGCCCGCGCCACAATACCCGTGACCTACGTCCCCGCCCGCAACCTTCTATTCCTCGCCATCGCGGCGGGCTACGCGGAGGTTGCGGGGGCCGGCGACCTGTACATCGGCGTCAACGCGGTGGACTACTCCGGCTACCCCGACTGCCGTCCCGAGTTCATTTCGAGTCTTGAGAAGACAGTGAACCTCGGAACGAGGGCCGGGGCCCAGGGCAGGCCGCTGCGCATCAGCGCGCCTCTCGCCGGCCTGAGCAAGGCCGACATCATCCGGCTGGGGTCTCGGCTGGGCGTGGATTTCTCGCTCACGCACTCCTGCTACGACCCGGACGCACGCGGCCGGGCGTGCGGGCGCTGCGAATCGTGCGCGATCCGCCGGCGCGGCTTCGCCGGGGCCGGGATGCCCGACCCGGCGGCCGCCCTGCGCGACGAACCGCGGCGGATGCCGGATTGATCAGAGCCCCTCGCGGGAGCGAGGGGTGTCCTTCAGAGCCCCGAGCGCGATCGCGGGTTGTCCTTCAGAGCCCCAAGCGCGAGCGCGGGGTTCTTGCCGGCGCCGGCTTCCCCCCGGTGACCCGTCGCTCGCGCTCCGGGCTCTGTTACGGGCATCCCAGCGCAAACTTCGTCTGGAAGCACCCGAAGTCCGACAGGTTCAGCACCCCGTCCCCGTTGCAGTCGGCGTACGGATCGCCGAGAGCGAACTTCGTCTGGAAACACCCGAAGTCGGAAAGGTTTCTCGCACCGTCGCCGTTGCAGTCCGCGTAGCAAGGTGCAGAGGTCTTGTACGCCCTTACGTTGGTCCCCACGCCGGCGATGACCAGAATTCCGCCCTGTCCTATGCACGGAGCGCCGATATTGACTGATGGCACAACAACGTCCCAGATTGGCGTCAGGTCCGCATTGAAACAATAAAAGCGACCGTTGCTCGTCGAAGAACCAGCAGAAACGTACACATGGCCCGCGGCGTCACTGGCCATACGTGGGATCAGACTCAGACTGCCAGGGAGAATGGGGGCCGAGGAGTTGAGTATTGCGCCCGTCTCCGGATCCAGCCTCTGGACAACGTTGGTGGATTTGATCATGTACACGGATCCGTCCTGACCGACTGTGAATTCCGCGCTCGGCAACGGCCAATGGGCTGGAACCCGCCACTTTTGTGTGATCGCGAAGCCAGTGTCCCGAAATGCGTACAAGTAAGCGTTTGGTGCGGAAAGGAATAGCGTACCATCCAGTCCGACAAACGGAGTGTCCTCGAGGAAGTGGTTCGATGAGATAATCGGTCCTTGGTACATCTGAACGCCGCTGGCCAAGTCGAAGCGCTTAATGACTTGCCCCGCGCCGAACACCTGGTCTGCAACATAGAATGAGTCGCCGAAGATGACGCCGCCACAGTGACCGCCGAGCGAACCTGTGCGAGTCGCGTGCCATCCTCGGCATTGATGCGCCAGATATCGGTGATACTCCCGACGACCGGGTCTCCATCATCCGCAAACACTAGAGCCTATCCCAGAACCTGTTTGAGCAGGATGATGGAGCACCCGAGGTGGAGGAAGCCCTGGAAGAGCACGGTGGACTTCTCGTAGCGGATGCACAGCCGGCGGAAGTTCTGGAACCACGAGATCGT
>JADLGW010000013.1 GCA_020849105.1 Phycisphaerales bacterium | reverse complement strand
TCCGCCCCTGGGCGAGCGCGGCGCATCGGGCACACGGTCCGCCAACCAGTCCAACCGTTCATCCGTCAATCGCATCGCCATGCAAGGCTATTCGCGCCTCGCATCCGATCGGTTGCGCGGTTCTGGGATAGCCTCTACACCGTCGAAAGCCGTAGCACGGATCAAGTCTTCGGAGAGCCACAGCGTCTCTCCTGTGGCGCTGTCGAGGGCGTACATCGCCGCCGTGCCGTCATAGATATTCCCGCGGGAGGCGAAGACCCTTTGGTTTTTCACACCGGCGATCCAGGTGCACCAACCGGTGGTGTAGGGGAGGTCCCTGGCCCAAAGTTCCTCCCCGGTCGACAGACTCATCGCCACGACTGGTGAATCTGTCGGGGCGGACTGCGGCGGCACACCCGTTTGCCGCACCATAAAGACGCGGTTGCCCTCACTCACGGGCTGCCACGCGGTGATTGACGTGCGACCACCAGACCACAAGAGAGTGGCTGAACTCGGGCCGATTTCTGACGTTCGTCCGTTGCGCTGCGCGTTTCCGCCCGCATTCGACCAGTCCTGAGCGACTGAAACCGAGGTGACCGCGAGGGCGAAGAAAGCACCGACGAAGTAGTTCCAGTTTGACATCGTCTTCATCTATTCAGTCCACCGTCGACCTGGGGCGCCGTTGTCCGTTCGATAACATCAGAGTCCACCGAGCTCGTTAGCGGCGTGAGTTTACCGCAGGAGGAGCGGGCGTCAAGACGAGCTGGGATGCGGCCACTTCGGCTGCCACTAGCCGCTGCCGAGGGCGGTGGCCCGGGATGGAGGTTGGGGGTAGTGGCGTCCCCCGTCGGGAAACTCGCCGACCATAGTGGCCCCTCCGCTTCGTGCCTCAGTGCCTTTGTGCCTCCGTGCCTTCTTCCAGGTTCTCCTCAAACAACCTCAGTATGCGCCGGTACTCGTCCAGCCACGACGACGGCCTGGTGAAGGCGTGCGGCTCCACGGGGTAGAAGGCGACGGTGAAGGTGTCCTTCCCGAGTTCGATCAGGCGCTGGGTCAGGCGCACGGTGTCCTCGAAGAGCACGTTGTCGTCCTGCATGCCGTGGCAGATCAGCAGCGGGCGCCTGAGCCCCGCGGCGAACTCGATGGGGCTGGAGCGCAGGTACGCCTCCGGGTTGGTGGCGGGCGTGTCGAGGATGTTGGCGGTGTACCCGCCGTTGTAGTGGGCCCAGTCGCTCACCGGGCGAAGCGCGGCCCCGCAGGCGAACAGGTCCGGCTTCTGGAACATCGCCATGAGGGTCAGGAAGCCGCCGTACGACCCGCCGTAGACCCCGACGCGGGCGGGGTCCACGCCGTGCTCCTTCACCAGCCACGCGACGCCGTCCTCCAGGTCCTCCAGTTCCGGCGTGCCCATGCGGGAGTAGATCGCGGTGCGCCAGTCGCGCCCGTAGCCCGCGCTGGCCCGGTAGTCCATGTCCAGCACGGCGTAACCCCGCCGCGCGAGCAGCGTGTGGAACATGAACTCGTGGACGTAATACGACCAGCCCTCGTGGGCGTCCTGCAGATACCCGGCGCCGTGGACGAACAGCACGGCGGGGCGCAGGGCGCCGCCAACCATCCGTCCACCGCCCTGGAGAGCAGCGCCGCCGGGAGGCAGGTACAGGCGCGAAAAGATCGGCCGCCCGGTGCGCGACGGCACCCGGACGACCCGCGGCTCCACCCAGTCGATCGCGGCGAACTTCTCGCTGGCCGTGCGAGTAGCCCGCGCCGGCTCCTTGCCGAGCACCTGGATATATAGGTCCGGCGGCGTGGTGGTGGTCGAGTGCGTGATGAGCACCGCCGACTCGTCGGGCGAGAGGTCGAAGTCGTTGTCGCCGCCCATGCGGGTCAGTTGCTCGATGCTGCCGGTCCCGACATCCACCCGGTAAAACTCGTGGTTCGTCGGCCGATCGGCGTTCGCTCGGCAATAGACAGTCTTGCCGTCGCGCGAGAGTTGCGCCGAGGACACCTCGAACTCACCCGGGAACAGCCGGCGGGCGGCGGCCGCGTCGAGCATTCGCACATAGAGCCCCGAGTACCCGTCGCGCTCCGACAGGAACCACAGGCCGGAGTTGTCGCGCAGCCACCCCATCCGCGTAAACCCGCGCTGGATCCACGCCGGGTCGTGATCGTGCTCCAGCGGCACGATCGCCCCCGCGCCCAGGTCCACCCGGGCGATCCAGCGGTCCTTGTTGTCCAGCGAGAGTGCCTGGATCGCGGCCGCGGAGCCGTCGAGCGACCATTCGATGTCGAGGGAGACCGGGCGGGGCCTGGCGTTCTTCGGCTTCTCGTTGGCCTGCTTCTGGTTCTGCGGCGCGGGCGCCGCGGGCTCAGCGGCCGCCGGCCCGGGTGGCGGCGCGGCTTCGGCGGTCGGGTCTTCCTTCTTGAACGGATCTTCCGCGATGCCGGGGAGCACGGCAAGGTCCAGGTCGCGCTTCGTGCCGGTGGTGAGGTCGATCAGCACGAGCGCGTCGCCGGTCGGCTTGCCCGTGCCGACCTTCGAGCGGACCTGCCGCGTCTCGACATACCCGGAGTCCGTCACATACTGCGGCATCGTGTCCCGCTTGCCGTCCTGCGAGCCCCTGGGCCCCGTCCGCACGAGCAGCCACCGGACATCGGGCGACAGGCTCTGCTCGCGGATGTCGAGGTTGGGCCCCAGATACGTCGGGCGCAGGCGGGTCGTGTCGGCGTCGCGCTCCGCTTCATCCCGGGCTTCCGCGCTCTCGCGGTTGGCCCTGCGCTCCTTGATGAAGTCGAACAGCCGTTCCTGCTGCTGCTCCAGGTAGTCGCCCTTCTCCTTCTCTGCCTTCGCGGCGCCGGGGTCCTCCTCGGCCCGCACGTCGGCGGGCTGAGTCTCGATGCCGGTCGCCGGATCGTGGATCAGCAGGACGCCGTCGCGCGTGAACGCGATGCGCCCGTCCGGCAGGAACCTCGGTCCGCCCTCGCCGGCCCCGGTCCGCGTCAGTTGCCGCGGCGGGGAGGACACCGGGTCGCGCAGGAACAGGTCGCCGTGGCGGGAGTAGACGAGGGCGGTGTGTTCCGTGTTCCAATCGAAGAACGCCGGGTCCGCCGCGGGCCTGTCCGCGTCGGTCAGCACCCGCGTCTGCGTGCCGTCGAGGCCGACCTGGATGAGATCGCGGGCCTCGGAGCCCGGGCGCTTCACGGCGTAGTACACGCTCGTGCTGTCGGCGGCCCAGTACGGCCGCTCCGGGGCGTTGCCGATCCAGTCCGGGTCGGACATGATCAGTTCGAGCGTGACTTCATCGGCCTTCGGCTGCGCGAAGGCGGGAGCGGCGGCGAGCATGAGAGCGAGAAGAGCGGTGCGCATGCGGGCAGCGTACCGCGCTGCCCGGCAAGCCCGGATGCTGGCGACGAGATTGTGTGACGAAATCCGGCCTGCTTACGCTCGGGGCTCGTACACATTCGCGAACTCGTCGTCGAGGCGCGAGCGCCACGCGTCGCCGGTCGGCCCGCCAAGCCGCGGCGTCGCCTGCTCGCGCAGCGCCCGGAAGTACGCCGCGAACCGGGCCGAAGCCGCCGGCGTCTCACCAGCGGCCGCGAGCCGAGCGGCGGCGAACTGCGCGATCGGCGTCGCGAGCGACCAGCGCGGGCCCGCCTCCTCTCGCACCATCGACGCGCGGACCAGGCCGCCGAGCACCTCGTGGAACCTCCGCTCCGTCACGGTCGGCGGCGGGCCAAACGGCGAGTCGTCGCGCGGGTCGGGCATTGAATCGTCGGCGCCGCACACGGCTGCCAGCGCCCGCAGCGTCGCCCCGCCGGGGAACACCGAGAGGCGCTTGACCACGCCCCGCTCGGGTGCCGAGAGCAGGTCAAACCGCCACTCGACGGCGAGGTCGACGATCTGCTCGAAGATCGGCGCGTGACCGAGCAGGCGGGCCCGCTGGAACAACCGCTCGTGCATCTTCGCCACGGGCAAGAGCGGCAGCGCCCCGGCCGCGAGTTCAACCGCCAGCGGCACCCCCCGGAACAGGCGGCACAGGGCGGCGATCCGTGCGGCGTCCTCGGCGTCCGGCGCGAAGCCCGGCACGGCCGCGCGGGCGCGCGTCAGGAACAGCGCCGCCGCCTCGAACCGCGCCCCGTCCTCATCGGGTGACGGTGCGGCCAGCGGCCCAAGGGCGTGCACGCCCTCCCCGCGCACGCCCAGCGGCGAGAGCCCCGTGCACAGAACACGCCCGTTCGGGCACGCCGCCGCGATCTCCGCGGCGACCGCGGCACAGGTTCCGGCCGCGTGCTGCACACCGTCGAGCACCAGCAGGACGGGCCGGTCCGCGATAAGGGCCGGCGGCGCGGCCCCGTCCGCGCCGCCCAGGGCCCGCGCAATCGCGCCACGGACGTATGCGGGATCGGGGATGGGCGCCAGCGGACACCAGCAGGCCGTGAACCCCGCGGCCTGTCCCGCGGCCGCGATCGCCAGTGCGGTCTTGCCGACGCCGTGCGGGCCGAGGATGGTGACGACCCGCGCGGATCCGAGCATGGCGAGCAGGTGAGCGGCATCGGTCTGCCGCCCGACGAGCGGTGTCGCGGCCGGCAACGGACGGGGCGGGCGGGCCGGCGCGACCGGCGCTGCAAGGCTTGCCGGGCTCACACGGAGCGCCGTCAGGACACGCTCCAGTTCACCGCCGACCGTGGCGATGCGGTCCGGCCGCTCGTCGGGTTGTTTCCGCAGGCAGCGGCGGATGAGTTCGACGACCTGGCCGGGCGTGGACGGGGGCAGGTGCGACCACTGCGGCTCCGCGACGAGCGTGGCCGCAAAAAGATCGGCCTGGGTCGGGCCGTCAAACGGCGGACGGCCGGCGAGGCACTCGAACAGCACGCAGCCGAAGGCCCAGGTGTCCGCGGGCGGGCCCGCGTGCTGGCCGCGGACCTGTTCCGGGCTCATGTAGCCGGGCGTGCCGAGCACCGCGCCCGGCGTCGTTTCCGGCGGTGGGGCGACGATGGTGGCGCTGTCGTGGTCCGCCCCCAGCGTCTGCTGCAGGCCCGCGTGCGCGATGCCGAAGTCCAGGATCTTCACAACACCGTCGGGGCGGACCTTCACGTTGTCGGGCTTCAGGTCGCGATGAACGATGCCGTGGCCGTGGGCGGCGTCCAGGCCCGCCGCGATCTGCCGCATGATCCAGAGTGTTTCATCGAGCGCGGGCGGGGCCGGGTCGTGCAGGCGCTCCGTCAGGGTGCGGCCCTCGGCGAGTTCGAGGATGAGGAAGGCCTGCCCCTGCTCCTCCTCAAGCCCGTAGATGGCGGCGACGTTGGGGTGGTTGATCGTGGCGAGGATGCGCGACTCGCGCTCGAAGCGCTGCCGGCGGGCCTCGTTGTGGATGAAGGAGTCGGGGAGCGACTTGATGGCGACCTGCCGCCCGAGTTTGGTGTCATGTGCAAGCAGGACGACGCCCATGGCGCCGCGCCCCAGTTCGCGCTCGACGACGTAGTGCGCAACCGTGGCGGGGGGCATGGGGGCTCCGGGCACGGAGTGTACGTCGAACGTTTCAGGAACCGGGGTGAGTTCAGCCCTGGCGGATCGCCGCCCAGCCCGCGGCCACGGCGCCCGGCGGCGGGTCCGTGATGACTTCACAGCGGGCCCCGTCACGCGGGAGTATGAGGCGAAGGCGGCGGCCCCGCACCTTCTTGTCCTGGAGCATCAGGGGAAACAGGCGGTCGTCACCGGGGAGCGCCGCCGTCACGGGAAGCCCGGCCCGGGCGATCAGGTCACGAGCGCCCGACTTGATCTCCAAAGGTGCGAGACCGAGGGAAGCGCCGGCGGCGGCGGCGGCGATGAGTCCGAGGGCGACCGCCTCGCCGTGGATCAGCGGCTCGCCGGAGGGCAGGGCCGCGGGCAGCGCCTCGATGGCGTGAGCGAACGTATGGCCGAGGTTGAGCAGGGCGCGGAGATCGCTGTCCTCGCGCTCGTCACCGGCAACAACCGCGGCCTTGACGGCAGTGTTCCGGCCGATGAGTTCCTCGAGCGTCGCGGCATCGCGGGTCAGTGCCGCACCCATGTTCGCGCCCGTCCAGTCCGCGAGTCCCGGGTCGCCGAAACCGCCGGAAAGCATCCCGTGCTTGATGCACTCGGCGAGTCCCGCGCGGAACTCGCGGGCCGGAAGCGTGCCGAGCATGGCAACGTCCGCCGCCACCAGCAGGGGCTGGTGGAACGCGCCGACCATGTTCTTGAGCAGGCCGCCGTGGCGGTTGCCGGTGGGGAGATTGACCGCTGTCTTGCCGCCGATCGCGGCGTCCACCATGCCGAGCAGCGTGGTCGGGCAGGCCACCCACGGCACGCCGCGGTGGTAGGTGGCGGCGGTGAAGCCGATAAGGTCACTCAGGATTCCACCCCCGAGCGCGATGACCGGGTCGCCCCGTTCGTGACGGGCCTCCGAGAGGGCCAGGGCGCACTCCTCCACGGCCTCCAGGGTCTTTCGCCGCTCGCTCGTGATGACTCGGACCGCGGAGCCCTCGCAGCCGAGCGCGCCGGCCAGCCCGCCGACGGCGCCAACGGCCAGGTCCTCCGGCAGGCCGGCGTCGAAGAACAGGGTTACGCGGCTGGGCGGGCGGGGCAGCAGCGGGGCGAGGTGTTTACCGAGGCCGGCGAGGAGCCCGGGGCCGATCAGCACGTCGTATCCGGGGCCCGCGGCAACATGCACCCGGCGCACGGGCTAACTCTTCTGCGGCACGGGGGCCCCGCCCGCGCGCGTCCTCGGGCGTTGCCACTTCAGCCGCGGGGCATCGCCCCAGAGCATCTCGAGGTCGTAGTGGGCGCGGGTGTTGGGCTCGAAGAGGTGGACCACAACGTGGACGAAGTCCGCAAGCAACCACGAGGCCCGCTCGTCGGTACTGGTGCGGAAGGGCTGGAAGCCGGTCTGCGCGCCCAGGTCCTCGACGTGCCCGAGGACGCTGCGCATCTGGCGTTCCGACGTGCCGCTGCCGATCAGGATGAAATCCGTGACCTGGCTGATGCCGGTGACCTCCAGCAGCGTGATGTCCGTGCACTTGTCGTCTTCGAGAAGCCGGGCCGCGGCGATGGCGAACGCCCGCGCCCTGTCGAGCGGGTGTTCCTGTTTCCTGCGGGCCGCGCCCGTTTTTCGTGCCGTTTTCGCCATGAGCAAGGCCAAGCGTAGGCGGTCAATGGTCCTGCGCATCCGGGGGCCGGCGGCGGATCAACGCGACCACCCAGGCTGGCGCGTCGGTCGGCTCGGCCTGGGGCTCCGCCGGCAGCGGCTCCGGCAGCGCCCGCGTCAGGATCGCGTGCAGGGTGGGGGGCGACATCGGGAGCGGGCCCTCCATGTTCGCATCCCCGGCGGCGGGACCGCCGAAGAGCAGGCACCCTTCCTCCGCGACGAGTCGCCAGCCTTCACGCACGATCGCGGCCGGGTCATCTCCAACCCAGGCGGCCTCCAGCGCGATCACAACGTCGAAGGAGCCGTCCGCCTCGCCCCGCAGGGCCTCCAGCCAGCCGTGCTCGTACGACACGTTGAGCATGCGGTAGCGCCGCTGCGCGAATCGGGCGGCCTCCTCATCCGGCTCGATGGAGACAACTGCCCCCGACGGGCCGACCTGCGCGGAGAGCCAGCGGCCCATGTACCCGGTCCCGCCGCGAAGGACCAGGGCCCTCATGCCGGGGCGAACGGCGTGCCCCGCAGGACGGAGGGCATCCAGGAGACGGGCGCCGCTGAGGTCGGCGAACTCGCGCCGGGCCGTCGCGCGGATGCGCATGCGCGAGGCATCCGGGAAGGTGACGCGGTATTCCTTGAACCCGCGGCCGCGCCCGGAGAGGGCCCGTTCCAGGGGTTCTGCCGTTGCCTCGGCGTAGCGCACTCCGTCCACGACGACCCGCCTGCGGACCCGCGCCAGGCGAGGCAGACGCCAGAAGGTCACCGCGGCGCTTCCCACAGCGACCGGGGATAGACCTGCGCGGCGGGGGTCCGCGTCAACCGGACCCAGCGGGTGGGGGCGAACTGCTCGCTGATCGTGAACTCGTAATCACCGCCGCGGTGCAGGTCCGCGACCAACGAGGGGCGGTTGCACTCCCTGGACAGGTGAAGGAAGACGACGTGGCGACGCGGGGCGATGGCCTCCACCGCGCGGGCGGCTTCGTCATTGGAAAGGTGCCCGCGCCCGCCCATGATCCGCTTCTTGAGGAACCACGGCCGGGCGGAGCCGACCTGCATCCGCGTGCAATAGTTCGACTCGATCGCCAGGACCTCCACACCGCGGAGCAGTTCGATCAGCGGCGCGGTGACGCGACCCAGGTCGGTGGCAAAGCCGAGGGTGCCGCCGCCGATCTCAATGCGGAAGGCGGAAACGCCCAGGTCGTCGTGGTCCATGTGGAGCGGGCGGACGCCCACACCGTTCATGGCCTCAAAGTCACCGTCCCACGCGGAGGCGGAAGGGGGGAGCCATCCGGCGCGGCGGCCGGCCGCCAGGTGCGTCCCGGAGAGGAACACACGGGCCGCCTCCGGAAGTTCCCCGCGCCAGGACCAGCGCCAGTGGTCCGTATCCAGGTGGGTGAGCAGGACCACCCGGACCTGCTCCATCGAAAGGTCCAGGTCCCCGAGCAGGCGGCGGGTGCGCCGGGGAGAGAGGCCGGCATCGATGAGCATGACGCGGCGGGCGTCGCCATCGCCCACCGCGATCACGGTGCAGTTGCCGCCGGAGCCGCTGGCCAGGACGCACATTGAGGCGGGGCTGGGCCCATCCATGGGGCTGTAGTCTACGGGGCGTGCGGAGAGAGCGGGCGCTTGAACGTCCGGGTGCTTCTGGCTTCGCACTCGCCTTCGCTACGTCTCCACTTCGTCGTTCTCACCGCCGATGCGGGCCTGCCGGGGCAGCGCCAGTTTCTTGGCTTCCGCCACGAACCGGGCCAGTTCCATCACGGGCGGGCAGTCGCGCCCGAGGTCTTCGAGCAGGGCGATCCGCTCGGGCTTGCTCATCGGACGGCGGAGGGCGAGGCGAAAAGCCTCGCGGACCTTCGTGATGTGCGCGCGGTCCATCCCCGAACGGCGCAGGCCGACGAGGTTGATCCCGATGATCGAGTTGTGCCCGTGGGCCAGGCAGAAGGGCGGCACGTCCATGGACACCGCGGAGTCGCCCTGCATCATCGCAAGGCGCCCAACGCGGGTGAACTGGTGGACCAGTGTCCCGGCCGAGAGGATCGCGCCGTCCCCGACCTCCGAGTGCCCGGCCAGGAGAGCGCCGTTGACCAGGATCGTGTTGCTCCCGAGCCGCCCGTCGTGCCCGACGTGGCTGCCCACCATCATCATGACCCTGTCGCCCACGGTCGTCGGACGGTCGGGCCTTGTGGCGGCGTGAACAGTGACGTGCTCGCGAAGAATGCAGTCGGCCCCGATGGCAACACCCGGCGTGGGATCGCCCGGCTTGAACTTGTAATCCTGACCGGGGAAGCCGAGGCAGACGAAGGGGTAGAGGATCGTGCCCGTGCCGACGGTCAGCGGGCCTGAAAGGTAGACGTTCCCGACGAGGCGGACGCCGGCCGCGAGGCGCACCCCGCCCGAGAGCACGCAGCCGGGGCCGATCTCGACATCGGGCGCGAGGTCGCACGTGGGGTCAACGATGGCCGTGGAGTGGATCGTCGGCATGGGCGGGGATCGTAGGAACTGGTATCGGGAGAGCGGCCGGATCCGGCACGCGCCGGGCACGACCCCGTGTAACGCCCGCGCTGCTTTCCCTACACTTCCGGGTGCTCCGTGTGATCGATCTCGGGCGTCTTGCGTATGGGCCGGCGTATGAGGCCCAGGGCGCCCACCTTGCGGAGGTGCTGGCCTCGCGCGAGGCCGGGCGCCCGGAGCAGGGCCGGATACTCCTGGTCGAGCACGACCCGGTGATCACCGTGGGCCGCAGGGAAGCCGGGTTCGCCAACCTTCTCATCGGACGCGGGGCCCTCGCCGCCCGGGGGATAGACCTGGTCCACAGCGACCGCGGCGGCGACATTACCTACCACGGGCCCGGGCAGATCGTTGCGTACCCGATCCTGGACCTGAACGCCCTCAACCTGGGGCTGCACGACTACATGCGGCTGCTCGAATCGTCGGTGATTGCCGCGGTTGCGCGATTCGGCATCACCGGGGCACGCGACCCGGGCGCGCCCGGCGTGTGGGTGGACGATGCAAAGGTGTGCGCCATGGGCGTCCGGGTGCGGCGCTGGGTGTCCATGCACGGCCTGGCCCTGAACGTGACGACGGACCTGTCGCGCTTTGACATGATCGTGCCGTGCGGGCTCACCGGACGACAGGTCACAAGCATGGAGCGGCTGCTGGGCCCGGGGTGCCCGGCGGTCGGGCACGTCAGGGCCGCCCTGGCCGAGGAACTGACACTCCGCATCTCGCGGGCCGCGGCCGGTGCCGCGGCAACACGGGCTACTTCTGGCCCGGGGGTGCGGCCGCGGGGGATGCCGCCGGCGGAGGCGCGGGGTTCGCGGCTTCCTGGGGGAGCGGCGGGAGTTTCATGTCCGCGATGATGGATTCGGTCAGGTCGTCGACGCCGGAGGCGCTGACCACGGAACGCGCCAGCATCTGCTGGATGACCATGTTCTGGTCCTGCGGCTTGATGGGCTCCGCGGCGGCGCGGCTCATCAGGACCAGCGTGTACCCGCCGCGGGTGGCCGCGGCCCCGACGGCCGTCCTCGCGGCGTCGTAGCCCTGCACCATGTGCTGGGAGACGATGGTGTCGACCTCCGACTGGGCCTGCTGGGACATTCTCTGCAGGTCGGCGTCCTTCTGCTGGAACTGGGCGCTCAACTCCTGGATCTTCGGGTCGCTGGGCTGGAGGCCGCGAGCCTGCGTGGCGATGGCGTCCCGCTCGGCCTGGGCGGCCCCGATCTGGCCCTGCCACTTGGTGATCAGGTCGGTGCGGGCCGTCGCCAGTTCCGGCTTGCCGATATAGCGTTCAACGATCTTCAGCACATCGACGGTCGCGATCTTCTGCGGGCTCGCGACCGGCTGAACCCCGGGCTGGGCCAGGGCGGGCTCCCCGGTCAGGAACCCACCGGCGATGGCCATCCCAATCCCCACCGCAACGCCGCAGAGCACCCCGACGCACTTGCACAGTCTCATGCCGAATCTCCGTTGCCCTGCCCCGCGGCCGGCCGGGATGGTACGTCACCCAGCCGCCACGCCCACCGGGACCGTTCACTCGCGACCAAGCGTGCGGGCCGAGCAGTCCGCCATCGCCTGGTTGCGAGCCGGGCGCGATCCGGCGCCGTGGAACCAGCCGATGCGGGCCTGGTGGTCGCGCTGGCGGAAGTCGATGATGCTGGCGGTGCGGGTGGGCGGCGGGGCGTTCGAAGGGATCGAAGTGACGGCCGAGTCAAGAAGCAGGACGAAGGTCAGCGGGTCCTCCCGGTCCAGCCGCAGGTACCCCGGATTCTGCGGATCGTCGTAGTTATCCGGGTCGTTTCCCAACCCGGCGTGCCCGGTCCCGTTGATCGCGTAGGTGCGGGTCATGTCCTCCGGGTACGCGGCGTCCACGGTCGGGCAGACCAGCACGGAACGGTGGGAGTAGGCCCCGGTGCCCTCCCCCGCGGCCCCGGCGTAAGACTGCACAACCAGGGCCCAGTTGGGGAGGGTCAGGTACGGCTCGCCCAGGGCGGGGCCCACCCCGCGGTTCTCATCGGCGTAGATCGAGATCGCGGCGGCCATCTGGCGCAGGTTCGACAGACAGACGGCGGAGCGGGCGGCCTCGCGTGCGTGCCTGAGGGCGGGGAGGAGGATGCCCACGAGCAGGGCGATGACGGCGATGCTCACGAGGAGTTCGATGAGCGTGAAGCCACGGCGGGCCGGGGTTGGCATCGGGGGTTTTCCGCACTCTCCGCGCCGGAGCGACGAATGGCACAAGTCTACAAAGTGACCCCGGGGCGCGACTCCCCATGCACGAGAGGACGCCGCGAGAACTCACCGGCGGGCGGGGCACTGGATCCAGCGGCCCAGTGAAGCGCAAACCTCATCGGCGTCCCCGGGTCGGAAGGCAACCAGATCCTCCGGCATTCTCGAAGAATCGGCGGCATCCCACTCGCGGATCACCGGCCCAAAGAGCCCCTTGTCGATGCCCAGCAGGCGATACCCGTACCCCGCCAGCATGGCCGCGGCGCTCAGGTCGTCGCCGAGCGAGCGTGATTCAAACACGACCGCGCGGATGCGCTGAGCGGCAATCCACGTCTCCATGCCGCGGAACACATGGACCTCGTGGCCCTCGACATCGACCTTCATGAGGTCGACGTCCTGTACCCCCAGGCTGCCGAGGAACTCGGCGCTGTTCACGGTGCGGATCCCGATCGCCGCCTGCCCGTCGGGCATGGCTTCCGCTATGCCGGAACCGCCGAGATTCCGCTGATTGAGGATGAGAGTGGCGGTCCCGCTGCTTGCGGAGAGGGCGAACTCGTGCACGACGACATTGGAGACCCTTGTCTCGGCCGCACTGCGGCGCAACTGGTGAGCGAGCCGCGGTTGCGGCTCAACCGCGTTGACGGTGGCCCCGCGGGCGCTCATGGCCAGGGCAAGCGAGAAGTAGCCCACGTTCGCGCCGACATCCACGATTGTCCGGGCATCCGGCGGGCAGAGCGAGCGGAGAACCAGGAGGAGGTGGGGATCCCAGGTGCCGGTAAGGTACAGTTGGCGCCCGATGAGGTCCGACGGCTTCGCGATGATGGTGGCGCCGTTCCGGCACCGGATGGCGACAGGTTCGGTCAGGGGGGTGGTGGCCCAGCGGCAAAGCCGGCTGTGGACGACCCGGGCCGTGCGATGCAAGGGGTACGCGTGGCCCGCCATCCGCAGAACTTCGCGAGTGATGCTGCGAATCATCCTGCGCCTTTCACCGGCACGGTCCAAGCAACAGAATAACACGAGAACCGGCTGGCCCGCTCTTCCGCCAACAGGGTGAGCGCCCCCCCCCGTCCGTTCACTCGGGCGGGGCGCTGGCCGGACCGACCGCAATGACACTCCCCGGTTCGCTACAGTGAGCCGCGACCCGAACAAGGAGATTCAGGTGTCAAGATACATCGGGATAGCCGCGGTAAGCGTGTGCGGCGCGGTGGCGGCCGGGCAGGGGCCGGACCTGTCGAAGTTCTATGTGCGGCAGGGGTACGCGCTTTCCGTGGTCGTGCCGGACGCGCCCGGGGCGCGGTTCCTGGAGATCGACGGCAAGGGCACGCTGTATGTGTCAGCGATGGGTGCGGGCACCATCACCGCATTCCGGCCCGCCGGTGAAGGGTACGAGCGCGTCGGCGAGTTCGTGTCCGGGTACAGCACGGTACAGGGGATGCAGTTCGTCGGGGGGGCGGACGAGGGAGGGGGAGGCTGGCTCTGGTTCACGACCGAGGACGCGGTCCACAAGGGGTGTGACGCCGATGGTGACGGCAAGGCTGATGAGATCGTTGACGTGCTGACGGGGCTGCCGAAGCGCGGGCACAACTGGCGGTCGCTGCTGGTGACGCCCGACGGGTTCTACACGTCGATCGGGGACAGCGGGAACATCACGGACCAGGTGAACACCGACCGGCAGAAGATCTGGAAGTACAGCCTTGACGGGTCGTCGCGGGAACTGTTCATCTCCGGCATCCGCAACACCGAGAAACTCCGCATCCGCCCGGGCACGACCGAGGTCTGGGGCTTCGACCACGGCTCCGACTGGTTCGGGGCGAAGGTGGGGGACAAGCAGAACGAGCAGCCCGTGACGGACCTGAACCCGCCGGACGAGTTGAACCTGTATGTGAAGGACGGGTTCTACGGGCACCCGTTCATCGTCGGCAACCGTCTGCCGCGGTACGAGTACATGGACCGACCGGACATCCACGACCTGGCGATGAGGACGACGCCGCCCCAGTGGAGCGTCGGGGCGCACTGGGCGTGCAACGGGTGGACATTCATCCGTGGCGTCGATCCCCAGGCCGGCGGCGCCGGCGTCCGGGCCGGTGCGATGCCGCCCGACCTGGCCGGCGACATCTTCGTCGGCTGCCACGGCTCGTGGAACAGCGAGTCGCGGGTCGGGTACTGCGTCGCCCGCATCATGTTCGACAAGGACCCGAAGAGCGACCGGTTCGGCAGGCCGATCGGCCTGGAGAAGATCATCGGCACGCTTGATGGAACGAGCGTGCTGGAACGTCCGGTGGACTGCATCCAGGCCCCGGACGGGAGCGTGCTCTTCAGCGGCGACGGGCGCGGGCGGGTGTACCGGATCACATGGACCGGGGCGAAGTAGGCCCGGGGGAGCGCGCGCATGGACCCGACACTGAAGGTCCTGCTGATCCACCCGGAGCCGGGCGGCGTGTGGGACTGCATCCGCGGGGCATTCGGTGAGCACGGGCACGGCAGGGCCCGGTCCATCGAGGAGGCGGCGGAGCACCCGGGGGCGATCGACGCGGTGCTGCTGGAGTTCGGGCGCGATCGGGAGCGCGGTACCAAGGCGGTCCGCGGCGTCCGCCGGATGGCGCCGGCGGCGGTGCTCATCGTGCTGGTCGGGCCGGACGACGACGAAGGCGCCCTGGCGGCGGTCCGCGAAGGGGCCCACGACTGCCTGATTGCCGAGGGGCTTGAGCCGCGGGCCCTCCAGCGGGCGGTCCTCTGCGCGGTCGAACGGGCGAAGGCGGAGCGGGAACTGCGTGACCGCGAGGAGTTCACCCGGCGTGTCATCGAGAACATGCCGGGTGGGCTGCTCCGGGTCGACCTTGACGGGTCGATCACCCTTGCCAACGAGCAGGCGCAGCGGTTCTTCGGCATTCGCCCCGACGGGCGCACCACGCACAACCTGCGGGACTTTCGCAAGGGGACGGTCACCGACGACGGCGGGCCGCTGGCGCCCGACGACATGCCGGTGACACGGGCCATGCGCACCGGCCGACCGGTCGGGCCGCGGACGCTCGGGATCAAGCGGGAGGACGGTTCGGTGGTGTGGGGCGTGTTCGCGGCAACGCCGCTGCTCGGTGCGGACGGGAACTCGACCGGGGCCGTGGTGACGTTCATGGATGTCACGGAGCGGCGTGCCGCGGAGCAGGCGCTGCGCGAGAGCGAGGAGCGCTTCCGCACCATGGCGGACTCGGCGCCCATGCTGGTGTGGATGACCGACGCGGAAGGGAACGAGACCTACTACAACCGCACCTGGCAGAGTTACACCGGCGAGTCGCTGGAACGGGCGCTCCAGCACGGCTGGCGCCGGTGCGTGCACCCGGACGACATCGCCCGATGCCTGGAGGTGTTCGAGGGGGCGCGCCGCGGCCGCTCCGGCCTGCGGCTGGAGTACCGCCTGCGCCGCGCCGACGGGTCGTACGGCTGGGTGCTCAGCCAGGGCTCGCCGCGGTTCTCACCGGACGGGGCGTACACCGGGCACATCGGCTCCTGTGCGGATATCACCGACCGCAAGAAGGCCGAGGATTCGCTGATCGCCAGCGAGGCGACCCAGCGGGCTCTCCTGGAGGCCATCCCGGACCTGCTCTTCCGCATGGACCGGCAGGGTACATACCTGGACTACATCGGCCCCAAGGGCGCGACGCTGCTGGCCCCGCCCCGGGGTTTCCTGGGGAAGCGTGCCGCGGACGTGCTCGGGGAACGGCACGCCGAACTGCTGCTGGGCGTCATCGACAGGGCGTTGTCCACACAGGCGGTGTCCACCTACGAGTACACGGCCGGGACCGAGGAGGCGCCCAGGTACCACGAGGTGCGGGTGGTGCCGTGCGGGAAGGACGAGGTGCTGGCCGTGGTCCGCAATATCACGGCGCGCAAGCGGACGGAGGCGGCGCTCCGCGAGAGCGAGGAGCGATACCGCGGGCTGGTGGAGACATCCCCCGACGGCATCATCGTGCACCAGGAGAACCGGATCGTCCTGGCCAACGACCGCATGGCCCGCCTGATGGGAGTGGAGCACGGCAGCGACCTGATTGGGCTGGCGCCCATCGAACTGGTGTACCCGGAGGACCGGCCGCTGGTGCTGTCGCGCCAGGCCCACGTCCACGAGACGGGGGAGCCCGTGCCCCCGATGATCGAGAGGTTGCTCGGCCGCGGCGGGCATGTGGTGTGGGCGGAGGTCGCGGCCAGCCCGTGCATCCACGACGGGCGCGCGGCGGTGCAGGTGGTGGTGCGCGACATCGCCGACCGCCGGCGGATGGAGGAGGACCTGCGCAGGGCCCAGAAACTCCAGGCGGTCGGGCAACTGGCCAGCGGCGTCGCCCACGACTTCAACAACCTGCTCACCGCGATCTTCGGGTTCACGAGCCTGGCGCGGCGGACGCTGGGTGTCAGCCACCCGGCGCACCGGTCGCTCGAGCGAGTTGAAGAGGCCGCTCGGCAGGCGTCCGGCGTGACCAAGGCGTTGCTGACCTTCAGCCGGAGCAGCCCGGGCGAGAAGCGCCCGGTGCCGCTGGCCGACGCCGTGCACGAAGCGGTGCGTCTGCTGCGCCGGACACTCCCGCCCGGCGTACGCCTCGAGACCAGCCTCGACCTTCCGGAACCGGTGTGGGTGGACGCCGACGCGACCCAACTGCAGCAGGTCGTGCTCAACCTGGCGATCAACGCCCGCGATGCCATGCCGCAGGGAGGCCGGTTGACGATCGCGCTGGAACCCGGCGGGCCGGAGCTGCGCCGCACGGTGCGGCTGGTCGTCGCGGACACGGGCGTGGGCATGGCGCCGGAGGTTGAGGCCCGCATCTTCGATCCATTCTTTACAACCAAACCGCCGGACCAGGGCACCGGCCTGGGCCTTCCCATCGTCCATGGCATCGTGAAGGATCATCACGGCACGATCAGCGTGCGGACGGTCCCCGGCAAGGGCTCCACGTTCACGGTCGAGTTGCCGTGCGTGCCGCCCCCCGGGCTGGCGCCAACAGAGCCGCGGGCGAGTGAGGTTCCGATGGGACGCGGCGAGACGGTCCTGCTCGTGGAGGACCACGCGTATGTGCGCGAACTCATCGCCTCCATGCTCGCCGCGTCGGGCTACGCCGTGATCCAGGCCGCCAGCGGCGAGGCGATGATGGAGGCGCTGGCCTCGGGCTCGCGCCCGCGCCTGCTGATCCTGGACCGTGGGCTGCCCGATGGGTGCGGCTGGTCCTGGATCGAGCGGGCCCGTGGCGTCCTGGGTCCGATCCCCGCCGTCATGCTCGTCGGGCTCGCGCGGGATGAGGAAATGCCCCCGGCCGGCGACGCCACTATCATCCTGCGCAAGCCGTTCCAACTTCCGGACCTCATGGCGGCCGTCGTGAGGGGTCTGGGGCGGGAGGGGAGTCTCGGAGGGCCGACATGACGCGGCAGATCTCGGTCCTGCTGGTCGATGACCATGCGCTGGTGCGAGAGACGCTGGCCAACTGGTTGCGAGCGGCCGGGGACATCAACGTGGTCGCGGAGGTCGGCAGCGCCGATGAAGCGGTGGCCGAGGCGATCCGTCACAAGCCGGACGTGATCGTGACGGACATCGACATGCCCGGGTTGCAGGTCTTTGACGCGATTCGGACGATCAAGTCACGGTCCAGCCGTACCCGCGTCATCGTGCTCAGCGCGTTCTGGCACGATCGGTACATCGAGGCGGCGCTAGGGGTCGAGGCGGCCGGGTACATCACCAAGGGCGAGCCGCCGGACGTGGTCACGAAGGCGGTCCGGCTCGCGGCCCAGGGGGGTACCTACTTCTCACCGGAGGTGCAGTCCCGCATCGTTGTGGATTCGGATGGCGTTCGGCTCGGGGAAGTATCGGGGGCCACGCGGGCATCCACCCTTACGCCGCGGGAGATGGAGGTTCTGCGGTACATCGCCAAGGGGCTTTCCAAGCGGGAAATCGCGGAAATCATGCACCTTTCGGTGAAGACGGTGGACAACCACAGCACCAGCCTGATGAACCGGCTCAATATCCACGATCGGGTGGAACTGACCAGGTACGCGATCCGTGAGGGGCTGGCCGAGGCGTAGACCCCGACGTGGGGCCGCGGGTCCGAAAAATCGGGGGTGTCCGTCCGGGCCCATTGCAAACCAGGTCACCCTGGTGTACTCTGTTGGGCGTGGGAAGGTGAAAACTTTCTCACCATCTTCCCCTCCTCGTGTTGGCCGGTTGGCTCCTAAAGGGTCAATCGGCCATTCTCTTTTTCCGAGCCGGGCGGCTCCGTATCTCCGGGTGGGTGCATTCCCGGAATCTGTGTACGGATCTTGTGCCCCTTGCAGCCGGTGGTACACTCGGCCTTTGCTCGGAGACGTTCCACAATCCACTTCCTTCCGGGGAGCCGTCGCGTGAGACACCATGGTTCTGTCGGGCTGTCGCGCCGCCAATGGGCGGTCGCTGGGGTTACGGCGCTGCTGGCTTCGGCAGCGCTCACCGTCGCGCACGATGAGGACTGGCGGAAACTGAAGGACCGCCAGCCGCCCGTCTACGGCCCCATCTACCGCGCCGCCGAGGGCGGCGTGACGGACGAGGAGTTCGAGTCGCACAACGTGACGCTGAAGTCCTGGATCCCGCTGAACGCCTTCGGCCCGGGGACGAGCACGAGCGCGGCCGACCTGTGGGGGTACACCTCGCCCTCCGGTCGCGAGTATGCGCTGATCGGCCTGGAGCGCGGCTACGGGTTCGCGGAGGTCACCAACCCCGCCGGCGCGCAGGTCGTCGGCTACATCCCGGCGCCGACCAGCCTGTGGCACGACATCGACGTGGTCGGTACATACGCCTACGGGGGGTCGGAGGCCGGCGGCGGCATCCAGATCATGGACCTGTCCAACATCGACAGCGGCACGGTGACCAACGTCGGCAGCGTCGTGCTCAATGGACACAGCAACACGCACACGCTCCTGGCCGACCGGGTGAACGGGTTCCTGTACCTGTGCGGGTCCAACCTGGGCGGGCTGGTCGCGGTCAGCGTCGCCAACCCGACGCAGCCGCAGATCGTCGGGCAGTGGAACACCGGGCACTATGTGCACGAGTGCCTGCCCTACACCTACACCAGCGGGCCGTACGCCGGCAAGCAGGTCGTGTTCACCTTCAACGGGCCCAACGGCCTCGAGATCATCGACGTCACCAACAAGTCGAACATGGTGAAGATCGGCGGGACGAACTACTCGCAACTGGCGTACTGCCACCAGGGCTGGATCACGCCCGACGCGAAGTACCTGTATGTGGACGACGAGCTGGACGAGCAGCAGGCGGGGGCCCCGACGCTCACGCGGATCATCAACATCGAGGATCTGGCAAACCCGGTGGTGGTCGGAACGTTCGGCAACGGCCTGACGGGCATCGACCACAACCTGTACGTCAAGGGCCGGTACATCTACGAGTCCAACTACTGCACGGGCCTGCGGGTCTGGGACGCGATCAACCCCCTGGCGCCCGTCGAGGTGGGGTATTTCGACACCCGCCCGGAGGGCAACACCGTCACCTTCAACGGCAACTGGGGCAACTACCCGTTCTTCGCCAGCGGCACGATCATCCTCTCCGACCTGGAGCGCGGGCTCTTCGTCGTGAAGTACGAGGTCGGCAGCCTGGGATTCGAGTTCCCGGCCCCGCTGCCCACAGTCGTGACGCCGAACACCACCACCCCGGTCACGGTCAAGGTGACGGAGGACCAGGTCACGCTCCTGCCGGGCTCGGTACAGCTCTTCAGCCGTGTCGGGGCCGGGGCGTTTGCCGCCGCGGCGATGACGCCGACCGGCACGCCGGGGGAGTTCACGGCCGACCTGCCCGCGGCGCCATGCCCGGGCACGATGGACTTCTACTTCAGCGCGTCGGCGACGGACGGCCGGACGTTCACGAGCCCGTCCGGCGCGCCCGCGTCGGCGTACTCCGCCATCAGCGCGTCATCGATCAGCGTGGCCCTGAATGAGACCTTCGAGACGAATACCGGGTGGTCGGGTGTTGCGCCGGGCGACAACGCGACCACCGGACGCTGGAACCGCATGGACCCGCAGGCGACGGCGGCCCAGCCGGAGGACGACACCACCGCCGCGCCGGGGGTCAACTGCTGGGTGACCGACGGCAACGCCGGCGGCAGTGTCGGCGACTTCGACGTGGACGGCGGCACGACGACGCTCACGTCACCGGCCCTCGACATGTCCGCCATGCCGGAGGCGAAGGTCAGTTACCAGCGGTGGTACTCCAACACGGCCGGCGGCGCCCCGAACGCGGACGTCTTCAAGGTGGACGTCACGAACAACGGCACGACCTGGGTGAATGTGGAGACCGTGGGCCCCGCCGGCGCCGGAACAAGCGGCGGGTGGGTCTTCCACGAGTTCCGCGTCGCGGACTTCGTCGCCCCGACCTCAACCGTACGGCTGCGCTTCGTGGCGTCGGACCTGGGCGACGGATCAATCGTCGAGGCGGCGGTGGATGACTTCCGGGTTTCCGAGGTTCGGTGCGCCGATCCGTGCTACCCGGACTGCAACGGTGACGCAGCGCTGAACCTGGCCGACTTCGGCTGCTTCCAGACCAAGTTCGCGACGGGCGATCCGTACGCCGACTGCAACGGCGATGGTGTGAGGAACCTCTCGGACTTCGGCTGCTTCACCACGAAGTTCGCCCTCGGCTGCCCGTAACAACCTTCCGATGACAAAACGGCCGCGGGCCCCCGGTCTCCCGGGGGCCCGCGCCTTTCTTGGTGCGGCTCATAAGCCGAGTTCTGTTCCCCCGCGCCCCTTGACGGGGGCCGCGGGGGCGCGACCATTTCTCTCGCCCCGGCGTTGCCGCCGGGGTCCGGGTGTCACCACCCGAGCGGTCTACCCGCCCCGCGCCCGGACCGGGCGTACCTGGTGGCACCGGTCTCTAGACCGGTGATTCCTGTTCCCGCACCGCTCGGAGAGCGGTGCCACCAGGCAGGGGCTGCTTGACCTTTCACGCGCTGGGGTTTGCCGTGCCCCCGCCGTCGCCGGCGGAGCGGTGGGCTCTTACCCCACCGTTTCACCCTTGCCTGATCGGGTAGGTCGGTTCTCCGAACCGACTGAGTTGGCGTCGGCTCGGAGAGCCGACCTACGCACTCGGCTCGGAGAGCCGACCTACCCGCCATCGGCGGTTTGATTTCTGTGGCACTGTCCCGCGGCCGGTCTCCCGGCCGGGTGGGCGTTACCCACCAGCGTGTCCTGCCGTGCTCGGACTTTCCTCAGAACCCGGACCGTCCGGGCCCCGCGGCCGCTCGCCGCACCGGAGGATCATAGGAGTCCCGTGCTCTGGGCATGCCCTGGCACCATTCTTGAACAGGGCTCCATGACCCCGGTATAGGCCCCTTCCTGATATCCTGCGCCCCATGCCCTCGACCTCCACGCGGCGGGCTGATGTGTGGCTCGCCCCGGAGCAGGCGCCGCTGGTCCGGGAGATCGCGGCCGCGGCGGGCCTGTCGATCGGGCGCGCGGGGTCGCCGTTGCGCGGTCAGTCGGGCGGGGTCGCGGCCGACCTCGGCGCGGTGGTCGCGGACGACCTGCGCGCGGCTCTGGCCGCGGCGGACGGTGAACTCTTCCTGATCACCGACCCCGGCGACTTCGGCACGGGGCAGGAGGACGGCGAGGCGGAGGCGATCGCCGCCGCCCGTGCCCGCGGCGTACGGATCGTGACGCTCGAACCGGTCCCGGCCACGCCGCTGGAACTGGCCCACGCCTGGACGGTACCGGTGGACGGCGTGCGCCCGGCGGAGTCCGTCGTCATGTGCGGCACGCTCGCCGCGTGCCCGGCGCTGCGCGACGGAGAGTTCGCGTCGTCGTTCGGGGCGGCCCGCACGCTGAATGTCTGCGCATGGTCCCGCCCGGAAGAGGGCACACTGGGGGCGCGGCTGTGGTCCGCCATGGACCTGGTCCGGCGGCTGATGGGCGAGCCGGAGACCGTGGACGCCGCGTACGTCGCGCCGGGCCGGGCCCGCGGCCTGCACGCCCTGCCGGCGGAGTCCCTGCGAGGGCTCAGCGGCGACATGGCGTGCAACTGCCGCTTCGGCGACGGCCGGGCCGCGTCGATCACCGTCTCGAATCACGCGGCGGCGTGGGGTCGGTCGGTCACGATGCTCGGCGAGGGCGGGCGCGCCACCATCGGCGCGGGGACCGAGTGGATCGGCGCGGACGGCAAGAGCCACGAGCCCGGGCGTCGATCGCGGGCGGCGAGCGCGGGCGAGGAACTGGGCGCCGAGATTCGCCGCGTGCTGGACGGCGAAACGCCGGAGCCGCCGGTGGACCACGCCGCGGTGCTGGCGATGTGCCACGCGGCGCTGCTCAGTTGCCGCACCGGGCAGGCGGAATACCCCGCGACGATCCGGCGGATGGCGGGGACGTAAGCGAGACACTCTCCGGTTCCCCTGGCTGGTCGAAGCGCTCTCACGCGGCCGGGCGGTACACGGCTACGACCTGATGGCGTACGTCATCATGCCGGACCATTTCCACGCGCTCCTCTTCCCGCGTCGGCACCCGTATGCGATGGCGGGGATTCTGAAGACGATCAAGCAGCCTGTTGCGCGCCGGGCCGTTGAGTTCCTCCGCTCTCGTGCGCCGGGACACCTCCCGCGCCTCCGCGTGCAGCGGCCGGACGGAAGGATCGAGCACCGCTTCTGGCAACAGGGCGGGGGGTACGACCGGAACCTGTGGAAGCCCGAAGCGCTCCGGAACTCGGTGCGCTACATCCATCAGAACCCGGTTGAGGCAGGGTTATGCGAGAACGCGGAAGACTGGCTTTGGTCGAGCGCACGCTGGTACAGCAGAATGGACGGGGTCGTGCTCCCGATGGATTGTCGGCCGCCTCCGATCATGCCTCGCGTTTAGCGGGAAACACACGGGTAAGCCCAAAGCGGCTTACCCATGCCACCCCCTCTTCATCCCGCCCACCCGCCGCGACACGGAGCGCCTGCGGAAGCGCCTCGCGGCGTTCCTGGGCAAGCGCAAGCGCTGATCGCGCCGGCCCCGCCTTGCCATACACTCACCCCATGCCCCAGCCCATCGTCGGAATCGACCTCGGCGGCACGAACATGCAGATCGGCGTCGTCGGCGGGATCGGCGGCGAGAAAGGCGACAAGAGCGGCGGCGGGGCCTGCCCCAAGGTCCTCGGCAAGGCCAAGAAGAAGACCAAGGCCGACGAGGGGCGCGACGCCGTGATCGAGCGCCTGGTCGCCGGCGTCAGCGAAGCCTGCGCCGACGCGAAGGTGAAGGTCGCGGACCTTGCCGCCGTCGGCATCGGCGCGCCCGGCGCGATCGACCCCGGCGAAGGAATGGTGCTGGAAGCGGTCAACCTCCGCTGGGACAACGTCCCGCTCGCCAAGATCCTCAAGGACAAACTGGGCGTGCCGGTGTTCCTGGACAACGACGTGAACGCCGCGGTCTACGGCGAGAACCGCTGCGGGGCGGGGGACAACTCGCGCGACCTCTTGGGCGTGTGGGCGGGCACGGGCATCGGCGGCGGGCTCATCCTGAACGGCTCGCTCTACTACGGCACGAACTGGACGGCCGGCGAGATCGGGCACATGGTCGCCATGCCCGGCAGCCAGCCCGGCACGCGCACGCTGGAGCAGAACTGCTCGCGCACGAGCGTGGTCGACCGCCTGACCGACCTCATCCTCTCCAACCACAAGTCGATCATCCCGTCGCTGGTGAACGGCGACCTGTCGCAGATCCGATCGAAGATCGTCGCCAAGGCCTACGACGCGAAGGACGAGTTGACCGTTGAGGTCGTGAACTCGGCGGCCGAACTGCTCGGGACGTGCATCGGCGGCGTGGTGACGCTGCTCTCACTCCCGCGCGTGGTGCTCGGCGGCGGGCTGACCGAGGCGCTGGGGCAGCCCTTCGTGGACCTGGTGAAGAAGGCGGCCCGGCGCGAGGCGTTCCCCGAACGCTGCCGCCAGGTGAAGGTCGTGATGACCAAACTGCTCGACGAGGCGGGCGTGATCGGCTCGGCGCTCATCGCGGGCGATCGCCTCGCGGGCAAGACGCCGTAGCCGCGCCCATCGGCGGCGTCCCCGGATACGCTTCGAGGATGTTCCGTGCCGCGGCCATGACCCTGCTCTGCGCAAGCCACGCGCTTGGACAGCCCGCCGATCCCGCATCACTCGTGAGCCGGGACCGCCTGATGGCGGACCTGCGGGCGCTCCCCGCGGCCCGGGCGGCCCGGGGCAGCCCCGACAGCCAGCGTGGGCTGATCGCGACCGAGGACTTGCTCGCTGCCCGCCTCAGGGAGATGGGCTACGAGCCCAAACTGTTCCCCCTGCACTGGTCGCTCGAACGGGAGAACGCCCGGAGACAGGCGGCCGGCGAGCGGACCCGGGAGGTCGCCGCGGAGGCCGCGGGTCGCGCCTGGAACAACATCATCGTGGAACTGCCCGGGCGCGACCTGCCCGCTGAGGTCCTGCTCATCACGGCCCATTTCGACGCCGCTCCCGGCTCACCCGGGGCCGACGACGACGGCACCGGCACGGCCGCGGTGCTGGAACTCGCCCGTGTGCTCCGCGACCAGCCCATGCGCCGCACCGTCCGCCTGGTCCTGTTCAATCTCGAGGAGGCGGGGCTGCTGGGCTCCATCCCCTACGCCGCGGCAGTCAAGAAGGAACTTGACGCGGGAACCATCACGCTCACCGGCGTGGCGAGCCTGGAGATGCTGGGCTACTTCACGGACCAGCCCGGCAGCCAGAAATCACCGATCCCGGCTATCCCCGGCACGTTCGAGCCGCCGACGGTCGGCGACTTCATCGCCCTGGCGACCACCAAGGGCCACATCGACTTTGCCCGGCGCCTGGAGCGGGGGATGGCGGCCGCGGCTCCGGGTCTGAAGGTCGTGACGCCGGACTTCATCCCGGACGTCCCGCTCTGCCCGCCCGACTTCCTCCGCTCCGACCACGCGCCGTTCCTGTTCATGGGGCAGCACGCCCTGATGGTCACGGACACCTCAAACTACCGGAACCCCCACTACCACCGCGCCACCGACACCGCCGACACCATCGACGCCGACCGGTTTGCGCTGGTTGTGCGCGGCCTCGCGGGCGCGATCCGGGCAATCGCGGAGCCCGCCCAAACGAGAACCCCGGGGTACTGACCCCGGGGCCAAGCAAGGAGGCGACAATCATTGGGTCAGGCGGAGAGGTCCAGGTCCTCGCGCAGCGCATCCAGGGCGCCGCTGATCCGCTCGTCGGTTTCGTACGTTCCGGCGTCGATCTGGGCCCGCGCCCGGTCCACCAGGTCCTGCCGGATGGGCAGCGGCTCGGCCAGGCGGCTCAGGAAGCGTGCCCGGTCCGACAGTTCCACGCGGTCCGACGGCCGGGCCACCGCGTCAGCCCGGCCCGGCACCTGCCGGACCTCGGCAATGCCCGGAGGGTGGTCGGGCATCCGGGAGGAGCCCGTCGAAATCGGCGCAATGTCAGACATGGAGTACCGCCCTTCAATATCTCGTGCCGCCGCCGCCGTCCCAACCATCCCTAGCGTGTTCGTCCGCGTACCTATCGACGGCCGGTTTCCGGGCTCTTGAAACTTTGCGGACATGTGTCCTGGATCCGTAACCCAAGTATGAACAAAGACTTAGAGTAGATAACGCATGAACGGACTCTCATCGAATTCCCGCACCAATTTGTACGCCTTGCGGGCTCTCCGGATCGGCCTCCTCGCGGGCCTGGCAAGCCTTGCCCTGGCCGCTGCCGGCTGCGGTTCCGCACCCAGAGACACCGCTCCCCCCAAATCCATGACCGCAGAAGGACAGAGCCTGTTTGGCACTCCCGCCCCAGCGGCCCCGACTGGCCCGGTCGAGTCGGCGGCGGCGGCAAAGGGCGACTCGCGGGGCTCTCCGTCGGACGCCGCCGGGGGGTGGTCCATCCTCATCGAGGCCTTTGCCGGGCCGCAGGCGGAGGCATCGGCCCGCGAGGCGGTGACGCGGGCTCAGTCCACGCTCGGCCTGGACGGCGCGTATCCGGAGAAACGTGGGGAAACCTGGGTTCTGGCCTATGGCCATTACACCGGCCCCGCGGACCCGAAGGCCGCCCGGGATCTTGCCCGGATCAAGTCCACCGAGTACCGCGGCCTGCGCCCGCTGGCCGGGGCCTACCTGAGCCCGGAGGTGCTGGAAGGCACGCTGCCGGAGTTCGACCTGCGCAACGTCAAGAAGTCGCGCGGCCGGTGGGCGATGTACACACTCCAGATCGCCGCCTACGGCGTGGAGGGCGCCGGGCGTGTGAAGCCGGAGGACATGGAACAAGCGCGGGCGAAGGCCGAGGAGGCGGTGGTGGACCTGCGCCGCCAGGGCGAGGAGGCGTTCTATTACCACGGCCCCAACCGCAGCAGCGTGACCATCGGGGTGTTCGAGGCCGACGATGTTGACGCGGAGACCCACCAGGAGAGCCCGCGCATCCGGCAGTTGCGCGAGCGGTACCCCTACAACCTGTTCAACGGCAAGGGCATCAAGGAGTTCCACCGCGGCATCGGCCCCGACGGCAAGGACGTCGTTGTCGAACGAATGTCCCCCAGCCGGATCGTGATGATCCCGGAGTCCTGACCTCAGGGGTATCCGGCGGGCACGCCCCATCGCCCGCGTGTCCCCATCGGCGCAGGCCGCGGGGTACCAGAGGTGCGTCAGGCCTGGGAGGACCGAACGCCACGGATTTCGGCGTCAGGAAACCTGCACAACGACCTTCATTTCCAGCGGAACCGCGGCGATCGCGGGAACCGCCGCGTCCAGGCGTACCCGGCGCGTGATCAGCCCGGTCGTGTCGATGTCGCCGCGCGCCAGTGCGGCCAGGGCCTCATGGATCGGGGCGCTGCGGGCGCAGGCGATGTCGATCTCATCGCGGACCGCGGGTGCAAGATCGCCGGAGGTCGGCGATGTCAGGACAAGGCGGCCGCGCGGGCGCAGCAGGTGCAGCGCCGTCGCCAGGCCCGCCGGGGTGCCCGTGCACTCGACGACGAGGGCCTGGTCGCGCCGGCGTCCGGCCTCGTGCAGCGGGCGATGGCGGATGCCGAGGCGCTCGGCGATCGCCAGGCGCGTCGGGTCGCTACCGAGCAGGCGCAGGGCGGGCTGGGTCCTGCGGAGCGCCTGCGCAACAAGGATCGCGCCGAGCGAATCGCCCAGGACGGTGACGAACGCCCCCGTATGCACCAGCGCGACCCGAGCGGCGTGCATGGCCGCTGCAACGGGCACGGCCAGCACGGCCTGCTCGTCCGTCACGTGGTCCGGGACGGCGTGCAGGCACGTGAGCGGGACGGCGGTCCGCTCGGCCAGGCAGCCGTCGCGCTGAGGCGTGCCGATCGTGACACGCCCACGGCAGTGCGTGGCCAGGCCCGCGCGGCACTCGTCGCACGCCCCGCACGCGACGTCGGGCGATACGGCGACGCGCCGGCCCTTCCAGCGGGCCGTCTCGGCCGCGGGCATGGCCGGGTGCAGGGACTCGACGACGCCCGCGCACTCGCGTCCGGCGATCCACGACCCGGCGACACCTCCCGGCAGATCGGCGGCGCTCAGCCCCACCAGCAGCGGGCGGATGACGGCCTCCCCGGTCGCCGGGGCCGGTTCCGGGGACTCAGGGTCGAGAAGAAGCGTGTTCCCTGTTGCCCGGACGGCGCGCACGCGTCGGTTCCCGCCCGCCCGTGCTCACGGCGACCGCGGCATTCCTGCCGGGGGTGCTGCAACCTCGTTCGGCGGCGGGGGCACGAACGGCAGGTGCTCGATCCACGATCTGGATCGGCTGAACACGGGGTAGGTGTAGAGCGACCGCCCCGCAAACATGTCGTGGGTTGTCGCCCGCCACTCCACCCACTCGGCCGGCTCCAGGCCCAGGTCGTTCCCGGTCAGAGTCCGCAGGGAATGCTCGGCCGCCCGGTTGACCGCGAGGCTGCTGTCCCGCAGGGCCCCGATCAGGCCCTCCACAACCCGCGGGTCCGCGTACTGGCCCAGGGCCGTGGCCGCCTCCGCGCGGATATCGGCCTCCGGCTCCCCTCCCAGGCCGGGGTTGAGCGGGTCGAACGGGCGCACGGCCGCGAGCAGGGCGTCCGTCGCCTCCGGGTTGTGCAGCCGCTGCAGGCCGCGGGCCGCCTCCAGGCGGACGAGTTTGTCGGGATCCTTCAGAGCAGCGGCAAGCAGCGGGGCGTGGCGGGCCTCGCCGTGGTTGCCGAGGCCCCGGATAGCAACGGCCCGGACGCTCGGGTCCGCATCGTCGGCGTTGTCCTCGAACAGCGCCAGGTAGGGCAGGTCGTTGGCGAAGAAGGCTCCGGCCAGTGCGGCGGTGCCGATATACCTGGCGTTGGGGTCATACTGGTTCATCGCCATCGCCGTGTACTCGGCCGGTGTGCGGTCCGCACGCACGGCGACGTCGAGCAGGCTCTCGGCGCCGCGCGCGTGCTCAAGGTCACCGCACCCGCCGGCGGCGAGAGCGGCCGCGAGCAGAGCCCCGGAATAGATGCGAAATACGGGGGAACCCATCGAAGCCTGAGTATACGGCGGTGCCTACCGTGTGGCCCCAGAGCAGCAAGGAGAGAGCATGCAGGGCCTGATCTCGGCACACGGCGGAACATTGGTCAACCGGGCAGTGGACACGGGCGGGGCGGCAGCACTGGCGAAGGAGGCCGCGGGTCTGCCGCGGCTCACGCTGTCGGCGAAGCAGTCGTGCGACCTGGAGATGATCGGGATCGGGGCGTTCAGCCCGCTCAGCGGGTTCATGGGCAAGGCCGACTTCGAGCGTGTCTGCCGCGAGATGAGACTGGCGTCCGGCCCCGGCGCGGGGCAGGTCTGGCCGATCCCCATCCTGCTGGCGGTGTCGAAGGAGCAGGCGGCGAAATCGCCGGTCGGTTCGCGCGCGGCGCTCTACGCCCCCAGCGGCGTGCTCCAGGCGGTGATGACGGTCGCCGAGCAGTTCGCGCACGACAAGACACTCGAAGCGCCGTCGGTCTTCCGGACCGAGGACCCCGCCCACCCCGGCGTGAAGCAGGTGATGGACGAGGGCGACGTGTGCCTGGCCGGCCCGGTTGATGTCGTGCGGGTCTGTGCGGACCCCGACGGGCCGGAGGCATTCCTCGACTTCCGCCTCACGCCCGCCCAGACCCGCGCGGAGTTCACCCGCCGCGGCTGGAAGACCGTGTGCGCCTTCCAGACGCGCAACCCGATCCACCGGGCCCACGAGTACCTGTGCAAGGTTGCGCAGGAGATCTGCGACGGGCTGCTGATCCACCCGCTCGTGGGCGAGACCAAGCCCGGCGACGTGCCCGCGGCGGTCCGCATGGAGTGCTACAAGGTTCTCATCGAGAACTACTTCGTGAAGGAGCGGACGATGCTCTCGGTGATGCCGGGGGCGATGCGCTACGCGGGCCCGCGCGAGGCGGTGCTGCACTCGCTGATCCGCAAGAACTACGGGTGCACGCACTTCATCGTCGGTCGCGACCACGCGGGCGTGGGCAACTACTACGGCACATACGACGCCCAGCGGCTCTTCGACGAGATCGACCCGGCAAGCCTCGGCATCGAGCCCCTGAAGTTCGAGCACTCGGCGTACAGCCGCCGGGCCCAGGGCATGGTGACCGCCAAGACCTTCCCGAAGATCGAGGGGGACCAGGTGAACCTCTCCGGCACGGCGGTGCGCGACCTGCTGGCCAAGGGCGAGCGCCCGCCGCCCGAGTTCAGCCGCCCGGAAGTCGCGGACGTGCTGATCCGATGGGCGAGGGAATAGAGTGAGAAGCGCTGCCGACCTCCGACTTCTCCTGCACGCTCGATCCGGACAACCACCGGGATGTGTACATCACGGCCCTTACCGACTTCGACTTCAAGGCAGGGTGGGATTGCCGCATCCGACCGAATCACGGCGTCCTCAGGTGCGAGTTCGGTGACAGCAGCATCAATGTGGACGACTACGAGTACATGATCCACGGGGACTAACGCTGTGTGGTGCGGGGCTCTGGCACCCTACCATCCTCCCCCATGCCCACGATCACGATCAACGGGAGGCGGTGCGAGTTCACCCCGGGCCAGATGATCCTGCAGGCCGCCAACGCGGCCGGGGTGGCGATCCCGCAGTACTGCTACCACGATGCCCTGTCCATCGTGGCGTCGTGCCGCATCTGCCTGGGCGAGGTCTGGGCCCCCAACCCCCGCAACAACAACGCCCTCGAGCCCTACATGGGCGGCAAACTGATGCCGACCTGCCAGACCCCCGCCGCCGACGGCATGGTCGTCCACACCGACTCCCCCAAGGCCGTGCAGAACCAGAAGCAGGTCATGGAGTACCTGCTCATCAACCACCCGCTGGACTGCCCGGTGTGCGACAAGGCCGGGGAGTGCCTGCTGCAGGACTATTCGTACGAGTACGGGCGGGGCGTGTCCCGCTACGAGGAGGTGAAGGTCAAGCAGGCCAAAAAGGACATCGGGCCGACGATTCTGCTCTACGCCGACCGGTGCATCCTGTGCTCGCGGTGCGTGCGCTTCGCCCGCGAGGTCTCGGGCACGGCCGAACTGCTCATCATGGGCCGCGGCAACCGCAACGAGATCGACGTGTTCCCCGGGAAGGCGCTGGCGAACGAACTGTCGGCCAACGTCGCGGACCTGTGCCCCGTCGGGGCGCTGGTGGAGAAGGACTTCCTGTTCGCCCAGCGGGTCTGGTTCCTGAAGGAGACGCCGTCGGTAGACGGCATCACGTCCAGCGGCGACAACATCTGGGTGAACCACAACGAGGGGCGGGTCTACCGCCTGCGCCCGCGCGAGAACCCGGCCGTCAACAGGTGGTGGATCACCGACGAGGTCCGCTACGGGTGGAAGTTCACCCAGCGTGAGGACCGGCTGCGCTCGCCGCGGCGGCGCCAGTTCGGGAACCTGATCGAGAGCGACTACCGGCGTGCGGTGGAGGCGGCGGTCGAGGGGATGCGCCAGGCGGTCGAGGGAGGGAAGCGCCTCGGGCTCCTCGTCAGCCCGATGCTCTCGTGCGAGGACGCGTACGAACTGGGCCGGGCGGCGCTGGCCATCGACGCGGACGCGGTGCTGGCCATCGGGCCCGTCCCGACGCTCGGCCAGGACAAGGTCTTCCCACCGGGGCTGAAGGCCGACGACCCGAAGGCCTTTGTCATGCGGGCCGAGAAGGCCCCGAACGCCCGCGGCGTGCGGCGGGTGCTCGAGACGCTTCTGGGTGGCACCGGTCGAGGTGGCACCGGCAACGATCGGGGTGGCACCGGTCTGGCTGGCAACGGTCGGGGTGGCACCGGTCTGGCTGGCAACGGTCGGGGTGGCACCGGTCTCCAGACCGGTGGGAACACCGCTCGGGAGAGCGGTGCCACCAAGGCCGTGCTGTCCTTCGACCAGTTCCTTGCCTACCTGCGCGGCGGGAGCATCGGTGCGGCGGTTCTCACGGGGAACTACCCGAGCGAGTGGGCGACGGAGGAACTGGTGAATCTGATCGGAGCCCGCCACGGGAGTGGCGGGACAAACCCCCTGCTTCCGCAGGGGGCTCTGTTCACCGTGCTGATCGATACTCTGCCCGGCCCGCTGGTTGAGAGCGCCAGCGTCGTGCTGCCCGGGGCCGCGTGGCTGGAGAAGCCCGGAACATTCCAGAACTGCCGCGATGTGTTGCAGGTGTTCGCGCGGGCCGTCCCGGCGCCGGAGGGTGCGCGAGCGGAGGGCCAGATCGGCCTCGACCTGCTCGCGGCGGCGGCCGGGGACCGTGCAACCGAGTTCGATGCCGCGGCGACGCGGGCCGATATGTCGCGGATCGCCGCCCTGTCCGCCTTCGGTCCGCTGGAGGCCCCGGCCTCGCGGACCGAGTCCGCACCGGACATGCAGGTGGTGGAGTTGTAGTTTGGGTACCCCGCGACCCCGTCGCGGTCCGTATCGAGACCGAAGAACCGCCACTCGGTCACGGTCCTTTCTTCCAGTTTCGAACCCGAAGGACCGCCACGGAGTGGCGGGGTACCCAACCGTCAGATGTTGAACAGGAAATGGCAGACGTCCGCGTCGCGCATGGCGTAGGCCTTGCCCTCCATCCGCATTTTCCCGGCATCCTTGATGGCCTTCTCGCTCTTGTGCTGCTCCAGGTCGCTCACCGAGTAGACCTCCACGCGGATGAAGCCGCGTTCGAAGTCGGTATGGATCGCCCCGGCCGCCTGCGGCGCGGTTGCGCCCTGCGGGATAGTCCAGGCCCGGACCTCCTTTTCGCCCGCGGTGTAGAAGGATTGCAGCCCGAGCAGCCGGTACGCCGCCCGTGCCAGGCGCCCGAGCCCCGGTTCCGCGAGGCCCAGTGATTCCAGCAGTTCCTTGCGGTCCGGCTCGGGCAGTTCCGCCAGTTCCGATTCGACGCGGGCGCAGATCGGGACGAACCCGGCCTTCTGCTCGGCCGCGTGGGCCGCGACGCGCGACGAGAGCGGGCCCTTGCCCTCCAGATCGTCCTCGTCCACGTTGGCGACGTACAGGATCGGCTTGCCGGAGACGAACGACAGCCCGCGGAGGGCCTTCCTCTCCTCCGGTTCGTCGAGTTTCAGGTCCCGTGCGGGGCGGGCCTCCGACAGGATCGGCATCACCTTCTGGAGTACCGACAGCCGGGCCGCGGCGTCGGGGGCCTTCTGCCTCGCGGCCTTCTCGGCCCGCGGGATCGCGCCCTCGGCCTGCTGGAGGTCGGCCAGGATCAGTTCCGTCTCCACGGTGTGGATGTCGCGGATGGGGTCGAGTGAGCCGTCCACATGCGGCACCTCCGCGCCGCCCGGGGCCCTTGTGAAGCAGCGGACGACGTGGAGAAGGGCGTCCACCTCGCGGATGTGGGTGAGGAAGGCGTTGCCGCGCCCCGCGCCCTCGGAGGAGCCGCGGACGAGCCCGGGGATGTCCACGACCCTGAGCGTCGCGGGCGTGATCTTCTTCGTTGGGATGTAGCCTGAGAGGACTCCCAGGCGCGGGTCGGGGATCGCGGCGACACCGACGTTGGGCTTCACCCCCGCGCTCGCCGCGTCCGGCTCGACGCCCGTGAGGGCCTTGAAGAGCGAGGTCTTGCCGGTGTAGGGCAGTCCGACGATGCCGACTTCCATTCGATGCTCCCGGAGCCCGGGGCGTCCCGCCCCGGGGAGATTGCGGTCACCAAGCACCCGAGGGCGGGCTCGAACCGCCGACCTGCCGTTTAGGAAACGGCTGCTCTATCCAACTGAGCTACCCGGGCACGGGAGGAGTCTAGATGCTCGGGGGCCGGGACGGCCCGGGCGGCTAGCGCCGCTCGTTGTGCGTGAGTCTGGCGTCCGGTGAGAGGGCAAGTTCCCCCGCGTGGGCCTGCGCGACGGCCTTCATCACGTCGTCGGTCCCGTCGTTCTTGGAGACGTACCCCCATGCCCCGCACTCGATCGCGCGGTCGATGTAGTCGGCCCGCACATGCCCGCTGAACATGAGCACCCGCACCTCCGGGAACGCCTCGGCCGTCCGGCGCAGCAGTTCGAAAGCGTCCTCTCCCGGCAGGTCCACGTCCAGCAGAACCACGTCGACCGGATCCCTCCGCAGAGATTCGTCGAGTTCAGTCCCGTGGGCCAGCCAGCCGCTCCAGGCCATCCCCGGCTCCCGCGCGACGCGCCGGCTGAGGGCTTGGGCGATCAGTTCGTTGTCATCCACACACAGCAGCCGGATGGCCTGCTTCATTGGTCTGCTCCCCCTGAGCCCCGAGGGCCGTGCGGACGGCCTCGCGGATCGCGGCCGGGCTGGCGCGCTCCGGCACGGTGACTGCTCCCGGCGGCCCGCTCGCCACGCCGTACAGAATCGCGGCGCGTCCCGGCGCCCCGGACAAGAACTCGGCCGCCCGCTCCGCGCACGTGGCGCCCTCCATCACCGCGACCGCCAGGTCGGGGTCGTTGCCCATCGCGCGCACCTCCACGCCGTGGTTCCGCAGGACCGACGTGATATAGGCCCGCACCCGGGCGTCCTTGACCTGCACGACGCCGCGGCGCGTGGCGGGCGGCGTGGACCCTCGGGCAGGCCCCGCCGGCCGCGACGGGAGCGTGAGCAGGAACGACGTGCCCCGCCCCGGCTCCGACGTGATCTCGACGCTCCCGCCGCACTGCGCCACCGCGGCGTGCACGAGCGCGAGCCCGAGGCCGGTCGAAAGCCCCCGGGACTTGGTCGTGTAGAACGGCTCGAAGCATCTGCGGCGCACCTCGGCGGTCATGCCCGCGCCGTTGTCGTGGACGCCCACCAGAATGTTCCGGCCGCCGGCTCCGGGGGCCAGAGACGCCGTCACACGCACCCAGCCCCCCTGTGTGTCGCGGCACGCCTCGCCGGCGTTCTGCACGAGGTTGTAGACCGCCTGCGTGAACCGGTGGGGCGGGATGGCGACGGCCGGCAGACCGGAGTCGATCCGGGCTTCGACGGGGACGCCCTTGGGCACGGCGTTGCGCAGGAAGGGCGAGACCTCCTCCCACCACGCCGGAAGCCTGGTCGATTCGTCGAGCCCGGCCGCGGAGGCCGGGTCCAGCGCGAACAGCCGCAGGCCCCGGGTCATGCGCTGCAGGTAGTCGGACGCCTTGCGGATCGCGGCGACGTCCTCGGCGCTGGCGGCGGGCAGGCCGGCGCCCTCCAGCACGTCCAGGCGCAGGCGGATGGGCATGAGCAGGTTGCCCATGTCGTGTCCCAGCCCCGCGGCCAGGGTCCCCACGGCGGCCATGCGGTCCGCCAGTCGCAGGCGCCGGTTGGAGGCCTCAAGTTCCGCGGTGCGCTGCTGGACCAGGCTCTCCAGGCCCCGCCGGTGGACGGCCAGTTCCTCGGCCGCGCGCTTGGCGTCGGTGATGTCGCGCGCGATGGTGGTGTAGAACTCGACGCGGCCCGCCGGGTCACGGTGCACCACGACGACCTGCGAGACCGGCACCTCCGTACCGTCCACGCGGAGCAGCGCGGACTCGCGAGACCAGGTGCCCCGCTCGTGCGCGGCACGCACACCCTCCGACATCAGGACCTCGTACGCCCAGGGGGGCATGCAGCCGGCGAGGCTGATCGCGGCATCCGGGGCCAGACCGAGCAGGTCGCGCCCGGCCCGGTTCATGTACTGCACCCGCCCCTCGATATCGAAGCGGGCGACGAAGTCGGTGGTCGCCTCCAGTGTCTCGGCCAGGTAGGCCCTCTGCACCTCCGCGTGCGCGACCCGGTCGCGGGCCTGACGTGTGATCTGCTGCTCGCGCCGGTAGAGTTCCGCGAACACCCCGACCTTGGTCCGCAGCACCTCCGGGACGATGGGCGCGAGCATGTAGTCCACCGCGCCGTAGGCGTAGCCCCGGACCGCGTGCAACTCGTCCGCATGGGCGGTGACGAAGATGATCGGGGTATGGGCGCATTTCTTCCGCGCGCGGATCATCCGGGCCGTCTCGAAACCGTCCATGTCCGGCATGTTCACGTCGAGCAGGACGACCGCGAACTCCTGGTCGAGCAGGGCCCGCAGCGCCTCCGGGCCGGAGCGGACCGACACCAGTTCAAACTCCGGGTTGTCGAGGATCGCCCGGTACACCAGGTGCTTGGCGGGCAGGTCGTCGACAATCAGAACTCGGGCTTTGCTCGCTGAGGGCATTGCAGTTCCGTGATCCTATCGGGGCTACCGGTGCAACCAGGCCCGGAGGACCGCCATCAACTGGTCGATGTCCACCGGCTTCGCCAGATAATCCCACGCGCCCGCCTCGATGCACTTCTCGCGGTCGCCCTTCATGGCCTTGGCCGTCACCGCGACGATCGGCAGGTCCTTGAACCGCGGGTCCCGCCGGATCTCCCGCATCGTCGCCATCCCGTCCATCTCCGGCATCATGATGTCCATGATCACGATCTCGACGTCCGCGGCCTCACGCAGTGTCCGGATGGCGGCCCGCCCGTTGTCCGCCGAGACCACCGTCATGTGGTGGTCCTCCAGCACCGTCGCCAGCGCGAAGATGTTGCGGATGTCGTCGTCCACCACCAGGACCTTGCGCCCCGCCAGCGCCTTGTCGGACAGGTGCAGTTCCTCGATCGATCGCCGATGTTCGTCCGGCAGCCGCGCGACCTCGCGGTGCAGCGCCAACGCCGCCTGATCCAGCAGGCGGTCCAGCGAGCGCACCGGGCGGACCGTCGCGGCGTCCCTCAGGCCGGACCACGCCGCCCGGTCGTCCGCCGCGGCCTTGCCGTAGAGCAGCACGGGGAGCCGCCCGAAGCCGCCGACAACCTCCAGTTTTCCTGCCAGGGCTTCGGCCAGGCCGGGCACCTCCCCGGTAACGACCAGGCAGTCGGCCCTCTGCTCGACGACCGCGCGCGCCGCCTCCAGGGAGTCGGAATGGGCCACGGCCACGAGGTCATCCCCCGCGAATGCGGACATGACCCTGTCGCGCGCCGTCCCGGCGGGCCCGGCCACGACCAGGCGCCGTTCCGGCGGCGCTGCCGCGGCTTCCAGCGAAGACAGCAGCCCCTGCAGCGTGTCCTGGCTCTGCACCGGCTTGGCCAGGAAGGCGATCGCCCCCGCCTCGAACGCGCGTTCGCGAGCGTCATCGGTGGACACGACGCACACGGGGATGTGCCGCGTCGTGACGTCGTGCTTCAGGCGGGCCAGCACCCGCCAGCCCTCGATGTCCGGCAGGAAGATGTCAAGGGTGATCGCCGACGGCGTGTACTCACGGGCCATGGCCAGGGCCGCGGCCCCCAGCGGCGAGACCAGGCCCCTGAACCCGCGCTGGCGCGCGATGTCCAGCAGGAAACGCGAGAACCCAAGGTCGTTCTCAACGATCAGGAGCACGCGGTCGCCGGGGGCGATGCGGTCGCGGTCGTCGGCGGCCTCGTTGAGCATCACCGGCGCCTCGGCCGCGTCCGGCGCGGGCTCCATCGCGGCCACCGCCGCCGGCGGCCGAGGCGCCGGGCGAGGCGCGGGCTCGGGCGCCCTGCGCGGGCCGCGCGCCGGCGTGTGGACCTGCGGCAGGAACAGCGTGAACCGGCTCCCGTGACCGGGCGTGCTGCTCAGCCTGATCTCCCCGCCGAGCAGGCGCGACAGTTCGCGGCTGATGGCCAGGCCCAGGCCGGTGCCGCCGTACTTGCGGCTGGTGGAGCCGTCGGCCTGCTGGAACGCCTCGAAGACGATCTGCTGCTTCTCCGTGGGGATGCCGATGCCCGTGTCCTGGACGGTGAAGGCCAGCACGCGCCCGGCGCGGTTGAGTTCCTCGTTCTCCGGGCTCCAGCCGTCGCTCGCCCCGCTGATCGAGAGCGTGACGCCGCCCTTGTGCGTGAACTTGAAGGCGTTGGAGAGCAGGTTCTTGAGCACCTGCTGGAGGCGCTTCGCGTCGGTATGCACGGAGCCGCTCAGGCCCGGGTCCACCAGGACGCTGAACTCCAGCCCCCGCTGCTCCGCCACATGCCGGAACGTCCGCTCCACGAACCGCGAGAGGTCGCTGTACCCGACCTCGCCCACGTCGACGACCACCGTGCCGGACTCGATCTTCGACAGGTCCAGGATGTCGTTGATCAGCGTCAGCAGGTCGTTGCCGGAGGAATGGATCGTCTTGGCGAACTCCGTCTGCTTGGGGGTCAGGTTCCCCTCCGGGTTCTTCGACAGTTGGTCGGAGAGGATGAGCAGCGAGTTGAGCGGCGTGCGCAGTTCGTGCGACATGTTCGCCAGGAACTCCGACTTGTACTTGGACGTGAGCGCCAGTTGCTTGGCCTTTTCCTCGAGCGCCTGGCGGGCCTGCTCCACCTCCGTGTTCTTCCGCTCCACCTCCTGGTTCTGGTGGGCCAGGAGTTTGGCCTTGTCCTGCAGTTCCATGTTCGTCTGCTGGAGTTCCTCCTGCCGGTTCTGGAGTTCCTGGGCCAGCGACTGGGACTGCTTGAGCAGCCCCTCGGTCCGCATGTTGGCCTCGATCGTGTTGAGCACGATGCCGATCGACTCGGTGAGTTGGTCCAGGAAGTCCTGGTGCGTCGAACTGAACGAATCGAACGAGGCCAGCTCCAGCACGCCCTTGACCCGCCCCTCGAAGATCACCGGCAGGACCAGGATCGTCCGCGGCGGGGCGTCGCCGAGCCCCGAACTGATGTGGAAGTAGGTGCTGGGGATATTCGTCAGGTAGATCTTCTGCTTCTGCAGGGCGCACTGCCCGACCAGCCCCTGCCCCATCTCCACCATCCCGCCGGCGTGCTCCTGCCCCCTGCCGCCATAGTTGGCCAGCAGGCGCAGCACGGGCTCACCCTCGGCCTGGTCCAGCACATAGAACACCGCCAGTTGGGCGGCCACCACCGGCGCCAGTTCCGACAGGATCAACCGCCCGACCGTGGTCCGGTCGCGCTGCCCCTGGAGCATCCGGCTGAACTTCGCCAGGTTGGTCTTCAGCCAGTCCTGCTCGGTGTTCTTCTGCGTGGAGTCGCGCAGGTTCCGGATCATCTCGTTGATCGTGTCCTTCAGCGCCGCCACCTCACCCTTGGTCTCCACCGTGATCGACCGCGTCAGGTCCCCCTTCGTCACGGCCACCGCCACGTCGGCGATGGCCCGCACCTGGGTGGTCAGGTTTGCGGCCAGTTGGTTCACGTTGTCGGTCAGGTCCTTCCAGGTGCCGCTGGCGCCGGGGACCTTCGCCTGGCCGCCCAGTCTGCCCTCCACGCCCACCTCGCGGGCTACGCCCGTCACCTGGTCGGCGAACGTCGCCAGCGTGTCGATCATCCCGTTGATCGTGTCGGAGAGGGCCGCGATCTCCCCCTTGGCGTCCACCGTCAGTTTGCGCTTCAGGTTGCCGTCGGCGACCGCCGTCACGACCTTCGCGATGCCGCGGACCTGGCTCGTCAGGTTGCCCGCCATGGAGTTCACGGAGTCGGTCAGGTCCTTCCATGTGCCGGCCACGCCCGGCACCTGGGCCTGCCCGCCGAGCATCCCCTCGGTGCCCACCTCGCGGGCGACGCGGGTGACCTCCGCCGCGAACGACCGGAGCTGGTCCACCATCGTGTTGATGGTGCTCTTCAGTTCCTGGATCTCCCCCTTCACGTCCACCGTGATCTTGCGCGACAGGTTGCCGCTGGCCACGGCCTTTGTCACTTCCGCGATGTTGCGCACCTGCCCGGTCAGGTTCGACGCCATCGAGTTCACCGAGTCGGTCAGGTCCTTCCAGGTGCCCGCCACGCCCTTCACATCGGCCTGCCCGCCCAGGCGGCCCTCGGTGCCCACCTCGCGGGCCACGCGCGTCACCTCCGCCGCGAACGACCGCAACTGGTCCACCATCGTGTTGATGGTGTCCTTCAGTTCTTGGATCTCCCCCTTCACGTCCACGGTGATCTTGCGGGACAGGTCGCCGCTGGCGACCGCCTTCGTCACCTCCGCGATGTTGCGCACCTGGTTCGTCAGGTTCGACGCCATCGAGTTCACCGAATCCGTCAGGTCCTTCCAGGTGCCCGCCACGCCCTGCACCTCGGCCTGGCCGCCGAGTTCGCCCTCCGTGCCCACCTCACGGGCGACGCGGGTGACCTCCGCCGCGAACGACCGGAGCTGGTCCACCATCGTGTTGATCGTGTTCTTGAGTTCCTGGATCTCCCCCTTCACGTCCACCGTGATCTTCCTGGACAGGTCGCCGTTGGCGACCGCGGTCGTAACATCCGCGATATTACGAACCTGGGCCGTCAGGTTGCCGGCCATGAAGTTCACCGAGTCCGTCAGGTCCTTCCATGTGCCGGCCGCGCCCTGCACCCGTGCCTGCCCGCCCAGTTTGCCCTCCGTGCCCACCTCGCGGGAGACGCGGGTCACCTCCGCGGCGAAGGACGACAACTGATCCACCATCGTGTTGATGGTGTTCTTCAGTTCCTGGATCTCCCCCTTCACGTCCACCGTGATCTTCTTGGACAGGTCGCCGCTGGCGACCGCCTTGGTCACCTCGGCGATGTTGCGGACCTGCCCGGTCAGGTTCGAAGCCATGGAGTTCACGCTGTCGGTCAGGTCCTTCCATGTGCCGGCCGCGCCCTGCACCTCCGCCTGCCCGCCCAGTTTGCCCTCGGTGCCCACCTCGCGGGCGACGCGCGTCACCTCCGAAGCGAAGGAGTTGAGTTGGTCCACCATCGTGTTGATGGTGTCCTTCAGTTCCATGATCTCGCCCTTGACGTCGACCGTGATCTTCTTGGACAGGTCGCCGTTGGCGACCGCCGTCGTCACCTGCGCGATGTTGCGCACCTGCGCGGTCAGGTTCCCGGCCATCGAGTTCACGCTGTCCGTGAGGTCCTTCCACGTGCCGGACACGCCCTCCACCCGGGCCTGCCCGCCGAGTTTGCCCTCCGTGCCCACCTCGCGGGCGACGCGCGTCACCTCCGACGCGAAGGAGCGGAGCTGGTCCACCATCGTGTTCGCGGTGTTCTTCAGTTCCAGGAACTCGCCCTTGACGTCCACCGTGATCTTCCTTGACAGATCCCCGTTGGCGACCGCCGTTGTCACCTCCGCGATGTTGCGGACCTGCCCGGTCAGGTTGCCGGCCATGGAGTTGACGGAATCGGTCAGGTCCTTCCAGGTGCCCGCCACGCCGCGCACCTTCGCCTGCCCGCCGAGTTTGCCCTCTGTGCCCACCTCGCGGGCGACGCGCGTCACCTCCGCCGCGAAGGAGCCGAGTTGCTCCACCATCTTGTTGATGGTCCTGGCGGTACGGAAGAACTCGCCCTTGAGCGGGCGGTCGTCGATCTCCAGCGCCATGGTCTGCGACAGGTCGCCCTGGGCCACCCCGCCGATCACGCGGGCCGTCTCGCTGATCGGGTGCACCAGGTCGTCGATGAGCGCGTTGACCGCGTCCATCGAGCGCCGCCACGACCCGCGGGCCTCGCGAACGCCCCCGCGCTGCGCGAGTTTGCCGTCGCGCCCCACGACCCGCGCCAGGCGCTCCAGTTCGCCGGCCATCCGCTCGTGCTGGTCCGCCAGTTGGTTGAACACGTCGGCGATGCGCCCGGAGACGCCCGCCCAGTCGCCGGGCAGGCGTGCGCTGCTGTCGCCGTCCTTCAGCGCCGACAGCGCCGCCAGCAGCACATGCAACTGGCCCGGCCCGTCGCCGTCGGCGCCCAGGTGCGCCAGGGGTTCCTGAAGGGTTGTCATATGTCGAGAGGATACACCGAGAGTGGCGGCGACCTCAGCGTGCGACCAGGAAATAGATTCTATTATGAAGCGAAGGTGAAGAAATCCTTAGATCGCGCTACCTGGCGGGAGACGCCGCGGGCGCCGCGGGCTTCACAGGGCTCACCGAGATGCTGAAGACACTCCCCGGCGTGTAGTAGCGGGCAAACGCGTCCCTCACCTGCGCCGCCGTCATCGGCGCGTACGCCCCCGCCTCGTCCGCCGCGTCGTGCAGCGACGTGCCCCGGTATGTGCTGCTGGAGATCGCCCGCGACCAATAGGACGGCTCGCGCATCGATTCGTCCAGCGTGTTTGCCATCTGCTTCTTCATCACCGCCATCTCGTCGTCCGTCGGGCCCTTGGCGGCGAACTCGTCGAGCATCGCCGTGATCGCATCCCGCAGCGCGCCCACCTTGCCCGGCGCGGTGTCGGAATACGCGTGCACCGTCCCGAACCCCGGCAACTCCACCGCCGGGCTGGACTGCACCCCGATCGAGTAGACCAGCTGCCTCTCCTCCCGCAGCGACTCGATCATCCGTGTCGTGAGGATCTTCGCCGCGGCCGCGAGAAGCCGCTTGTCCTTCACGTTCGTGATGTCCGTCCCGAAGAATCCCGAGAGCACGATCGCCTTGTCGGTCTCGGTTTCGAGCGTCCTGGCGAGCGTGATCGGTCCCTCCGGCACCGGGACGTTCCGCAGGCCGTCGAGCGTCGTATCGGAGATCCGCTCCCGCGAGGGCAGCGACCCCAGGTACGTTGTCACCAGTTCCATCGCTCGCTCCCGCGGCAGGTCGCCCACCACCGTCACCTCGATCGGCGCGTGCGCGATCAGGCCGTTCAGGAACGCCTGCGCCCCCTCGCGGGTGATGGCGTCGATCTGGCCCCCGGTCAGCGGGTGCAGCCGCGCCCCGCCCTTCGGGTAGAAGGCGTCCGAGATCAAGTCGGAGAACACAAGTTCGATGCTCTTCGACCGGAACGCCAGGAGTTGCCGCTGCTGCGCCCTCCATGTGTCGAACGCCGGCCCCTCGATCACCGGGTCCGTCAGCAGCAGGTGCGCCAGTTGGAATCCGGGTTCCAGGTCCGCCGGGCTGCCGCTGATGGAGATCGCCATCGTGTCCAGCCCGCTGCGCCCCTGCACGCTCACCTTCTTCCCCACCATCAGGTCGCGGATGTCGCTGGAGGACAACTTCGAGGTCGCCTGGCGTTGCCACGCCAGCGCCGCCGCCTCGGATACGCCGCGGGTCTCCGCCGTCTCCTGCAACTCACCCCCCGCCAGCAGCACCGTCACGCCCACCTGGTCCTTGCGGTAGTCCATGAAGCGGTAGTGGAACCGCACGCCGTTGTCCAACCACCCGGACCAGACCTGCGACGGCCCGTCGAGCAACTCCTCCGCCACCCTGCCCGGCTTCGGCCTCTCCTCCATCAGCGACGCGGCCCGCTCGCCGCCCAGTTCACTCTCCGGCGATACATGCAGCGCCTCCCGGCCCAGCGCCAGGAACTCCGGCTCCGTCGGCACGCCGTCGCCCGCGGGCATGGTCAGGATGTACAGCGCCGGCCCGTCGCCCGGGTCCATCTGCTGGGCGAACTTCGCGCTGACCTCCTCCGGCGTGATCGTCGGCAGCACCTCGTGCAGGATGGCCGAGTACTGCTCCGCCGACAGGATCGGCTCGCCGTTGCCCAGGCTGTCGTCCATCACCGAGAGGATCGCCTGGGCCGGGATCGTCGGCTCAACCTCGACCGCCCGCTCCGCCTGGGCCAGCATCTCCCTCCGCACGTCGTCGATCTCCTGTCCGCTGAACCCGTGCAGCGCCGCTCTCCGCAGTTCCGTCCCCAGGTCCGTCAGCGATTGCCGCCACCTGGCCGGCTCGCACGCCGCGCTCACCTCCACCAGCCGGATCGCTCGGAACTGGTCGCTCACGCTCGCCGACCCGCTGAAGAACGCGACCCTGCCCTCGGCCACCTTCCGCTTCATCCGCCGGTTGAACGCCTGCGTCCCCAGGAGCCGCACCGACTGCCGGCGCAGCCCCTCGACCGTCGTCACGGGCGGACCCGCCGGCCCAACTCGCGTGATGCTCACCTGCGCGATCGCAAGTTCCTTGTCCGCCGCCACGATCGCGCGCGACTCGTTCGTCTCCTTCACGCCCGGGTCCGCGTCCGGCGGCACGTCCGCCTTCTTCCCGTCCTTGAAGGCCGCCCTGACGCGCTCCGCCACCATCGCCGGGTCCGCGTCCGCCACCACCATCACCGTCATGTTCCCCGGCACATACCGCGTCGTGTAGTACTTCACGAAGTCGTCGCGGCTCACCCCGTTGATGGTCCCCTCCAGCCCGATCGGCAGCCGCCGCCCGAAGAGCGACCCCGGCGAGTAGTTCTCCAGCAGCGTGTCGAACACGCGCTGCATCCCGCCCAGGTTGGCGATCCGCTCCTCCTGGATCACCTGCCGCTCCTTCTCGATCTCCTCCGGCAGCAGTTTCAGCCGGAACGCCACGTCCGACAGGAACAGCAGCCCCTTGTCCAGCGTCTCGGGCTTCGCATCCGGCAGCGCGAGTTGATACACCGTCTTGTCGAAGATCGTGAACGCGTTCTGGTGCACCCCGAACGACATCCCCAGCGACTGGAAGAAGTTGATCACCGTCCCCGGGGCGAAGTGCTCCGACCCGTTGAACGCCATGTGCTCCAGGAAGTGCGCCAGCCCCCGCTGCTGCTCGCCCTCGTTCAGCGATCCCGTGCCCACATGCAGCCAGATGCTCGCCCGCCCCGGCGGCGTCTCGTGGTGCAGGATGATGTAACGCAGCCCGTTGTCGAGCGTCCCGGTGACCAGCCGCGGGTCCGTCGGCAGCGCGTGTTCCTGCCCGCGGGCAATCGGGACCAGCACCAGCACGAACGCGACCAGCAGCCGGAACATGGACATGACGGGCTCCTTGCAGGATGATACGGACGGGCGGCCCCGGTCCCGGCGGGAGAGTACCCCGCGGCGAGCGGGGGCAGACTGCGCCCGATGGACAGCCGCCGCGCCGTGGTAGTATGGCATGGCCGCGCTCGCCGGCCCCGCAACGAGGTGGACCCGAATGAAAAGAGCAGGAGCGGCATCTCTGGCGGCCCTCATCGCCGCCCCCGCTCTCGCCCAGTTGCGCATTGCGACGTGGAATGTCACCGCGTACAACGGTCCCGGTCCACGCGACGCCGCGTTCGGCACCGCCCTCTATGCACAGTTTCAGGGCCGCTCGCTCGCTCCGGACGCGCTCGTCGGCCAGGAGTTCACATCCGCGGCCGCCGTCACCGCCTTCCTGAACATCCTCAACACCGCCCCGGGCAGCCCCGGTGACTGGGCCGCGGCCCCGTTTGTCCCCGGGCCCGACACCGGCAACGCATTCTTCTTCCGAACTTCTCGGGCCTCGTTCGACGGCGTCACCACCATCTCCTACGGCGGCCAGGCTCCGGAGCCGCCCCGCAATACCGAGCGCTACGACGTGCGCCCACACGGTTACGGCGCGGGAGCACAACTGGCGATCTACAGCCTCCACATGAAGGCCGGCTCCGCGTCCGCTGATGCCGCACGCCGCCTCACGGAGGCCGGTCGCATCCGCGCCGACGCCGCGACACTCACAACGCCGTTCATCATCGCCGGTGACTTCAACATCCAGTCCTCCAGCGAGGCCGGGTACCAGGCCCTCATCGGACCGCTCCCCGGCGGGCGGGCATTCGATCCCATCGCCACCCCCGGCCACTGGAACAACAACCCCGCCTTCCGCTTCGTCCACACCCAGGCGCCGGGCGGCGTCGCCACCCAAACGGGCGGCATGGATGACCGCTTCGACCAGTTGCTGCTGTCGGTCGGCCTCATCGACGGCGCCGGCATGGACTATCGCGGCGTCGCCCTGCGGCCCTACAGCACTGCGGCCTGGAACGACCCGGATCACTCGTACCGCGTCTGGGGCAACGACGGCGCAAGTTTCAACACCGAACTGGTCGTCACCACGAACCAGATGGCCGGCCCGTTCATCGCCCAGGCCCTGCGGGATTCCACTGCCGCGGACATCTTCGGCGGCCACCTCCCGGTCTTCCTCGACCTGCGTGTGCCCGCGAAGGTCGGCGCCCCGCCCGCGCTGGATTTCGGCACCGTGCCCATGGGCGGCGGGGTCGGCCGCGACCTGACCGTTCGGAATGACGGCGACGCCGCCCTGTGGGGGCCCGCCGGTGTCGCTGACCTTCGCTACACGTTGGAGGCCACCATCGGATTCACGGCGCCGCCCGGAATGTTCACGGCGACCACGGGAGCCGGCAACATCCACACAATCACGATGGGCGCCGCGCCCGCCGGCCCCGTCAGCGGCGTGCTCACGATCCACAGCGACGATCCGGACAGCCCCGCGTGGACCGTCGCACTATCCGGGTTCGTGTGCTACCCGGACTGCAACGCCGACGGCGTCCTGAACCTTGCCGACTTCGGCTGCTTCCAGACCAGGTTCGCCCTCGCGGCCCCGTACGCGGATTGCAACGGCGACGGCGTGCGCAACCTCTCCGACTTCGGATGCTTCACGACCTCGTTCGCGATGGGGTGCCCATAGGGGCGTGCGCCCCCGGGCACAGGCCAACAATCGCCCCATGTCACTGATCTGCACCGGAACCATCGGGATCGACACCGTCCACACGCCCCACGGCAGCCGCGAGCGCGTCCTGGGCGGGTCGTGCACATACTTCGCCGCCGCGGCATCCTTCTACGGGCCGGTGCGGATCGTCGCGGCCGCGGGCGGCGACCTGCCGCCGGAGTTCCTGGGCACGCTGCGCGGGTTCAGGGGTGTCGATACCACGGGCCTGGAGGTCCGCAAGGCCTCCAAGACGTTCGCCTGGGGCGGGCGCTACCACGACAACATGAACAGCCGCGACACCCTGTTCACCGAACTTGGTGTACTGGAGGAGGCCCCGCCGCCGATCCCCGCGGCGTACGCCGACAGCGAGTTCGTGTTCCTGGCGAACACGCACCCCGGGGTGCAACTGGGGATGCTGGAGGCGCTGCCACGACGTCGGCTGACGGTCGCGGACACCATGGACCTGTGGATCAACATCGCGCGGGCGGACCTGGACCGGCTGCTGTCCCGCGTGGACGGGCTGGTCCTGAACTATGACGAGGCGGAGTTGCTGACGGGCAGGGCGAACACAGTGGCCGCGGCCCGTCACATCCTGACGCTGGGCCCGAAGTTCGTGGTGGTGAAGAAGGGCGAGCACGGCTGCCTGCTGGCGCACCGCGAGGGACTGGCGGCGCTGCCGGCGTACCCCAGCGAGAACGTGGTAGACCCGACCGGGGCCGGGGATACCTTCGCGGGCGGGATGATGGGGTCGCTGGCCGCGGCGATGGGGGACGTGTCGCTGCCGTCGCTGCGCCGCGCACTGGCCCACGGGACGGTCGTCGCGAGTTTCAATATCGAGTCGTTCAGCCTGGAGCGCCTGGCACGGCTGACCCGCCCGGAACTGGACGCCAGGTACGCGGAGTATGTGGGGATGGTGAGGGTGTGACCCCGCGTCAGTGCCCGCCGGTGCGCATCGTCTCCACGCTCTCCGGGAACGGATAACTCGCGAACACGCCGATGTGCCCCAGTCCCCACATCCCCGGGGCCGGGTAGACGTCGCCGCGATACCCGGCGTCGTAGATGGTCCTGAGTACGGACTCGAACGACGGCTCACGGAGGCTCTTGTCCTCGTGTTCCAGCAGGCGGTTGGCCCGGGCATTCAGGAAGGACACGCTGGCGACGGGCAGACGGTCGCGCCGGTCCCGGAGCATCTTCGCCACGGTCGCGAAGCCGCGCCCCAGGTCCTCGAGCGTGAAGTGATCCCGGCCCTTGGGGCGCAGCAGGCCGAGGATGAGCAGGCTGTCCAGGTCGTACTTCAGGACATAGGGCTCGCGGTCGTGCGCGGCGTGGACGGCGACAGAATCCTGGAACATGCGGGCGAAACTCGTGACCGACCTGGTGGACCACTGGCTGGTCTGCACCAGTTCAACCAGTTGCGCCACGATGCCGTGCGAGTTGTCGGAATCGTTGACGCCGCAGACGATGGTCCGGTACCGCCCGTCGATCAGGTCGCGCAGCAGGTCCTGCCCCCACTGGATGCGGACCCGTTCTTCGGGGCGGACCCGCCCGTCCGTCCGGCCGCCGGGCAGCAGCGTGACGCGGTCCGGCGCGTGCTCGGAGGTGATCAGGCGGTCGCCGTCGCCGTCGTACAGGCGGAGTGACTGGGCTCTCGTTGTGCTCACGGTGTCCCCCAAATCCGCCCCGGACGAGGGGCCGGTCGCATGGTAGGGTCGCCGCCCGCCGCGCTCCGCCTGCCCTGGACCCACGACCCCGGGGGATTCGTCAGTGTGCGGTCCGCGTGCGCACCCGACGCCCGCCCGATGCGGTGCAATCCGGTGGCCGTGACGTTGGGCACAGGCCCGGCCCCGTGCCCCTCGTCTTGGGTACTCCGCCTGGGTACCCCGCCGCTCCGCGGCGGCCGAGGCTTCTTGCGCGCCCCTCCTGGGTACCCCGCCGTTCCGCGGCGGCCGAGGCTTTCTTGGATACCCCGCCGCTCCGCGGCGGACACTCCCCTGTTCGGGGGAGCGGGGGGATGGCGGGGGGCCTCGACGCACGCCGGAACCCGCGGCTGGCAGCGGGGCGCAGCGGATTTCAGTGAGAAATATGTTTGACAGACCGCCGCGGCGTGTGGGATACTGGGCGCATCCTCCGGGCCGGGGCGTTCGCTCCGTGTGTACAAGCCCGGTATGGATGCACGCGGTGTCCGCACATGAAGCGGAGGCGGCGATGAAGATTCAATTCAAGCGGTCAGCGGTCAGCGGTCAGCGGTCAGCGGTCAGCGGTCAGCGGTCTAGGGCGTAGGGCGCTCGGGGTGCTGGTGGTCATGGCGGCGAGCGTTGTTCCAGCCGTGCGCGGACAGGGCGACCCGGGCTCGTACGACACATGCGACCAATCGGCGGTGCTTTTTCAGGCATTCTCGCGCGATGACCCGGGGATTTCCTACGAGTTGCAGCCCCGGTCCGACCCGGACATCGCGATCGGCGGCTGCCATCTCGTCGCGATCTCAAACTTCGGTATCAAGGGGTTTGCAAAGTCTTCGCAGGCAGGGTCGCTGTCGCGCCGCCTGACGAAGCAGCCGATGGGGTCGCTCCAGGATGTCCTCTGGTCGCCGCCCACGACACAGCAGCCGCCGTACCCCGTGTATTTCTTCTCCCGGTCGTTCGACCCGCGCGTCATCTACGACAGCGCGACCAGCAGGTTCTGGGCGACCAGTTTGGTCTTCGAGCGGTATGATGACGTAGTTCCACCAGGTACCACTCTTTTCACCCCGCGCCAGTATTCCGTGGGGCTCGCAGTCTCCAAGGACGGCGATCCAAACCCAACGACGAGCGATCTCGGGTGGCGCGTATACCGTGTGGACGTGACAGCCGCGATTGCGGACCTCGGGGGGACGACAAGCCGGATCGATAACCCCAGCATTGCGGTGGATTCGGACTACCTGTATTACCAGTTCGGGTCGACGAGCGACTACTGGCACCTCGGAAGGCTCGACAAGGCCGCACTGATGAACGGCACGGCCCCCGCGGTCATCAGCGTGCAGCCGGGCGACGTGAACTTCTTCAGGGTGTTCGACACATGGGCCAAGGTTGCGGTGCGCTACGGCCCCGACGACGGCCACGCGCAGTACATCGTCAACGACGGTTTCGAGGCGCTCGGCGGCGCATCGGGCGACACCCTGCGCCTCTACGCGCTGCGGCGCGACACGACGTCGGCGACTCTCGCCACGTTCACGCTCCAGGTGCCGGAGTACTTCAGCGCCGCCACCGCGCCGCAGCCCGCGCCGCCGCCGCCGGGACAGGCGGTGCCCGTCGGCACGGACAACGGGAAGATCATGGCGCTGCCTGTGTACCGCAACGGGCACCTGTGGGTGACGCACACGGTGCGTCACGCCGGGGGCGGTGGGCGGGCGTTCGTCCGCTGGTACAAGGTCCAGATGAACGGCTGGCCGCAGTCGGGGCAGCAGCCGACCTCGCCGGCGCAGTGGGGCGAGATCGAGGTGCCGTCGGACTGGAGCGCCTACTTCCCGAGCATCGCCGTGGACAGCCTGAACAACGCCGCGATCACGTTCAACGTCTCTGGCACGGACAAGTTCATCTCCATGTGGCAGGCGC
>JADLGW010000012.1 GCA_020849105.1 Phycisphaerales bacterium | reverse complement strand
GCGTGCTGAACCTCTCCGATTTCGGCTGCTTCACCACGAAGTTTGCGCTGGGTGACGCGTACGCCGACTGCAACGGTGACGGCGTGCTGAACCTCTCCGACTTCGGGTGCTTCACGACGAAGTTCGCCCTGGGCTGCCCATAAGGTCAAGAAGATTCTGTGCTCACGACGCCGCCCCTTCCGGGGCGGCTATTCATTAGGGATGGACGGTCCCTCCCAACGGGCCCGCCCGCAGCGAGGCCAGCCCACATGGCGACCGGACAAGGAGAGACACCGGACTTCCGGCGGTTGTTCGAGGCATCGCCCGGACTCTACCTGGTGCTTGACGCGGACCTCCGGATCGTGGCGGCGACGGATGCATACCTTGCCGCAACGATGACCGTGCGAGGCGAGATCCTCGGGCGATACCTGTTCGATGTGCTCCCGGACAATCCGGCGGACACGGCGGCGACGGGCGTCGTCAACCTGACGCGCTCGCTCGAGCGGGTGCTGGAGACCCGCCGATCCGACACGATGGCGGTCCAGAAGTACGACATCCGCAAGCCGGATGGATCGTTCGAGGAGCGGCACTGGAGCCCGGTGAACTCCCCCATCCTGGGTCGGGACGGGCGAGTTCGGTACATCGTGCATCGTGTCGAGGACGTCACGGAGTTTGTGCGGCTGAAGAAGGCCGGGGCGGACCTGAGCCGGGAGTCGGCGCAGTCCCGGTCACGGGCCCAGCAGATGGAGGCGGAGGTCCTGCAACGCTCGGCGGAGCGCCAGCGGGCGGAGGCGGCGCTGCGGGACAGCGAGCGCAACCTGCGCCTCGCGGTCGCGGCGGCCAACATCGGTACCTGGCGGTGGGATCTGCTGAACGACACCGTGGAAATGTCGGAGCGGGCCCGCACCCTGCTCCACGGCGGTGGCTCGACCGAGGCGGCAGCCTACCGGGAGGCGCTGCACCCGGAAGACCGCGGGCGGGTGATGAGCGCGGTGCGGCACGCGATCGACACGGGCGCCGAGTATGACGTGGAGTACCGCGTCGCCAGGCCCGGGGGCGGGTACCGGTGGGTTGCCGCGCTGGGACGGGCCCACACCTTTGAGAGCGGCAGGGCGCGGTTCCTTCAGGGCGTCGTGCTGGACATCACCGACCGCGTGGAGACGGAACTCGGGCGCAGGGCGACGCTGGAGCAGGAGCGGGCGGTGGCGCACGCGGCCAGCCAGGCCAAGAGCGCATTCCTGGCGCACATGAGCCACGAGATCCGTACACCGCTCAACGGCGTGATGGGCATGCTGGAACTGCTGAGCGGGACGGACCTGTCGCTGCATCAGCGCCGGTTCGTGCACCTGGGCCGGACTTCCGCGGCGTCGCTGACCACGATCATCAACGACATCCTGGATTTCTCGAAGATCGAGGCGGGGAAACTGGACCTGGCCTGCGTCGAGTTCGACCTCTGTGTGACGGTTGAGGAAGTCATGGAGATGCTGGCCCAGCGGGCATCCCGCAAGGGGCTGGAACTGGCGTGCAGCGTGCAGGCCTCGGTATCGCCGATCGTCCGCGGCGACCCGGATCGGCTGCGGCAGGTGCTCGTGAACCTGCTCGGGAACGCGGTGAAGTTCACGGAGCACGGGAGCGTGGTGCTGCGCGTCGGGCCCGACGCGGAGCCGGGCCGGGTGCGCTTCGAGATCACGGACACCGGAGTGGGGGTCTCACCGGAGAACCGCGAACGCCTGTTCCGATCCTTCTCCCAGGTGGACGGCTCGAGCACCCGGCTGCATGGTGGTACAGGACTGGGGCTCGCCATCTCCAGGAAACTCGCGGAACTGATGGGCGGACAGATCGGTGTGGAGAGCCAGCCCGGCAAGGGATCGACCTTCTGGTTCACCGCAGCGCTGCCCGCGGTTCCTCGCCCGGAGACGCCGTCCGCGGCACCGGCGGGCTCTGGCAGTCTTCGCGTCCTGGTGGTCGCCGACGGCGCTTCGCAGCGAGAGATCCTCCGGCAGCAACTGGAGAACTCGGGCATCCGGGCGGACGTGGCCGCGGGCGGGAGCGCGGCGTTGACGGCGCTGCGGAACGCGGTGAAGGAGGGGGCACCGTTCCGCGTGGCGATCGTGGACCGTGATACGCCGGGGACGGATGCCTTCGCGTTCGGACGCGCGGTCAAGGCGGATCGCGCCGTCGCGGACACACGGCTGATCATCCTGCTGACCCTGGACGACACCCTGGACCCGCGTGAACTGCGGCGATTGGGCTTTGCCGGTCACATGACCAAGCCGGTACGGCAGTCGAAACTGCCTGAAGCAATCGAGGCCGCGATCGCGGTGCCGCGTGCGCCGGCACCGGCGGCCGCGCGAGCGGTGATGCCGAACCCGGCTCCGCCGGCGTGGAAGGGACGGGTCCTGCTGGCCGAGGACAACGAGGTCAACCAGATCGTCGCCGGTGAGATCCTCCGGCGAGCGGGGTACGAATGCCGGGTCGTCTCCAATGGCAGGGAGGCGCTGGAGGCGTTGTCGTCGCGGGAGTTTGACCTGGTGATCATGGACTGCCAGATGCCGGAGATGGACGGGTTCGAGGCGGCATCGGCGATCCGTGATCGCGAGCGAGCGGACGGGGCTGAACGACGCGTCCCCATCGTTGCGCTGACGGCCAATGCGATGAAGGGTGACCGCGAGCGATGCCTTGCGGCCGGGATGGACGACTACTGCAGCAAACCGATCGACGCGGCGCGGTTCCTCGAGACGCTGGATCGGCTGTGCAGGGCCCGACACGGGCCGGGGCCCGCGGACCCCATCGATACCGCCACGCTGACGGCGCGGTGCGGAGGCAACCTGGACATGGTGGCGGACCTGCTGCACAAGTTCGGAAAGCAACTCGATGAGGACCTTCGGCAACTCCAGGCCGGAGCGGACGGATGCGACCCGAAGGCGGTGCGCCGGGTCGCCCACGGGCTGCGGGGGGCCGCGGCGATGTTCACGGCGGTCGATATCACCCGGATCGCGGGCGAACTTGAGGACATGGCGACGCGCGGGGACCTGTCGCCGGTGGCGGTGCGCCTGGCCGATCTCCGGGGCGAGGTGCAGAGGTACCGGGCCTACTCGGAGGACGTGCTCAGCCGCCGGGCTTCCGCGGCTGGGTAACGTTCCAATCGATCTTCACCGGGGGTTGCTTCCGCGCCACGAGCGTGCGCAGGTCGGCCAGGTCTGTCGGGGGGAGTTCGCCCATCAGGACGATGCGGCCGACCTCACCGCCTGATCCCATGACCGTGGGGACCACCGCGATTCCTGCGAAGCGGGGGTCGGCGGACAGGTCACCCTGAAGGTCCGCGGCGAACTCCTTGGCGCCGCGGTAGGACGGGGCGGGCGGCGATGTGCCGCGGGGGTTGACGGGGGCTGCCGTCACCCGTGCGGGGGGCCCGGATCGGCCGCCAAGGATGCTGAAGAAAAACGCGATGAGCACGAGCAGGATGATGGCGGCGGCGCCGGCGGTCAGCAGGCGTCGCTTCACCTCCGGACGGTAGCGGAGGTCGTTCCACTGGTACCTGATCTCCTCCCAGTCGAACTTCATGCAGGGGAGTGTAATCGCGTCGCGCTCGCGACCCGGTAGAGTGGTGCGATGACACGATCGACGCTCCGGCGCAACACGCTTGTCGGGCTCGGCGCCAGCCTCATCCTGGCCGCGCTGAAGTTTGCCGCGGGCATCGCGGGCCACTCGAGCGCCCTGGTCGCGGACGCGTGCGAATCGGCGGCCGACTCGGTCGGGTCCATCATTGTCTGGCAGGGAATTCGGGTGTCACAACGCCCGCCCGACGAGGACCATCCCTATGGGCACGGCAAGGCGGAGGCCCTGGCCGCCCTGGCGGTCGGCACCCTGCTCCTCCTGGCGGCCGCCTGGATCGTGGTGCGGGCGTCCCACGACCTGGCGGTACCGCACGCCGCGCCGGCCGCATGGACTCTGGTGGTGCTCATCGCCGTGATCGCCACGAAGGAGGCCCTCTTCCGCCTCATCCTCCGCGGGGCGCAGCATGAAGTATCCACCGCGGCCGTCGCCGATGCCTGGCACCACCGTTCCGACGCGATCACGTCCGCGGTGGCCTTCGTCGGCGTCGCCATCGCGATCTGGGGGCCGCGAGCGCTGGGTGTACCGGACCTCGTGCTCGCCGACGAGGTTGCCGCGATCCTTGCCAGTGGGATCATGGTGCTGACGGCCTCGCGGCTTGTGCGCCCCTCGCTGCAGGAACTCCTCGACGCGGAGGTTCCGCGCCTCGGGGCTGAGGTCAGCCGAATCGCCTCGGAGGTTCCGGGTGTGCGCCTTGTCGAAAAAGTCTTCGTGCGCAAGAGCGGGAGCACGCACCACGTCGACATGCATCTGCATGTGGCCCCTGACCTGCCGATCCGAGATGCGCACGCGCTGGCCGGGAAGGTCAAGGCGATCGTCCGGGAGCGGGTTCCGGGGATCGGCCACGTCCTGATCCACGTCGAACCGGATGAACGCGCTACTTGATCGCAAGCATCTCGCGGTACCCGGGCAGGGGCCAGAGGTCATCGGCGACACGGGCCTCCAGTTCGTCCGCGGCGGCGCGGACATCGGCCATCGCCGGGACGACCCGGTCGCGGATCTGCACCGCGTGCTTGAACGGGTCGGCCATGTGCGTGCCGATGGCCCCGTCGAGCCGTGCCGTCGCGCTGCGCAGGTTCACGACCAGCCCCGCGTGCTCCTCCAGTTGGGCTCGCAGGTCGGTGGCCTGAACGTCCGCGGCCTCGGTGGCGGAGACGGCCTCGGCAAGTTCGGTCTGCTGACGGATCGCGGCCGGGAGGATCGTCGTGCGGGCCATGGAGACCATGGTCTCGGCCTCGATGAGCACCTGCTTCACATACTTCTCGACGAAGATGTGGGCGCGGCTCTCGACCTCCGGTTTGCTGAGCACGTTGTACTTCTTGAAGAGGTCGATGTTCTTCTTGTCCCTGAGCACAGGCAGAGCATCGGCCGTGTTCCGGAGGTTGGGCAGCCCGCGCTTCTCCGCCTCCTTGTGCCAGGCGGCGTCATACCCATCGCCGTTGAAGACGACGCGCTTGTGCTGCTTGACGATCTTCTGGAGGACACCGGCGACGGCGCCCTGCAGTTTGGCGTCGGTCTTGGCGCCGGCGGCCTTCTCCAGTTCGGTCGCGACATAGTCGAGGGACTCCGCGACGATCGTGTTGACGACCGTCACGGGCCAGGCGACCGCCTGCGACGAGCCGACGGCACGGAACTCGAACTTGTTCCCGGTGAAGGCGAACGGGCTGGTGCGGTTCCGGTCGCCGCTGTGGCGCGGGATCTGCGGGAGCGTCCGGGCCCCCAGTTCAAGGTTGCCGCCCTTGAGCGTGCTCCTGGGAGCGCCGCTCTCCAGTTGCGTGATGATGTCCAGCAGCATGTCGCCCAGGAAGATCGAGATGATCGCCGGGGGCGCCTCGTTGGCGCCGAGCCGGTGGTCGTTGGCCGCGGAGGCGACCGAGGCCCGCAGCAGGTCGGCGTGGAGGTCCACGGCGCGGAGCACGGCGCAGAGGAAGACCAGGAACTGCATGTTCGTGTGGGTCTCATCGCGCGGGTCGAGCAGGTTGACGCCGGTATCGGTCGAGATCGACCAGTTGCAGTGCTTGCCGGAGCCGTTGATGCCCCGGAACGGCTTCTCGTGCAGGATGCACTGGAGGCCGTAGCGGGCGGCCACTCGCTTGAGCGTCTCCATGACCAGCATCTGGTGGTCGCAGGCGATGTTGGCGGTCTCAAAGAACGGGGCGAGCTCGAACTGCCCGGGCGCCACCTCGTTGTGGCGAGTCTTGATCGGGACGCCGAGGCGGTAGAGTTCGCGCTCCGCGTCGGCCATGAACGAGAGCACGCGGGACGGGATGGACCCGAAGTAGTGGTCCTCGAGTTGCTGGCCCTTGGGCGGGCGGGCGCCGAAGAGGGTGCGGTCGCACGTCATGAGGTCTGGCCGCGCGTAGTAGAAGTTGCGGTCGATCAGGAAGTACTCCTGCTCCGCGCCGAGGGTCGAGGTCACGCGGGAGACGCCCGCGTCCGTCCCGAAGAACCGGAGGATCCGCATGGCCTGTGTGGACACGGCCTCCATCGACCGCAGCAGCGGCGTCTTCTTGTCAAGGGCCTCGCCCGTCCAGGAGACGAAAACGGTCGGGATGCACAGCGTGACGCTGTTGGCCCCGCGCACCAGGAACACCGGGCTGGTGCAGTCCCAGGCCGTGTAGCCGCGGGCCTCGAAGGTGGTGCGGATGCCGCCCGAAGGGAAACTCGAGGCGTCCGGCTCTCCCTGCACGAGGGCGGCGCCGGTGAACTCACTGATCACGCCGCCGTGCCCGTCCGGCACGATGAACGCGTCGTGCTTCTCCGCGGTAAGGCCCGTCAGCGGCTGGAACCAGTGGGTGTAGTGGGTGGCGCCGTTCTCCGCGGCCCAGTCCTTCATCGCGGCCGCAACGACATCCGCGACCTGCGGGTCCAGGGGTTCGCCCTGGCGGATCGTGCGCGCGAGGCGCTTGAATACGTCTTTCGGCAGGCGCTGCTGCATGGCCCGCTCGCCGAAGACGTCGCTGCCGAACGTCTTTTCAACCGGATCCGGCTGGTGGGAGTAACCCGGGTGCTTTCCGTTGTCGTCCCTCCACGAGGCAACTGCGGTAACTGCGGAGGTTCGGGTCGCGTCGGGCATGGCGGGCTCCTTCCCTGGGCTGGGCGGGGGGAGGCGGGGCGGGCTGCCCATGATTGTTGCGGGCTGGCGGCGGTCTGCAAGTGCGCCCGCCAAGCAAGGGTTGAATTCGGGAATGCCGGAAGGCGGACATACCGGAAAACCGCCCCTCCGACGGCGTCTCCGAGTCGGTTTGACGGCCCGGGTCCGCCCGGCCGCGCGCACCCGACAGGTCTTCAACACCCCTTATCTGTGCCCGCTGCCAATCCAGCCCTTCCGCCAGAAGACAACCAGCATCCAGGCGGCGAGGGCGATCATGAACGCCCAGACGGCGGGGTAGCCGTACCGCCAGTCGAGTTCCGGCATGTTGTAGGGGCCTGCCTCCGTGTGGAAGTTCATCCCGTAGACACCGACGATGAACGTGAGAGGTATGAAGACGGTCGTGATAACCGTGAGGACCTTGATGATCTCGTTGAGCCGCTGGCTGACTCCGGAGAGGTAGGCGTCCATGATGGACGCGTCGATATCGCGGTGGGTCTCGATCAGGTCCATGATCTGAACGGCGTGGTCGTGGCAGTCGCGGAGATAGACCCGCACCGAGTCGCCGATCAGGTTGCTGTGGTCGCGGAGCAGGGTGCCGATGGCGTCACGCATGGGCCAGACGGACCGGCGGAGGTTGATCAGGTCGCGCCGCACGCCGTGGATCCGGCGGAGCGTGGTGGGGCCGATTCGCTCCAGAACCTCGTCCTCGAGCACGTCCAGCCGGTCGCCGACGCGCTCGACAGCGGGGAAGTACGCGTCCACGACGGCGTCGATAAGCGCATAGGCGAGGCCGTCGGGCCCGGCGGCACGGATCTTGCCGACGGATTCGCGGAGCCTCTTGCGCACGGGCTCGAAGCAGTCGCCGGGCCGCTGCTGCTCCTGGAACGTCACCACGAAGTTCCTGCCGAGACAGAGGCTGACCTGTTCGGTATCGCCCGCATCCTCGGTGCCCGGGTCGGGCATGCGCAGGACGACAAACAGGTAGGTCCCGTAGTCCTCCGCCTTGGGCCGCTGGCTCACGTGGACGATGTCGGAGACGCTCAGGCGGTGGAGGCCCAGGAGTTCGCCGATGCGCGCGACAACGTCCACGTTTCCCAGCCCGTCCACATCGATCCAGGTGACCGCGTGAGGCGTACCGCCGCCCTCGGGGGCGGTCAGCACCCGGGCAAGATCGTCGGGCCCTTCGAGTTTTCTTTCGACGAAGTCCTCCGGCCCGTATTGCATGACGCGCAGCGCCGGGGGCGGCAGGGACGGATCAACGACAAGCGTGCCGGGGGCGGCGCCCGGAGGGGGCCTGCGGATGTGCCGTCGCTTGCGTCGCGCCATGCCTACCGCCCTCGCAGCGCCAGGATGAGTTCAACCTTGCCCGTGGGCTGGTCAAGGCGCTGGGCGATGGCAACGGGGGCCAGGCCCTCGTCCGCGAGGGCGTAGACCCGGCGGTTGAGCGGGTCGCGGGCTCCATCGTCGGGAGCCACTTCGGGTGTGCGGCGCGGCTTCACCTCGCCCGAGGTTCCATCGCCTCCCCCACCATCCAGCCGGCGCAGGTGGTCGTCAGCCTGGGCCAGCAGGCGCTCCAGACGCCCAGCGCGGACATCCAACTCCGCGGCCAGACGCTGCGCGAGTTCCTCGGCATCCCGGGCGAGCGCGTCGTACGACTCCCGCCCCGATGGGCCCGGCTTCGGGATGGAACGCGGCCCCCGCTGGCGCCCGAGGGTCCACGCCAGGAGGACAAGCCCCGCGCCGACCAGGGTCAGCGGCCACCAATCCACCACGATGCCCAGAGTCCATCCGGTCACACGCACCCCATGCGGAACGAAAGTCCGCACACCCTATCATCGGTCGATGACCGGCGTGCGGCCCATCTCCAGCAATGCCGCGACTCTCCACAGCCCCCGCGGCGGGCTTCAGAAGACCATTGCATCTCGATGGCGCCGTCTCACGGGCGGTGGACGCCGCCGGGATCCTGAGCGCCGGACGGTGCTGGCGTGCTCTGGCGGGGCGGATTCGTCCGCGTTGGTGCTGGCCCTGGCCGCGTGCATCCGCCGGCCGGAGCGTGTCTTTGTCGTTGCCCACATTCTCCATGACCTGCGGCCGGAACGCGAATCCCTGGCTGACCTGGAGGCAACGCGGGTCCTGGCCGGGCATGTCGGGATGCCGTTTGCCCATACCCGGGTTCGGGCACGACTGGACCGCGGAAACCTGGAGGCGGGGGCCCGGAGGCTCCGGTACCGGGCTTTGGCCCGGATTGCGAACGAGCACGGCTGTCCCTACATCGCAACGGCCCACCACGCGGACGACCAACTGGAATCGATCCTGCTCGCCCTGCTGCGCGGGGCGGGGCCGCGGGGGCTGGCGGGGGTTGCGGAGGTGCGGCCGCTGGGTCCCGGGTGCCGGGTGATCCGCCCCATGCTTGGGGTCACACACGCGGAGGCGCAGCGCATCTGTGTGGAGGCGGGCCATGTGTGGCAGGAGGATCTGACCAACGCCGAAACCGCGCGGGCCCGGGGAGCAATGCGTCACCGTGTACTCCCAGTCCTGCGCGAGATCCAACCCCGGGCGGCGGCCCGGGCATCGAACTCCGCGCATCTGCTCTCTGGGGCGGCGAACGTGCTGACGAAACTGGTAACGGGGCTTCATGTGCCTGGTGATCGGGCGATGTGGCCCAGGACTGCCCTCCGCGATCAGCCCGACCCCGTCGTCGGCGAGGCCCTGAGGCTAGGGGCCAGATCGCTCCTCGGGTCCGCGCGACGGGATCGTCTCGGCTCCAGGCAGATCGGTCCGGCGGTGCGGACGATCCGCTCCGGGGGCACCGAGCCCAGAGTTTTCCTGTGGTCGGGGCTGCGGCTCATCGTGACCGCCCAGAGCGTGCGCATGGAGGTGTCCGGATGAAAGCGCCCCAGCGGATCGTACTGGTCGGTCACTGTGGCCCGGATGCCGCCGTACTCCGCTCAACGCTGAGGCGGCTGGTGCCGGGCGCAACGGTGGACCGGGCCAACGACGATGGGCAAGTGGCGGCGTCGCTTCCCACCGCGGACCTCCTCCTGGTGAACAGGGCCCTGGACGGCGATTTTGAGGCGGCCGATGGCGTCGAGATGATCCGGTCACTGCCGCCCGGTGGTCCGATCACGATGCTCATCAGCAACTTTCCGCACGCCCAGGAGTCAGCGGTGGCCGCGGGGGCGGCGCCGGGATTCGGGAAGGCGGAGATCGGGGCGCAGCACACGGCGGACCGGCTCGCGTACGCTCTCACCCTTGCCCTGTCGCGCGGACAGGGGAAGCCGGGAGCGGCCAATGAACATCGGTGACGGGATCGCGCTTGCGGAGTTTGTGCAGCGCCGGGAGCGGGTGCTCAGGGCGCTGGGGCCTTCGGTCGGGCTGGTGCTGGCGGGTGACGGGGCCCCGCCGCTCTCCGGCCGGTGGCTGCCGGACTGGAACTTCTATTACCTGACCGGCATCCGCGACGAGGCCGGGGCAGCGATCCTGTTTGACCCCCGGGCCGAGGACCCGAAGAAGCGGTGCACGCTGCTCCTGCGCCCGCTGAACCCGGAACTCGAGGAGTGGGACGGACTGCGAGACCGCATCAGCGAGAAACTGAAGAAGGCAACGGGGTTCCAGACGGTGCTGCGAGCGGGGTCGCTCGCGCGGCTACTGACCGTCGCGGCCCGGAAGCGGAAGAGAGTCGCCTGCCTGCATCCATTCTCGACCTATCCGGCCGAGGTCTCGCCGGACCTGGCGCTGTTCCGCAGGGTCGTCGAGAGGACAGTCGGCGTGGCGATCGAGGACCGCAGCACGCTGCTGGCGGAGATGCGGGCGATCAAGTCGAAGGCGGAACTGGCGGTGATGCAGCGGGCGGTGAACGCGTCCGCCCGCGGCTTTGGGGCCGCGGTGCGTGTCATCCGGCCCGGTATCACCGAGCGCGACGTTCAGCGCGCCGTCGAGGGCGGCTTTGCGGAGGGCGGGGCGGACGGGCCGGGGTACAACTCCATCGTCGGCTCCGGGCTCAACGGGTGCGTGCTGCACTACATGGACAACTCCTGTCCGTGCGAGGACGGCGACCTGGTCGTGATTGACGCGGGCGCCCGCGTGGGCGGGTACACGGCGGACGTGACGCGAACGTACCCGGTCAGCGGGCGCTTCACGCCGGAGCAGCGGGACGTGTACACGGTCGTGCTGCGGGCGCTGGCGGCGGCAACGAAGGCCGTGAGGCCCGGCGTGCACATGTCGGATGTCGAGGCACCGGCCCGCGCGATCATCGAGAAGGCGGGCTACGGCGACTTCTTCCCACACGGGATCGGACACCAACTCGGGATCGAGGTGCATGACGTGACGCCCGACGGCCCGCTGAAGGCGGGCATGGTCGTCACCGTCGAGCCGGGCGTCTACATCCAGGCGAAAGAACTCGGCGTGCGGATCGAGGACGACGTGCTCGTCACCCCCCGCGGCGGCAGGTCACTGACGGACGCGATCCCCAAGGACATCGCGGATATCGAGGCGGCGATGCGAAAGTGAACAAGACGGATCGAATCCCGCCGCGTGCGCCCTGCGTTCCACGCTGCAGCGCCGACGCACGGATCGGTTCGCGGACGGATGGCATCGAGGCCGGAGTCCTCCATTAGCCCTGCCGGCCGGTCGTGAGGCCCAGGCGCTCGTTCTCATACCGATCCAGTTGGCGCGGGGGCGCGTCCGTCAGAACGGTTCGGACTGTTCATCGTGGACGCCCTGTCCCGGCGATTGCTGCGGCGCCCGCGCTCACCGTCACATCCAGCCACCGGTGTTCGACCCGCCGAGGCCCCGCCTATACTCAATATGTCAATCGTGAAATCGTCAATCGGGTTGAGATGATCGCCATCCGCGCCAGCACCACCGAGCACCGCCGCCGGGCCGAAGTACGCCCGGTCGGGGCCGGGCTTCGCGCGGCGGCAGCGGCGGACCCCGCCCGGAAAGGAAGCACCACGTGAGCAGGCGTTCCTGGGCCGAGCCGTTCAAGATCAAGATGGTCGAGCCGCTCCGCATGACCTCGCCGCAGGAGCGGGAGCGTGCGATCGCGGACGCGGGCTACAACACCTTCCTGCTGCGCAGCCGCGACGTCTACATTGACCTGTTGACGGATTCTGGCACCTCCGCGATGAGCGACCGTCAATGGGCGGGGATGATGCTGGGCGACGAGGCCTACGCCGGGAGCGAGAACTTCTACCACCTGGAGGAGGTGGTCCGGCGGTACTACGGCTACGAGCACCTGATCCCGACGCACCAGGGGCGCGGGGCCGAACACCTGCTGTCCATCCTGTGCATCCAGCCCGGCGACACGGTGCTGGGCAACATGTACTTCACGACGACCAAGGCGCACCAGGAACTGGCGGGCGGGCGGTTCGTGGACGTGGTCTGCGACGCCGCGCACGACCCTGACGACCTGTCCCCGTTCAAGGGCAACGTGGACCTGGCCAAACTGGAGCGGGCCCTGACGGCCGGCGGGCGGGTCGCGTACCTGTGCCTCCAGATGAACGTCAACATGGCGGGCGGGCAGCCCGTGAGCCTCAGCAACCTGCGCCAGGTGTCGGACCTGTGCCGGCGCCACGGCGTGCCGGTCTACCTGGACGCCACGCGTGCGGTGGAGAACGCGTATTTCATCAAACTCCGTGAGCCCGGGCAGGCGGACCGCACGATCCCGGAGATCCTGCTGGAGATCTGCTCGCTGACCGATGGGTGCACAAACTCCGCCAAGAAGGACTGCCTGGTCAACATCGGGGGCTTCCTGGCGGTGAACGACCCCGACCTGGCGGAGCGGGCTCGGAACCTCGTGGTCGTGTACGAAGGGCTGCACACCTACGGCGGGCTGGCGGGGCGGGACATGGAGGCGATGGCTGTCGGTATCGAGGAGTCGGTGCAGTTCGATCACATCCGCGCCCGCGTGGGCCAGGTGGAGTACCTGGGCGAGAAACTGGTGAACGCGGGGGTGCCTGTGGTGCGCCCGATCGGCGGGCACGGCGTGTTCCTCAACGCGGCCAAGATCCTCCCGCACATCCCGCGGGACCAGTTCCCGGCGCAGGCCCTGACCGTGGCGCTGTATCTGGAGTCGGGTATCCGCTCCATGGAGCGCGGCGCGGTGTCCGCCGGGCGCGACCCCGACACGGGGGAGAACATCTTCCCAAGCCTGGAACTGGTCCGGCTCACGATCCCGCGGCGGGTCTATACACAAGCCCACATGGACGTGACAGCCGAATCGGTCATGGAAGTGGCGGCGCACCCGCGTCGCGTCACCGGCATGCGCTTCGTGAGCGAGCCGAAACACCTGCGGTTCTTCCAGTCTCGCTTCGCGCCGGTTTCCGCGGATGTGGAGGCGGCCCCGCGCGCGCGGAAGTCGCTCGCCGCCGGAGTCTGACGTGGGATCAGCAGCGCGCACCACGTGCCCCGCTCCCCGGCCGGTGATCGTGGGAACGGGGATCGCGGGGCTCTGGACGGCGTGGCGTTTGGCGTCCGAGGGTGTCCCATCCGTGGTCGTTACGAAGGGATCGCTCACCGAGAGCGCGAGCGCCTGGGCGCAGGGCGGGATCGCGGCAGCGCTCGGCCCCGGGGACAGCCCCGGACGCCACGCCGCGGACACCCTCGCGGCCGCGGACGGCCTGGCCGACCCGGAGGCCGTTCGGATTCTCACACAAGAAGGCCCGGCCCGGGTACTCGACCTGCTCGACCTTGGAGCCACATTCGACCGGAACCCGGACGGCAGACTGGGGCTCGCCCTGGAGGCCGCCCACAGCAGGCCGCGAATCCTTCATGCGGGGGGCGATCGTACCGGGGCCGCGGTCATCGGCTGCCTGGCGCGATGGGTTGGGGCCCACCCCGCGGTCGAGATCATGGAGCAGACGGAGGTCAGCCGGTTGATGGTCGCGAGCGGTAGGGTCACCGGTGTGCACCTGCTGTCCGGTGATGGGGCGCGCCTGAGCCTGCCCGCCTCGGCGGTCGTGCTCGCGACCGGCGGAATTGGACAACTGTTCGCGGTGACGACAAACCCGCCGGTGGCAACCGCGGACGGATGGTCCCTGGCCCATGGCGCCGGGGCTCAACTCCGTGATATCGAGTTCCTCCAGTTCCACCCGACCGCGCTGAAGTTACGCGGGGTCAACCCCGCGCCGCTGATCTCCGAGGCGGTTCGCGGGGCCGGCGCCGTTCTGGTGGATCGCGCCGGCCGCAGGTTTGCGCTCGCCCTGGATCCCCGCGGTGAACTGGCGCCGCGGGATGTCGTGGCCCGGGCGGTTGCCGCGGCGGACGCCGGGGGCGGCGCGTGGCTCGACGCACGCCGCGTAGATGCCATGTCCCAGAGGTTTCCCGGCATCACGGCCATGTTGCTGCGGTGTGGCCTGGACCCGGCGCGGGACCTGCTTCCGGTCGCCCCGGCGATGCACTACGCCATGGGCGGGATCGTGACCGACCTGCAAGGCCGGACCGACGTTCCGGGCCTCTGGGCCGTCGGCGAAGCCGCCCGGACGGGCGCCCACGGCGCGAACCGGCTGGCCTCCAACTCGCTGCTCGAGGGCCTGGTCTTTGCTGATCGCGCGGGCCGGTCCCTGGCGCGGCTGCTGGGTGGCAGGGTGGACCGCATCGGGGCTTCACCGTGTCCGGGGGTACCGGACCATGCGTCCGATGCGGGGTGCGAGGGCATCCGGCAGGAGATGAGGGCCGTAATGACCGCGAACGTCGGAGTTGAACGCACCGAGGTGTCGCTGACGGAGGCCGAGGCCGCACTGCAACGCCTTGCGCGGGCCACACCGCCGGACGCGTGGCGGACCCGGAACCAGATTGGCGTAGCCGGGCTCATCGCCGCCGCGGCCCGGCGGCGCCGTGAGAGCCGGGGCGGGCACTGGCGGACCGACTTCCCACGCAGGGTGCTGCGGGAGGTGATCTGATGGACGATCCCAAGAGGTGCCGTGCGGTCTCGCTGCCGGTCATCGAGGCACCGGTCGAGACGCCGGAACAGATCGCCGAACTGAGGTCCGAAATCCGAGAACTCTCCCGTGCGCGGAACGCCGTGATCCTGGCCCACAACTACCAGCGGCCGGAGGTGCAGGACGCCGCGGACTTCGTCGGTGACTCGCTCGGGCTGTCACGGCAGGCGGCGCAGACACCGGCAAAGGTCATCGTCTTTGCGGGTGTTCACTTCATGGCCGAGACGGCGGCGATCCTGTCTCCGGGCAAGCGGGTGCTGCTCCCCGATCTTCGGGCGGGATGCTCTCTGGCGGACACGATCACGGCGGACGATGTCCGGCGCTGGCGGGAACGGTTCCCCGGGTATGTGGCGGTCGGGTATGTCAACACGACGGCGGAGGTCAAGGCCGAACTGGACTTCTGCTGCACCAGCGGCAACGTGCTGGACGTGATCGACGCGGTGCCGGCGAACGAGGGGATCCTCTTCCTCCCCGACTATTTTCTGGGGTGCCACGTCCGCCGGATGCGGCCGCAGCGCCGGGTTGAGGTCTGGGAGGGCGTGTGCCACGTCCACGAAGGAATCCGTGCCGATGCAGTGAACGCGGTGCGGGCCCGCTACCCCGACGCGGAGGTCCTGGTCCACCCGGAGTGCGGGTGTGCCGGGCGGCTGATCAACAGCATCGGGCTGGGTGAACTGGACGCGCAGGGCCTTCACATCGCCTCAACAGGGGGGATGATCCAACTGGTGCGGGAGCGCCCGGCAACCCGGTTCATCGTGGCGACGGAGGTCGGGATCGTCCACCGCATGAAGCAGGCGGCGCCGGGCAAGCAGTTCATCCCCGCGGACTCGGGCGCGGTCTGCGCCTACATGAAGACGATCACGCTCCGCGGCGTGCGCGATGCCCTGGCCATGGACCGCCACCACGTCACGGTCCCGCCTGGGGTCGCGGCCCGTGCACGCCGCGCGATCGCGCGCATGGTGGCGCTGGGGTAGCGGCAACGCGACCGGTTGCTCGGCCGCCGCGCGCCGGCTATTGTGGTTATCCGCGTTCGGATATATGGCTTGCGCCCCACTCCCGCCCACGCCCCCCGCCCCCGCCCCTCCAATGGTCGAGCGCAAACGACATCTGGCCAAGGCCGTGACCTACCGGATCATGGGCTCGTTCGGGACGGCGGTGATCGCGATGGCGGCAACGGGGGATGCCCGGATCGGGGTGTCGATCGGGGTTCTCGACAGCGTGCTCAAGATCGGCTTCTACTACGCCCATGAGCGGTTGTGGTACCGCATCCGTTGGGGCATCCGCCCGGATGGTCAGGGCCACAACGAGAGTCAGGCAACACCCCGCGACCCGACCGGGCGGCGTCCGCACGAGGCCGGGGCGGCGCTTGAACGGTGACCGAGCGCACGGGCCGGCCCGGCGCCCAACAAAATCGCGCGCCGGGCTTGACTTTTCCGCCTAGTGGTCGATATAAAACTCTAGATATGGATCATCATCACGATCCGTGCGAGGTTCAGCCATGACAGTTCAATCCGGAGTCGGCCCGGGACGGACGAAGGGACCCGAAAAGGCGCGCCCCGTGGCGGACCACGGGGCACCGGCCGTGTCCGCCCCGGGGAAGCGGCGCCCCGCGTGGCGCCCGCCGCTGGACAGCGGCCTCCGGCAGGTGTGGATCGGGTTCCTGTGGGCCTGCCTTGTGGCCGTGCCCATTCTGGGTTTCAGCGGCTGGGTCATGCGGAGCAGTTTCCTTGAGGAGGAGAAGGCGCGCCTGGCGGTCATCGAGGCCGCGCAGGCCTACGAGCGGCTTATCGCCGCGGCGCCGGGGGGCGTGGTGCCGCTCCAGGAAGCCGTGCACGGACGTGAGTTGTTCGGTTCGGTGTGCATGGCGTGCCACGGTCCCCAGGGCAAGGGGGTCGAGGGCATGGGCAAGAACCTGGTGGAGAGCGACTTTGTCGCGGGCCTCTCGGACGATGCCCTGCGGCAGTTCCTGGTGACAGGCCGGCCGAGCGCCATACCGATGGCGATGCCGCCCAGGGGTGGTCGCCCGGACCTGACGGACGACGATCTTCGTGACATTGTGGCGTATGTGCGCGGGCTGCAGGATCCGCGACGGATGCCGGAACTGCCCGCGGTGGTGGCGGCGAAGCCGTCCGAGGAGCAGCAGGCCGCGGCGCTGCAGGCGGCGGGCGGGGACGCGGAACTGGCGGAGTACATCGCCAGCGGAGACACGCTGTTCCACTCGACCTGCATCGCGTGCCACGGCAAGGGCGGGGTGGGCATCGCGGGGAACGGCAAGGCCCTTGTCAACAACCCCTTCATCCAGAGCCTTGACGACGACGGGCTCCTGGCGTTCATCACTCGGGGGCGCACGCCGACGGACCCCAAGAACACGACCGGGATCCAGATGCCCCCCAAGGGCGGCAACCCGGCGCTCTCGGAGGACGACATCCTCGACATCATCTCGTACCTGCGGACGCTGCAACCGAAAACGGGAGCAAAGTAGACGCGGGCCAACGCCCGCACGCCGAGCCCTGACATGAACAGCCTCCGGAACATCCTCGTCGCCATCGACTTCTCGCCATCATCGGCGGATGCGTTCCGTCAGGCGGAACGCATCGCGGCCTGGAACCTGGCGTCGCTGTCGGCCATCCACGCGGTTGACCCCATCCTGTGCGCCGCGCCGTTTGCGGACCCCATCATCCCGATCAGCCTTCCGGCGTGGCCCGACCCGATCGCCGCGGCCCATCACGACTGGCGAAAGTTCGTTCCGGGTTCCGCGGCCAGGCCCCTGACGACACTGGCCGTCGAGGTGGGAGGCCCGCGTCCGACCATCCTCGCGGCAGTTCCGCGCACCAAGGCCGATCTGCTCGTGCTGGGGTGCCACAGCGCCCACGACGCGGACCGCGGCGTCGGGCACGTCGCCCGCGGCTGCATGCAGTACTCGCCGGTGCCGGTGCTGGCCGTTCGCCTGGGCCACACGGGGCCGTTCCGCGGGGTCCTGGCGTGCGTCGATTTCGGCGCAACCTCGCTGGATGTGGTCAGCAGCGCGCTGCGGATCGCGACGCAGGACGGGGCAGCCCTGCATGTGCTGCATGTGTACCGCGATCCGTGGGCGGGAGCATCGCCGCCGGAGCGGCTGCATGTGAACATGCCGGACTTCGACGCCCAGTACGCCCGCGCGGTGGAGGCCAGGCTCCGCGAGTTCTGCGAGCCCATCGGGCGTGAACTCGGCGCCCTCAAGGCGAACTTCCATGCGGTGCCGCACCGGAGCGGGTCAGGCATCATCCCGTTTGCGGAGCGGCAGGGCTGCGACCTGGTGGTGCTTGGCACACGGGGCAAATGGAACGTGCGCGACACGTTCCTGGGGTCGACGGCCGAACGGGTCGCGCGAGAGGCAGGGTGTTCCGTCCTGGCGGTCCCGCCGAGGAACCCGGAGGCGCACACATAACGAGTTGTCACGCGGCGGCGGTGTCGCCGTCCGCATCGCACATCCACGGAGAAGCCATGTCACGCCAGCCCAGTACCGTCCGGACGACGATCCTCGCGGCGATCGCGGCCGGGTCCCTTCTTTCCATCATGGTTAGCACCGCCGACGCCCAGGAGAACCGGCGCCGCCGCAGGGGCCAGGAGGAGGCCAAGCCGCTCGATCTGACGCCGGAACAGGTGGCGAGCCTCACCAAGGTCGCCAACGACCGCAAGTTGAACGTCGACGACCTCCTCGCAGCGGCCAAGACATTCACCCCGAGCGGCCGGCACGACGAGTACGTCCTGTTCGCCTCCGGCGGGCAGAGCGGGCACATGTTCGCGATCGGCGTCCCGAGCATGCGGCTGCTCCGGTCGATCGCGGTGTTCACGCCGGAGCCCTGGCAGGGGTACGGGTTCGCGGGCATGGACGACCATGCGCGGGAGGCCCTGAAGATCAACGGCACGCCGGTGACGTGGGGCGACACGCACCACCCGGCCCTGTCGGAAACCAAGGGCGACTACGACGGGCAGTTCCTGTTCATCGGCGACAAGGCCAACGCCCGGCTCGCGGTGATCGACCTGCGCGACTGGGAGACCAAGCAGATCGTCAAGAACCCGCTCACATTCAGCAACCACGGGGCGGCATTCGTGACGCCCGACACCGACTACATCATCGAGGGTGCGCAGTACGCCACGGTGCTGGGGTACGGGTACGCACTGCCCGACCAGTACCAGAAGTCATACCGCGGCATGGCGACCATGTGGAAGTTCGACCGCCAGAAGGGGCGGATCGACATCGCCAACTCGTTCGCGATGGAACTGCCCCCGTACTGGCAGGACCTGGCGGACGTGGGCAAGGGAGCCAGCGACGGGTACTTCTTCGTCAACTCCTTCAACGTCGAGATGGCAACCGGCTCCGTCGCCAAGGGCGACCCGCCGTTCGAGGCCGGCGCCAGCAAGCGCGACATGGACTACCTGCACATCGTGGACTGGCGCAAGGCCGAGGCCGCGTACAAGGCGGGCAAGGCCAAGCCGATCAACGGATTCCCGGTGCTGAGCCTGGAGACGAGCATCGCCGAGGGCCTGCTGTACTTCGCGCCGGAGCCGAAGAGCCCGCACGGCGTGGACGTCACGCCCAACGGGCAGTATATGGTGGTGGCGGGGAAACTCGACCCGCACGTCACCATCTACTCAATCGAGAAGGTGAAGGCCGCCATCGCCGCCAAGAAGTTCACGGGCACCGATCCGTTCGGCATCCCCGTGCTGGACTTCGACGCCGTGAAGGAGGCGCAGGTCGAACTGGGCCTCGGGCCCCTGCACACGCAGTTCGACGACAAGGGGTACGCGTACACGTCGCTGTTCCTGGACTCGGCGGTGGCCCGCTGGAGCCTGGGCGGGGAGTACGCGCCGCTGCACGCCGAGCGCCCGTGGACGCTCGTCACCAAGACGCCGATCCAGTACAACATCGGGCACCTGAGCGCCGCGGGCGGGGACACCGTCCACCCGGGCGGGAGGTACCTGGTCGCGATGTCGAAGTGGTCGGTGGACCGCTTCCTGCCCACGGGCCCGCTGCTCCCGCAGAACTTCCAGTTGCTGGATATCTCCGAGCCGGGGACCGTGATGCCGGTGATCTATGACCTGCCGATCGGCGTGGGCGAGCCGCACTACGCCCAGATGATCAAGGCCGACAAACTCCAGTCGTGGAAGGTCTACCCGCAGGTCGGGTGGAACTCCCACACCCAGCAGCCCGACCCCAACGCGCCGCGCCCGGGGTCGGAGGGCGTCATCCGCGAGGGCAGCAAGGTGCTCGTGAACATGACCGCCGTGCGGAGCCACTTCGTGCCGGAGCACGTCGAGGTGAACGAGGGTGACGAGGTGACGTGGCGCATCACCAACGTGGAGACGGCGCAGGACGCGACGCACGGGTTCTGCATCGGCGGGTACAACATCAACCTGTCGCTGGAGCCCGGCGAGTACGAGGAGGTCCGCTTCATCGCCGACAAGCCGGGGACAAACCCCTTCTACTGCACCGAGTTCTGCTCGGCGCTGCACCTGGAGATGGCCGGCTACCTGCATGTGAAGCCGGCAAGCAAGATCGGCGCGGTCACGCCGGAGGGCGCCGCCGCGGAGAACAAGTAAGCACACCCGCCCGGGCGGGGCTCGCGCTCCGTGCCGGGTTTTTCCGATCGCCCTGAGGAGGCCGCTGATGTCACGATTGTTCCAGTCCCTGATCGGCCCACGCGTCCCCGCAGAAGAACTCGCGGCCCACCGCGTTCGGTACCTGGCCCCGACCCTGGTCTTCATGGCCGCGCGCGTGCTGCTGCTGGTTTCGCTCTTCCTCCCCTACTGGCGGATGGAACTGGTGGCGCCGCAGTACCCCGACGGCCTGTTCATCACCGCGTACGTCAACCACCTGTCGGGCGACGTGCGGGAGGTCGACGGGCTGAACCACTACATCGGGATGCGCCCGCTCGGTGAGGCCGCGGCGTTCGAGCGGGCGGCCTCGGTCTGGATGATCATCTCCATGGTGCTGCTGGTCGAGGGCGCGGCGGCCATCCACAGCCGCTGGGCCGTGCTGCTGGCGTTGCCGGCGGTCACGTTCCCCTTGGGGTTTGTGGCGGACCTGTACTACTGGATGCGGACCTTCGGCCTGAACCTCAACCCGGAGGCGCCGCTGTCGTCCTCGATCAAGCCGTTTGTTCCGACCGTCGTCGGCGAGGGCGGCATCGGGCAGTTCAAGACCTACGCGGAGTTCGGCCCCGGGTACTGGCTGACCGTGGCCGCCGCCGTCACGATTATCGTGGGCTTCGTGTTCCACCGGCACGCGTACAAGACGCTGGCACACCGCCTGGCGTGGCCGACGGGAGCGCGTGCTTGAGGCACCGCGCACACAGTTTCTTGCTGGTCGTCGCGGCCGCGGCACCGGCCGCGCTGGGTCAGGGCGTGGAGCACACCCCACCGCCAACACCCGCGATCGCGGCGGCGACGGAGGTCGGCCCGCTCGGGCGGCGCCTGGCAGCCGCCCGGTCCGGCGACGTGATCGAGGTGGGACCGGGCATCTACCGCGAGCGCCTGCGCATCGGCAAGCCGGTGACGCTCGTCGCACGCCCGGGGGCGGTGCTGGACGGGGGCGGGACCACGGACATCGTGGAGATCACGGCGCCGGGCGTGACCCTCCGCGGGTTCACGATCCGCAACACGGGCATCAACCTGGACAGGGAGAACGCCGGGATCCGGGTGCTCGCTCCGCGCGCCACGATCGAGGACAACGTGCTGGAGGACATCCTGTTCGGGATCGATCTGCGCGAAGCCCCGGACAGCATCGTCCGCCGGAACACCATCGGCGGCAAGGCGCTCGACATCGCCCGGCGGGGCGACGGGCTGCGGCTGTGGCGTTCGGACCGGACCGTGGTCGAGGGCAACGTCATCCACAACGGGCGCGACGCGATCGTGTGGTACTCCAAGGGGGTTGTGGTGCGCGGGAACGTCGCGCGCCAGTCCCGCTACGGCCTGCACCTGATGTTCAGCGACGGCGTCACGATCACGGACAACGAGTTCACCGGCAACTCCGTCGGTATCTACCTGATGTACAGCACCGGCGTGCGAATCGAGGGCAACCGCCTGCTCCGCAACCGGGGGCCCAGCGGGTACGGCATCGGCCTGAAGGAGACGGACCAGTACAGCGTGCGCGACAACCTGATCGCGGGGAACCGCGCGGGCGTGTACATCGACGGGTCGCCCTTCACCGACCGGATGCCGGGCGAGTTCACGGGCAACACCATCGCGTGCAACGACGCGGGCATGATCTTTCTGCCCTCGGCACGGGGCAACGAACTCACCGGGAACAACTTCATCGACAACATCGACCAGGTGACCGTGGCCGGCCGCGGCTCGCTGGAGGCCAACCGGTTCTGGAAGGGGGACCGCGGTAACTACTGGAGCGACTACACCGGCTACGACCGCAACGGCGACGGGATCGGCGACTTTGTTCACGAGTCCCAGACGCTCTTTGAGAACCTGATGGAACGGGAGCCGTCGCTGCGGCTGTTCCTGTTCAGCCCGGCGCAGCAGGCCGTCGAGTTCGTGGGCCGGGCGCTCCCCGCCGTGCGCCCGGAGCCGAAGTTCACCGACGAAGTGCCGCTGATGCGCCCGGTACCGATCACGGCGGGCGGGGCGGGGACCGGACACGCAACCGGGCGGCTCGCGGCCGGCGGGGCCGGCCTGCTCGCGCTGGCGGGGATTGTGCTGGCGTTCGGCCGCTCGGGCGTCCCGCGGGAAGGAGTGACCTCGTGATCCGCATTGAGGGCGTCACCAAGCGCTTCGGACGCGCTGCGGCACTCGACCACGTGTCGCTGGAGTTGCAGGCCGGCGACAGCGTGGCCCTGTGGGGCGCCAACGGGGCCGGGAAGACGACGCTGATCCGGTGCGTGCTCGGCCTGCTGCGCTACGAGGGCCGTATCGAGGTCGGAGGGCATGACGCGACTCGGCATGGGAAGGCCGCGCGGCTGCTGGTGGGCTATGTGCCCCAGGAACTCGGCTTCCAGGATGACCTGCGGGTCGCGGAAGCCGTGGCGTTCTTCGCCAGGCTCAGGGGCATCACCCGACCGGACGTGCGCGGGTCGCTCGCGGCCGTCGGCCTCGACCCGCACCGTGGGAAGCGGGTGCGTGAACTCTCCGGGGGGATGAAGCAGCGGCTGGCGCTGGCGATCGCACTCCTGGGCGATCCCCCCGTGCTCGTGCTGGACGAGGTCACGGCAAGCCTCGACGCGGTGGGGCGCGACGAGTTCGTCGCCCTGCTCAAACAACTCTCGGGCGGTGGGCGCACGGTGCTCTTCGCCTCGCACCGGCTCGAGGAGGTCTCGATCCTCGCCGGGCGGGTCGCGGTGCTCGATCACGGGCGGCTGGTGCGGACCGTTTCCCGAGATGAGTTTCTGGCGGAGCAGCGCCCCAGACTGTTCCGGTCGCTCGGCCGGGAGGCGGCGGGCACCGCGGAGGCCGGGTGCACGGCCCCCGGGGGACCACCCTCCTTCACGGCCCGCTCATGCCGGGAGGCATCCCTGTGAGTGCTCTTGCCGCCAACGTTTCGGCGTTGTGCCGCCCACGCCCGGCCGGCCGCAACATCCTGACGCTGGCGCACCGAGAACTGCGCGAGGCGACACGGAGCAAGCGGTTCATCCTGTACAGCGTCGCGTTTGCCGCTCTCGGGCTCGCGGTGTCACTGGTCTCCGCGTCCGTCGGCGGGGGGAGCGGGCTGGCCGGGTTCGGGCGCACCACGGCCGGACTCATCAACATCGTGCTGCTGGTGGTGCCGCTGATGGCCCTGAGCGCGGGCGCCGGGGCGATCGCCTCCGATCGCGAGCGCGGGATGCTCGCGTATCTGCTGGCGCAGCCCGTGTCACGTCTGGAGGTCCTGCTCGGCAAGTACCTGGGCCAGGCGGGTGCGCTCGCCGCGTCCATCGCCCTGGGCCTGGGGTCGTGCGCCGTGATCCTCGCGTGGAAGGGTGCGGCGACAAGCCCATCCAGCGTGGCGTGGCTGGCGGGGCTGTCGCTGGCCCTGGCGCTGGGCATGCTCAGTCTCGGGATGCTGGTCTCCGTGCTGTCGCGGAAGGTCTCGGTGGCCGTCGGCATCGCCGTCTTCCTCTGGCTGGCGCTGGTCTTTATCTCCGATCTGGGGCTCATGGCCGGCGCCGTCGCGCTCCGCCTTCGCATCGAGGAACTCTTTGCGCTCTCGCTGCTCAACCCGCTCCAGGTCTTCAAGATGTGGTCGCTGCACGCGGCCGAGGCGACGCTGGACGTGCTCGGCCCTGCGGGGCTGTACGCGACCGAGGAGTACGGCCAGCGTCTGCACCTGATCTTCGGGGCGTGCATGCTGGCCTGGATCGTCGTGCCGCTGGCGGCGGCGGGTGCGGTCTTTTCACGGAGGTCCCCAACGTGAAACCCTGGGTTCCGCTCCTGTTTGTGGGCGTGCTCACCGGCTGCGGCGGCGACGATCTGTCCGGTCCGCCCGTTCTGCGCCCGGGGCGGGACCAGTGCGCGGAGTGCGGGATGTCCATCGACGACCAGCGATTCGCGGCCGCCCTGCTGATCGAACGCGACGGCCGGCGCGAATACCTGTGCTACGACGACATCGGCTGCATGCTCGATGCCCGGTTCGGGGCCGGCGGAGACCTGCCCGTGCGTGAGGCGTTTGTCCATGACCACGGGTCACTGGCCTGGGTGCCCGCGGGTGAGGCCGCGTACCTGGCTGCCGACAGGGACTCCCTCCGCACGCCGATGGCCTCGGGGATCGCTGCGTTCAGGGACCGGGCGGCGGCGGAGCGGGCCGGGAAGGACATGGGCGGTGAGGTGTTGTCGCACGATGAACTGGCGGCCCGGCGTCGGGCCCGCGATCAAGAGGGCAGGCGGTAGAGCCGGAGGCGGACGTGGTCCCTTGCACCGTCGAGTACACGCCGCGGGCACCCAACGGGCCGGGGCCTCGCCGTGAGGCCCGCCCGCGTGAAGCCGGATATCCCGGTATTGTTACCTCGCACCCCGGCCCGCAGGCGGGCCCAGCGCCGGAAAACCACACGCATGCTGTCACAAACCACCGAGTACGCCCTGCGAGCAATGACCTTTCTGGCTGGGATCGACGGCGATGCCTCGTCCAACAGCGAGACCATCGCCGAACGCACGAAGGTCCCCAAGGGGTACCTGTCGAAGATCCTCCGCGACCTCGTGGTTGCTGGATTGGTCGAGTCCCAGCGCGGGCCCCACGGCGGATTCTGCCTGAGCCGTCCGTCCGACAAGATCTCGATGCTGGACGTCGTGAACGCCGTCGATCCGATCGTGCGGATCACCAAGTGCCCGCTGGGCAACCCGGCGCACCTCCAGTTGTGCCCGCTGCACCGCAGGCTCGACGACGCGATCGGGGTCATCGAGAAGGAGTTCAAGCGGACCAGCCTGTCCGAGATTCTCAAGACGAGCGCTCGATCCGGGGGGCAGTGCCGGACGCTGGTCAACCCCACGATCGGGGGAAGCAAGGCGTAGGTAGGCACGCCGGGGCGCCGCGTGGAGGGCCCCGCTGATGGCCGCCCCGTCCCCGCGTACATCGCGTGCGCGCCCCCCGGGTACACGCGAGGCCCACAAGGACCTTCGGGGCCCATTCGCGGACGATCCCGTCCTCCTCCTGCGGCACTGGCTTGATGATGCCGAGCACGCGGTCGAAGGTGACTTCAACGCGATGGTGCTGGCGACGGCGTCCTCCGGCGGCGCACCCTCGGCACGGGTTGTGCTCTGCAAACAGGTCGAAGCGGCGCCCCCCGCGGTCGTCTTCTACACGAACTACGAGAGCCGAAAGGGCCGGGAGATCGAGGGGAATCCCCGCGCCGCCGGGGTGTTCTACTGGCCCTCGCTGAAGCGTCAGGCGCGGGTCGAAGGGACCGTTGTCCGCACCACCAGCCAGGAGAGCGACGAGTACTTCCAGAGCCGGCCGCTGCTCTCCAGGATCGGCGCTATCGCCAGCCGGCAGAGCCGGCCGCTCCACTCCCGGGCCGCGCTCGCGGCCCGTGTTGTTCGGGCGGCGGCTTCCGTCACGCTTCCGCGGCCCTCATCGTGGGGGGGGTACCGCATCCTGCTCGACAGGATCGAACTCTGGTCAGCCGGGCGCGGAAGGCTGCACGATCGGGTAGCGTGGGTGCGCGAACCCGGGAGCGACCCCGCCGCCTGGGCGTCGGACCGCCTATTCCCGTAGCCAGGACACATCGCCGCGCCGGCGCGATCATGCTTCCCGTCCACCCCCAACCCCTCGCGCCCATCTCCGCGTGGTTCGCCGGCCCCAAGGCCGAGAACGGCGACTGGTTCGCCGGGGCTGTGCAGCGGATCGTCGCGGACTACTACGCGTGGCGGCGGAACTACTTCCCCGAAGACGGCGTCGCGGTGGATTCCGCGGCGAGGCACGAGGCGGAGGGATTCCGCGACGAGTTCGACGACCGGCTCATCGAGCTCCTGGCGCGGCTGAAGCACGACGTTCCCTTTTACAGCCCGCGCTACGCCGGGCACATGATTGCCGAGCAGTCGCTGCCCGCCATCGCCGGATACCTCGCGGCGATGCTCTACAACCCGAACAACGTCTCCACGGAAGCGGCCCCCGTGACCGTTCGCCTGGAACTGGAGGCCTCCCAGATGGTCGCCCGGATGCTCGGCCACCCGCCGGGCGGCTGGGCCCATCTGACGAGCGGGGGAACGATCGCGAACATCGAGGCGCTGTGGCTGGCGCGGTCGGCCAGGTATCTGCCGCTCGTCGTCGAGGAGGCACGCCGTCATCTGGGCCTGGCCCGGACGGAGGATACGGGCGACCCGCGCGTAAGGGCGCGGCTGCTGGGGCTCACCGCTTCTGCCGCGTTCCGGGCGTATGAGCGGCTCTTCCACGATGCCGCGGACAGGTTCGGGCCCGGGCCGGGCACGGTAGAACGGGTCCAGAGCGCCATGCTGGCGTCGCGCTTCCACCCGGCGCAGCGGGGCATGGGCGCGGTCGTCAGCGCCGCCGAATCTTCGCCGGTGCTGCTCGCTCCGGAGTCGCACCACTACTGCTTCGACAAGGCGATGGACGTTCTTGGCATCGGACGCGACGCACTGGTCCGGGTGCGTGTGGACCCCGACTTCCGCATGCGCCCCGACGACCTGGACGCCAGGCTCCGGGAGGCCGACCGTGCGGGCGCTCATGTCCTGGCTGTGATCGCGGTCGTCGGGACCACCGAAGAGGGCGCCGTAGACCCTGTTGACCGAATCCTGGCGGTGAGGGCCGCGCGCGAGGCGGCCGGCCTGGGGTCGTTCTGGCTGCACGCCGACGCCGCGTACGGCGGCTACCTGCGCACGCTGACACTCCCGAACCGGGCCGGGCTGGGCGAGCCGCGGGCCACGGTCAGGGTCCGCGGCACAGACGTTGAACTGCCCGTGCATCTACCTCATGGCCAGGCGTGCGATGCACTGGAGCGACTGGGAGAGTGCGAGTCGATCACGGTCGATCCGCACAAACTGGGCTATGTGCCGTACCCGGCCGGCTGCGTCTCGTTTCGGTCCAACTGGGTGAAGCCGCTGGCTCGCCAGCACGCGCCGTATATCGCGGAGACGGACGCCGACCCGGAATCCGACCGGCGCGCCGAGACCATCGGCGTGTACGTTCTGGAGGGCAGCAAGCCGGGGGCCGCCGCGGCCGCGGTCTGGCTCAGCCACACGCTGATCCCGCTGGACACCAGCGGACACGGGAAGTTGATCGGGGAGACGATCCGCAACGCGTGCGAACTGCACGCCCTGCTGGAGAACTACCCGCGTCTGCTGCGGGAATCCGGCGGAGAGAGCGCTGCGGTTCGTGCCGTCTGCCTCTGTCCCCCCGGGTCCAACATCGTCTGCTTCGCGTTTGCGGGAGCCGGTGAGCGGCACCTGACACTGGGCGAGGTCAATACGCTCAACATGGCGGTGCACCGCCGCCTGTCGGTGCAGCCGGCGCAGCGCTCGACAGACCAGCCGTATTTCGTCAGCCGGACCACACTGTCGGGCGCACAGTACGACCGCGAGACGGTCGCGCCCTTCCTGACGCGGCTCGGCGTCGGCGCGGACCGGTACGCCGCGGAGGGGGTGTTCCTGCTCCGTTCCGTGCTCATGAACCCGTGGTACGGCCAGGCGAAGCGGCGCGGGCGGTACTTCCTGAGTGAACTCGTCGCGGAGTTGTACCGGGTCGCGACGGAGGAACTCGCGGCCCTGCGACCCCAGGCTCGCGGCGGTGCATGACGGATACTCGATCTCTGAAAGCCATCAGGGGCACACCATGCTGCACCAGATCCTTGTCATCCTTCACCTTCTGGGCGCCGTGACGTGGATCGGCGGGCACTTCGTGCTGGTGCGGGTCATTCTGCCCCCCGCACTGCGGAGCCGTGATCCACGGGCGATTGTGGTGTTTGAGCACGGTTTCGGGAAGGCGGCGCTCGCCGCGCTCATCCTCCAGATCGTCACCGGGGCATGGCTCGCCAGCACATGGCTCGGCGGGTGGTCGCACCTGTTCGACTTCTCCGTGCCCGCCGCCCACCTGGTGCTTGCCAAACTGGGTCTGCTGGTGGCGACGCTCGCGCAGGCCGGGCACGCGTTCCACAGCATCCTGCCGCGCCTGAAGGCGGCCACGACCCCGGAGGAGGCGGACCGGCCGCTGCGGGCCTTCGCCCTGCACGCCTGGATCACGACGGTCCTGGCTGTACTGTTTCTGATCGTCGGCGCCTCGATCCGGCTCGGTGGCCCGCTGTAGGAAGGGGCACCCGCCGGGCATCTACGGACATCCCAGCGCAAACGTCGTCGTGAAGCACCCGAAATCGGCGAGGTTCAGCACGCCGTCGGCGTTGCAGTCGGCGTACGGGTCTCCCAGCGCGAAGTTGGTCTGGAAGCATCCGAAATCAGCCAGATTGAGCGCCCCATCGCCGTTGCAGTCCGGGTAGCACACGACCGGCATGGGTGTGTCACCGGTGTACACCTCGCCGAAGTACTCATCGTCGTCGTTGAGGGTGATGTCGATGACGGTGACGGTGTCGAAGGCGACCGCGCTCCACACGCCGGCAAAGGCCTCCACGTCATCGGGCGGGTTGAACTGGAACTGCCCGACTTGCACGCCGGCGCTGTAGAGCGTGACCTCGAACGTCGAATCGTCCGGCACGCCGCCCCAGGACGGCATGGTCGCGTTCGGCTCCCAAAGGTCGAACCCCAGGGCGTAGACCGGGGCGGTGGTCTCGAGCATCAGGTTTTCCCATCCCAGCGCGATATCGTTCCCGGGCGACTCCGGATACCACTCGCCCGCCGGCAGCGTGGCAACCCCCGCCCCCCCGATCGCCAGCGAGTCCCCGCCCGGGGCAAGGCTGATGACAACCGACCCGACGGAGGTCGCGCCGGTCGGGTTCGGCTTGGTCACGACTGCGCCAAGGTCCGGGATCGGCCCGGTGGCGCTCGCCCCGCTCGTGGCGGCCAGGAATGCGGCTCGGTCATCAAATACGGCGATCTGTCCCACGGCAGCGGCGGCCAGACCGGCGGTGGCGACAAGCATGGGAACGGCAAGGATTCGCATGGGAAGGCTCCAGATGTGCGGCTGCGGACGCCCGACAAGGAATAGAACGGAATCCGGCGAGTGCGCTGCCGCAGGCATCCGCAGATGTTGAGGTACCATGGGCACCGGTGTCGCCATGGAACGTCCGACCGAGGAACTCGTGAAGGCCGCGGTCGCGGGCGAGCCTCTTGCGCTGGAACGGCTCCTGCTTGCCCAGTATCCGCGCCTGGCCGCGCGGGTCGAGCGGCGACTGCCGGCCGCTCTGCGCTTCCTGTATTCACCGGACGATCTTGTTCAGGAAACGTTCGCGGAGGCATTTCGCACGATCGGGTCGTTCCGGCCACAGGGCGAGGGGTCGTTCTTCGCGTGGCTGGCAACCATGGCCGATAACCGGCTGGTGGACGCGACGCGGGCGCAGGGGGCCGCGAAGCGCGGCGGCGGCCGGGCGCGCGTGTCCGGATCCGCGAGTTCTCTGGCCGCGTTGGTGGACCTCCTGGGGGCGTCGGAGGGGACGCCCAGCCGAACGGCCCGGCGGCACGAGATCGCCGGCGCGGTGCATGTGGCGCTGGCGGGCCTGAAAGATGAGTACCGGGAGGCACTGAGCCTGCGCTACCTGGCGGGAATGTCGGTCGGTGAGGTGGCGGCGAGGATGGGACGAACAGAGTCGTCCGTGCACAAGTTGTGCAGCCGTGGGCTCCAGGGCCTGCAGCAAGCGATGGGCGAGGCGGGGAAGTACCTGAGCCGAGGCGGGGAGACCGGCCGTCCATGATGCGGTTCTCGTTTCAAGAGGTGTGGATGTGCACAGGTCTGTAGCCGGATCGCAGGCACGACGAGCGGCGCGGATACGCAAGGTTGTCGAGCGGACGATGTCGGAGCGCGCCGGGGGGACGGCGGTCCGCGACGAGGACGTGGTGGCAGCGCACCCGGACTTGCGGCCCGAACTGGAACGCGAACTGGCAACCCTCGCCCTGCTCGAACGGGCGCGCGAACGAGGGCTGCAGGACACATGGCCCGGGGCGGGTGCCGGCAGGCTGATCGACCCGCTTGGCGAGGAGGCGCTCGACGGTTACACCGTTGTGCGGGAGATGCACCGGGGTGGTCAGGGGGTCGTGTACGAGGGCCTGCAGAAATCGACAGGCCGGCGGGTCGCGGTCAAGGTGATGCGTGACGGGCTCTTCGGGAGTGCCCCGGACGCGGCCCGGTTCGCGCGCGAAGTGCGGATCCTGGCCGAGATTGACCACCCTGGGGTGGTCGGCATCCTGGGCAGCGGCGTCCGAGGCGGGCACTTCTTCTACGCGATGGAGTTTGTCGACGGTGAACCCATCGACGTGCTGCTGTCGGGGCAGGGGCCGGGAAGGATCCTCCCGGCGTTCGAGCAGGTGTGCGACGCGGTGAACGCCGCCCACCTCCGCGGGATCATCCATCGCGACCTGAAGCCCGGCAACATCCTGATGGACGCGGAGGGAAGGCCGCGCGTGCTGGACTTCGGCCTGGCACGGATCGTTGCGGACCAGACGGCGAGTCTGGCGGTGACCGCGGCGGGCCAGTTCATCGGTTCCGTCCCGTGGGCGAGCCCGGAGCAGGCCCGCGGCGAGCACCATCTGGTGGACACCCGCGCCGACGTGTATTCGCTGGGGGTGGTGCTGTACCAGTTGCTGACCGGCAGGTTCCCGTATGTCGTTGATGCGGGACCGCGGGACGTGCTGGACAACATCGTCAACGCGGAGCCCGTGCGGCCGCGGTCGCTGGACCGGCGCATTGACGACGAGCTCGAGGCGATTGTTCTGAAGTGCCTTCGGAAGGATCGCGAGGGGCGGTACCAGACCGCCGGGGCCCTGGCCGACGATCTGCGTCGGTACGGGGCACGGCTTCCGGTGCTGGCGCGGCCTCCGAGCGTGGCGTACCAGGTGCGGACGTTTGCGCGGCGACACCGGGGGCTGGTGGGGGGCGCGGTCGCGACGGGCGCGTCGCTGCTGCTGGGGTTTGCGGGTGTGACCGCAGCGCTCTTCGACGCCGCGAGCGCACGCCGGGCCGCGGAACTTCGGCGCGATGATGCGGAGCGCTCGAGTTACGTCGCGAACATCGCGGCCGCGGACGGGGCGATCCGCTCGCAGGACGTGTCGACGGCGCGGGCGCGGCTGGACAGCGCCCCACCGGCGCTGCGGGGCTGGGAATGGGCATACCTGAACGCCAGTTCCGATGCGAGCGTCGCGACGATCGCAACGGACGCCGTCGATGCCGGCGGCTCGCCGGACGGGAGCGCGATTGCGGTCATCCGGCGGACCGGCACGCTCGACCTGCTGGATGCGGACACGCTGCGGGCGCGGTGGTCGGCGCCACTCCCCTTGGAGGTGCGCGGGTCGGCGGACACGGCGATCGGAGGCTTTTCACGCGATGGAGCGCTCCTGGCCACCGCACACGGGCCGCATGGGCTGATCTGGGACGCGCGCCAGGGCCGGGTGGTGTCGCGCCTGGAGTTCCCGGGGTCGCAGTGGGAGACGATCGTCTTTGCCTTCCATCCGGGGACACCGCTGGTCACCGCGGCCGGGCGCGATGGCCGCATGCTCACACTTGACTACCGGGCCGGCGCCGTCGTCCGGAAGTACCCGAGCGGGACGTTGTACAGCGCCGTTGATGTCGCGCCCGACGGGCGCACGATGGCGGTGCTGAACTCACGCGGGGTGGACCTGCTGGACCCGGACACCGCTGCGCCCCTGGGGGCGCTCACCCTCCCGCCCGGCACACCCGATGGAAGTTGGGGGCGCCTGTGCATCAGCAGCGACGGGAGCACGCTGGCGTGCACGTTCGTGGACTCGGTGCTGGTGTATGACCTTGGCACGCGGCGGCTGCGCTCGGTTATCCGCGGTCACAGGCAGCGGATGCGCGGGCTTGCCCTGAGCGCCGATGGCGCGATCGTGGCGACCTGCGCGTGGGACCGCACCATCCAGGTCTGGAACGCGCGCACGGGCGCCCGCACGGCGGTCCTGCTCGGGCACACGGGCGAGCCCGGGACGCTCTCGTTCGTTCGCGGCGGCACACGGCTTCTCTCGTGCGCCACGGACGGCACCGCCCGCCTCTGGGACCACGCCGCCCCCCGCGACGCTCCGCTGGGCGCGGGCGGCCTCATGGTCCGGGGCCTGACCATCACCGGCGACGGCCGGCTCCTGGCCAATACCTGGAATGCCCCTGCCGTCTGGCGGATCACGGGGCGGGTACGGGAGGAACTGCCCGCTCTTCCCGACCTGAAGTACTCGAGTTCGGACCTGTCCCGTGACGGTTCGCGGCTCGTCACCGTGACCGCCGATGCGGTGTCGGTGTGGAGGTTGCCGGAGGGACGGCCCGCCTGGAGCGTTGGGACGCCCCGGGGAAACTCCGACTCGCTGGCGAAGTTCAGCCCTGACGGCACACGGGTTGTCGCTCAGTTGGGCCCCGACCGAGAACTGCGGGTGCTGGACACCGTGACCGGAGGGCCGGTCTGCACAATTCCCGGGTGGTCCGCGCGGTATGACTGGGCGTTTGATCCGAGCGGCCGGGCCATCGCCAGCGGGCACCCTGAGGGCGGAGTCGGGGTCTGGGATGCTTCGACCGGCGCCATCCTTCACCACCTGCCGGCCGCGGAGTCTGGGCGCGTCGAGGCCGTAGCCTTCAGCCCGGACGGCACGTTGCTGGCCGCGGGGGGAGATTCCGGCACACTGGACCTGTGGGACTGGCGTGCGGAACATCGTGTCACAACGCTCAGGGGCATGCAGCCGTCCGTGTGGGCCGCGGCGTTCAGCCCGGACGGCTCGCGCCTGGCGACGGGCTCCCAGGATCGGTCGGTCCGGGTGTGGGACACCCGGACGTGGCAGGAACTGCTGGTGCTGCGGGGCCATGCCGGAACGGTCATGGCACTGGCGTGGAGCCCTGACGGCGGGGTACTGGCGTCCGGGGCCTACGACGGCACGGTGCGGCTCTGGGACGGGACGCGGCGGGCGGACGCACCCTGATCGCGCGCGAGCGCTCGCTCAGGGGCATCCGAGGGCGACCTTCGTCTGGAAGCAGCCGAAGTCCGAGAGGTTCAGCACCGTGTCCCCGTTGCAGTCCGCGTACGAGTCGCCCAGCGCGAACCTGGTCGCAAAGCAGCCGAAATCGGATAGGTTCAGCACGCCGTCAGCGTTGCAGTCGGGGTAGCACGGAGCGACGCTGCCGATGAAGGCCATGCCGCGAAAATCCGCCTGGCCGGTGGCGCCGATGAGCGTCGCGGCCCCGGTGCCGACATCGACCCTCAGCAGGCTTGTGCGGAGGGCGTAGCACACCCCCGCATCGTCGAACTCCAGAGCCTGCGTGTCGCCGCCGAAAGAACCAGCGCCGATGACGCTGCACGCGCCGGTCGTCTTGTTTACGGAGCAGAACGCGCCGCCGGCGATGACCCCGATCGCGTAGAGGTTGTCCGCGGCGTCGCAGGCAAGGCCCTGGATGTCCGTGCGGACCATGGGGCCGACGGCGGTGTACGAGCCGGTGACGAGGCTGAGCGTGGCGAGCAGGTCGATCTCCCCCGTGTCGGCCTTGCTCAGGGCGACCCAGATCGCGCCCGTCGAGTCGATGGCCAGGCCGCGCGGGCCGTAGCCGACGACCCCGGCGTTGCTGAGAGGGACGGTCTGAAGCGTTGCGCCGGTCGCGGGGTCGATGACGTACGCCTCGAAGGGCGAGGTCATTGAGATGATGTGCCCGGCGGCGTCCGCGGCGGCCGCGTTGGACCCGTGCCCGCTGCTGCCCACAAAGGTCGCGCCGCCGGTGACGCGGTCGATGGTGTAGAGGTCGCCGGCGGCCGTGATGCCGTACAACTGGGCGTGGGCCGCGGCGGTCGCGAGGACCACGACAGACACGGTGGCATGGATCGCGCGCATGCGGACCTCCGCCCGCGAGCCTACCACGGACGCCCGGTGCATCCAACGAAAAACCGGCCCCCGGAAGGGCCGGTCTCGGTGGGCTGCGCAGGTCGGTCAGGCGACCGCGCCGTCGGCGGCCGCGGTCTCCTCCTTCAGTTCGGTCACCAGCACGTCCGTCGTGAGCATAAGCCCCGCGACGCTGGCGGCGTTGGTCAGGGCAGACTTGGCGACCAGGGCCGGGTCGATGACGCCGGCCTTCACCAGGTCCGTGTACTCGCCCGTGGCGGCGTTGAAGCCGAAACCGCTGCCGCCCTTGCCGCCCTCCTTGATCTTCTCGACGACCAGGTCGCCGTCGTGCCCGGCGTTCTCGGCGATCTGCCTGGCGCAGGACTCGACGGCGTGCAGGACGATGTCGAAGCCGATCTGCTCGTCGCCCCTGGCCTTCTTGCGGGCCGCCGTGATCGCGTCCTGCGTGCGGATGAGCGCGACGCCGCCGCCGGGGACGTAGCCCTCCTTGGCCGCCGCCCGGGTGGCGTGCAGGGCGTCGTCCACCAGATCCTTGGTGGCTTTCATGGCGACCTCGGTCGCGCCGCCCACGCTGACGATGGCGACGCCGCCCGTCAGTTTGGCGTGGCGTTCCATCAGTTTCTCGCGGTCGTAGTCGCTGGTGGACTTGTCGTGCTGGGCCTTGATCTGCGAGGCGCGCCCCTCGATGGCGGATTTCTTGCCCCCGCCCTCGATGATCGTCGTGTCGTCCTTGGTGACCACGATGCGCTTGGCCCGCCCGAGTTCGGTCAGTTCCACGGACTCGATGGTGCGGCCCAGGTCCTCGGCGATGAACGTGCCGCCGGTCAGGATCGCGATGTCCTCCATCATGGCCTTGCGGCGGTCGCCGAAGCCCGGGGCCTTGACGGCGCAGATCTTGAGTGACCCGCGGAGGCGGTTGACAACCAGCGTCGCCAGGGCCTCGTTCTCGACCTCCTCGGCGATGATGAGGATCGGCTTGCCGGCCATGACCACCTTGTTGAGCAGCGGGAGCAGGTCGGGCAGGTTGCTGATCTTCTTCTCGTACAGAAGGACGTAGGCGTCCTCGAGCACGCACTCGGCGGTCTTCGGGTCGGTCAAGAAGTACGGGGACAGGTAGCCCTTGTCAAACTGCATGCCCTCGACGTACTCGAGGGTCGTCTCGGCGGACTTGCCCTCCTCGACCTCCACCACGCCCTCGGGGCCGACGCGGCTGATGGCCTCGGCGATGTGGGCGGCCACGCCCTCGTTGTAGTTGCAGGAGACCAGCGCGATGCGGCGGTAATCCTCCTTGCCCTTGCACTTCACGGCCATCGCGTCGATCGCGTCCGCGGCGGCGGCGGCGGCGGCGTTGATGCCGCGCTGGAGTTGCACCGGGTTGGCCCCGGCCGTCACATGCCGCAGCCCCTCGGTGAAGATCGCCTGGGCCAGCACGGTCGCGGCGGTGGTGCCGTCGCCGGCCTTGTCCGCAGTCTTCTTGGCCACCTCGTTGACCATCTTGGCGCCCATCGACTGGAACGGATCGGGGAGCGAGACCTCCTTCGACACGCTCACGCCGTCCTTGGTCACCGTCGGCCCGCCGTAGGACTTCTCGATGACCACATGGCGACCGGATGGCCCCATGGTGCACTTCACGGCTTCTGCGAGCCGGTCCACACCCTTCTTCATCTCAAGGAGGGCGGAGTCCTGGAACATGATCTGCTTCGTCGCCATTGCTTACCTCTTCTTCTGTGTGGGGCAGGCGTCCCGCCTGCCGTTGTTTACCAGTTGGCGTTCTTCTCGTACCCCAGGCGTTCGAGGATGTCCCCCGCCGCCTCCTTGAACCACGCCTTGGCCTCCGGCGTGAAGTACTTCACCCAGTCTCCAACCGCGCCGTGGCGAAAGAAACTCATCGGATCCTCGCTCTCGAACCCGGGGGCAGTCCTCGTTTCACGGTCCGCCGGGCGAGCCGCCGCGTCGTCCAGCCCCAGATGCCCGTACAGGCGGGCACGTTCGGCGTCAAAGTCGGCGTGGAGGTGCTCGAACCTCACCTCGCGCACGGGCATGTCGATCTCACCGGCCCGGGCCTGCTCGATCAGGGCCAGGTCTCCTCCGACGTGCCGCGCGTACCGCCCCGCGGCGAAGCGCACCCACGCCTCGCTCGACAGGAGGCGAGTCGGGTTCCTCAGGAAGAACGCCGGATCGGCCTTGAACTCGCGGTGAAGGACCGCCAGCGCCGGGGCGTGCGCCCCCGCGGCCGCCGAAGCCCCGAACTCCCGCACTTCCTGGTGGGTCCAGCTCACCAGCACGTCGCGCGGGTCGCGCACGACGTACAGGTTCAGTGCCCCGGGGATATACGCCGCGAGTTGCCGGGGCGTGCGGTCACCGATCCACGCCGCGCCGGGGTTGTGGTGCAGCGAGGCGAGCATGATGCGGCAGACGGACTCACGGAAGCAGCGTTCGGCCTCATCTCGCACCGGCTCCTCGTGGGCCACATGCCACCAGTTGCGCTCCAGCCGATCGAACGCCTGGCGCAGCGCCTCGAACCGGTACTCGCCCCGGCAGACAATCGCCGGGTGCAGGTTCAGGAGGGCCCCGACCCAGTTTGTCCCCGACTTCGGGTGCCCGCACAGGAAGAAGAGGCGGTAGGTACGTCCCTGGTGCTGCACGACCGCGGAGTCGCCGAGCCGCGCCGCGGCCGGAACATGGACCGTCGGTTGTGCCGTCGCCGTCGTCACCAGTTCAGATCCTTCTCGTAGCCGAGTTCGACCAGCGCCGGGCCCGCGGACTCCTTGAAGCAGCGGCGCATCGCGTCCGTGGCGTACGCCTTCCAGTCCCCCACTTCACCATGTCGGAAGAACGATCTCGCGTCCTCGCGCCCGAAGCCCGCGGCGGTGCGGCCCTCCGACGAGAGGGGGGCAGCCCGGGCGGGATCGAGCCCCAGGAACGTGTACAGCCCGCGCCGCTCGGCGTCCGTGTCCGCGTGCAGGTCCTCATACCGCACCGTGTGCACCGAGCCGTCGAGTTCGCCGGTTCGGAACAGGTCCGCGGCGTGGCGGTCACGGATCACCCAGTCGCCCCAGGTGCGGGCGGCGTGGCGCACCCACTCATCGTCAGCGAACAGCGCCGAGGGCTCGCGCTGGTACCGCGCCGGGTCCGCCTGGAACTCGCCCGCGGCCCTGGCGAAACTCTCGCCGAAACGCGGCGGAACAACGGCCGCCACCACGTCGGGCTTCTGGCCGAGAACGTGGTAGGTCCATGAGACCAGCACGTCGCGCCCGTCGCGCACGATGACGATGTTCGGCGCGCCCGGGACAAGCGGGCGCAGCGGCCTGGGCGTGCGGTCGCCGATCCACGTCGCGCCGGGCTTCCTATCGCGGAACGCGAGCAGGGTGCGGCGGACGGTTTCCTGCAGCCCCAGTTCCAGTTGCGTGGCCGCGGGCTCCCGGCCGACGATGTGCCAGGACTGACCCTTGAGGCTGTCGGTGGCCCGGCGGAGTTCCTCAAAGTGGAACTCGCCGATGCAGTTGACGGCGGGGTGAAGATTGAGAATCGCCCCGACCCAGTTGGTGCCGGACCGCGGGTGCCCGCGCAGGAAGAACAGGCGCGTCGAGGGGGGGGCCTCGGCACGCTGCGCTCGCCACGGAAACTTGCGGAGGCGGCTCATGGATCGGTCAACCCGCATCAGCCCTCGATGACGCCGAGCAACTCTGTCTCGCGGAGGATCAGGTGCTTATCGCCCTTGATCTCGACCTCCGTGCCCGCGTACTTGCCGTAGACGACGGTGTCCCCGGCCTTCACCGAGAGTTGGGCCCGCTTGCCGTTGTCCAGGCGCTTGCCCGGGCCGGTGGAGACCACCCTGCCGCGGACGGGCTTCTCCTTGGCCGCTTCGGGCAGGTAGATGCCGGACGCGGTGCGGCTCTCGGCCTCGATGGGCTTGACAAGGACGCGGTCTTCGAGGGGCTTGACAGCCATGATGTCTTTTCTCCGTTCTCTTGGGAATCGCGCGGCGTGGCCGCGCGGGGGTTGTGCCGGATCACCGCCCACGCGGGCGGCCTGTTGTCACACCTTCGGTCGCACGGAGGTCGGCGCGCCACCGATGCCGCCCGCGCCGCCGCTCTGACCCTTGCCGCCCTTCTGGTCCCTGGGCGGCTGGAACTTCTTGCCTGACTTGTCGTTCAGCGCGCCCTCGTGCTGCTTAAGCGGCTGCCCGCCCGGCGCCGGCGTGCCGAACCCGCCCGCCCCGCTCCGCCCTGTCAGATCGCTTCCCTTGGCCATGACCATTCCCACCTTTCCTGGCGACCTAAACAAACAACTCCGGATGTTTTCTCTTCAATGACGCCAACATCTGGCCGCACATCAAAAAGCCGTCTGCGAAACTCGGAAGGAACCGGCCGCTGAAACGAAACTGCGACTGTTGGTAATCCAATCCCATTTCCTGGGCGGTTTGATGAAACTGTTCAAGTGTTCGGCCCGACGGGTCGGACATCGGCTTGACCCGAGCGTTCTCAGGCACGGACTCGACAATGTCGCGGCGAAACTGCATGAGATTCTCGAAGAACACCTTCGGTTGGATTGTTGCTGCTTTGTCCAACGTCAAAGTCCCAACAGAGACTTCAGCCACTTCACCAGTCCAGAAAACAGTCCTGATCCGATGTTTCCACCCGCTGTCTGATTCACAAACACGCCGACTTGGACACCCTGATTGACCTGCGAAATCGTCGCAGTGGTTGAAGCTCCGGGCGCAGCTTGACTGCGCTCGCACGCATCGATCCCTGCTGCGGTTAGTCGTGATGAACCGTGCCCACTGAACACCGCGTAATGCTCCACAAAGCCCTTCTCGTGCCAATAGTCGAGGTGGCCATTCACTTCTGCCAGGCTCAAGCCACATCGAGCGCTCACATCTTTGTTCTCAACCAACTCCCGCGATGACGCGGCGGCACTTGCGTCGTACACCGTGGCGAGCACAGCCAGCCGCCGTTCCGCCGCTCGTCCTTGCGTCGCTGGCATTGCCATTTTGGCTTAGAACCCCATCCCTCCGCCCATGCCGCCCATTCCACCCATGCCCATTCCACCCATCCCGCCGCCCATGCCACCCATGCCGCCGCCCGGCGGGCCGGCGTGGTCGTCCTTCTTCTCCGGCCTGGTGGTGATGATGCAGTCAGCGGCGAGCAGGACGCTGGCGACACTGGCGGCGTTCTGCAGGGCGCTGCGGTCGACCTTCGCCGGCGTGATGACGCCGGCCTTGATCAGGTCGCCGTACTCATCCGTCAGCGCGTTGTAGCCGAACGATGGGCTGTCGTTCTCCTCGATCTTCGCCACGACGACCGTGCCCTTGACGCCCGCGTTGTCGGCGATGGTCCGCGTTGGCACGCCCAGGGCCTTGTGCACGATGGCGAGCCCCGCGGCGAAGTCGTAGCGCGGCTGGCCGACGTCGTCGGCGGTCTTCTCGTCATCCCTGGCCCCCCTGCCGAAGACTGCCTTGTACTCCTTGTGCTTCTCGATGGCCTTGCGGGCCCGCAGCAGCGCCACGCCCCCGCCGGGGACGATGCCCTCGGCTACGGCGGCGCGGGTCGCGTGCAGGGCGTCCTCGACGCGGGCCTTCTTCTCCTTCAGTTCGGCCTCGCTGGCGGCCCCGACCTGGATCTGTGCCACGCCTCCGGCAAGTTTCGCCAGACGCTCCTGGAGTTTCTCGCGGTCGTAGTCGCTGGTGGTGGTCTCGATCTCGCGCCGGATCTGCTCGATGCGGGCCTGGATCGCCTTGGTGTCGCCGGCCCCCTCGATGATCGTCGTGTTCTCGCTGTCGATTTCGAGTTTCTTGGCCATCCCCAGTTGCTTCATCTCGACCTTGTCGAGTTCGATGCCAAGGTCCTTCATGATGGGCTGGGCGCCGGTGAGGATCGCGATGTCCTCGAGCATCGCCTTGCGCCGGTCGCCGTAGCCGGGCGCCTTCACCGCGGCCACCTGGAGCGTGCCCCTGAGTTTGTTGATGACGAGGGTCGCCAGGGCCTCGCCGGAGATGTCCTCGGCGATGATGAGGAGCGGGCGCTTGGCCTGCATGACCTTCTCGAGCAGCGGGACGAGTTTGGTCACACTCTCGATCTTGTCCTCGTGGATGAGGACCAGGGCCTTGTCGAGTTCGACCTTCATCGCCTCGGTATCGGTGACGAAGTTCGGCGAGATGTAGCCGCGGTCGAACTGCATGCCCTCGACGACCGTGACCTCAGTCTGGAGGCTCTTGCCCTCCTCGACCGTGATGACGCCGTCCTTGCCGACCTTGGCGAACGCGCCCGCCATCATCTGCCCGATCTCGGCGTCGTTGTTGGCGCTGATGGTGGCGACGTTGCGGATGTCGCTGGACTTGGGCGACGGGTCCACGGGGCGCGAGAGCCGCCCGATCTCCGCGACCGCGGCCTCAACGCCCGCCTTCATCCCGCGGACGAGCCCGTTGGCGTCCACGCCCGCGGCGATGTATTTCAGACCCTCCTTGAACAGGGCCTCGGCAAGAACGGTGGCGGTGGTGGTGCCATCCCCCGCGTCGTCGCTGGTCTTGCTGGCGGCCTCCTTGACCAGGAGGGCACCCATGTTCTCCGCCTTGTCCTTCAGTTCGATCTCCTCGGCGACAGAGACGCCGTCCTTGGTGACGGTGGGCCCGCCCCAGGACTTGTCCAGCACCGCGTTGCGGCCCTTGGGGCCGAGCGTGGCCTTCACGGCCCGGGCGAGTTTCTCCACCCCGGCGAGAAGCGATTGCCGGGCGTCCGCGTCGAAAACGAGTTGCTTGGCCATAAGGCGGGGACTCCTGGGATGGCACCGGTTTCCACCGGTGGGTACTGCAAGGCGGCGGCCGGTCGGCGTCTCGGGACTGACCGCGCATCAACCGGGTGGCAACCTGGATGCCACGAGCAGGGTGACGGTATTCACATGGATCGCGGGAGTCGTCGCGGGGGCGGCTGTCAGCGGCGAATTCGGCCCCGTGGCGGCCTGCCATTCCGGCAGGGGCGTGGCTCCACACTGGCGTAGACTCGATACGCTACGGGCCTGCCGGGCCTTGCTCGCGGACTGGTCATCGAATCAAAAGGAGCCTTGTGATGGACCCCCGGACCCTCAGCCGTCTTGCCATCGCCGCCCTGGTTGCCCTCGCCGGGTGCGCATCCGATTCCACGTCTACGGCGGCCAAGCCGGCAGCGGCCGGCCCGACAACTCCCGCGACCTCTACACGAACCCAGCCTCAGTCCGCGCCGGCAAACCGCACGGCGGCCCTGCCGCCCCCCCCCGCCGGCAGCGGCGCGATGGCGGTGATTGGCGGGACGTTGGCACCGGCCCCCAACATCGCGATGGGCGATCCGGCGACCATCGCTCGCATCATTCAGGAGGGCAAGGAGCACAACCGGGTCATGGACCACCTGGCCTACCTGACAGAGCAGATCGGCCCGCGCCTGACCGGCTCCGCGGGCGCTGAGCGGGCGAACACCTGGACGGCCGACCAGTTCCGTGCGTTCGGGTGCCAGAACGTGGAACTTGCGAAGTGGGGCGAGGTGCTGGTGAGGTTCGATCGCGGCCCGTCCACCGGGCGGGTTGTGGCGACGCGCCGCACAGGGGTCGGCGACGATGCCAAGGCGGAGACGATCTCGCTGCGCGATCTGGAGTTCACGACACCGGCCTGGACCCTGGGGACCGAGGGCCCGGTCCGCGGGCCCGTGGTCGCGATGCCGACGAATGAAGAGGAATACTCCGCCGCGAAGGACCGGCTAAAGGGCGCGTGGGTGCTTGTCCGGCGCGAGCCGCCGCCGCAGGCGGGCGGGGAACGCCAGCGCTTCCGCCGCCGCTCCTCGCGCATGGAGCAGCGGGCCGACGCCCAGAAGAAGATTGACGAGGGGGCGACCGTGGATTCCCTGCCGATCGACCAGCGCATCCTGTTCGAGGGCGTGGCCGGGTTCGTCGTGCCGTCCCGCGACGACCTGGTGCACACCGGCGGCGTGGACCGGGAGTGGGACACCCGCCCGCTGGACCAGTACTCGCGGGACATCGAGGTGACGATCCGCGCGATCGACTACGACTACATCAACTCGCGCCTGGCCGACGGGCGGGACGTGGACCTGGAGTTCAACCTGGACCAGAAACTGGCGCAGGGGCCGTTCCCGGTGTACAACACGGTGGCGGAGATCCCGGGCACCATGTGGCCCGAGCAGGTCGTGATCGTCTCCGGGCACCTGGACTCCTGGAACGGACCGGGATCTCAGGGAGCCCTGGACAACGGGACGGGTTCCGCGGTGACGCTGGAGGCGGCGCGGCTGCTGATGGCGGCCCACGCCAAGCCCAAGCGGACGATCCGCTTCATCCTGTGGACGGGCGAGGAGCAGGGGCTGCTGGGCTCCCGGGCCTACGTCAAGCAACTGAAGGAGAAGGGCCAACTGGACAATGTCTCGGCCGTGCTGGTTGACGACGGCGGGACCAACTACGAGGGCGGCCTGATCTGCACCGAACCGATGGTCCCCATGCTCGCGGCCGCGACCGCCCCGGTGAACGCCGCGTTCCCGGACATGACGGTGAACATCCACACGAAGCCGTACCTGCTCGGGAACATCGTCTCGGGCAGCGACCACGCGTCGTTCGTGGCCGAGGGAATCCCGGGGTTCTTCTGGGACGAGGTTGGCCGGTCCGATTACAACTACGCCCACCACACCCAGCACGACCGCCTGGACCTGGCGATCCCGGAGTACCTGGTGCAGTCGTCCACGTGCGCGGCGATCACGGCGTACAACCTGGCGTGCGCGGACTCGATGCTGCCGCGTGACAACGTGCGCCCGCCGAAGAAGGAGGACTCGGAGAGTCAGCCCGGCAGCGGCCGGACGCCCGCGGGCTCGGCCGGGGGCGGCGCGGGAAGGTAAACGGGGTTGGGCGCCGCGGCACCTGTGGGCCAGGGACGCGAGGGCCGTGCAACCCCCGTTATACTGGCATGCATGGCGACGCAGCGCCTCATTTCCCCGGCCGCCGTGACGCCCGAGGAGGAGCAGGTCAACTGGTCCCTCCGCCCCACCCGCATCGGCGAGTATGTTGGGCAGGCGGACCTGATCGAGCGGCTCACCATCGCGATCGAGGCGGGCAAGGCCCGCGGCGACCCGATGGAGCACGTCCTGCTGCACGGCCCGCCCGGGCTCGGGAAGACGACGCTCGCGCACGTCATCGCGCACGAGATGGGCAGCCGCGTCCACGTCACGAGCGGCCCGGCCCTGACCCGCGGCACGGACCTGGTGTCGTGCCTGACGCGGCTGCAGGCGGGCGACGTGCTGTTCATCGACGAGATTCATCGCCTGCCCGTGGCGGTCGAGGAGTTCATCTACCCGGCGATGGAGGACTTCCGGGTGGACGTGAGCGTGGACAGCGGGCTTAATGCCCGCACGATCCAGATCAGGTGCAAGCCGTTCACCTTGATCGGGGCGACGACGCGGGCCGGGCTGCTGTCCTCGCCGCTGCGGTCGCGGTTCGGGATCGCCCATCATCTGAAGTACTACACGCCGGGGGAACTGCTGGTCATCCTGCGGCGGTCGTGCGGGCTGCTGGGGCTGGAGGTGCCCGCGGACCCACCCCTCACGGAGATCGCGCGACGGTCGCGGGGCACGCCGCGGATCGCCAACCGACTGCTGCGGCGGGTGCGGGACTACACGCAGGTGCGGCTGGACGGCAGCCTGACCGCGGCGGCGGTGGACGAGGCCCTGAAACTGGAGTCGATCGACGCGCTGGGGCTGGATGACCTGGACCGGGCGTACCTGCGGACCATCGCCGGGGTGTACGAGGGCGGGCCGGTGGGGCTGGAGGCGGTGGCCGCGACGCTGAACGAGGACGCGGGGACACTGGAGGATGTGGTCGAGCCCTACCTGCTCCAGATCGGGTTCCTGGCCCGGACCCGGCGCGGACGGTCGCTGACGAAGGCGGCGGCCGATCACCTGGGCGTGAAGTGGAAACCGCCGCGGGACGACTCGGGCTTGTTCGCGGGGTGAATGATCTTGAAGTGCATAATGATGGGGCGGGGTGGCCCCATGTACATGTGCCACGATCATCGCGAGGCTTTGGGAGCGATGATCGTGTGCCTTGCTCATTTACGTTGACAGCGGACCTTGCGTTGGCACAATCATCCGTCAAAGCCCGGATGAATGTGGCACAGGTACAGGGCCTTCCTTATGGTAAGGGCACAACCCGCGGCTTCCACAAAGGAGGAGGCATGCGTTCATCCGTCGCCTCAGTGCTTGGGCTTGTCCTCATCGCCCTCACCCCTGGGTCACCGGCCTCTGCACAACCGACGCGGCGGACGCCCGGAGGCGTTGTGGTCACGATCCCTTATGTGGTTCGGATGCACGTCGCCGACCAACGCTTCAAGGTGGTCACCAAGGAAATCGGTCCCTTCGCGAACAGTGCCTGGCGGGATGCCCTGCCGAGCAGAGTCCCTGTCGTCACGGTGTTCCCGGACGGGCGTGCCGAGCGCGGGTTCTACATCTACAACCGGTTCGGCAAGGCGGTCGTGTCGATTCCGTACGATCGCCCGGGCTCGGTGCATTACGACGCGAAGAGCGGTTACCGCGCGAGCACGAGCATTGCGTACAGCGGTCCCCGCCTTGAAAAGGAAAGGGATTCCTGGATCTACCGCGGCGCAACGTGGGCGGCGGGGGTGGCAATCCGCCTCGCTTCCGAGGACTATTTCCATGTGTACTACTCCGGCAAACTCGCCGCGGGGGCGCCGGGCGGGTCAGCCTCGTGCTACCCGGACTGCAACGACGATGGAGTGCTGAATCTTGCCGACTTCGGCTGCTTTCAGACGAAGTTCGCGCTGCAAGACTCGTACGCGGACTGCAACGGCGACGGGTTGCTGAACCTCTCCGACTTCGGGTGCTTCCTGACGAAGTTCGCGCTCGGGTGCCCGTATCCCGCACCCCCGCGGCTGCGAACTGTGCTGTGTGGGTGACGGGCGTCGCATGGAGCGGCCGGGGGGTGGCCGCGCGATCCGGGAGCGTCAGGACTGGGCCGCCGAGAGGGGTGCGGTGCGGGGTGTCACGGGGAGCGGGCCTTGGTGGCACCGGTCTCCAGACCGGTGGTTTGACCCACACCGCTCTGGAGAGCGGTGCCACCACGGTGTCTACCGCGGCGTTGTCGGTGCCACCCTGCCGGCACAAGCACGAGGAGGCTCGGTAGGACACAGGCGAGACGCCTGTGCCACAAGAGTGGGTAGAAGAAGTAGAAGGGAATGGGCCGCTCGCCCCTTTCCTCTTCTTCGCGTTCTTCGCGACCTTCGCGTTCAGATCTCCGCGCCCTCTGCGCCTTCTCCGCGACCTCTGCGTCCCGCTTTCCCCGGTTGCCGACAGCGGGACTTTGCTCGTGGGGTTCGGGCCGTCTACGCTGTGCAAGTTTGCGCCGCCGAGCCCGAGCGCCCCCGAAGGGAGCCGTCCCCCACCAATGCCCAAGCGCACCGACATCAAGACCATCCTCGTGCTCGGGTCCGGGCCGATCGTCATCGGGCAGGGCTGCGAGTTCGACTACTCCGGCACCCAGGCCTGCAAGGCCCTGCGGGCCGAGGGCTACCGGATCGTCCTGGTCAACAGCAACCCGGCGACGATCATGACCGACCCGCAGTTCAGCGACCGCACCTACATCGAGCCGATCACGCCGGAGGCGGTCCGCAAGATCATCCGGAAGGAGGCGGAACGAGGGCCCAGGATCGACGCGATCCTGCCGACGCTTGGCGGACAGACGGCCCTCAACTGCGCGTGCAAACTGTTCGACGACGGCGTGCTGGCCGAGTTCGGCGTCGAGATGATCGGGGCGACGAGGGCAGTCATCCACCGGGCCGAAGACCGCCAGGAGTTCAAGAAGATCTGCGAGTCCATCGGGCTGAAGATGCCGCGGGCGGCCGTGGTGTCCACGCTGGAGGAGGGGCTGGCGGCGCTGGAGAGCATCGGGCTCCCGGCGGTCTGCCGCCCGGCGTTCACGCTCGGCGGGACCGGCGGCGGCATCGCGTACAACCGCGACGAGTTCCGCGACCTGCTCCAGCGGGGCCTGGCCGCGTCGATGATCCGCCAGGTCCAGGTCGACCAGTCGGTGATCGGGTGGAAGGAGTTTGAACTCGAGGTCGTCCGGGACCGGAAGGACAACTGCATCATCGTCTGCGGGATCGAGAACATCGATCCGATGGGCGTGCACACCGGCGACTCGATCACCGTCGCCCCGATCCTGACGCTGACGGACAAGGAGTACCAGGCGATGCGCGACGCCGCCATCGCCGTGATGCGGGCGGTGGGCGTCGAGACCGGCGGGTCCAACGTGCAGTTCGCGGTCAACCCGGACCCGGCGCCGGGGCCCGATGGACGCAAGCCGTTCGAGATGGTGGTGGTCGAGATGAACCCGCGCGTGTCGCGGTCCAGCGCGCTGGCGAGCAAGGCGACCGGCTTCCCCATCGCCAAGATCGCGGCCAAACTCGCCGTCGGGTACACGCTCGACGAACTGCGCAACGACGTGACCGGGACGACCAGCGCGTGCTTCGAGCCGACCATTGATTACGTGGTCACAAAGATGCCGCGCTGGACCTTCGAGAAGTTCCCCGAGGCCGACGAGACGCTGACGACCCAGATGAAGTCCGTCGGCGAGGCGATGGCGATCGGGCGGACCTTCAAGGAGTCGCTGCAGAAGGTCATCCGGTCGATGGAGGTGAAGCGGTTCGGGCTGGGCCTGGACCGCAACGACAAGTGGCTGGCGGCGCGGCGTGGCGGCGCCGCTCCCCAGAGCGGTGGGAAGGCGGGGCCCACCGCTCTGGAGAGCGGTGCCCCGCGGACCGCCGACCTCCAGCCCGTCGAGTGGCCCATCGAGGACGGCAAACTGCGCCGGAAACTGGCGGTCCCGAGCCAGGGGCGGCTGTACTACATCCGGTACGCCTTCAAGTTGGGCTGGACGATCGACCAGGTGCACGAACTGACGAAGATCGACCGGTTCTTCCTCGATCAGATCAGGCAACTCATCGAGTTCGAGGACGAACTGGTCGCACCCGCGACGCTGGAGGCCGTGCCGCGCGACCTGCTGATGCGGGCCAAGCAACTCGGCTACTCCGATGCGCAGGTGGCGAACCTGTACCTGGGCACGATCAGTTCGGAGACGATCCTGAAGGTCCGGGAGCACCGCAAGGGCCTCGGGATCGAGCCCGTGTTCAAACTGGTGGACACCTGCGCTGCCGAGTTCGAGGCGGCGACGCCGTACTACTACTCGACCTACGAGACCGGCACGCCGGCGGAGGACGAGGCCCGCGTCACCGACCGGCAGAAGGTCATCATCCTGGGCGGCGGTCCCAACCGGATCGGGCAGGGGATCGAGTTCGACTACTGCTGCTGCCACGCGGCGTTCGCGGCCCGCGAGATGGGCCTCGAATCGGTGATGATCAACTCCAACCCGGAGACGGTCAGCACGGACTACGACACCAGCGACCTGCTGTTCTTCGAGCCGCTGACGCTGGAGGACACGCTCAATGTCATCGAGCGGCTCAACGGGAGGGCGCTGGGCGCATCGCCCGGCCATGTGCTGGGCTGCATCGTGCAGTTCGGCGGGCAGACGCCGCTGAACCTGGCGCACGGGCTGGTGAGGGCCGGGGCGCCGATCATCGGCACGTCGGTCGATTCCATCGACCTGGCGGAGGACCGCGACCGGTTCGACGCTCTCCTGGAGACGCTGGAGATCGCCCGCCCGCCCAGCGGGATCGCCCGGACGCTCGACGAGGCGGCTGCCATCGCGGCCCAGATCGGGTACCCCGTGCTGGTCCGCCCGTCCTATGTGCTCGGCGGGCGCGGGATGGAGGTGTGCTCCGACGAGAAGACGCTGCGGCACTATGTGACGAACGCGCTGCAACTGTCGGGCGTGGACGACGCCCCGGTGCTGATCGACCGGTTTCTGGACTCGGCCACGGAGGTGGATGTCGACGTCGTCGCGGACTTCGACCCGACCAACGGCGGGACCGGCGGGAGCCGTGCCGTGGTCTGCGGCGTCATGGAGCACATCGAGCAGGCGGGGGTCCACTCGGGCGACTCGTCCTGCACCATCCCCCCCCACTCCCTCTCGAAGAAGACCGACCAGCGCATCCGACAGATCGCCCGCGACCTGGCGGCGGCGCTGCGTGTCCGCGGGCTGATGAACGTGCAACTGGCGGTGAAGGACGACGACATCTACATCCTGGAGGTCAACCCGCGCGCCAGCCGCACCGCCCCGTTCGTGTCGAAGGCCAAGCACCTGTCGTGGCCGCTGGTCGCGGCCAAGGTGATGATGGGCGCGACGCTGGACGGGCTCGGCATCGAAGAGTTGCCCGGCGGCGGCGCCTTCGCGGTGAAGGAGTCCGTCTTCCCGTTCAGCAAGTTCCCGGGTGTGGACGTGGTGCTCGGACCGGAGATGCGGTCCACGGGCGAGGTGATGGGCCTGGACGTGTCGTTCCCGGTCGCGTTCGCCAAGGCGCAGATCGCGGCCGGGTGTGCGCTGCCGACCTCGGGTGGCATCTTCCTCTCGGTGCGCGAGGCGGACCGCGAGGCCATCGTGGACGTGGCGCGGTCGCTGCTGTCGATGGGGTTCAGGGTGTGGGCCACGTCCGGCACGGGTGAGCACCTGCGCCGGCACGGGATGCGGGTGGAGGTCCTGCAGAAGATCGGCGCGGGGGCGCGGCCCAACGTCATCGACCTGATGACCAACGGCGACATCCAGATGGTCATCAACACGCCGACGCGCACGGGCTGGAGGACCGACGAGGGCAGCATCCGCGCCACCGCCGTCCGCCTCGGCATCCCCATGATCACGACTGCCACGGCGGCGCTCGCCTCGGTCAAGGCGATCCAGGCGCTGCGCGCCGGCGACTGGGACGTCGCGGCCCTTCAGGACTACGACAGCAGCCCCGCGAAGCCGGACGTGCGGGTGCCGCCGGCGCGGGCCGCGGCCCGCCGCTAGCGGCGCCTGTTCCGGCGGGCCGTTGGCGACACCCGGTCACACCAGAGGAAGGGTCAGCACGAACTCCGCGCCGGGTTCGTGCTGTGGCACAAGAACCAGGTCGCCCCCCAACTCCCGGGCAAGGCCCCGCGCCAGGGCGAGCCCCAGGCCCAGGCCCGCCCTCGGTCCGAGTGCATCGCGGGCCGCGCGGTGGAACGCGCTGAACACGCGCGAGCGCTCCGACCTCGGCACGCCGGGGCCGTGGTCGCGCACGCGCACCTCCAGTTCTCCCGCGTGCAGGCGGGCGATCACCTGCACCCGCTTGTCCTCGGCATCGGCGGCGTACTTGCACGCGTTGTCCACAAGATTGACGAGTATCCGCTCGACCGTTGGTACGGCGGCCGCGACGCGAGCACCGTGCAAGCCCCGGGCCGCAAACTCCAGCAACATGCCGCCGTGCTCGGTGCGGCGGCGCAGCGGCGCTTCGACCTGCGCCATCAGTTCCGCGGCATCAATGGGCCCATCGCCCTCGGCCGATGAGCGGGCCGATCCCTGCCCGAGCCGCGCGTAGTCCAGGACGTTCTCGACGATCCCCGCCAGGTGACTCGACTCGTCCTTCAGCGTTGCAAGGTACTGCTCGCGTGCGGCGTCGTCCTTCACCATGCCGCCCGCGAGCATCTCCGTGTACAGGCAGAACGTGGTGAGCGGCGTGCGAAGTTCGTGCGTGACCGCCGAGACAAACCGGCCGCGCCGGTCGGAGAGTTCCATCGCGGCCCGCAGCACGAGACCGATCGCGACAATCGCGCCGAGAACGGCTAGCCAAGTGAGCCCGAGCGTCGCGGTGGTCGAGTCCAGGTTCAGCGAGCCCAGCATGGGCCACGGCCCCGGGTCCACCGCCACGGGGACGCTGGCGAGCAGCCACAGGTCCTGGTCCACCGCGCCGCGCACCGGCTGGACCCGCGCCTCTGGAAGCAGGTCGCGTGCCACCGTGAGCAGGCGATCCTGGATCGCGGGCCAGTCCAGCCATACACCCTGATGGATCACGCCGGTCCCGATCCGCACGCGCCGGCGCAGCACGAGTTGAGGGTCGCCGGCCGGGCCGAGCCATGACGCCTCGAACGGGCCGACCTCGACCTGCTCGGTGTCCAGCGGCGCGGGCTGAATGGGCGCGAGGCGTGCGCCCTTGCCCGCCTCTCCATCTTCGAGTGAGAGAACCTCCTTCCCCGCGCCTGCGGCCGATGACGGCGTCGGTTGCTCGGGCTTGCGCAGATCGCGCGACCACTGGTTCGCTTCCGGCGCGAGCAACGCCTGCTGCGCGGCCTGCTGACGCGCCGCGTACTCGCTGCCGACCTTCGAGGGGGCCGGCGCCGCGGCGGCCGGCTCGATGGGGCTCACGGGAGAATCCTCGTCAGGAGAGCCCGGCTCGGCTTCGGTGCCGGCGGCGCGGAGGATCTGCCGCGACGGAACGAGCAGCGCGGTCACCCGGTCGAGCAGTTCGTCGGCGTACACGATGTACGCCCCGGGCACATACCCGGACTCGGCCAGGTCGCGCTCGTTCCCGGTGGGGGCCTGGGGCGAAGAGACCGAGCCGTCGGGCCCGACCTGGAAATGGAGTTTGATCAGCGGGCCGGCGCCCTGCAGGAGCGGCGAGGGGACGAGGACTTCGCCCGGCTGCACCTCCTGCCACATGCGGGTATACGCCCGCTCCGCCGGGTAGAACGCACGGTACTGGAAGTATGGTCGAGCGGATTCCTGGGCGATTAGCGGCGTGAGTTCCGAGTCCATGCGCCACAGGGCGGAACGCACCCGCTCCTGGAACTGAGCCCCCGCGCGGGCCGAGATGGCCTGCCACGACACCCACCCCAGCCCCTCGAGCACGAGGACGGCGCAGACGGCAAAGACAATCCAGGTGAGTCGGCGGCGGAGTCTCATGGCGGTGCCGCGGGCTCCGCGGCCAGCATGTACCCCTTGCCTCGGACGGTCGCGATGACGCCGGGGCTGTCGGGGTCGTCGCGCAGGAGTTCGCGCAGGCGGGCGACGGTCATGTCCACGGTGCGAGTGCTCATGCCGCGGGGGTCCACGCCCCAGACGCGCGAGAGCAGTTCTTCGCGCGCGACGGCGCGCCCGCGACTGCCCGCGAGGTATTGAAGGACTTCGGACTCACGCGGCGTGAGTTCGACCCGCGTGCCGTCGGGGAGCGTGACCTCGCGGCGCTGGAAGTCCACGCGGCGGCCCGCGATGGTGAGTTTTTCGACGCGCGCGGGACGCTCGGGTGAGCGGCGGAGCACCGCCTCCACGCGGGCGAGGAGTTCGCCGATGCCGAACGGCTTGACGACGTAATCGTCGGCCCCGAGTTTGAGGCCCCGCACGCGGTCCTCCTCCTGCCCGCGCGCGGTCAGGAAGATCACCGGGAGCGTCGGGCGGGCCCGTCGGAGTTCGGCGATCACCGCCAGCCCGTCCATCTTGGGCATCAGCACGTCCAGCAGCACCAGGTCCACGCCCTCGGCGAGCGCGGCGTCGAGGCCCGCCCGGCCGTCGGCCGCCTCGCGCACGGCGTACGCGTGGAACGTGAGCGCATCGACGAGCCCGCGCCGGATGGCGTGGTCGTCCTCGACGACAAGGAGGGTGGCCAGCGGCACGCGGTCTCCTACCAGGTGTACTTGACCTTGTACCGCACCGTGACCTCCTTGTCCGGCTCGACGCGGACGGGGAAGTGGATCGTCCGCGAATCCTGCTTCTCGAACGCCTGGGACTTCTCGACGATCTCCCAGTTCACCCAGCGGTACAGGCTCTCCTTGACGATGACATCAACGGGTTCCGCCTTGTGGTTGCGGATCTTGATCTCGATGGTCTCGGTCATCCAGTCCTGGTCGAGGTTGACGGCAAAGTCTGTCTGCGTGCGCTCGCCGACCACGTCGAAGGCCTCGCCCATCTTCACCAGCACGTTCTCGTCCCTGGGCGTGTGGTCGATGACGTCCTCCCCGATGAACTCGAGCGAGCCGCCCGCGTCGTCAAGTTGGTTCACGCGGATTCGCCCCGAGGGCAGCGGCATCCCCATGCCGTTCTCCTTGGAGTTCTTGAACGTGAGGTAGACGTCGACCTTCTTGCTGGACTGCATCCCCAGGTCGCGGTCCGTCGCGGGCGACGAGAAGAACGACTGCCAGCCCGGCGTGCCGTAATACACCAGCACCTTCTTCGCGGGGACGTCGCGGGCGGTCTCGAAGAGTTCGACCTGCTTGGTCGAGTTCTCCGGGATCGTCGTGGGGCGCCCGAGCGTGTAGAGGTGGTACTCGAAGAACGCCTTCTCCTGAAAGCCCGCGCCGTCCTGGTCGGCCGCCATTTCCCGGCGTGCCGGGGCCGAGGCGGGGTAGTTCTGCCCCGGCGGCGGGGCGCGGTGGACATCACCGGCGATGAGTTTCAGTTGGGCGTCCGGATATGCCGCCCCGGACTGGTTCAGGATGCTGACCCACGCACCAACGTCCAGGCTCCCGGCGTTCGCATCTTTCCCGGGCTTCCAGGTGAAGTTGTAGTCGGACCACCATGTGATGCCCTCGGTCTGGTAGGACACGCGGGTGCGCTGCGGCCCGCCCTTGTCGGAGGAGACGTCCCACACCAGCGTCGGTTTCAGCACCATCCCATCGGCGAGCGACGGGAACGTGATCGTGTTGAACGACTGGTTCCAACGCACCTTGCCGCTGGGCTCGCGGATGAGCACGCCTCCTGATGCCGAGAGCAACTCGCCGTCGATCCCGTCGATCGAGACCTGCTTGCCGACATAGCGCTCGAGCATCTTCTGCGGGCTGGCGAGGTCGAACTGGTAGTTCTGCTCGATTACGGACGTGCCGGCGGGGTCCGTGAGCGACGCGAACATCACCGTCGTCGGCTCGATCAGCGCCGCCACGCCGTCGAATGTAAGCGTGGAGCGACCCTTGGCGATGTCGAGCGTGCGGTCCTGGCGCACCACCGCGTACCCCGGGACGCCCTGCGGCTGCGGGTAATAGCCGTAGCGGGGGTCGTAGTTCGGGCGGGCCGCGCCCTGGAGCGACGGCGGAACCGGGCGGTAGAGGGAGACGGGCACGGCGCCGGGCTCCGCGACCGAGTAGATCGTGAGCGAAGTCGAGTCCCCCTCCCGCAACTGGGCGGCGGCCACCCCGGCGGACAGGGCGAGGACGAGCGGCGTGATTCGGCGGGTCAGGTTCATGTCCTCTCCTTTGGATCGGCCTTCCTCGTGTCGGCCGGTGAGTGTCACTTGGTCTCGTACGAGATGCCGCGGCGAGCGGCCTGGGCTTTCAGGGCCTGGAGCACCCGGAGGTCGAAGGAGTCGGCGGCGCCGCCCGTGGCGGCCTGCTCACGCAGGAATGATTGCCGCTTGGCGCTGAGGTCGTTGATCCGGGCCGAGCACTCGTCGCGGGCGGCGGACTGGCGGGCGATGTACGCGGCCTGCTCGGCGCTCGACATCGAGCGCATCTGCTCGGGGAGTTCCTCGTCCTTCAGGTCGGCGAGTTTGACCGTGCCGTCCTTGCACGCCTGCACCAGGTCGTAGGCGCCGGTCAGGCTCGCACGCCCGGCGCCGGATGCCTTGTACGCGGCCCTCTCGGCGGCGGCCTCGGGACGGGCGGGGGCGGCGGCCGAGAGGGTCTCGGCGGCCTGCATCTTCGCGGTCTGCCGCGTCTGCTGCTCGATGCTGCCGTACGCGACGACCGTCGCCTCCAGTTCCGTGCCGAGGCGGGCCAGGTCCGCGTCGTACGGCGTCGCGACCGCCGTCATCCCCCCGCCCTGGTCGATCTGGAAGTACTCGCCCTCGGCGGAGCGGGCGATCTCCTGCCAGATCGCCGCCGTGTCGGACTGCGAGCCGCACTGGATCGTGTTGACGGTGATGCCCGCGGCTGCCGCGAGCCTGCACGAATCGAGGTACTTGACGTCCTGGTCGTAGTCCATGTGCGGCGGGGCGTCGCCGACGAGATAGACGAGTTTGAGGTAGTTCGGGGCGGAGGCGTCCCACGCGATCTTCGTCACGGCCTCATTTAGGGCCTGGTTCACGCTCTCGGGCCCGTCGCCGCCGCCGTCGGCCGTGACCCTCGTCAGGTCCGAGTAAAGAGCGTCCAGGTCGTCGGTCAGCGGCGTGACCCGCGTGACATAGGAGTCGCCGCGGTCGCGGTAGGTGACCAGGGCCATGCGGATGCGCGGGCGGGGCTTGGCCGTGGCGACCTGGTTGGCGATCGCCCAGATCTTCTGCTTCGCGCCCTCGATCAGCCCGCCCATCGAGCCGGTCGAGTCGAGCACGAATACCACGTCGATGCGGGCCCCCTCGGTCGCCGGCGCGGCGGCGGGAATCGGAGGTGCGATCGGCTCGTGCTGCGCGCCGGCGGTCCCGCCAAGGGCTGCAAGGGTCAGGATCGAAACTGCGGACGTACGGAGAGTGCGGTTCATGTGTCATCCCTTCGAGAGCATGTTCTCTCACCGGCTGGAAGCCGGTGCCACTGTGAGCGATCACTCGGTCGCCGGCCCCTTCACGAGCACGCGCTGGCCTCGGTACAGCAGGTACACGTCGCCGCCGAGCGCGAGCATCCCCTGCCGGTTCGCTTTCGCCAGGTCCGTGACGATCTCGTGGTATTCGTCGGACGCGAACTCGACGGTGCGCTGCGGGGCCTCGTTCTCATCCTTCAGCACCCGGCTGTCCACCCAGCGCGTGCCGCGCTGGTAGAGCGTGCGGTCGGCAACCTGGCAGACCGAGAGCACCCCGACTTTCTTCATGTCGGCGGTCCAGAAGGTGTTGAGTTTGTTCTCGCACGTGGCGGCGGCCTGCGCGACCAGGTTCATGTCCTGGTTCACCGCCTCCTTGCCGAGCCGCCCGGCGACGACCCGGGCCTGGATGTTGGCACCGGCGCTCTTGCGGACCTGCGCTTCGTCCATGCGTGCGGCCGGGGCGGCGGCCTCCTGCGGCGCCAGCAGGTAGAGGTCCTTACCGTCGCCCGCCCCGCCGCTGATCTCGTAGCGGCCGGCGCCGAGCCCGGCCCGCGTGAGTTGCTCGGGCTCGACCGCGAGGAACGCGGTGTACTCCGTCAGGATGCCCCATTTCGTCGAGAGCCGGACCACCTCGTCCACGAGTTCTTTCGTGCGCGGGTTCTCGGTCGGCGTGACGCCCGGCATGACGACCGCCGCGGCGCCCGCCTGACGGATTTCTTCCAGAAGTGAGCCGATCTTCCGCGTCGCCCAGAGTCGCGGCACGAAACTGTTGCGGGCCGATGCCTTCGACGTATCGAACGAGAACTCGAAGCGCCTCGGCTCGCCCAGGTAGTTGCCCTCGAGCACGAGCCGCTTCGCGGAGTCGTCCGTGTATTGCCCGAGCACGACCAGTTGGTCGCCCTCGAACAGGTCCGGGAGCGTCCCCGGCTGCACCTCGCGGATCGGACGCATCGCGACCCCCCCCTGCGGGACCACGACGGCGGTCAGTTTCGGCGTGTCCAGGACCGGCCCGGAGAGCCGGCGGAACACCTGCCCAACCTTCACCTCCACGTCCTCCTCGGGCAGGACAAACGTGCTCGTGCCGCGGGCCGCCTTGGCGACGCCCGTCAGCAGCGGGGCGTTCACGTCGAACCCGACGCCGAAGGAGAAGATGCGGCGGTGGGCGGTGTTGGCCTTCTCCGCCGCCTCGCGGATGGCGACCTCGCTTGTCTGCCCCACCGTCGGCAGCCCGTCGGTCAGGAAGAGGACCACCGGCAGCGTGCCCGGCGTCGGCTCCTGGCGCAGGGCCTCGAGCAGCGCGTCGTGGATGTTCGTCCCGCCGTTGGCGGTCAGTGCGGCGATGTACGCCCGGGCCTTCTCGATGCTCTCCTTGCTCTTGGCGACCGGCCAATCGCTGAAACTGGCGATGGAGTCCGAATAGTCGATGATGTTGAAGAACTCGCCGTCGTGCAGCCCCTCGACGACCTGGCGGCAGGCCTCACGGGCCTGGTCCATCTTCTCGCCGCGCATCGAGCCGGAGCGGTCGATGACGATCGTCACCTCGCGCTTTACGGGCGCGCGGTCCCTGGCGGGTTCGGCGGGCAAGCCGGCGAGCAGCAGGAAGTACCCGCCGTCCTTGCCCAGTTCCGGGTCCGGGTACGTGAGCAGCGTGGCCGATACGGCGTCCGCGCCCGCGGGCTGCTGGAGGTACGACACGCGGAACGAGCCGGGGTTGGCCGCGGACTGGGCCGTCGCCTTCACGATGACGTGCCCCGCGTCCACGCGCTGCGTCACCAGGTCGTGGCTCGGGGAATACACGGTCGAGATCGGGCGCGTGCTGCGGATGTCCATGGACAGTGTCCACACGACGCCGGTGGGCGTAAGGGCCTCGGTGCGCGGCAGCACATAGTCCACGCGGTCGCCGTCGGCCTGGAGGATCACCTCGTACGTCAGGCGCACCGTGTTCTCGCCGCCGGCGGGGATCGGGAAGACGCTGGAGCGGATGAGTGAGCAGTTGATGAACTCGAGCAGCCCGGGGTCCTTCATCCCCGCGACGATCGAGGTGTAGACGCGTCGGGCCTCGTCCCGGGGCAGGAGTTTGGCGGTCGGCTCGGACCCCAGCGAGTCGAGTTGGAACGAGCGGATGGTGGCCCCGTCCGGGACGGGGACGAGCACCTGCGCCTCCATCGGCGAGCCGCCCGAGTTCGCCAGCGTCATCACCAGTGTGGTCGTCGAAACCTGGTCGTTCACCTGCACGTCGGCGGCGACCGATTTCAGCGTGACCGGCTGCGGCTCGCGCCGGGGATGCCCCTGACGCCACAGAACCCGGCTGTTCTGCGGCATCACGACAATCACGTCGTCGGCACGCCCCACCGTCACCTGGGCGGGCGCGGCCCGGGCGGTCAGCGCGATCGGGAGAACCATGGCTACTGTGCGGGCGAGTCGGCCGAGGGTCGTGAGCATGGGCGGGCTCCTGTGCGAATACAGCCGCACAATGAGACGCCCGAACCTCAGTCCTGCCTGTAACTGCTTTGTAACGGGCTGCTACCCCCGGGGCGGGGGCGCCTCGGACTCCCTCACGATCGTCGGTCTGGGGGCGCCGGACCGCGGGCCTCGTGGCAAACCCTGCCCGGTCGAACGGTTGGCGCCCGGAAAGAACTTATCGGCCAGCGACCACCAGGCCAGCGCAATGACGGTTCCGGCCACCAGGGCAACGGCCATGACTGTGTACAGAATCGCCGATCGCCCCATCGCCCATTCTAGGAAGCCGCGGGCGTCGCCATCTCCAGGCACCAGGTCGGTCCGGAGATCACGGAACTGCCGATCCGGACCCTTGTCACGCGGGCGCCCGGTTTTACGAGAACGACGGATTCCCACGGGACGCTCGACGCCTTTCCGCCGCTCCAGCGGATGACGCGGGCCGGCAGCAGGTGCAGGTAGTTCTCGTCCACGGCCACATGCACGCAGAACCCCAGGTTGTACATTCCGGCCGCGAAACTCTGGAAGTTGCGACGGACCGCGCCGGGGCCGATGGGCGAGGCCGGGAAGCCCTGCGTCAGGCGCGACCAGCCGGTGCGCATCAGCGTCGTGATGATGAGCACGTCCAGCCCGAAGATGCACGGGAGGATGACGAGCGCGATGACCCAGCCGCGCATGGCTACTCGCTCGCTCCGGCGTCCTCGGGCAACTCTTCCGCCGCACCATCGCCGTTCCCGGCGCCGAGCGCGGTGACGGTGGGCGCATCCGGCAGCGGTTTGCCCTTCGGGTCGGTCAGCGCCCGCCCGGTGAGCGTGCGGATGATCGGCACCGGGTTCGCCGTGTCATGGGCCGCGAGCGCCGCTTCCAGCCCCTTGCGTGTGGCCTCCGGCAGGTCGGCCCACTTGCCGCGCCCGCGGCACTTCGGAAACTTCGAGCATCCGAGCCAGGGCCCTCGTACCCCGCCGCGGAGGTTCAGGGGTGAGCCGCACGCCGGGCAGGGCAGGTCGGTGACGAGCGGCGGCGGGCTCGGGGCGACGACGTGCCCCGTGCGGTCGAGGTTCAGGATTCCCTGGCACGGATCGGTCTTGTCGTTGTACTTCGAGCAACCCAGGAACGGGCCGAAGCGCCCGACCCTGCTGGTCATGGGCGAGCCGCAGCGCGGGCACGCCACGTCCACCGCTCCCGCGGCCGGGCGCGGGCGTCCTTCGCGATCGATCGGGCTGGCGTAGTCGCAGTCCGGGTAGCGCGAACACGACAGAAACCGCCCGTTCTTCCCGAATCGGTAGACCAGGGGCGCGCCGCACTTCTCGCACCTGTACTCGGCGGGGGCCGGCACGGTCTCGGCCTTGGCGTGGCCGAGGTTTTCGAGGGCGTGCTCCAGGCTCTCCTTGAACGGTCCGTAGAACCGGGTCAGCATCTGCACCCAGTCGATCCGGTCCTCCTCGACCTTATCGAGTTCGGCCTCCATCTCCCGCGTATAGCCCACGTCCATGATCCGCGGGAAGGCTTCGACCAACTTATCCGTCACCACCTCGCCCAGGTCCGTCGCGTGAAAGCGGCGCTCCAGTTGCTCCACATACTTGCGGTCCTGGATGACCCCGATGATCGATGCGTAGGTGCTGGGCCGCCCGATGCCCTCGGATTCCAGCATCTTGATCAGCGATGCCTCCGTGTACCTCGGCGGGGGCGACGTGAACTTCTGCTGGACCTCCATCGACACCGGGCTGACGGGCTTGCCCCCGCTCAGCACGGGCAGCGTCTGCTCATCGGCGGCCCGCGGCACGCCCGCAACCTTGTAGAACCCGTCGAACGCCAGGACACGGCCGGTCGCACGGAAGGTGACCGGCCGCGTCGGGTCCTTCCCTCCGACGATGGCCACCGCCGTCGAGTCCCACTGTGCCGGGGTCATCTGGCAGGCGACGAAGCGCTCCCAGATCAACGTGTACAGGCGCAACTGGTCCGGCTTGAGGGCCGAGCGCACGCGGCCGGGCGGGTGCGCGAGGGACGTCGGTCGGATCGCCTCGTGGGCTTCCTGCGCCGCCTTGTTGCTCGAGGAGAAGAAGTTGGGCTTCTCCGGCAGATACCTGTCGCCGTAGGTGCGACCGATGTACTCGCGGGCCATGCCGATCGCCTCGCCCGAGAGATGCGTCGAGTCGGTGCGCATGTATGTGATCAGGCCCACCGGCCCCTCACCGGGGACCTCCACCCCCTCGTACAACTGCTGGGCGGCCCGCATCGTCCGCTGCGCCCCGAAGCCGAGCCTGCTGGACGCCGCCTGCTGAAGTGTGGACGTGATAAAGGGCCCCGGCGCGCGGGTGGTCGTGCGGCGCGTCTCGATCCCCGTCACCTTGTACGGTGTGGCAGGATCGACAACCCCCGTGACCGTCCGCAGCCAACGGGCCGGGCCCTTGCCGCGGGGATCCTCCTTGATCTCGCCCTTGATGCTGACCAGCCCCGCGGCCTCCGCCGCGAGCACCACCGTCGGCGTGATGTCAGAATCGGCCAGGGCGCCAAGGCCCTTGCCGGATGCTCCGGGCACCCGCGGGTCGAACTTCTCGCCGCCGATCTCGATCAGTTCCGCCCGGAATGCCCCGTGCTCGCCCAGCCACCCATTCTGGGCCTTGACCGTCGGCGGGTTCTTCTTCTCGTCGAGTGTCGCCAGGAACCTGGCCCACTGCGGCCCGAGTTTCTCCGCGTCCGCCCGCGACGCCACGAAGTTGGCCGAGATCGCCCAGTGCTCATCCGGCGCGAACGCCTGAATCTCACGTTCACGCTCGACGATGAGCCGGACCGCCACCGACTGCACGCGCCCGGCCGACAGCCCGCGGGCAACCTTCTTCCACAGCAGCGGCGACACCTGGTACCCGACGATGCGGTCAAGGACGCGGCGCGCCTGCTGCGCGTTCACCCGGTCTTCGTCGATCGGGTGCGGGTGCTGAAACGCCTTCTCGATCTCCGCCTTCGTAATGGCCGGAAAGATCACGCGCTTGGCATCGCCGGACCTGATGCCCAGTTCCTGGGCAAGGTGCCAGGCGATCGCCTCGCCCTCACGGTCAAGGTCCGTCGCGAACCACACCTGACCGCCGCTCTCCAGCGAGTCCTTTGCCGCCCGCTTCAGGTCCTTGATGACCTGTTCCTTTCCGGGCAGAATCTCGTACGTCGGGTGGAACCGGTGCGCCAGGTCTACACCGGGCACCGGTGACTTGACGCCCTTGGGGTTCTTGCTGGGCAGGTCGCGGACGTGGCCGACGCTCGCCAGCACGACGTACTTCCCGCCCAGGTACTTGTTGATCGTCTTGGCCTTCGCCGGCGACTCGACAATGACGACGTCGCGCCCGTTGGCCGCCCCGGCCTTGTACATGGACCCAAATCGCCGGATCGGACCCCCACGCCCGCCCCGCCCCCCGCGACCCCGACCAACAGGCGTGGCCACGGCGGCGCCCACGCCGGGCTCGGCGGTCGCTGCGGCAACGGTTTTCGGTGCTCTCTTTGCCACTGCGAGCAGGCCTCCCTCGGCAAACCCGGCGGTTGCGGTCCGGTGAAGTCGGTTGGACGCCCCAGCCCCCAAGAGCCGAATCCGGCTCTTTCTTCCCGGACCCTAAGGAAAGATAGAACGACGAGTCAAGCCGAACGGGTTGCGTTAGGGTACAGGGCCCGCTCGCGGGCGAGTTGGTAGACGTTCTCCAGGCCGGTGATCATCGCTTCAACCGAGAATCGCTCCCGACACACCTCACGACCGTTGGCGGCCATTCGAGCCCGAGCCGCACCGTCAACCGCGAGTTCACGGACCGCGGCACCCAGCCCCGTCCGGTCCCCTGACGCAACAAGGCGTCCGGTCTCCCCATTCCGGATCACCTCACCCGTTCCATCCACGTCGTAGGCCACCGGGCAGACGCCGCAGAGCAGGGCCTGGGGCACGGTCCGTGGCAGGCCCTCGCGGTAACTGGGGTGGGCGAGAATGTCCATCGCTCGGATCAGGCCGGGCACGCGCTCCGGCGGCACGAGCCCGGTCAGAATGATCTGGGCCGCCGCCTGGCGTGTGGGTGCCTGGTCCCCTCGCGGCCCTACCGTCACCAATCCCAAGGCCCGCGTTCGGGCGGTCAGGCGTTCACGCCACCAACCGTCACCCACCCACAGCAGTTTCCAGTTGGGGTGCCGCTTCAGGTCGCCCGCAAGGGCGTCCAGCAAATCGTCGTGCCCCTTGTGCCGAGCGAGCCTGGCGACTGTTCCGATCACCAAGTCTTCGGGCGACAGCCCCAGGGCGCGGCGAACCTCATCGCGCGACTCGCCGGACGCGGGGGTCAAGTACCTTTCGACCTCCATCCCCGAGTAGACCGTGATGTACTGCTCCGGCCTCCCGATACCGCGGGCGAGGAACTGCGTTGTCATGGCACCGGCGACCGAAACGATGATGTGGCAATGTCTCGCCGCGGAGCGCTCGGCCCACTGGTACGCGGCGTTCATGGTGCGGAACCCGGCCCGGTGCGGCGGCGGACCGTCCAGCGGCATGAACGGCGGGCCGTGGATCGTGTGGACGATGCCCATCCGTCTCGCCGGCTCGCGGCGGAACACGGCCCACGCGGCCCAGCGTCCCAGCACGCCGGCCTTGGATGAGTGGGTGTGCACGATGTCGGGGCGCAGTCCTTCGATGAGGCGCCTCAGTTCTCCGAGCGCCCTGCGGTCGGCGAACGGGCGCACCTCGCGCACCAGGTGCGGCACTTCGTGAGTCGTGATCCCCGATCCCTCGCGGAATCCCCGCACACGCTCCAGCAGGCTGCCCTCCGGCCCGTAGATCGGCCCGTACGCCAGGTGCACGCTGTGCCCGAGGCGTGCCTGCCCCTCGCACGAGAGCACGGTGTTCTCCTGCGAGCCGCCGAGGATCAGGCGGGTTGAGATGTGCAGGATGCGCATGTTTCCTCAGGCTATCGGTTGCATGGGCGCGAGTACCCGGTCGGGTGGATACCGCACCCATTCCAGGCACAGGCCGCGGGCGGGCAGGGTCGGACCCGCACGGCGGCGGTCCTTGCTCGCGATCGCGGCGGTCACGTCGTCAGGAGTCACGCGACCGCGGCCGACCTCGACCAGCGTGCCGGCGATGATGCGGACCATGTTGTAGAGAAACCCGGAGCCGCTGACCTCGATGCGGATGAACGTTTGCGAGGCATCGAGCGCACCCGCGCCGTCCGTCCACGGGCTGGAAGCCGGTGCCACCCGCTGCACACGGCACTCGTGGATCGTCCGTACCGTCGTCAGCCGTCCATGTCCAGCGGCCGCGAAGGCCGCGAAGTCCTGCTCGCCCACGAACCGCTCCGCCGCGCGGCGCATGGCGCCCACGTCCAGCGGCGTCCACAGGTGGTGGACATACGCCCGCTCGAACACTCCCCGCACGGGCGACACAAGGAGCGTGTACGAGTACCCCTTGCTCACGCAGTCGCGGATCGGGTCGAACGCCTCCCCGACCGCGTCGGCGCCGACGACAAGCACGTCGTCCGGCAACCGCGAGTTGATCGCGAGCACCAGCCGCTCCCCACCGCGCTCCAGGGGCCAACCGGTTCGGGATCGGCGTGGCTCGCCGCTTCGCGGCGGCTCATCACCCTCGTGTGCGCCCCGGCCTTCGTCCCTTGCTTGCGCTTCGGGCTCCTCCCGGACCGTGAACGCCGCGACCTGCCCCCGCGCGTGGACTCCCGAGTCGGTGCGGCTCGCGCCCACCAGCACGACCGGCTCACGCACCACCTCCCGCACTGCGCGCTCGACCACCTCCTGCACCGTCCGCAACTTCGATCGCCCGCCGCCGCTGCCCGACTCCAGCACCTTCTCCGGGGAGACGGTGGCCTCCGGCATCGGCTCCTGCTTCTGCCACCCGCAGAAGTCCGTCCCGTCGTACGCGATGGTCAGTCTGTACCGCGGCACGGGCGCATCGTAACGCCGCCCGACGCCCCCCTACCCTCCCCACCATGTCCTCCGCCGGGCTTCTGGACTCGCCGCCCGCAATCCCCGCCCTGGGCCGCATCCGAGCCCGCACTTGGACCACCGTCGCCATCCACGGCGTCGTGGACTTCTTTTCGTACATCCTGATCCCGCTGATGCCCGTGATGTCGCAGCGCCTGCACCTGACTCCCGGCCAGGTCGCCGCGACGCTCGCCCTGGGCTCGGTGGCGAGCGGGCTCATCCAGCCCTTCGTCGCCTGGGCCAGCGATCGCCTCGACACCCGCTGGCTCGGCACCGCCGGGCTGCTGGCCGCCGTCGTTCCCTACAGCCTGCTCGGCTACGCCACGACCTTCCCGCAACTGCTGGTCATCCAGGTCATCGGTGCGGCGGGCGTCGGCGCATTCCACCCGGTCGCGGCGGCGGCGATCGGGACACTCTCATCCGGCCGGCGCTCACTGGGGGTCGCCGTGTTCTTCATGGGCGGCATGATCGGCGGCATCACGGGCAGCCTCCTCAGCCCGGTCTACGCGGACCGCTACGGGATGCCGGCGCTCATCTATCTGCTCGTTCCCGGCATGGCCTCCGTGCTCGCTCTGGGCTGGGCGGTGCACTCGGTCGGTCACACCGCGCGCGGCGCCCGGGAGTCACACCTGGCGCTCTCCGCGGCCGAGCGGAGTTCCAGATGGGCGGCGATCGGGCTGCTCTACCTCGCCAACGTGCTGCGGTTCACCGTCAGCACAGCGCTCGTCTGGCTCATCATCACCTGGGCGGAGCGGCGGACGCTTGCGGGCGCGAGCGCCGTGGAGATGACCAAGGAACTCAGCGAGCGGGCCGCCCGCCTCAATGGCCCGACCCAGGCCGCGATCCAGGTGGGCATGGGGATCGCCGGAGTCGGGGCGGGTTTCCTCCTGGCCCGCGGCACGGAGAAGAGGGCGCTGGTCGTGGTGCCCACCCTCGGGGCCCTGGCAGTCGCCGCGTTCCCGTTCCTTGTGGGTGCAAACCAGCCGGGAGCCGCCGCCTGGGTCGGGATCGCGGGCGGGTTCGTCGCCATGCTGCTCGCCGGGATCGGGTTCGGCGGTGTCATTCCCGTATCCATCGCCCTCGCCCAGCGCCTGCTCCCGCACCGAACGGGGCTCGCAAGCGGCCTGATGATGGGCGGGGCGTGGTGCGTGGCAGCAGTCGGTGCGCCGATGGCCGAGCGCCTGGACCGAATCGCCGGCCTGGGCGGCGCGTACCTGATCATCGCCGGGCTGCTGCTCGCCTCGGGCGTCCTGGCCCTTGCGCTGCCGGGCGGGCTGATCCGCACGCTGGCTCACTAGTGGATTCGGCGGCTCGCACGGTGAAACGCCCACCCGTTACCCGAGCCGTCAATCGGCACGCGGAGGACACTGCCCCGATCCTCTATAGGTGGTCTGTCCGCTGATGCAGAAAGGGCGTGCCGCCCTCTCCGCACCTCTCCTGGCCCCGAAGGGGCCGCGGGCTGTAGCCACGGGTGGAGCGGCGGCGCGGCGCAGCCCGCCGCGCGGAACCCGTGGAAGCGTGATCCTCTTATTCTCTTCCCGCCCCGGAGGGGCGGAGGACAGCGTTCGCTCTATTTAAAGAAAGGCCCGACATACCCGGCACCTACTCCCAGATTCTGCTCCACATCGTCTTTTCAACCAAACACCGCGAGCCGTGGATCACCGCCGACCTCGCCGAGCGCTTGTACCCATACATGGGCGGCATTGTCCGGGCCGAGAAGAGCGTGCTCTACGACATCGGCGGCGTCGAAGACCACGTCCATAATTACCTCCGCTGGCGGCCTGATGAGTCGGTGTCGGACCTCATGCGCACCGTCAAGGCAAGATCCTCGAAGTGGGTGCGTGATACGTTCCCCACACTCGCCGCGTTCGCGTGGCAGGAGGGATACCCGTCGCCGCGCACGGCTCGGACCACAGGCCCTTCTCCCAGCGCGTGCTCACCCAGCGGAGGGCGTAGTACGCCGTCTTGCCCGCGTCCGCGCTCGTGAAGCCGGCTTGCAGGGCGTCAGGGCGCCGCGTGAACTCACGGAGAGGCAGGTGTACGAGTCGGCGGGGCCCGGGCCGGTCTGCGGCGGCGGGGGCGTGGGCGGGTTCGTCGCCATGCTGCTCGCCGGAATCGGGTTCGGCGGTGTCATTCCGGGATCCATCACCCTTGCCCAGCGCCGAGGAGGCGGACATGCTCGCCTCCTCGATCATGATGCAGCAACTTCAAGGACGTGCGGACGCGGCGCGACGCGATCAAGAAACTGATCGGCGACCTGAAGCGCGGCGATGCGGCGTGAAGGTCGCAATCGCGATTGCCCAAATCACCGCGGCGCCGGGGCTTGGTATCGTTGCGATCCAGCCGATGGTGATGGAGCCGTACCCACCTTCGCCGGAGAGCGTCAGGCCGTCTGCTGAGATCAATGCCCGTCCTCGGAAAGCGACGCCCTGGACGTCCAGCCCGAGTGACAGGAGGAGGTCCTTCACCTTGACCATCCCGCTCGACTCGCTCCAAATGAACTGCCCATCGCCCGAATCGCCCACGATCACGGAGCCGTCGGACGCCATTGAAGTAGCGTAACTCCAGAGCGCACCCGGGAGCATTCCCAGGCTATGGGGCACGCCGTCCACCCAGCGGCACGCGATGCTGGATGCGCCGAGGGTGATACTTGAACCCGCAACAACCGACCCGTCCTCCGAAACGGCAGTCGCGCGGGATGCGTTGTATCCCGGCAACAGGTCGAGCGCCGTCATGCCGCTCGTTTCCGACCACGAGAATGCGCGGTGCCCGCCGGGCTGAGGGTAGTCCGCCGTCCCCACGACCACTTCGTTCCCGGAGATCGCGTTTGCCTTCGTGCTGACCGCGCCCGGCAAGAGTCCCAGGTGGCGAACCCCGCCTGCCCCAGTCCACAAGGAGGCCACGGCGTGCTGCCCATCTCCCGTCTGCCCAAAAACCGTGCCGCCGTCCGCGGAGATGCCCTGGGGGAAACGGAGGTTGGCGATGTAAGAGATGCCGGACGCGGTCCGCAGGAATGTGCCACCCAGCGGGACGGCGCCGACAACTACAGATCCATCGAACGATGCGCCGAGGGCTGCGTGGTTCAGCAGTCCGAACGCCTGCAATCCGCCCGCCGCCGTCCAGCGCCACGCATCCCCATAGCCCGGCGGGTTCGTGACGCCCCCCACCACAGTTGACCCGTCGCCAGACATCCCCAGGGGAATGGTGGGTTGTGCAGGGCCGAACACCAGTTTCTGGAAGGAGAACTGCGCCCGCGCATCGTGCCCGAAGGCGATGGTGACGAGGCACGCCGTGATCGCCCCGAGCGGGGACTTCTTGCTCGACATTTTCCTTCCTTCCAAGTCATTGGCGGGCAAAGAAGGGCCCACCGCGTCGGAAGTGTACCCGCAAGCCGTGGCCAGGTTCCGGCTCGGCCTGCGGCCTTTACTCGACCGTGACGGACTTCGCCAGGTTCCGCGGCTTGTCCACGTCGTGCCCGCGGATGACGGCGGCGTGGTACGCCATGAGTTGCAGCGGGACGACGGTCAGCATGGGCGACAACTGCTCGGCCACGTCGGGCACGTAGATCACGTCCTCGACCTGTTTCTTGATCTCCGTGTCGCCCTCGGTGGCGACGGCGATCACGTGCCCGCCGCGGGCCCGCACCTCGGCGATGTTGCTCATCACCTTCTCGTACTGCCGCCCCTTGTTGGCGATGAAGACCGCGGGCATCCCCTCGTTGATGAGGGCGATCGGCCCGTGCTTCATCTCGGCCGCGGGCATGCCCTCGGCGTGGATGTAACTGATCTCCTTGAGTTTCAGGGCCCCCTCCAGGGCGGTCGGGTAGTTGTACCCGCGCCCCAGGAACAGCCAGTTCTCGCGGTCGCAGTATTTCGCCGTGACGTCGCGGATATGCGTGTCCTGCTCGCAGATGCGCTCGATCTTGTCGGGGACGGCGAGCATCTCGTCGATGAGGCGCGTGGACGCCTCGGTGGACATGAAGCGGCGGCGGGCCATGAACAGCGTGATGAGCGCCAGCACCGCGACCTGCCCCGTGAACGCTTTCGTGCTGGCGACGCCGACCTCCGGGCCCACGCGCAGGTACACGCCCGCGTCGGTCTCGCGGGCGATGGTGCTCCCGACGACGTTGATGACGCCCAGGGCCAGGGCCCCGCGGTCCTTGGCCTCGTTGAGCGCGGCGAGGGTGTCGGCGGTCTCGCCCGACTGGCTCACCGCGATGACGACCGTGCCGTCCTCGATGATCGGGTTGCGGTACCGGAACTCGCTGGCGTACTCGGCGACCGCGGGCACCTTGGCCAGATCCTCCAGCATGTACTCGCCGATCATGGCCGCGTGCAGGGCCGTCCCCTGCCCGGCGAGCACGATGCGGCGGGCCCGGACCAGTTCCTTGGCGTAGGCCGAGAGCCCGCCGAGCACGACCTTGCCCTCAGTCCGCTGGAGCCTGCCCCGCAGCGTGTTGCGCAGGGCCGCGGGCTGCTCGAAGATCTCCTTCTGCATGAAGTGCTGGAAGCGGCCCAGGTCGATCTGCTCCAGGTCCATCTCCAGTTGCATGATCTTGGGCGTGACGCTGACGTTCTCGACCGTGCTGGAGCGGAAGCCCGTGCGCGTGATCTTCACGACGTTGTAGTCATCGAGCGGGAACGCCTGCGTGGTGTGCGAGACGATGGCCGAGGGGTCCGACGCGACGACGTACTCACCCGCGCCGATCCCGACCATGAGCGGCGAGCCCTTGCGGGCGCACACCAGCGTGTCCGGCTCGCGCTCGCAGATGACGGCGATGGCGTACGCCCCCGTCACCTCGCGCAGGGCCGCCTGCACCGCGTGCTCCAGGTCGCCCTCGTACAACTCCCCGATGAGCATCGCGAGCACCTCGGTGTCGGTCTCGCTGTGGAACTGGTGCCCCTTCTCCTTCAGGTAGGTCTTCAGGACAGCGTAGTTCTCGATAATCCCGTTGTGGACCAGGGCGATGCCGACCTTGTCGTCGCGGTGCGGGTGGGCGTTGGCCTCGGTCACGCCGCCGTGCGTCGCCCAGCGGGTGTGGGCGAGCCCCAGCGTGCCCTCGAAGCCGGGGGCGTCCTCGAGTTTCTCCTCGAGCATGGCGACGCGCCCGACGGCGCGGCAGACCTCCAGTTTCCCGTTGAGCACCGCCAGACCGGCGGAGTCGTACCCCCGGTACTCCATCCGCTTGAGGCCCTCGATGAGCAGCGGGCGGGCCTGCTTCGAGCCGACGTACGCGACGATCCCGCACATGCCTTCATCTCCTGCCCCGGCGGGCGGGGCCTGGCCGACTCCGGTCCCCATAACCGTAGCAATCGAACCGGAACCGAACGGAGGTCGCGCCCGGCGCCCGCACACCTACGTCGGCCGAATCGGGGGGGATCGGAACCCAGAAGGCTGTCTATGTTCCGCGGCCGACCCTGCCAAGACCGTAGACTCGCCACATGCCCGCCTTCCTTCTGAAGACCGAACCCTCGGAGTACTCGTACGGCGACCTGGTGCGCGACGGACGCACGGCGTGGACCGGCGTCACCAACGCCGCCGCCCTGATCCACATCCGGTCGATGAGGAAGGGCGATGAGGCATTCATCTATCACACCGGCGGTGAGAAGCAGATCGTCGGGCTTGCGCGGATCGTAACCGACCCCTGCGCGGACGCGAGGAAGCCCGGCACGACGCCCGAGGGAAAGCCCAAGTTTGCCGTCGTGGACATCGAACCCGTGCGCGAGGTGAAGACGCCAGTCACGCTCACCACAATCAAGGGCGACCCGCGCTTCAAGGACTTTGCGCTGGTTCGCATCTCCCGCCTGAGCGTGATGCCCGTGCCGCCGGCCATGGCCGCGGCGTTGAAGAAGTTGGCGGGGGTGTGAAGCGACACGGCCCGGGGCGCGAGCGACGGGTTCAGCGGTCGCTCTTCCCCGTCGAACCCCGCGCTGGCGCTTGGGGCTCTGAAAGATTCAATCCCACCACCCCTGCCACCACGAGCAGCAGCGAGACCGCCCGCAGCGGCGTCACCGCGTCCTTGAACCACAGCACGCCGACCACGGCGATGATCGCCGCCCCGCTGCCGGCCCACATGGCATACGCGACGCCGATGTCCAGCCGGCGCGTGGCGAGCGACAGGAACACCAGGCTCATCGCGTACATCACCAGGCACGCGGCCGCCACCATCGGCTTCGTCAACCCGTCGGAAACCTTCATCGCGATCGCCCAGCCCACCTCGAACACCACCGCGAGGGCCAGGTACAGGTACGTCACGGGCCACCCGGCGGCGTGGCGGCCGGTGCGGGGGCAGGCGGCGCCTCCGTCGCTCGCCCCAGTGCCCTGGCGATCGCCTTGTGCAACTCGTCCGGGATGCTGAGCCTGTACGGCTCATCGGGGACCCCGGCGGCGTCCGCCTTCGCCTTGGCGTTAGCGACCAACTGGTCGACCTCCTGCCGCGTCGGGTTGTCCTTGAACTCCCAGGTGTTCCCCGCGTTGAGTTTGACCACCGGCTTGATCGTGTCGGTGATCTCGTCTTCGGCCGGCGTGATCTTGCCCTCGTAGACGCCGCGGGCAAAGCGCTCCAGGGAACGTTCGGCCGCCACCTTCTCTTCCGGCGTCATCCCGGCCGGCTCGATGAACTTCTGCCGAGCCGCCTCGATCGCCGCCAGCGGGATCAGCGGGCTGTGAGCGATCTCCTCGTAGACCCGCGTCAGGTCGCTCGGCGACACCCGCCCGGCTTTGATGTCGTCGCCGAGGGAGTTCACCTCGGCCATGATCCGGGCCTTCTGATCCTGCGGCAGGGTCGAGTTGTTCAGCATCGCCTGCGTGGCGGCGACCGTCGCCCCGGCCGTCCACGACCGCCAGTTCATCGCCACGACGACGGCGGCCGCGATGACAACGACGACGAGCACGCCCAGGGCGATCAGGCACCCCTGGACCAGCCCGCCGCGACGCGCCTGTGTTGGTTTCATCGCCTAAGCGTACCTGCGCGGGCCGCGTGCCGCGCTGTCGGGGTGCCGCTCGTACCATCCCCTCATGCCCCACCGCGAAATCCCTCTCTCCCGCCCCGACATCACAGACTCAGAGGTGAACCTCGTGGTGGAGACGCTGCGTTCCGGGCGGCTCTCCATCGGCCCGATGCAGGAACGCTTCGAGAAACAGGTGGCCGCACGCACCGGGTGCCGCCACGCCGTCGCGTGCTCCAGCGGCACGGCGGGGCTGCACATGATCCTGCGGGGCCTGAACATCGGGCCGGGCGACGAGGTGGTCACCACGCCGTTCTCCTTCATCGCCTCCAGCAACTGCATCCTGTTCGTCGGCGCCACGCCCGTCTTCGTGGACATCTGCCCCAAGAGCCTGAACATGGACCCGCGCCTGATCGAGCGGGCGATCACGCCGCGGACCAAGGCCATCCTCGCCGTGGAGGTCTTCGGCAACCCGACCTGGATGGATGCGTACGCCCAGATCGCCGCGAAGCACGAACTCCCGCTGATCGAGGACTCGTGCGAGGCCCTGGGGACGACGTACAAGGGACGCCAGTGCGGGGCATTCGGGCGGGCCGGCGTCTTCGGCTTCTACCCCAACAAGCAGATCACCACCGGCGAGGGCGGCATGATCGTCACCGACGACCAGGCCCTGGCCGACGCCTGCCGCTCCATGCGCAGCCAGGGCCGTGGCACGGCGCCGCCCGTGCCGGAGGGCGGCCGGCACGATCCGTCCACGGTCGGGGCGTGGCTCCGGCACGAGCGCCTTGGGTACAACTACCGGATGCACGAGGTGTCCGCCGCCATGGGCGTCGGGCAGATGCGCCGCCTCGACGAGATCGTCAGGAAGCGCCAGCGGGTCGCGAACCTCTACATGACGCGCCTCATGGCGAGCAAGCCGCTGATCCTGCCGAGCATCGATCCGGAGACGGTGATGTCCTGGTTCGTGTTCGTCGTGCGCCTGGCCGCCGGGTATACCGCGGAAGAGCGCAACCGGATCATCGCGGGCCTGCGCAACCACGACGTGGGCGCGGGCGACTACTTCCCCTGCATCCACCTGCAGCCGTTCTACCAGCGGGAGTTCGGCTTCCGCCCCGGGCAGTTCCCGATCGCCGAGAGCGTGAGCCACCGGACCATCGCCCTGCCGTTCCACAGCAATCTCACCGAGCGCGAGGTGGACGCCGTGTGCCAGACCCTGGACGTCATGATCTCCCGCGAGAACCTTCAGCGGGCTTGACCCCGCGGCGCCTCAGCGGCCGCCTTTTCCCTCACGTTCAGCCGCGGACATCGCCATGATCTCAAAGATCACATGGGCCGCGAGCAGGGCCGTGACCCCGCCCACATCCCGGTCGGGCAGCACCTCCACCACGTCCGCGCCGCACAGGCTCACCCCGGCGCACGCCCGCAGCAGCCCCAGGGCCTCCGCGGACGTGAACCCGCCGACCGATGGTGTCCCCGTTCCCGGCGCGAACGCCGGGTCCACGCAGTCGACATCGAACGTCAGGTATGTGTCGGCCCCGCGCAGGCCCGACACGAACTCGCGGACGCGTCGTTCCGCCTCGGCCGGCGACCGCCGCCAATCCGCGTAACCGATCACCGCCACGCCATGGGCCGTGGCATAGTCCAGGTCCGCCCCCGAGTTCAGCGGCCCCTTGACGCCGACCGACAGCATCCGCTTCGGGTCGATCAGCCCGTCTTCAATGGCCCGGATGAACACCGACGCGTGCGACCACTTCTCACCCCACACCGCGTCCACCGTGTCCAGGTGGCTGTCGAAGTGCAGGAGGGCCAGGCCGCCGGCGGGTGCGCCGCGGCGTTCCCATGTCGCCCGGATGTTGGCGTACGCGATGGTGTGGTCGCCCCCTACCGCCAGCAGCCGTGTCACCCTCGGGTCGCCCAGGCCGCGCGCAAACTCGGCGGCCGCATCGAGTGTGCCCTTGATCGAGAACGGTTGCACCGGGGCGTCGCCCGCGTCGGCCAGGGACAAGGCCTCGCACACGTCGATCCCGTGCTCAACGGAGTACCGCTTGACGTACTGCGACTCCTGCCGAAGGGCCCGGGGGCCGAACCGGGCCCCGGGCCGGTAGGTTGTGCCGCCGTCAAAGGGCACCCCGTAAAGGGCCCAATCGACCGGCGCGTTCTCCGGCGCTACATCCCGCAGGCGCGGGTAGCGGCAGAAAGTCGGGATTCCCGCAAAGCGCGGGGTCTGGCGCGGGTCCGGCAGCACGGTCTTCTTCGGCATGGCCTGGAGTCTACCGGGCGGACGCCTTGATCTTCACCCCACACTCCGGGCAGCGGCCGCCCTCCATGCCGCGGATGTCGTACCCGCAGCCGGGGCACATGCCGGGGAAGGCGAGCCCGCGCGTGATCTGACGCGCGACCCACTTGCCGCCGAAGAAGAAGTACAAGCCGAGCCCGAGCATCCAGAGGTGATTGTTTGAGAGGAATGCCTGGAGCGCGACCAGCGCCCCGCCGGCATAGTTCTCGAGGTACAAGGGAGAGAACACGATGTCGGGCAGGCCGGGGAGCGAAAGACACAGCAGGACCAGCCCGATGGTCCGCAGCACCATCAGGCACCAGGCGCGGGCGTTCATCGAAGCCACCCATCGTCGAAGGTCATGCCGGGCGGAACCTGGGCCGCGGGACCGGATTCGATCATGCCGGCGACGGGGTACGCGCAGTAATCAAGGCTGAAGGAACCGGCCGGCCGGTGGTTGCCGCTGTGGCCGAGCCCCCCGAACGGGAGTTTGCTGCTGGCCCCCGCGGTCCCCGCGTTGACGTTCACGCACCCGGCGCGGGCCTCGCGCAGGAACCTCTCCGCGGCCGCGGCATCCTTTGTGAAGATCGACGCCGCCAGGCCGTACCGTGTCGCGTTCGCCTGCTGAATCGCGTCATCGAGCGAGTTCACGATACAAATCCGCAGCATGGGGCCAAAGACCTCGACATCGGCGCCCGCATCGTGGCCGCTCAGTGCCACGGCCGCGCCGCCCGTCACAAACCGGCCGACCTGCATCACGCCGGGCGAGAGGAACCAGCCGTCGCCGGGCCTGGCCCCCGACGCGAGCAGGACGTCACCGTTGCGGACCGACGACTGGAACTGGAGCACGGACTGTCGCGCCGCCTCGCCGATAACCGGGCCCATGAAGACCGGCGTGCGCGGGTCGCCGACCGTCAGCGCCGCGGCCGCCTTCACGACCGCCGGGATAAACCGATCGGCGATGCTCGCGTGAACGGCCAGTCGGCGGGTGCAGGTGCACCGCTGACCGGTTGTGGCGAACGCGCTGCGCACGCACTCGATGGCGGCCTGGCGCAGGTCCGCGTCGGGCATGACGACGGCCGCGTTGTTCCCGCCCATCTCCAGCGCAACGATCCGCCCCGGGCGGTCCAGGTTGGCCTCCAGGATCTTTCGCCCGATGGGCCATGACCCGGTAAAGAGGATGCCGTCCACTCCGTCGTCATCAACCAGTGCCTGGGCGACGTCCGCGCCGCCCTGTACGAGGTTCACGACTCCGGGCGGGGCGCCCTCCGCCCGCAGCGCCTCGTCCAGCAGTTCGACAAGCAGTTGCCCGGTGGCCGGCGTCTTGTCGCTCGGCTTCAGAACGACCGTGTTGCCCATCGCCAGGGCCGGCACGACGTGCCCGTTGGCAAGATGCATCGGAAAGTTGAACGGGGCCAGGACCGCCATCACGCCGTGCGGGCGGAACCAGCACCGCCCGGTTCGGGTCCCGCTGAGCGGCAACCCGAACCCGCTGACGCGCCGCAGGGGTCCGTGCTCACCCGCATCGAGCGTGATGTCAACCTTCGCGGGGAGCGCCGCGGCCTCGCCCTGCGCATCCCACATCACCTTGCCCGTCTCGTCGCTGATCAACCCGGCGATCCGGGCCGCGTGTTTCACGCACAGATCGCGGTAGCGGGTAAGCACCGCGAACCGCTTCTCCTGTGACCAGCGTGACCATACATGCAGAGCGGCCCGCGCCGCCGCCACGGCTTCTCCGGCGCGGGCAGGACTCGACGCCCCCCGCCAGACGACCTCGGACGGCCGGGACGGATTCCGTGAGATAATCTCGCACTCGCCGCCGCCCGCGGCGACCCATTGCCCGCCCACCAGGTCCGCCGGGTCACGGCCGAGCGCAGCGTGCCGCGTCACGAACCGACCTTTCGTGCCGCACGCTTGTCGCCCGACCGGCGCTTCGGTGTTGTGCTCGCCGACGCCGGGCCGAGCGGCGTCACCCCGATGGCCTGGCCCTGCTCCCAGCCGAGGGCCTCCATCACACTCGACGGGATGCCGACCGTTGCGCCATTCCTGTTCATTGCGGTCTGCACGCCGCGGAACTCGCCCTCAGCCGAGAGTGTGCTGACCAGGCCCTCCTGGTCGCCGCCTTCCGCGGCCGGCCCGAGCGCCGCCCGCCGCGTGTTCTTCACGATGGAGATGCTGTCCGTCGCGACCTCCAGGTGCGGCCCACCGTCGAACGGATCCACGAAGTTTCTGTACTCGAAGCCCAGTTTCTCGAGCATCTTCCGCGCCGGAACCGTCTCCTCGCCCACGCGCCCGACGACATCGCGGGCCTCCGGCGGCAGCAGCGAAAGGTAGATGTCCTCCTTGGGCAGGAGCGCGGAGATGAACTCCCGCGAGCGCTGGCAGTGCTTGTCCGCCTCCGTGTAGGAAAGCGGGATAAAGCGCCTCCCCAGGAACTCCCACAGCATGTTCTGGCCGTCGAGCGTGATCGGGGCCATCATCTCCGCGATCACACGGTCGGCAAACATCCGCCGGTGCAGGGCGATGAAATGGAACCGGATCAGGCTCAGCAGCCGCCCCAGTTTGGCCCCGCGCGACGCCGGCTGCAGAATGAGCCCGCCGATCTCGGTCGGCCCGGACTCGTCGGTGTGCAGCGTGGCGACCGTGTGGCTTGTGCCCGTCTGAAGGCCCTTGCTGAAGAACTCGCGCTTGGTCAGTTTCCACGAATAGTTCGGGTTGCCCTTCCCGCCCATCCGGGCCACCACCTGCGACGTCCCAAGGCACGCCCCGCTCTCGGAATCCTCCAGCACGAACATGAACACCCCGCTGCCCGCCGCTCCCATGCCGGTCGCGCCCGTTCCATCAGGCGCGGTGCTGTCCGCTCCGCTCCCCAGCGCGCCGGCCGCGCCCATGAACGCGTCGCGGCTGCGGAGCACCTTGTTGGTGATGATGTCCTTGTCCGCGGGCAGGTTGATGAAGTGGACCATCTTGGCCAGCTTCACCAGCGTGCCCAGGTCGTCAAGATTGGCCTGCCGGATGATGAACACGAGTCTCTACCCCGTTCTTTCTGCGCTCGTCCCGCCCCGCTGGCCTTGCAGCACGGCTTCATCCACTCAACCAGCAGCCCCGGCCAGCCCACGTTCCACGCACTCGAACACCCTCGGCCAGTCCTGCTCCTTCATGACACCCAGCGGCGGCAGCATCCGGATGTGGTACGGCCCGTGCCCGCAGTAGAACACGATCACGCCCTCCTCGAAGCACGCCCTGCACGCCTTCTGCACCTTCTCCTTGCTCCCGCCGAAGGGTGTGAACCGCATCATCCCCCCGACCCCGCCGGCGATATCCGCCACACCCGGAGCCTTCGGGAACCACTCCGGATGCCTCGCGGCCATGGATTTCACCTGCTCACGGAACAATCTGTGATGCCGGGCGATCGATCCCGACGCCCCGTAGTACCCGCCGTCCCGCAGACGCTCCACCACGCGCTGGCCGACGCGAAACGCCGGGCCCTCGCCGACGAACGTCCCCGAGAGCAGGCCCGGCTGCGGGTTGTACTCCGGCGTGAACAGCGTGAAGCACGACTGCGTCATCTTCCCCACCGTCACCACGTCCACATACTGCCCCAGCCCGAGCGTGTCGTACGCGAACATGCTCTCCAGCCGCCCGAACGTCTGTATCTCATCGACCCACACCGCGACGCCCCGCTCCTTGCAGAGTTTCATCAGGGCCTCGAAGAACTCCCGCGGCGCCGTGTTGAACCCGCCCTCACCCTGCACCAGTTCGAAGATGAAGCACGCGTGCTGCTTCGGGTACCTGTCCAGGTACTCCCGCAGCTGCGCCGTCGCCGCATCGATGTGGGCCTGTCTGCCCACCGCCGCGGCCGCGACCTCGCTGTAGAACGGCATGTAATCGACCAGCGTGGAGAGCGGGATCCCGACGCGGTTGGCCGGTGAGTCGCCGACCTGTGACATCGCGATCGACCGCCCGGCGAAACAATCCTTGAACGCGACGACCCGCGGCGCCCCGCCGTGCTTCTGGTGGCACAACTTCAGGGCGCTCTCGTTGGCCATCACGCCGTTGGCGCTCACGAAGCAGTGGCGGATGCGGCTGCCCCTGCCCGCCTCCGCAATGATCGTGCCGCAGAAGTCGTACACGTCAGTGCCGGATTGCAGGTTGCCCTGCTTCAGCGTGTCGTCGACGGCCCCGCGGACCGCCGCGCCCACAAGGTCGGGGTCGCTGTGCCCGAAGAACTGCACGCCGATCCCGCAGATCATGTCCCACTTCACCGACCCGTCAGCAAGTTCCACCAGCGCCCCGTTGCCGACGCCCGACCCGAGGTACGGGTAGTACAACCCGCGCCCGCGCAGTTCCCCCGCCCGAGCCAGCAGGTGCTCGTAGGTCGCCTTCAACTCCTCGATCGGCCCCCGGACCCCCGTGATCCGCGCTGATCGCGCCCTGGTCTCGTCCACGATCTGCTTGACGGCCGCTGTGACCGCCGGGCTCTCGCGCAGCGCCGCACCCTGCGTCCCGGAGACCACCGGCTTGTTCGTGTTTGTCATTGGTGCTTTCGCCGTCGCCTGGCTCATCCGTTCCTCCCTCAACTTGTCTCTTCGTCACTCCCGGCTCAGCCGTGAGATCAGCACCGCCATCAACTGGCACCGTTCCACAAGGCTGCCCACCTCGATCCACTCCAGCGGGGTGTGCAGCCCGCCTCCGCGTACGCCCAGGGTGTCGATCGTCGGCAGCCCCTCATCCTGCATGGTATTGCCGTCGCACACGCCGCCGGTCTTCCCGAACGGCAACCTCTGGCCCAGGTCCTCCGCCGCCCCGCGTGCCCGCTCCGCCAGGGCCCCCGTCTCCGGTGTCAGGGGCTTGGCCGGACGCTGAAAACTCGTCCGAACGTCCGTCGCGGGGCACGCTCCGAGGCCCGTCGCCATGGACTCAAGCCCGGCGCGGAGTTCATCGGCAACCGCCTTCGTCGGGAACCGCACGTTGCCCCACGCCCGGGCCAGGTCCGGCACCACGTTGGCCGCGACGCCGCCGCTCAGCGGCCCGACGTTCACGATCCTGCCCCGCACCGGGTCCGCCAGCGCCGCCACACGCACCAGCCGCTCCGCCAGCGCCGTCACCGCCGAAACGCCATTCTCAAAGTCACGCCCGACGTGCGCCGCCCTCCCGCGGCACTCCACCATGAACTGCCCGCTTCCCATCCGCTCAACCACCAGACCGCCGTCCGCCATCGCCGGCTCGACCGCGAGCCCGAAATCGTGCCGCCGGGCCTCCGCGCGGATCGCGCGCTCGGAGTGGTAACTGCCCGTCTCCTCATCGCTGTTCAAGAGGACCGTCCACGACGCGGGTATCCCCGCCTCCGCCAGCGCCTCCAGCGCCGCGATGGTGATGACCAGCCCGCCCTTCATGTCCACGCAGCCGGGCCCCGCTGCGGTCCTCCCGTCTGGTGCTACGCACAGCGCACGGAACGAACCCTTCGGGTCGTGCACGGTGTCCAGGTGGCCGCAGATCAGGATCCGGGGCAGCACGTCACCCTGTGGCGGCATCCGGCAGACAGCCGTCGGCGGCACCTGCCCGCCGCCCCCCCCCGGTTCAAACAACCACTCCGGCTTCGCGTCCCCCGGCACGATCTCCGTCCTTGCCCCAAGCACCTCCAGTCGCCGCGTCAGCAGCCCCCTCGTCTCGTCGAGCGCCGCGGTGTTCCCACCACCCGTCGGCAGCCCCACATGCAGCCGCAGGTCTTCCAGCAACGACACCCGTCGCCCGGCGATGCCCGTCCGCAGTTTCTCTTCGCCCGGGCTCAGCACACCGCCCCCTCCCTTGTCCGGCCGTAGAGCACCGAATCCTCGAACACGTCCCACTTGCGGATGTGACCGCGTTGCACACCCTCGCGAACCATCCCCGCCCGTTGCAGCACCCGCCCGGACGCCGGATTCCGAGCGAAGTGGTACGCATACACCCGGTGCAGGCCCGCCCCGCCCAGCCCGTATTCCACCACCGCCCGCGCCGCCTCGCTCGCCACGCCACGCCCCCAGAACGGCACGCCGATCCAGTATCCGATCTCCGCCCGTGAATGCTCGGGTTCCAGCCGCAGGCCGACCGCCCCGACGAGTTCACCCCCGAGTGTGACCGCGAAGTTCAGGCTCCTGCCCGCGTCAAACGCCTCCTGGTGGGTGGCAAGCCAGGCCTCCGCGTCGCGCAGTGTGTATGGGTGCGGGATCAGCAGGGTTGTGTCGGCGATCAGGCGGTCCGCGCACAGTTCCGCCACGCGGTCGCAATCCCCCATGTGGAACGGCCTCAGCACGAGCCGCTCGGTCCGGAGTGTGGGCCGCTGGGGCATGGAAACGCAAGGGTAGCGGCCCCGGGTGGCGTCGCCGCGGGTTTCGGGGGCCACGAGCGCGACCTCCTCACTCCCGCCACTGCCCCTCAAACACGTCCGTCGCCGGGCCGGTCATCAGCACATGGTTCGTGGCAGCGCTCCACACGATGCCCAGGTCCCCGCCCGGCAGGTGCAGCGTCACCGACCGGTCCAGCAGCCCCAGACGTGCCCCCGCGACGGCGGCCGCACACGCCCCGGTGCCGCACGCCAGCGTCGCGCCAGCACCCCGCTCCCACGTCCGCATCGCCGCCTCCCCGGGCGCTTGAACACGCACGAAGTGCGCATTGATGCGGTCTGGAAACGCCGGGTGACGCTCGATCCGCGGCCCCACGCGCGCCAGGTCGATCGCCGCCAGCCCGTCCCCGCGCAGCCCCGGGTTGTCCGCGTCAAAGAATACCGCGTGCGGGTTGCCCATCGATGCAAACGAGCCGACCCACGCGTCGTCGCCCGTGCGCAGCCTGTACCTGTGCTCGCCCGCGACCTCAAGTTTCCCAACCGCGACCGGCACCCTCGACGGCTCCAGGATCGGCTCGCCCATGTCCACCGTCGCGCGGGTGAGTTTGCCGGCCACGGTTTCGTACGCGATGGGCAGCGATCCCCTCCCTGTCTCGACCAGTATCGGGTCCGCTCTCACCCCGAGCCGGTCGTGCGCAAACTTCGCCACGCACCGCACCCCGTTCCCGCACATCTCCGACTCCGATCCATCCGCGTTGAACATCCGCATCCTGACGTGTGCGCCCGGATGTGTTCCGCACCCTGCCGCGCGGCGTGAGGCTGCCCCTGCTCCGGGACGGCACACAAGGATCAGCCCGTCGCTCCCCACGCCGCGGTGCCGATCGCTGATCCGCCGCGCCAGGTCCGGCAGGTCGGCTCGCCGCTCGATGGACGGATCGGTCACCGCGTCCAGGTAGACGTAGTCATTGCCGATCCCGTGCATCTTGACGAAGTGCATATCCCCAGTTCCAGGGCCCCAAGACTCCGTGTCCGGCATGGCGGAACAGGGCTCGGGACACACGATTCCTATCCGAGGAAGTCATACGCCGCCATCGCCACGGACGCGGCCAGCACCGCCGCCGCGGCCCACTTCACCGCGCGCGCCTGCCTGTCCACCGCAAGCCGAGCCGCCGGTTGCCCGACCAACGCCGCCAGTTTCCGCTGCCGGGTCCGGATCGATCCGTGCCGCCACGTCCACCTCCCGACCGGGATGTGGTTGAGGTCGGCCACCGCCTGCAGCGCCTCGTTCATGTGCCCCACGCTCTCGGGCGTGATCGTCACCGCCCCGCCCCGCCCCAGCCCGCTGAGGTGCTGCACCGCGAACGCATCCGCCTGCCACTCAAACCGGCGGCTCACATACCCAAAGAGGACCAGCCCAACCGCCAGCGTCACCGCCGCACCGGCCATCTGCGCCCATTCCCCGTTCTGCACCGACAGCGGCAGACGCCGCATGACCAGGTCGGCCACGGTCCCCGCCGCCATCACGCCGCCGATCACGCTGACCGCCAGCCACACCATGTGCCGCCGGCGAACGTGCCCCACCTCGTGGGCGGTGACCGCCTCCACCTGCTCCGGTGTCATCGATTCCAGCAGCGCATCCGTCAGCAGGATGTACCGCGCCGGCCCCACGATTCCCATCACCGCGCCGTTCAGCATCTGCCCCCCCGTCCGCCACACCAGAAGGTCCCGCACCCGCACCCGGTGCGCCCGGCACATCTCCACCAGCCCGTCCCGCAGGCTCCCCGGGCCCAGACGCACCGTATCCCACACGTACCGCAGCACCAGCGGCAGCAGCGCAAACACCACGATCACGCCCGCCCCCTGTACCAGCGGCACGACGACGTCCCGCTTGCGGATCAGCCCGCCGCTCGTGTGCCACCAGCCCCGCGGCCAGTGGTACCGGTCCATCAGCCATTGCGCTGTCTCCTGCCACGCCATGATCAGCACGATCGGCACGACGATCAGCATCATCTGGTGCCGTGTCGCGTACCCCACGAACGCCGCGCGGGACGGCGGCGAGTGCAGCGGCCGCCCGTCGTCCAGCCGTCGCAACAGGATCGCCTCGCGCACGCGGCGCTCGATCGGGTAGATCGACCACCAACCCAGGACGAAGAACACCAGCAGAGGGGCCAGGGTCAGCAGTTCATCGATCACGATCAGGTCGCCCGCTCTTCGCCGCACAGCGTCGAGCGCGCCCATCACCACCCCGGCAGCCAGCGCCGCCGTCATGGCCAGCCGCGACGCCACCAGCGTCCGCTCCGCCTTCTGAACCGCCCTCCAACTCCCGGATTGGTCCAGCGACCGGCCCAGCAGCGCAATCCGCGCCTGCGCGAGCGCCCAGACAACGCCCATCGCCCCCACCATCATCATGTACGCCCAGTCCGGCGACAGCCCGCGGGCCCAGGACGCCGGGCCAACCCGGTCGCGCACCAGCACGACCAGGAACGCAGCGATCAGCAGGGCATGAACCATGGGCCGCGGGACAGTAGGGGTTCCGAGTGATCCCCCGCTTCGCGACGGCCCGGACAACTCATCTGAGGGTTATTGGCGCGGCAACGCCTTCAGCAGACGCGCCTCATCCCAGACCTCGATCCCCAGTTCGCGGGCCTTGTCCAGTTTGGACCCCGCCGACTCACCCGCGATCACCAGGTCCGTCTTGGACGACACGGACCCGCTGACCTTCGCGCCCATGGACTCGAGCAGGGCCCTGAGGTCCTCACGCCCGTAACTCTCCAGTGTCCCCGTCAGCACCACCGTCTTCCCCGCGAAGGGCCCCGACGCCGGCCGCTGGCCCGGCTGTGCGTAGTCATGCGACGAGAGGTCGACGCCGACCCCGCGCAGGCCGTCAAACGCCGCGCGCGCCGCCGCGCTGTGCAGGTACGCGTACACAGCCGGTGCCGTCTCCACACCCAGCCCCGTCTCCTGCCCTCCGGGCGGATCCCGCGGCACGCCCAGGCGATTCGCGTCCGCCTCCGACAACTTCGCCTGCGGCATCAGGTCCCGCAGCGGGGCCGCCAGCAACTCATCGAGGTCGCGGTACTTCCGGGCCAGCAGTTTGGCTGTCGAATCCCCGAGGTGACGGATTCCCATGCCGGAGAGCACCCGTGCCAGCCCCGCCTTCTTCGCCGCCTCGATCCCCGCCAGCAGATTGTCCACCTTTTTCTGGCCCATCCGGTCGAGCGCCAGCAGCGCCCCGCGGTGCTCGCGCAGCCGGAATATGTCGGCAAAGTGGCTCAGGGGGATCCTCGATTCGCTTCGTATCTGGCCGACCGTCTTCTCACCCAGCCCATCGATGTCCATCTGCTTCCGCCCGGCGAACCAGATCAGTTTCTCGTGCACCTGGGCCGGGCACTCGGGATTCACGCACTCACGCCCGGTCTCCAGGTCCGGGTTCTGCTCCGCTTCCGGCGGCTCCACCTCCACCGGCCCCCCGCACACCGGGCACACGGCCGGAGCCTTCACCGGCCGCGCCCCCGGCGGCCGCTTCTCATGCACCACCCCCAGCACATAAGGGATGACCTCGCCCGCCTTCTCGATCTCGATCGTGTCGCCGATCCGGATGTCCCGCTTCCGCACCAGGCCGTAGTTGTGCAGTGTCGCGTGCTTCACAGTGGACCCCGCCACCACCACTGGCTCCATGACCGCCCGCGGCGTGATCCGCCCAGTCTTCCCCACCTGGTGCTCGACGCCCAGCAGCCGCGTCGTCCTTCGTTCCGCCGGGTACTTGAACGCGACGATCCAGCGCGGCGACTTGGACGTGTACCCCAGCCGTTCCTGCTGCGCGAACGAGTCCACCCGCACCACCATCCCATCCGTCCCGTAGGGCAACTCCGCCCGGTGCGGCTCGAACCCGCGGATCGCCGCCAGCACCTCCTCCACACCGGCCGCCGTGGACGTGTGCGGGCTGACCGGCACCCCAAGCCCGGCGATCCGCCTCAGGAACTCCGTGTGGCTCGCCGCGAACCCGTCATCGCTGACCACACCGCGCCCGTGCGCCAGGAACCCCAGCCGGCGCGACGCCGTCACCGCCGGGTCCAGTTGTTTCAGCGTTCCCGCGGCCGCGTTCCGCGGGTTCATGAACAACTCCAGGCCCGCGCCCTCCCGTTCCTTGTTGATCCGCTCAAACTCCCGGGTGGGGAAGTACACCTCGCCCCGAACCTCAAGGACATCGGGCGCCCGGCCCTCCAGGCGCGTCGGGATCGCCCGCACCGCACGCGCGTTCGGCGTGATGTCGTCCCCGCGCATCCCATCGCCCCGGGTGACCGCCCGGGCTAGCCGCCCGCGCTCGTACACCAACGCCAGCGCCAGCCCGTCCACCTTCGGGTCGCAGACAAAGGCGACATCCCCGCCGCCGAAGAGACCGCCGGCGCCCGAGCCCAGCCCCTTCATCACCCGCGCGCACCACTCCCGCACGCCCGCCTCGTCGTAGGTGTTGTCGATCGACAGCATCGGGCGCGTGTGCGCAACGGTCTCAAACCCATCGACCGGCTCACCCCCCACGCGGTGCGTCGGGCTGTCGGGGTCGTCCAATCCAGGGTGCGTCCGTTCCAACTCCGCGAGCTCGGCCAGCAGCCGGTCGAACTCCGCGTCGGTCATCAGCGGGCTGGCCCCCGAGTAGTACTCGGCGTTCGCCCTCTGGAGCAGGGTGCGCAACTCGGGCACACGATCCTCTGGACGCTTCGCGGGCATGGGCGGCATCGTACCGATACCATCCGCGCATGCCCGCCCGGATCATTGACGGCAACGCCCTGGCCGAGTCACACCGCCGCCGCATCGCGGAGCGGGCCGCCGCCGTCAAGGCCCGCGGCGGGTCGGTCCGGCTCGACGCCGTTCTGGTCGAGAGCGGCGACAACGGGGCCCGCGTGTACGCGGAGAACCAGGGCCGCACCTGCGCCCTGGTCGGCATCGAGTACCGCCTGCACCGCCTGGCCGCCGAATCCGGGTATGACGACATCGCCGGCCGCGTCCTCCTGCTCAACACCAAGGATGAAGTCTCCGCGGTCATGCTCCACCTGCCGCTGCCCGCGTCCGTGGACCCGCACCGCGTCCAGGCGCTTATCGCCCCCGGCAAGGACGTGGAGGGCGTCAACCCCGCCAACATCGGCAACGTCGTCTACGGCCAGTCCTCGCTTGTCCCCTGCACCGCGCTCGCTGTTCTGAAGATGATCGAGTCGACGGGGGTCGAACTCCGCGGGAGGCGTGCCCTCGTCGTCGGCGCGGGCGATGTTGTCGGCAAGCCCATCGCCGTGCTCCTCATGCGCCAAGAGGCCACGGTCATCTCGGCCAACAAGTTCACCGAGGGCCTCCCGGAACTGGCCCGCACCGCGGACGTCCTGGTGGCCGCCGCGGGCGTGCCGGGACTGGTCACCCGCGACTGGGTCAAGCCCGGTGCCGTCGTGATTGACGTCGGGGTGAATCGCATCCCCGGCGAGGGCGGCCGAATGAAAACCGTCGGTGATACCGCCTTCGACCCGGTGAAGGACGCCGCGGGCTGGCTCAGCCCCGTCCCCGGGGGCGTGGGGCCCATGACCGTCGCCATGCTCCTGAACAACGTTGTGGACGCCGCCGAACGATCACCGATACTCGGCTGACACGCGAGTTGACTCGGCCCCCGGGGCCGCTTCAATTCAGCGCCCGCAAAACGCCCGGAGCCCCCATGCAAAGCCTCGCCCTCTTCGGCACGCTCGGAACCCCGGAACTGATCGTGCTCGCCCTGCTGGGCCTGCTCATCTTCGGCAAGCGCCTCCCGGAGGTCGGCCGGGGCCTCGGCAAGAGCATCGTTGAGTTCCGCAAGGGCATCAAGGGCGTGGAGGACGAGGTGGACGCCCAGTCCCGCGCCCCCGCCCGTCTGCCCGACCCCCAGCCGGCCCCGCAGCCCCCCGTCGCGCAGGCCGTCGCGCAGAATCCGCACCCCCCGGCCGGCGCCTGATCACCCGTCACGGAAGCGTGACGTGCGTGTCGAGCGCGTCCCGGAACTCACCCGTCGCCTCCCCGCCGCCGGACAGCAGCACCCGCGCGATGAACTTTCGCTTGGCCATGGCCCAGCCGCCATCCAGCCGTGCCATCTTCACAACCACGTCCTTGTCAGTGCGCTGCGCGCCGTAATAGGCGATCCGTCCCTGGTTCCGGGCGTAGCCGAACCCGTCCCCATCGTCCTCGTAGAGCATCCCCGCCGACTTGCCCTCCGAGTCGAGCGCAATCACAAACTCCAGCGGGTCCAGCGGTGATTCTCCGGCGAACTGCCGCACCGGTCCCATCGGGATCATCGCCCCGGGCCTCAGGTAGAGCCGCGGCAGCCCCGGCTGCGCATCAAACGGCAGCCAGTCCCCGGCCCGCGCAGGCAGTGCACCGCCCCCCTGCCGCGCATCGACCAGAACTTCCCCGCCGAGCAGGAACACCAGCGGCGTGTCATGCAGTGACGCGTCCGCAGGGTCCAGCGCCCACGCCGGACGCACGATGGGTTCATCGAACCGGAACGCCGCGAACACCAGCGTGTACAAATACGGCGTCAGCCGCGCCCGCCGCTCAAGCGCCGCTCGCACGTCCGCGCTCACACCGTCACCAAAGTCCCACGGTGCGCACGAGTGCCCCGCGTCCGGACGGCCCCTCAGCATCGGCATCAGCGTCGCCACCCCGAACCACCGCGCCAGCCCCTCGCCGTCGCCCCCACGCCGCGCCCCGGGGATGTCCATCCCGGCCATGAACCGCGCCGACATCGATGCGTCCTGCAGCCGTCGCAGCGATTCCGCCAGCGCACCCCCGTCATCCCCGCGCGCCGGGATCCACACGGATGCGTACCGCTGCACGCCGGGAGACAGGACCGGCACCGTCAGGAACGGGCGAACGTTCGGCTGCGCCCGTCCGAACGCCTCGCGCACCGCCCGCGCCGTCAGCGTCGGATACACCGCGCCGTACCGGTCCCAGTCGCCAGTCCCGCCAAGGTCGTCATCGGCGTGGAAGACCACGCCCCGGGGCACCCGTTCGCTCAGGGCCTCAACCCCGGTCGCGCCTCCCGCCAGCAACGGTTCCAGTGCCGCGCCCCACCCCCGCCGGGCAGTGGCCCGCGTGAAGTCGGGCGCGAAGCCCCCGCCGATCCGAATCGGCCCCTCCGGGCCGCCCAGCAGGTCGTCGCTTCCCCCTTCCCACACAGGTTCCTTCGCGGCCGCGTCCACGACGACAGGCACCGTCCACAGCGATTGCATGCCCAGTTTCGTGAGCCCGGCACGAACGCCGTCCGGGAAGGCGGCCGGCGGCGATCCCACTCCGGCGACCCACACGCCATCACCTGGCAGCCGCTCCGCCCTCAGACGCCGCGCCGCGATCAGCACTGACTCAGCACTGGTCAGCGATGTATCCCCATGCTGGTACCCCAGCCCCCACAGCGGCGGCAGGTCCATCCATCCCGTAAGCGTGGCCAGCGCCCCCACGGCGGCGACCGCATCGACGCTCAGCGTCTCCAGCACCGGGAACTCGGCCCCGCTTGATATCTCCACCGCATCGCCGACCCTGATCTCGCACGGCGCCGTGGTGTCAACCAAGAACGACGCCACTGACGAGCCCGGCCGCACCACCATGATCCACGGCAGCCCCCCCGTGTCCGAGTTCGCCGTGACCGCCGCTCCCTTCCGGATCGGGCCATTGACGATCCCCGGCGCCAGCACTACCGCTCCCGCATCGAGCGGGATGCTCGCCGTGTGCCGTCCTTCCACCTCCGCAAACGCCGGCTTTGCCCACGGCGCGTCCGGGACGCCCTCCATCACCATGAACGGCCCTTGCAGAAGCAGCGACGGCTTCGCCCGGTCCGCGGCCGCCCTCGACGGCCAGTACCGTACCGCTCCGGCCCGCAAAAACTCCGCCACGGGCCCGTCCGCCACGGGCGCCGCGGCCGGCTGATCCCCGACAACCTGACCCCGTGCCACACCGCCAAGCACCACGCCACCCGCCGCGACCATCGCGAGGAGGAGCCGCCCATTCATGGCCGCTCGATCTCCCCCAGGTCCAGGATCAGCCCGCCGGGCTGGTAGTAGTCCACGTCCATTGTGTCCTTCCCGATGCTCGTCAACACCAGGCAGTTCCGCCCCAATCGGTCCGCGTACGCAAGGTCCGGTGTGCTCGGCCCGGCAAATGAGGAGTTCTGCGCCTCCTGCACATGAAAGTGGTAGTGCGCCAGCGAGCGGTCGCTCTGCGCCATCATGTCCGTGGACGCCACGAACTCCTTGTCCCCGCGCCGCGCCCCCGGCCGCGGCGGGAACATCACCACCCGAACCGCTCCCTCCCCGGACTTCATCGGCATGTCCTCGACGATCCCTCCGTACTCGGCGGACTTGTCCTTGCGATCCAGCGCCGCCTGTGCAAACAACGCCGTGACCACCGCCGGGTCGTGTACCGCGTCGTCAAGCACCAGCACCGTCAGCAGGTCCGCCCAGGAGATCGTCTGCTCGACCATCTCCAGGGACTGCACCTGCGACCGGTCGCCGAGTCGTTCCTTGGCCGTCCGCCAGTGCGTGGTCCTCCCTGCCAGTCGCCCCCGCAGTTCACTCAGCAGTTCCTGCCGAGACGCCCGCGCCCAGTTCGGGCGGTGGGCCGTGGCCCAGCGGATCACTTCCGCGTGCCGCAGTTGCAGGGTCGGCGCCCGCTCCGGGCCCATTGCCGCGACCGCCGCCGACGCTTCCCGCCACCACTCACCGTTCAGCCGGTTGCTGGGGTCCCGCAGCGATCGCAGCCACACAAACTCCCCACCCGTCCGCGGCGCCGCCCGCAACTGCTCCACCGCAGCCTTGATGCTCGCCACATCCGGGTCGTCCGAGTTGTTCTCCAGCATCGACATCCGCAGCGCCCGGCTCGGGTCCAGCCGCCCCAGCACGGTCCACGCATCCGCCCGCGTCAGTTCCACCGACGACAGCCCGTACGCGCCCTCCTCGGGCGGCGGGTGCAGGAATGTCTGCACCACGGTCAGTTCCACGGGCCGCTCGGGCGCCAACTTCGCGATCGCACGGTACTCGGCACGCTCCGTGTCCTTCGTCCCCGTGTCGGGCCGTGAAAGGCTGCGGATCAGCGCCGGCACCGCCTCGGTCCACCCCCGATCACCCGCTATCTGGCTCAGGAGGTCGATCACCTGCGGGTCCTTCTCCCGCGGCACCATCAGGCGCACCAGTTGCCGGCTGTCGGCCTCGCCCGCCGGATCTGTATCGCCCAGGACCGTCCGCAGGGCCTTCAGCCGCAACTCAACCGGCCAGTTCGGCGACCACGCCAGCGTCTTCAAGTCCGTCCGCACGGCCGCGCGGTCCGCAGCACCCTCCAGCACACGGCCCCATGCCGCTTCGATCGCCAGGGCCCGCCGCTCCGGCCGCAACCGGGGATTTTTCACCTCCAGCAGCGGGTCCGGTGCAACTCCCGGCTTGGAGCCGCACCCGGCAAGCAGGGCAATCAGGGCAAGGACACAGGCTGGTCGCGGCATGCCGGGCGGAGTGTAGGTGGCCCCGCCGCGCCTGCCGGTCGCGGCCGCCGCCCCTTGAACCCAGAATCCGGGATTCCCCTTCCCCCGGAGGGCGTGGCGCGGTACATTAGTGTGCGGCGGTAGCGACGGACAGCCGCGGGACTGGAGGTCCGAGATGCTGGTGATTACGAGGCGCGAAGGGGAAGAGGTCGTCATCGGCGATCCGCGCAACCCGATCGGCGTGGTCCGTATCGCGTCCATCAAGGGGGACCGCGTCCGGGTCGCCTTCGACTTCCCCCGCGCCATCGACGTGCACCGGCGTGAAGTCGCGGACCAGATCATTGCGGCCGAGCCCGCGATCGCCGCGGCCGCCCCGGCTTCGTGAACGGCGGAACTCGGTTACTTGATCTCGACCACTTCGAAGCGCTTGACGCCGCGGGGCGCGTTGACGCGGATGACCTCGCCGAGCCGTGCCTTCATCAGGGCCTCGCCCATGGGGCTGCTGGCGGTGACCTCCACATACTCGGCATCGGAGGAGTTGCTGGCCTCTCCGACCAGCCGGAACAGGTCCACATCGCCCTTGTCGACGTCGCGGAGCTTGACGGTGGACCCGAGGAACACGACGTCACTGCCCCTGCCGCCCTCCTCGACGACCTGGGCCCGAGAGAGGCGTTCCTCGAGGCGGCGGATCTCCGACTCCTCCATGCCCTGCTGCTCGCGAGCGGCGTGGTAGTCGCCGTTCTCCTTCAGGTCGCCCAGCGCCCGGGCTTCCGCGATGCGCTGCGAGATGACGGCACGGTTGGCCCTGAGGGCCGCGATCCGACCTTCGAGGGCTCCCCGCTCGGTCTTGGTAATGAACTCCATGACACCCTCCCGGCTCAACGCAAAGGCCCGGAGCACGCCCCGGGCCGCCGCTACCGGCCCTACCGGGCCGCACGTCAATGTAGGCCCGTTACCCGGCGGCCGCCACGCGCCGCGACAAACCAGAGCGGGGCGGAGACGCCCGCGGTCCAGATGATGGCCAGCCAGTGCTCGCGATACACGGCGGCGGGTTGCCCGGTCCACGAGCGGTCGCGGACGAGTTCATAGGCCGCCGTGGCCGGCGAGAGCATCCAGGCGGCCCTTCCGTGCGCGACCGAGACGCCGGGGCCGCCGTCGCCGGAGAGCAACGCGGCGGGCGCGCCGGCCGCGGCGATCGCGATCATTGCGAGCATCCACGGCGCCCGTGCGGCGCTTCGGCCGCGGACGCTGATGAGACGGAGTGAGAGCGCCAGTGCGGCGCCGACGAGCGAGGCCCACGCGGTGTAGAGGCCCGCGACCGCCAGGAGGACGGGGTATGACCAGCCCGCAAGCCAGTGCTGCGGCCAGATGACGGCCTGGGCCGGGAGCAGCACGATGAGCAGGTCCTGGACCGTGCGCGGCACGCCGCCGTCGTCGGGAGTGTCCTGGCTGAGGCGGATCATCGGCCAAATGACCGCGATTCCGGCGGCGACCGTGACCATGAGGAGCCGGGCGGCGGGCCTGTACATGTCCGGGGTGACGTACCCGCCGAGGCCGAGCCCGGTCAGTGTCAGGAGCGTTGCGGTAAAGAGGAACGTGGTCCAGAGCAGGACGAAGACGCGCGGCTCGCCGCGGCGGTGGGCCCAGCGGTCGCCCGGCGGTGGCGGCAGGACGATGACGGGGCGCCACCGGGGCACGGCGTCGGATGGTTGTTCCGGCTCGCTCACGGTTCGCCGGCCGGGCGCTTGTCGATGAGTGTGAGGGGGCCGGTGACATCCACCAGCCGCTCGCTGGCGTCGATCTGCCCGAAACGGTCGGCGAGCACGTCGAGGCGCCGGAGTTTGTAGAACGCGGGCTGCTCACCGGGCACGGCGTCCCCGGGCGCACCACCCCAGGCGATGCGCGAGCCGAACGTGGTGACAATCTCCAGGTGCTTCTTGTCCGCGTAACCCGCCGTGTCGATCCCGGCGACCTGCGTGCGCCACGGGCGGTCCTTCATCATCGCCAGAAGAGCGAGCGCGGGACGGACCTGATCCGCGGCCCAGACCCGGCCGGGGGCCGGAGCGGCGGCGGTGACGCCGAAGATCACCTTCTGCCCGCTCTCACCGGGCAGGTAGGTCGGCGGAAGGACGACACCGTTCTCGGAGACCAGTTGATCGAGGCCGCCGAAGCGGACGACGGCCGCGGGCGTGCGCCAGACGCCGCGCACATGGATGACGCCGCCCCCGAGCCGCTCCACGGCGTCCAGGTGCTCGAACCAGCCGGTGGTGCCCAGGGCATCAGCGGCGGCGTGCAGGGCGGTGGTGCTGAATGGCGCGGGATCGTTGTCGATCGCCCGCTGGACGAGGGCCACGAGTCCGGCCTGGATGTCCGCCGGAAGCCAGGTCTGTCCCGGGACGCCCGAGGCCGGCCAGTCAATCCTTACGGTCACTCCGGGCGGGCGGTGGCCTCGGAGGACGCGGGTTTGCAGCCGCGACGGCCCGGTCACGGCAGCGACGACGATGGCGCCGAGGATGAGCGCGGTGGCGGCGGGGGTGATGGCGGCGCGGACGGCGGACGCGGAGAGGAGAGTTGTCTTTTTCTTCGGCATGGTACGTTCAACCCGCGAAGTCGCGGAGGGCCAGGTCGGCAAGGTGGGCGCAGAGCGCGGGCATATCGCGCCCGGCGTGACGGGAGGCCTTCGGAACGAGTGAGTGAGACGTGAACCCGGGCATCGTGTTGAGTTCAAGGAGCCATGGGCGGCCCTGCCGGTCGAGGAGGAAATCCACGCGGGCGACGTGACGGACGCCGATCGCGCGGGCAAGCGTCACCGAATGCGCCTTGATCGCGGCGTCCACGCCCTGTGGGAGCGGAGGATCGAGGATGTATCGGGTGTCGTCGCGGTGGTACTTGGCCTCGTAGTCATACGGACCGTCGGCGGGCTGGATGTGGATGGTGGGGAGCGGCTGGTTGTCGATCAGGCCGACCGTGAGTTCCGTTCCGGGGATGAGGCGTTCAACCATGTAGGTGCGATCCGGGCGGGAGCGGGCATCGGCGTCGACGGCGTGGCGGACGGCGGGCCACTGGGCGGCCTGGTGGACCAGGTGCAGTCCGACGCTGGAGCCTTCGTGCACCGGCTTCACGACCACCGGGAAGGGCAACGGGCACGCCTCATCCCTCAGGTTCAGCACACAGGACTCGGCGGTGGGGATGCCGAGCGAGGCGGCGGCGAGTTTCGTCGCAATCTTGTCCATCGCCAGACGTGCCGCGGCCGGGCCGGAACCGACATAGGGGCGGCCGGCCTGTTCGAGGATGTCCTGAAGCGGGCCGCCCTCGCCGAAGGAGCCGTGGAGGACAGGGAAGATGAGATCGCCGGGAAGGGCGCGGAGTTGGGCGAGAGTGATGCGGTCGATGGTGTTCTCGACGACGGTGTAGCGGCCGGACTCGCGGAGGGCCGCCGCGACACCGGCGGCGCTGTCGAGACTGACGGCGCGTTCAGCGTCCGGGCCGCCCCCCAGAACCAGGACGGTCGTGTTCGGCGCGGTCATGTGTCGCGCCTCCAGACGACGACTTCCGGGAGCAGGTCGATGCCGAAGCGGTCACGGACGCGATTCTGGATCTGCTCCATAAGGCGGATGGCGTCGCGTGCGGTTGCGCCCGGGCGGGTGACGATGAAGTTCGCGTGCCCCTGAGAGACCTCAGCGCCGCCGGTACGGAGGCCCTTGAGGCCGGCACGATCGATGATCATCCCGGCGCTGACGCGCGAGCCCGCGTGACCGATCCCGTCAACGTCGCGCCCGAGCGTCGGGTTCCTGAAGACGCAGCCGGCAGACCCTTCGGCCATCGGCTGGGTGGACTTCTTGTAGGCCATCACGTCCTTGAGGCGCTGGCGGAGCGGGGCGGGATCACCGGGCTGGAGCGCAAGTTCGACACCGGTAATGATCAGGTGGCCCAGGCCGCTGCGGCGGTAGCCGAAGTCGATCTGGCTGCGTTCCAGCACGACCCCGCGGCCGTCTCGGCCGATCGCGTGGACACGGGCCACGGACGCGGCGATCTCGCCGAAGGCTCCGCCGGCGTTCATCACGACGGCACCGCCGAGGCTCGCGGGGATGCCGCCCAGACCCTCGAGGCCGGCAAGGCCGCGGCGAACGGACTCCGTCACGAGTCTGGGGAGGCGTGCGCCGGCGGGGATAAGGAAATGCTGTGTCTCGTGTCCTGTGCCCTGCGTCGAAAGGTCAAACCGCGTGAAGGCCTGTCCGGCAAGTTGGACGACGAGGCCGGGGATGCCGTCGTCGTCGACGAGAAGATTGGCGCCGTCGCCGAGGACACGGAGATTGGGGTCGATCTCCAGGCAGCGGCGGAGGTCGTCCACCGAATCCGGTGTCGCGAGGGCCTCCGCGCGACCGCCGATGTCGAACCAGGTCGGGATGGGTGCCTCGCGCCGGATGTCAAGCGCGCGCAGTGCCGCGGGCGCAGGCTGAATGGGCGGGCCGGGCGCCTGTGCAGCACAATCCACGGTTGCAACGCTAGCCGACTGCAAGGCTCCGGCTCCTCCCTGAGTCCACCATGACTGGCGGGCGGGCCGCCCGCCCCACGAGCCGTTCGATGTACCCGCGCGCGACCTGCCAGACCGGTCCAGCCCCCATGACCGCCACCACGTCCCCGTCGCGCACCAGCGTATCCAGGTGCTCGACGATCGCCTCAAACGGGTAGAGGTGCATGGCGCGCACGCCGCGGGCCCGCAGGCGGTCCACCAGGTCCGCCGAGGACACGGACTGCTTCTCCGCGATCGAGTCGCGCACAAAATAGATGTGCGGGACGATGACGATATCCGCCGACCCGAAGGAGGCGGCGAACTCGTCGAGCAGGTGGCGGGTGCGAGAATGCTGGTGCGGCTGGAAGACGCAGATCAACCGGCCGCCCTGATCTTCGGGCCGCTCGAACTGGCGCAGGGCGCGGAGGGTGGACTCGACCTCCGTCGGGTGGTGGCCGTAATCGTCGTAGACCTTCACCCAGCCACCGCGGGGCAGGGGAAGGCGGCCAAGATTCTGCATCCGCCGGTCAACCCCCGCGAAGGCCGAGAGCGAGGCTTCGACAATGCCGGGATCAGCCCCGAGGATGATGGCGAGAGCCGCCGCGGTCGCGGAGTTGATGGCGTTGTGTGCGCCGGGGATGCGCATGGTCCAGGCGGCCGTGTGGTCGCCGGAGCGGCGCAGCGTCACGCGCTGCTCGGAGGGATCGATGCCGATGGTCCAGTCCGCCTCGGGGTCCAGGCCGATCGTCTCCACCCTCGCGGTGACACCGGCGGTGACCTCCTGTCGATGGGCCCCGCGGTGGGCGATGAGCAGGCGACCGCCCCGGTCGGCCGGGGCAACCCGCAGCGCGAACTGGCGGAATGCCTCCACGACGGCGTCCAGCGAGCCGTAGATGTCCAGGTGATCGGCCTCGACCGAACTGATGGAGGCGACGGCCGGCTGGTAGTTGTGGAACGAGCGGTTGAACTCGCAGGCCTCGGCGAGCAGCAGGCCGGGCTCACCAGCGAGCGTGCCGCGGGGGATCGTCGCACCGCCGAGCCGGAAGCCCACGGGCGCGCCGGGTTTGGCGGTACCGCCGGCCAGTTGCCCGCAGGTTGCGCCGACGATGACGGTCGGGTCGAGCCCGGCATCGACGAGCACCGCCCCGAGCATGGCGGTGGTCGTGGACTTTCCGTGGGTTCCCGCCAGGGCGACGCCGGTCCGTCCGACCATGCAGCGGCCCAGTGCCTCGGCGTAGGTCAGGACAGGCATGCCGCGCCGGCGAGCCTCGAGCACCTGGGGGTGGTCCGGCTTGATGGCGGCGGAAGTGATGACCAGGTCGCAGGCGTCCGGGAGCCAGGCGCGGGACTGGTCATGACCCACAGGGATACCGTCGCGCTCCAGGGCCTCGGTGGCCTCGCCGGGGTAGGCGTCGGAGCCCTCCACAAGCCCGGCCCGGGCCCGGAGCATCCGGGCCAGGCCCGCCATGCCGCAGCCCCCGATACCGATCAGGTAAACCTTGCGCCCCGAGACCTCCAGCGGGACCGACTGAGCCGGTGCGGGCGCGAGAGACCTCTGGGCGCTGGGCATAGCGGAGGGTATCGGATGGGTGCGGCGAGTCCCTGCAACCGACAGGAGCCGGGGCGGTGGCGTCCCACGCAAGTTTCTCTCACTGCCGCGCGTTCCCCTCCTCCCCACGCGCCCCCAACCCGTCCTCCCGCCCCGAGCCGCTACCCTCCGTGGCGTGAGCGCCCCACTGCCGTACCGCATCGCGTGTCTCTGCGACCTCCGCGACGAGCGCGGGAGGGTTCTGCTCCTGCGGCGGGCCAAGGCCCCGAACCTGGGGCTGTGCTCGCCCATCGGCGGCAAACTCGACACGGCGAGCGGGGAGTCGCCGGCGGAGTGTGCGCGGCGGGAGATCCGGGAGGAGGCTGGGATCGAGGTGCCGATCGAGCGGCTGCACCTGATCGGACTGGTGAGCGAGGCCGGGTACGAGGGAAGCGGGCACTGGCTGATGTTCGTGTACCGGGTGCTCGGGCCGGTGAGGGTGGAGGCACGGGACATCCGCGAGGGGCGGCTGGAGTGGTTCGAGCCGGCGGAGATCGACGGCCTCCCGCTGCCGGAGACGGACCGGCGGGTGATCTGGCCGCTGATCCGGGATCATGAGCCGCCGGTGCCGTTCGGTGCGGGGGGCGTGGAAGGGCGGCCGGGGTACTTCGCCGTGCATATCGATTGCCGCGGACCGGAGATGGTGTGGAGGGTGCAGCAGTCCACGCGGTGAGAACGGTGGGCCGATCCCGCCGATCTATACTCTCACATGCAGGGGACGACCCGTCCATCCGTGGTGGGCTTCTGGGCCGTGCTCATCACCGCGCTGGTGTGCCCGGCCGGGCCCTCGCGCGGGCAGACGCCGGCGGCGACGCCGCCGCTGGCCGTTCCCGCGGACCGGCAGGCATCGAACGTCGCGGTCGTCACGATCAAGGGTGAGATCAACGAGGTGACGGCCCGCAGCGTCGAGCGGCGGATCAAACTCGCGGAGCGGGCCGGGGCGGACGCCATTGTCTTTGAGATCGATACGCCGGGCGGCAGCCTGGGGGCCACGCTCGGGGACCCGGCCCTGATGACGCTCAAGGGGATCGCCCCACTCATCAAGGGCGCGCACGTCAAGAACACGATCGCCTGGGTCAACCCGCACGCCTACTCGGCGGGGGCCATCATCGCGCTGTCGTGCCACGACATCGTGACGACGGACGCAGCGGCGATGGGCGATGCGATCCCGATCGCGGTGTCGATGGCCGGCATCCAGCCGCTGGGCGAGGCCGAACGACAGAAGTTGCTTGCGCCCATCCTGTCCGACCTTGTGGACTCCGCCCGGCGTAACCACCGGGACGAGATGCTGGTGCAGGGCGTGGCCGCGACGGGCGTGGAACTGTGGTGGATCGAGCGGGTCTCTGACGGCCGGCAGATGGCGGTGACCGCGGACGAGTACCGGACGCTGTTCGGTGAGGACCCGCCGCGGCCGCGTCCGCGGCTCTTCTCCCCGCCGTCGGGCGCGGTGCGGGCGCTGGCGCCGCCGATGACGCAGGAACAGATCGACGCCGCGAAGCCCGCGGCCGGCAGGAGGACCAGCGCACTGCCGAAAGTGGCGGCCGACGACCCGGTGAAGTTCACACCCGCGGCGCCCGGCCTGGCCGCGGTGTCGGACCGGGTGTCGATGGAGCAGACGCTCGCGGCGACACGCCCGGTGATCGACGCGTCGCAGCGGGGGCAGTGGCGGCTGGTGGATTACATCAGCAACGGCGAGGGGCCGTACATCTTCACGGCGCCGGACATGCTGCACTATGGGCTGGCGTCCGGTGTGGTGCGGAACGACCAGGAACTGATGCGGTACCTGGGGGCCAGGCACCTCCTGCGGCTGGACCAGAACTGGTCCGAGGGGCTGGTGGCGTTCCTGAGCAACATCATCGTGCGCGCGGTTCTGATCGTCATCTTCCTGATCGCGCTGTTCCTGGAGATGACCCACCCGGGCGTGGGCGTGCCCGGCGGGGTCGCGGCTGTCGCTCTCATTGCGTTGCTGGCGCCGCCGATGCTGATCGACCTGGCAAACTGGTGGGAGATCGCGGCCATCGCGGGGGGCCTGCTGCTGATCATGCTGGAGGTGTTTGTCATCCCGGGGTTCGGGGTGCTGGGTGTGGCTGGGGTGCTGGCGTTATTCGGGGGGCTGATCGGAACGTTTGTCCCGGGCGACGGGGTCTTCCCGGATACGCCCGGGGCCCAGGATGACCTGCTGTACGGGGTGGTGACGCTGGGGCTCTCCACGGCCACGGCGTGTGTGGGGATCTATTTCATCGCCAAGCACCTGGGGTCGATCCCCCTCATCAGTTCTCTCGTTCTGAAGGAATCGGGGCCGGGAGACGACGACGAGGGAATGCTGGCGGCGATGGCCCCGGAGAGCGCGGAGAACGCGGTCCGGGTCGGGATGCGCGGGCGCGCGGTGACGCCGCTCCGCCCGGCGGGCCGTGTGGAGGTTGCGGACCGCATCGTGGATGCGGTGGCCCAGATGGGGTACATTCCAGCGGGAGCGGCCGTTGTCGTGACGGACGTGACGGGGTTCCGTGTCACGGTGGAGCAGGCCGGCGCGGCCTGACCCTGTTCCGGGAAGCGTGCGCGGGCCCGTGCGGCCCGAAGGGGCCGGGGTCGCGTGGACGAGACGATGCTCTTCTGGGGGATCGGCCTGCTGGCGGCCTCGCTGCTCCTCATCATCATCGAGGTCTTCGTTCCCTCCGCGGGGATGATCGCGGTCGTCGCCAGCGCCAGCGCGGTTGCCGGCGTGGTGTGCCTGTTCCGGGTCAGCCCGGGCTGGGGGATCGCCGGGCTGGCAACGGTGTTCGTGCTGGGCCCGCTGACGCTGGCGTTCGCGCTGAAGGTCTGGCCGAGCACGCCCATTGGGCGGGCGATGCTGGGCGAGCCGACGCCGGAAGAGGCGGAGGCGGCGCGGCTGGCGGCGCAGCGGGAGCGTGACGCCATGCTGGCCCTTGTCGGCGCCGAGGGGCGTGTGCTGACCGACCTCCGCCCGGTGGGGATCGTGGAGATCGCCGGGCAGCGGCACGAGGCGCTGGCGGAGAGCGCCCTGATCCGGTCGGGGGCGCGGGTCCGGGTCACCCGGATTGACGCGGGGCAGATCAAGGTCCGCCTGCTCGCGTAGCGACGGCAATCCATATACTCGCGGCGTTTCCTACCCCCCTGGGAGCCTCTCCATGCCCACCGCTTCCGCCGTGCTTGCGCAGTCCGGGTCCAGCCCCTGGGCATCGCCGCCGCTGATCATCCTGCTGGTTGTCGTGTCGCTGGTGGTGGTGGTGATCCTGGTCGTGCTGGGCAACTTCTTCAACCTGTACATCCAGGCCCTGCTGTCGGGGGCGCGCGTGCGCATGGTGGAACTGATCGGGATGCGGCTGAGGAAGGTGGACATCCGCACGGTGGTCTACAGCCGTATCCGCTCGGTGAAGGCGGGACTGGACATCTCCACCAGCCAGCTCGAAACGCACTACCTGGCGGGCGGGCGGGTGCCCAACGTCGTGAGCGCGATCATCGCGGCGCGGGCGGCGCGGATCGACCTTCCCTGGGACACGGCGCGCGCGATCGACCTGGCGGGGCGGGACATCCTGGACGCGGTTCAGACGTCCGTCAACCCGAAGGTCATCGACTGCCCGGCGCAGAGCGGGCCGCGGCCGACGATCGACGCGGTGGCCCAGGACGGGATCCAGCTCAAGGCGAAGGCGAGGGTGACGGTGCGGACCAACATCCGGCAACTGGTGGGCGGTGCGACGGAGGAGACGATCATCGCGCGGGTCGGCCAGGGGATCGTGTCCACGATCGGGTCCAAGATCAGCCACAAACTGGTGCTGGAGAACCCGGACGAGATCAGCCGCAAGGTGCTGGAGTCCGGTCTTGACGCCGGGACGGCGTTCGAGATCCTGTCGATCGACATCGCGGACATCGACGTGGGCGACAACATCGGCGCGAAACTGCAGGCCGACCAGGCGGAGGCGGACAAGCGGCGCTTCCAGGCGGAGGCCGAGAAGCGGCGGGCGCTGGCCGTGGCCCAGGAACAGGAGTACAAGGCGGAGATCCAGAAGAATCGGGCGCTGGTGGTGCTGGCCGAGGCGGAGATCCCCAAGGCGATGTCCGACGCGTTCCGCGGCGGGAACTTCGGGATCATGGACTACTACAGGATGAAGAACGTGATGGCCGACACCAGCATGCGGTCGTCCATCGCCGGGGACACGAAGGGAACCGGCGAGACGGGTTGATCGCGGATCCGGGCCGGGTGGCACGACCGCCCCGCTCTCACCGAAGCCGCTCCAAGGCCGCGGGGATTTCGGACGCGAGCTCCATCGCCATGAGACCCGCCGCGGCGTTGTGGCGGCCGGCCCACAGTTCCGCGGCCAGGCCGTGGGCGGCGACGGCGATGCGGGCCGCGTCAAAGAACTCCAGGGGCCTCCCCGGCGTGCTCGGCGTGTGGGGCGGGGCGACGAACTGCGCGGCGACACCGGCGATCACGCCCGCGAGCACGTCGCCCGTCCCGGCAGTGGCAAGGGCGGCGCTGCCGGTCGTGTTGACCCACGTCCGCTGGCCGTCGCTCACGACTGTGCGGCTGCCCTTGAGCACCACGATGCAGCCGAGGCGCTGGGCAAGGGCCTCGGCCGCGGCGGGGCGCGTCGCCTCGTCCACCGGGTCATGGTCCAGGCGGAGTGCGGCCGCCAGGCGGGCGTACTCGCCCGGGTGCGGAGTGAGCACGGACGCGGCACGGAAATCGCGGGTGAGTTCGGGGACATCCGCCAGCGCGTTGATGGCGTCGGCGTCCACAACGGCAAGGACCAGTTCCTGCTGCACCGCGCGGAGAGCGGCCGCCCGCACGCCGTCGCCGCGACCCATGCCGGGTCCGATGACCAGAACGCTGCACGATTCGACCTGCCGGTCGACCGCGGCCACCGCCTCGTGGGCCTGGATGTGCCCGGCCCGGTCGACGGGCATCGGGACGCCCGTTGCCGATGGGCAGAGGCCGATGACGGCGGCGAGGATCGGCGCCGGGGTGACGACGCGGGCCAGTCCACAGCCGGCGCGAAGGGCCCCGGTGGCAACGAGGGCCACCGCCCCGATCATCCGGGCATCGTCGTGGGCACAGCCCCCCACGACCGCGACAGTGCCGAACGTGCCCTTGTGCCCGCGCGGGTCACGGGGCGGCAGTTTCGGTGGCGCGTCGGTGCGGCTCACGGGCGCGGGCTCACGGACTCGACCTCGATCTTCAGACGGCCCAGGGCGCTGACGAGCGACGTGAAGACGCTGTCCGTCTGCCCATCGGCCAGCGCCGAGACGACGAGCGCAACGTGGGTCGCATCGAAGGGCACGGCGTCCGGCAGGGTCGCGTCCAGGTCCACCCAGGTCGGGCCGTGGCCAAGGTCCAGCAGCGCCTGTGTCCACATGTGATACGCGAAGATGCCCCGCTGGCCCTCGAACTCGTCGGCGTAAACCAGCCCCGAGGCGACTCTCGACGGGATGCCCTGAGCCCGCAGGACGGCCGCGAGCAGCACCGCGTGCTCGGTGCAGTCGCCGGTTCGGGTGCGCGCCACTTCCGCCGCGGAAGCGAAGCCGACGTCGAGGTTCTTCTGGTTGATGTAGGCGTGTACCTCGCGGCGCGCCCTCTCGGCCGCGTCCGGCCCCGGGGGGCCGCTGACCGCAAGCGCCTTGACGCGGGGATCGTCGGAACTGATGATCGCCGACGGGGTGGTGAACGCCGGGTCGGTTGCATCGGATGCCGGCGCCAGCGCGTGCCGCTGGGCGTCGATCGTCACGCGGGCGGCATCCGCGCCCAGTTTTTCCACGCTCTGCGGCCCGGTCTCGGGGATCGCGGGCAGCGGGCCGCCCTCGGCGCTGATCCGCAGAACCACCCTCCCCGCGCCGCGGGGCCCGGGGATCGCCGTGTCGGGATGCACAAACGTCCGCAGCATCAGTTCGGGCGCCTCACCCCCCGCCAGCGCCACGCTCCTCTGCGCCGCGGTCATCACCACGACAAGCGGGCCGAGTGAGGTCTCCGACCGGATAGGCACGGCGAGCGCGTCCAGGACTTCCCTGGCCTCAACGCCCGGCTGGCTCGAACTCACCGTAAGGCAGCCGACCCCGCTCGCTTCGCGCTCGCCCGCCTTGACCGTCGCCGACTCCAGGCGTGTGCGCGTGATCACCGCCGGCGTCAGGGCTGACATCGGGTCGAGTCCCCCCCCGAGTTCCAGGGTTCGCACCACGATCTTCTCCGGCATCGCGGCCAGGCGCTGCGCGACGTACTCGTCCGCGGCCGCGGGGGTCAGCCACTCGCCCTCGGGCAGCGGCACGACCTTCTCCTCTCTCGAATCCCCGGCCGACACGACGACGTGAACGCCGTCGTCGCGGTACCGCCCCTCCATGGTGGTGGGCTGGGCTCCCAGCCGCTGCACGACCCGGATTGACACGGGCTTGTGGTCGTCCGTTTCGACAAAGGTCGCCTCGGTCGCGATTACTACCTCCGCGTCGCCGCGTTTGATGGAGAGGTGCAGGTCCGAGCGGGTCGTGATCATGCCCCCCGAGGCGTGCTGGCTCGCGAGCGACCAGCCGGCCCGCTGCCCGCCGAGATCGATGGTGTACCAGCGCTCGTAGTCTTCGCGAGGGGCCGGAACGCAGGTGGCGGTTCCGCCGCAGAGAGCGGCCCCGGCCTGGTGCGCTGGACCGCCGAACAGCGGGATCAGGGCCGCCGCAAGCATGAGCGATCGGGCCTTCCACATCGTGACTTCTCCAGGGTGGGGGCCGGTTTCGGGTGCCGGCAACTATCTGACGCCGCGAACGGTATCATTGCCCGGTGCCGCACCATAACGGATGACCCGGCACCCGTCGGCCCCATCGGGCCGGAACGCCGCGCTACCCGCTCGTGGCGGGCCCGCGGCTCACAGGCACCATCAGGAGAAGTACATGCGTAGGACCGCGACACTCGTCAGCGTGGCGATGCTCATCGCCGCCCCACTCGCGCTGGCCCAGGGCTCCGGCAGTCAGAAGCCGGCCCAGCCGGAGAACCAGGCCGAGGTGAAGTCCCTGACCGTGGGCGACAAGGCCCCCGCGCTGACCGTGGGCAAGTGGATCAAGGGCGAACCGATCACCGGGTTTGAGAAGGGGCGGATCTACGTCATCGACTGCTGGGCCACCTGGTGCGGGCCGTGCATCGCCGCGATCCCGCACATGACCGAGACGCAGCACAAGTACGAGGACAAGGGCGTGACGGTCATGGGCGTCAGCATGTTCGAGCGCGACTTCGGCAGGGTCGCCCCGTTCGTGGCGGGCAAGGGTGACGACATGGGCTACCACGTCGCGATTGACGACGTACCCGCGCTGCCCGAAGGGACCGAGGTGGGCACCGCGGCGGCGCAGCGGTGGGCCGGTCAGAAGGGCAAGATGGCCCAGAACTGGATGACGGCGGCGAAGCGCAACTTCATCCCCAACATCTTCATCGTGGACCGGGAGGGGCGCGTCGCGTACATCGGCAGCCCGGACAAGAACATGGACGCGGCGCTCGAGCAGATCGTGGCCGGCACCTACGACATCAAGAAGGCCGCCGCCGACTTTGCCGCCGGCCAGAACGCCGAGGTCAGGGTGAACACGGCGGCCACGACCCTCAACAAGAGCATCGCCGAGTTCCAGGCCGCGCTGAAGGCCGGCGAGAGCGACAGGGCTTCCAGGATCGGGCGCGACCTCATCGCGGGGGCCGGCAAGGGTAACCCGATGGTCCTGAACACGGTCGCTTGGTCGATCGTGGACCCGGAAGCCGGCGTGAAGCACAAGGACCTCAGCCTGGCGCTCGACGCCGCGACCCAGGCGTGCGAGGCGACGAAGTGGAGCGACGGCGCGATCCTTGACACGCTCGCCCTGGTCTGTTTCGAGCAGGGGAACGTGGACAAGGCGATCGAGTACCAGACGAAGGCCGTCAGCCTGGTCGCCAACGATACGGAGATGGCGGATGAGGCCAAAGCCCAGATGAAGGCTGAACTCCAGGGCCGGCTGGACCAGTTCAAGGCCGCGAAGAAGTAGACCGGTTTTCCCGGTGAGACTCCGAGCGCCCCGGCACCGTGCCGGGGCGTTCTTGTTTCACTCCGGATCGCCTCCCTTCCGACCCGCCCGCCGCCCGTGGCCCGCAACCGGAGCCTCGATACGCGGTATCATTACCGCGTGCCCAACCACAACGGATAGACGGGCACAACCGCCCCCATCGGGGACGGATCGCCGCGCCACCCCGCTCGTGGCGGACTCGCGGCCGAACCATCAGGAGACTTGAATGCGTAGGACCGCGACTCTCGTCAGCGTGGCAATGCTCATCGCCGCCCCGCTCGCGCTCGCCCAGGGCTCGGGCGCCGACAAGCCGAAGCAGCCGGAGAAGCAGGCCGAGGCCAAGACCCTGACCGTGGGCGACAAGGCGCCGGCCCTGGCCATCGGCAAGTGGGTCAAGGGCGAGCCCATCACCGGCTTCGAGAAGGGGCGGGTGTATGTGGTGGAGTTCTGGGCCACATGGTGCGGGCCGTGCATCGCCGGGATGCCGCACGTGACTGAACTCCAGAAGGAGTACAAGGACAAGGGCGTCACCGTCGTCGGCGTCAACATCTGGGACGAGCCCAAGAATGTTGAGCCGTTCATGAAGGACCGCGGCAAGGACGCCGACGGCAAGGCGCGCCCCACCGGCGACCAACTGATGGGGTACACCGTCGCGATCGAGCAGAAGGACGATCCCGCCGACGAGCGCAACGGCGTGATGTCGCGGACCTGGATGAAGGCCGCGGGGCGCAACGGCATCCCGTCGGCGTTCATCGTGGACCAGAAGGGCACGATCGCGTGGATGGGCCACCCGAGCACGATGGACGTTCCGCTCAAGGAAGTCGTGGCGGGCACATGGAACGCGGAACGCGCGAGGGAGATCGCGCAGGCCGAACAGGCGGCCAGCAAGGCCGCGCAGCAGTTCCAGTCGTTCTACAACTCCGGCGAGTATGAGAAGGCCTTCAAGGTCGCCCACGAGCAGATCGAGGGGGCCTGGAAGGAAAACGCCAACATGCTCAACACGGTGGCGTGGTTCGTGGTGGACCCGGAGAAGGACATCCCGCACCGCGACCTGGACCTGGCGCTGAAAGCGGCGGAGCGTGCCAACACCCTGACCCACGGCAAGAACGCGATGATCATGGACACGCTGGCGCGGGTCTACTTCCTGAAGGGCGACCTGAAGAAGGCGCTGGAACTGCAGACCAAGGCGGTCGAGACGAATACCGAGGAGCAGTTCGCCGCCGAGATGCAGACGCGGCTGGACGAGTACAAGAAGGCGGCCAAGTAGGCGCCGCCCGAGCCCATCGGCGCACAGGGGCCCCCCGCGGGGCCCTTTTTCTTGCCGGCAACCCTATTGTGCCGCGTGATCGACACGCACTGCCACCTGACCTTCCCGGTGTTCACCGGGCGCGTGCCCGCGGAACTGGCCGAGGCCGCGGCCCACGGTGTGACCGGCGCGATCACGATCTCGACGACAACGCGGGACTGCCTGGAGGCGCTGGCGATCGCGGAGCAGTTCACGAACGTCTGGTGCACCGCCGGCGTCCACCCGCTGCACGCGCACGAGGGCCCGCACGAATGGGCCAACCTTCGGCGCGTGGCGGCCAGCCCGCGCTGCGTCGCCTGGGGTGAACTTGGCCTGGACAACCACTACGCGGAGCCGGCGCGGGGCATCCAGGACGCCGTGCTGACCGAGCAACTGGCCTTCATCGAGGGCGAGCACAGGACCGGGCGGGTGCTGCCCATCGTCATCCACTGCCGCGAGGCGTTCGAGGATCTGCTGCCGATCCTGCGCCGCGCGCCGCTGGACCCGGCCCGCTTTGTCTTCCACTGTTTCACGGGCTCCGCCGCACAGGCCCGGGCGGTGCTGGACTTCGGCGCCATGATCTCGTTCACGGGCGTCGTGACGTACCGGAACGCCCGCGACGTGCACGAGGCGGCGCGAGTCGTGCCGCGGGACCGCATCATGGTCGAGACCGACGCTCCGTTCCTGTCGCCGGAACCCCGGCGCGGCGAGCGCCCGTGCCGGCCGTGGATGACCTCGCTGACAGCCCGGCGGCTGGCGGACCTCCGCGGCGAAGCATGGGAGGACCTCCACGCGGCCGTCAACGAGAACACGCGGCGTTTCTTTGGGATCGGGTAGCACGCCACCCGCGCCGCTCTGTTACTTTCTCACCATGACCCTGGCCTCATGGCTGCACGACCTGAGCCCCTTTGCCGTCCCCTTCGGTGGCGGTCTCGGGATCCGCTGGTACGGCATCTCGTACGCGCTGGGGTTCCTGGTTGGTTGGCTGCTGCTGCGCTGGCTCTCGCGACGCGGGGCAACGCTGATCCCGCCCGATCGGGTGGGCGACGTCATCCTGTACGCGGTGGTGGGCGTGGTCGCGGGCGGGCGCCTCGGGTACGCGCTGTTCTACAAGCCGGCGCTGTTCTGGACGTTCTCCCACTCGGCGCCGTGGTGGGGCCTGCTCGCGGTCAACGAGGGCGGCATGTCCAGCCACGGCGGGATGATCGGCATCATCATCGCCGCGTGGTGCATCGCCCGTGGCCGGACGGCTCCGGACGGTTCGCGGTCCGGGCGGGTCCCCATGCTCCATGTGCTGGACGTCCTGACCATGATCGGGCCGGCCGGGCTGTTCTTCGGGCGGCTGGCGAACTTCGTGAACGGGGAACTGCTGGGGAAGATCGTCGCCCTGCCGGGTCAGCCCGCGCCGTGGTGGGCGGTCAGGTTTCCGCAGGAGTATCTGGAGGGCATGGAGCCGCCCCTGACGCCGCAGCAGCAGTCGCAACTCTCGGCGCTGGTCGCGCCGTTCCAGCGCGCGGGCGACTCCTTCGAGGACGCGATGCGACGGGTGATCGAGCGGCTCCAGCACGGCGACGCCGCGATCCGGGCTCAACTGGAGCCGCTCGTATCTGCCCGGCACCCGTCGCAACTCTACCAGGCGGCGGCAGAGGGGCTGGTGGTCGGGGCCATCGTCTGGTTCATCGCGCGTCGCCCGCGCCTGCCCGGGGTCGTCGGGTGCTGGTTCCTGATCAGTTACGGCGTCCTGCGCGTGGTGACGGAACTCTGGAGGCTGCCGGACTCGAACCTGGGGCGGCCGTACGGCCTCTCCCGCGGGCAGTGGCTGAGCGTCCTCATGGTGGCCGCGGGCCTCGTGGCGCTGACCATCATCAAGCGCCGCGGCGGCGCGAAGGTCGGCGGCTGGAACCTACCCTCCACGCCCGCATGAGCGCACCGATCCTTGATCCCGCCGCGCCCCCGCAGACCGCAGCGCCCGTCCCGCGCTGGCACCTGCACCGGCGGCTGTACAACTGGATGCTGTCGTTTGCTCACAGCCCGTACGCGACGCCCGCGCTCTTCATGTTCAGCGTGACGGAGGCGATCTTCTTCCCCGTGCCGCCGTTCGTGCTTCAGGTGCCGCTGACCATCGAGCGCCGCGAGCAGGCGTGGTGGTACGCGGGGATCAGCACGGCGGGCTCGATCCTGGGGGGGCTGATCGGCTACGCCCTGGGGGGCCTGTTCCACGGGCTGGCCGTCTGGCTCTTCACGGAACCGCGCCTGCACACCATCGACCCCTACATGCGCAACGTCTGGCTGCTGACCGCGGGCGTGCTGGCCGTCCACCCTTTCAAACTCTTCACGATCGCCGCGGGCGCCCTCCAGGCACCACTGCTCCCGTTCATCATCGCCTCGGCGATCGGCCGGGCGGCGCTGTTCTTCGGGATCGGGGCGCTGGTGTGGGCCTTCGGCCCGCCCATCCGGGTCTTCATCGACCGGTATTTCAACCTCCTCACCGTCGCGCTCGGCGTCCTGATCGTCGGCGTCGTGGTCGCGGTGAAGTTCTGGCATTGAGAACCGGGGCCGTGCCCCCGAGACCCCTTTCGCCCTCTAAACTCCTCGATGCTGGTTGTTGTCAGCCCGTACCACCTGACCACCCGCGAGCCGCCGGCCATGGCCGCGCTGCTCCTGGCGGACCGGATTGTCACGCTGCTTCCGGAGCCCGGTAGGGATGAAGGGGCCGGACCCGACCGCCGCGCCCTCGCGGAACTGTCTGCCCGGGTCGCTCCCGGGTACCTGCGGCTGCTGCGGTCCTGGGAATGGCTCGTGCCGCTGTGGCGTGAGGGGGTGCTGTGCGGCTCCATAGACGGGGACGATCCCGGCACGGACGTCACCGATGCCTGCCGCCGCATCGCCGCGGACGACCGTTACGCGGAACTGCGCCCGCTCATGCGGCCGGATTCCTGCGACGAGCCCGCCGGCCAACTGCACGCCGTGGCCGCGGACCTGCTCAAGGGCGGTCCGGACCCCGCCTTCAGCGTGCCGATCTCCGCGGCGCTGGACCGCTTCGCGGTTCGGCACGGGGCCTGTGTCGCCCGGGCGTCCGCCGTGAGCATCGCCCAACGGGCCGAGGAGCGGCTTGGCCGTCCGCTGGTTTCCATCGGGCTGCCGGTTCTTCTGCGGGCAAGCGGGGATCGCCTGCTGGAGGCACGAGAGGCCCTTGTTCCGCCGCTCATGCAACTTCGCGCCGTGCTCGATGGGCACATGGAGGATGTCTCCCGCGTGCGTGCCGCGGCCCGCGAGTACGCCCGCGCATTCGAGGCTGCCCGCGAGGAACTGACCGAACCGGACGGGGACGAGGGTCGCACCATGGCGGGCACGGTCATGATCGCCTGGCGCCGCCTGCCCGTGGACGCGGTGCTCGAGTCAAGCGCTGCCGCCTACCGCTCGGCCACGGGGCTGCGGGGCGGGCGCACCGCTGCGGGTGCGGCGCTGGCGGAACGCGACCCGCTCGCGGGTCGGCAGGTCGTCACCATGGTCGTGCGCACGCTGGGCTCGGCGTCGTGAGCAGCGAACGGCCCACAAACCGCCTGGCACGCGAGTCGAGCCCCTACCTGTTGCAGCACGCCCATAACCCGGTGGACTGGTGGCCCTGGGGCACGGAGGCCTTCGCGGAGGCCCGTCGCCGCAACGTCCCCATTTTCCTGAGCATCGGCTACTCGACCTGCTACTGGTGCCATGTGATGGAGCGCGAGAGTTTCGAGAACAGCGCCATCGCGGCGCTCCTGAACGAGCGCTTCGTCTGCATCAAACTCGATCGTGAGGAGCACCCGGACATCGATGAGGTGTACATGGCCGCGGTGCAGATGACCACCGGTCGCGGCGGCTGGCCGATGAGCGTGTTCCTGGAACCGAATGAGTTGCGGCCGTTCTGGGCCGGGACGTATTTCCCGCCCGTTCCGGCGCGGGGCCTGCCGTCCTTCCCGCAGATCGTCGCGAGCGTGAGCGCAGCGTGGCGCGACCGGCGGGCGGAGGTGCTCGGGCAGGCGGGAGAGATCGCCGATGCCGTGCGCGAGCACCTGGGACAGCGGGGATCGCCCGCCCCGATCGGGGTGCCGCAGGTTGCCGGCGCGGTATCGGCACTGCTGACCACCTACGACCATCTGCGCGGCGGCTTCGGTGATGCGCCGAAGTTCCCGCAGCCGGTGTACCTCGACCTGCTCCTGGCCTTCCTGCCCTTCGCGGGGGACGATCAGTCGCGCGCCGCGGTGGAGGCGGCGCTGCGCCACACCCTGGACCGAATGGCGATCGGCGGGATGTTCGACCAGGTGGGCGGCGGCTTCCACCGCTACAGCGTGGATGCCGAATGGACGGTCCCGCACTTCGAGAAGATGCTCTACGACAACGCCCTGCTTGCCGGCGTGTACGCGCGGGCGTCGGAGTGCTTTGCGGACGCCCACTTCGTGCGGGTGACGCGGCGGACGCTCGACTATGTGCTCCGCGAGATGACGCTGCCCTCCGGTGGGTTCTTCTCCGCACAGGACGCGGAGGTCGCCGGGCGCGAGGGGCTCAACTACCTGTGGACGGAGGCCGAGTTCCGTGCGGCCCTGCCGGGCGACGACGCCGATTTCGCGGTGCGGGTCTACGGGCTCGATGCCGGACCCAACTTCCACGATCCCCACCACCCGGATGCGCCGCCCGCGAGCGTCCCGCGGCTGGCCGACCGTCCGGACCGCATCGCTGCCGCGATGGGAGTTGCGCCCGCCGGGTTTCACGCGCGCCTCGATCGCGTGAACACGACCCTGTATGGCGTGCGGTCAGGCCGCACGCAGCCGCGGATCGACACCAAGGTGCTGGTCGGATGGAACGGACTGATGATCTCGGCGTTGGGTGTTGCGGGGAAACTGCTGGCGGAGCCGCGCTACCTGGATGCCGCGGAGCGCGCCGCCGCGGCCGTGCTCGATTCGCCGCGCACGCCCGACGGCGGGTTGCCCCGTTCCATGGGCTCCACGCTGCCCGCCGTGCTCGAGGACTACGCCGCTTTCGTCGCCGCGCTCGCCGACCTGCACCGTGCGGGACGCGACGGCGGCGGGCGCTATCTCGATGCGGCCCGCACGCTGGCGCTCGAGGCCGCGGCCCGGTTCGGCGACGGGTCCGGCGGGTACCTCGATTCCCAGGCCGGGGCGAGCGATCTCTTCGTGCGCCCCCGCTCCACCTACGACGGCGCCATCCCGTGCGGGACCTCGATCATGGCGAACGCCCTGGTCACGCTCCGCGAGGTGACGGGCGAGCACCGATGGTTGGACGCCGCGGCAGCAGCCATCGCCTCGATCAGCGGCGCGATCGCCGCGTCGCCGGTTTCCACGTCCAACTCGACGCGGGCGCTGCTCCGCATACTCGTCTCCGACCCCGCGCTCATGCCGCGGCTCATTCCCGGCGCGGCGGCGGACCCGCCGGCGAGGCCGGCGGAGTTCACGCCGGTCCAGGTGTTCGCCTCACAGGATCGGCTCTCGATCCGCGAGGGGACACCGGCAACACTCTCACTCAGGCTGGTCATCGCGCCGGGGTACCACATCAACGCCGCGGACCCGCAGCCCGGACGCGAGTCCCCGCTCATCGGCCTCCGCGCGGATTGTTCCCGCGGGGCGGGGCTTGCCGTGTACGCGGACTATCCGGACGGGCAGCCCTACGGCGCGGACGGTTCCATGCGGGTCCATCGTGGTGAAACTGAGTTCGACGTCGTGGTCGAGCGCAGCGGCCCGTGGTCCGGGCATCCGGTGCTCACCGTGACGTTCCAGGCGTGCACCGATACCGAGTGCCTGGAGCCCGCAACTGTGGAACTCGACGTCGCGCTCGACCCGGCGTGACCGAAGGGGTGGTCTCTGCACCTCCCCCGCCCCGGCGGGGGAGGATCGGCACACCCTACCGTTGGCTCCCCATGCCGTCCCCGCAACCCGAGTTCATCGCCCCCGGCATTGCCCGATTCAACCCGCAGCCGGAACCCTCCCTGGCGCTGGAGCGTCACTGGCCCTCGCTCGGCCCGCTCCCCGCATCATTCCGGACGATCCCGGCGTTCAGCCACGAAGACGGACGCCACGTCGCCCGCGTCGCGCTGCCGCCCGGCACGTCGCTGTATGGCACGGGCGAGGTGCCCGGTCCGCTGCTCCGCAACTCGCGCCGGATCGTCACCTGGAACTCTGACCGCTGGTGCTATGGCGACACCGACGTCTCGCTCTACCAGTCCCACCCGTGGGTGCTCGCGGTGCTCCCCGGCGGCCGCGCCGTGGGCATCCTCGCGGACACCGCCCGCCGCCTCACGATCGCGCTCGACGAAACGATCGAGATCGCCGCGAACCCTGGCGACCCATCCTTCACCGTCTGCATCGTCGAGCGTGACCACCCCGCGGCGGTCGTCACCGCGCTCGCGGACCTGACGGGGCGCATGCCGCTCCCGCCGCTCTGGGCCCTGGGCTACCAGCAATGCCGCTGGTCGTACGAGACCGAGGAACGGGTGAAGGTGGTCGCCGACCAGTTTCGCGCCCGCCACATCCCGTGCGACGTCATCTGGATGGACATTGACTACATGGACGGCTACCGGTGTTTCACCTTCAGCCCCCAGCACTTCCCCGATCCCCGCGGCCTGTCGGACTACCTGCATCGCCGGAACTTCCGCGGCGTGTGGATGATCGACCCCGGCCTGAAGGAGGACCCGGAGTATCGGGTGTACGCCGCGGGGCGTGACGGCGGGCATTTCGTGCTCGACGAGGCCGGTCGCGAGTACCACGGTCGCGTCTGGCCCGGCTCCTGCGCCTTCCCGGACTTCACCCGTGCCGAGACCCGTCGCTGGTGGGCCGGTCTCTACACGGAGTTCCTTGAGGCCGGCATCGACGGTGTCTGGAACGACATGAACGAGCCCTCGGTCGAGGACAACCATCAGAAACAGGTACCGGAGACGCTGCACCACCGCGCCGACCCCGAACTCGGCGGCCCGGGGCCGCACTCCAAATACCACAACGTCTACGGGATGCTCATGGCCCGGGCCACGCGCGACGGCATCGCGGCTGCACGCCCGCGCAGACGCCCGTTCGTCCTCACCCGTGCCAACTTCCTCGGCGGGCAGCGGTACGCCGCGACGTGGACCGGAGACAACCGATCAACCTGGGAGCACCTGGCCTGGTCGATCCCGATGGTGCTCAACCTGGGCCTGTCCGGCCAGCCCTTCAGCGGCCCGGACATCGGCGGGTTCGCGGGCGATGCCACGCCGGCCCTCTTTGCCCGCTGGATGGGCATCGGCTCGCTCCTGCCCTTTGCCCGCGGCCACTCGATCAAGGACAGCGCCCCGCACGAGCCGTGGTCGTTCGGCCCGGACTGCGAGCGTGCCTGCCGCCTGGCGCTGGAGCGCCGCTACCGCCTGCTGCCGTACCTGTACACGCTTTTCCACGAAGCGAGCACGACGGGAATGCCCATCGCCCGCCCGCTCTTCTTCGCGGACCCCGCCGACCCGGTGCTGCGCAGCGCCGATGACTCCTTCCTGCTGGGGCAGAACCTGCTCGTGCGCGCCCGCGTCGCGGAGGAGGGGTCATGCCGTGCGCCGTATCCCCCGGGCCTGTGGAAACCCGTTGAGATCGTCGGCGATTCCACAACCACGACCGCCCACCCGGACCTGCCCGACCTGTGCATCCGCGCCGGTGCCATCATTCCGCTCGGCCCCATTCGCCGGCATGTCGGTGAATCACCAGATGGTCCCCTCACGCTCATGGTCTGTCCGGACGCCCGGGGCAACGCCGCCGGCACCCTCTATGAGGACCCCGGCGACGGGCCGCCCGACGCCCCCGCTCATCGCCTGACCACCTTCACCGCGTCTCCGGGCCCGGACGGGCGCCCGGCCATTTCCGCCATCCATACCGGCGACTACACCCCGCCGAGGGGGCACGTCGGCGTGGTCATCGTTTAATCCAGCCCCGTCCCGACGGAAGGAAGACTCACTTCTCCTTCTCCGATTCCCCTTTCCGGCCCTCGCGTCCTACGCTTCCGCCCCCTCGATTCCGGCGCTTGGCCGGCCTCCGGGGTATCTGTCCATCCGCCCGCCCCCAAGGGAAGCCCCGTGAAGATCAAGACCGACGAAATCGCCAGCGTCATCAAGCAGGAAATCGAGCAGTACGCCGCGGAGCTCGAGGTGTCGGAGGTCGGACGCGTCGTCGAGGTCGGCGACGGCATCGCCCGCATCTACGGCCTCTCGAGCGCCATGGCGGGTGAACTCCTGGAGTTCCAGGCCGAGTCCGGCTCGGTCATGGGCCAGGTCTTCAACCTTGAACTGGACACGGTCGGCGCCGTCATCTACGGCGATTACCTGTCGGTCAAGGAGGGCGACCTGGTCAAGGCCACGGGCCGCCTGCTGGAGGTCCCCGTCGGTGAGACGCTCCTGGGCCGCGTGGTGGACCCGCTGGGCCGCCCGATTGACGACGGCCCGGCCCTGCAACCCGACGGCTACCGCAAGGTGGACATCATCGCCCCGGGCATCGCCGAGCGCCAGCCCGTCACGGAGCCGCTCCAGACCGGCGTCAAGGCCATCGACGCCATGATCCCGATTGGCAAGGGGCAGCGCGAACTGATCATCGGCGACCGGAAGACCGGCAAGACCGCCGTCGCCCTGGACACGATCATCAACCAGAAGCAGTACTGGGGCACGCCCGACGCTGTCGTCTGCATCTACGTCGCCGTGGGCCAGAAGGAGTCCACGGTCGCCGCGGTCGTCGAGACGCTCCGCAAGGCCGGGGCGATGGACTACACCATCGTCGTCTCCGCCGGCGCGTCGGACCCGGCACCCCTCCAGTACATCGCCCCGTACGCCGGGTGCACGATGGGCGAGTACTTCATGTGGAACGGAAAGGCCGGCAAGACCCCCAGGCACGCCCTGTGCATCTACGACGACCTGTCGAAGCAGGCCGTCGCGTACCGCCAGTTGTCCCTGCTGCTGCGCCGCCCGCCCGGGCGTGAGGCCTACCCCGGCGACGTGTTCTACCTCCACTCCCGCCTCCTGGAGCGGGCGACCAAACTCTCCGACGAGAACGGCGGCGGGTCCCTCACCGCGCTGCCGGTCATCGAGACCCAGGAGGGCGACGTGTCGGCGTACATCCCGACCAACGTCATCTCCATCACCGACGGGCAGATCTACCTGGAGCCGGAACTGTTCTTCTCCGGCGTCCGCCCGGCGATCAACGTCGGCATCTCGGTCTCCCGCGTGGGCGGCAACGCACAGGTGAAGGCGATGAAGAAGATCGCCGGCTCGCTCCGCCTGGACCTGGCGGCCTACCGCGAACTGGAGGCCTTCGCGCAGCTCGGCACCGAACTGGAGAAGGCCACGCAGCGGCAACTGGACCGCGGGGCGCGGATGGTGGAACTGCTCAAACAGCCGCAGTATGTGCCGTTCAACGTCACCGACCAGGTCATCTCGATCTACGCCGGGTCCAAGGGGTTCCTGGACGACGTGCCGGTGAACCAGGTTGCGGCGTTCGAGAAGGCAATGCTCAACTACTTCACGACCGCCGGGCGTCCGGCCTGGAACGCCCTCAACGAGAAGAAGGCCCTCGACGCCGACACCGAGAAGAAACTGACTGACGCCCTGACCGCCTTCAAGGCCCAGTGGAAACCGGAGCCGGCGAAGAAGTAGTCGGGCGGGCCCCGTGGCCGCCTGTCGGAGAAACGAGGGAGGTCCTGGTGGCACCGGTCTCCAGACCGGTGATTGTGTCCGCCGCCGCTCTGGAGCGCGGCACGCACCACGCCCGCGCAGGCTACGATGACCTCTCCGATGCCGAGCCGTTTGTACTTCGATAACGCAGCGACGAGTTTCCCCAAACCGCCCGGGGTGTTCGACGCGATGGCCCGCTACGCGGCCGACCTGGGCGCCACCAACGGGCGCGGGGCGTACGCCGAAGCGATGGAGTGCGGGCGGCTGATCCGCGAGTGCCGCGAGCGGCTGTGCAGGCTGTTCCACGGGCAATCGGCGGAGCATGTGGTCTTCACGCTCAACACGACCGATGCGCTCAACCTGGCAATCAAGGGGGTTGTGGGAGCACGGCTGGCGGCGCGACCCCGGGACGAAGTGCACGTCATCACCACGGCGATGGACCACAACTCGGTGCTGCGGCCGCTCAATGCGCTCTCGACCCGTGGGGTGCGGTGGACGTGCATCCCCGCGGACCCTGATACGGGGCTGGTGGAGCCCGACGACATCCGGCGGGCCATCGAGGATCGGACGGCGCTGGTCGCGGTCAACCACGCCAGCAACGTGAGCGGAACGATCCAGCCGGTGGCGGCGATCGGGCGTGTGTGCGCGGACAAGGGCGTGCCGTTCCTGGTGGACGCGGCACAGACACTGGGGCATGTGCCCGTGGACGTGCAGGAGGCGGACATCGACCTGCTCGCCTTCCCGGGGCACAAGGGGCTGATGGGCCCGCTCGGGACCGGCGGGCTCTACATACGGCCGGGTGTGGAGCGCATGCTGGCAACCTGCCGGGAAGGCGGCACGGGCAGCGGCTCCGACAAGGACACTCAGCCGGCGACGCTGCCGGACAGGTATGAGGCCGGGTCGCTCAACGCGATGGGGATCGTGGGGCTGGGCGCGGCGGCAGGGTACATCCTGGACCACGGGATGGCGATGATCGCCGATCACGAGCGGCACCTGATGGGGTTGTTCCTGGACGCCGTGGACGCTTCGGGCCTGCACAAGACGCTGCGGATGCTCGGGCCTCCGACGCCGCAGGGGCGGGTCGGGGTGTTCTCGTTCGTCCATCCTTCGATGCCCTCGGCCGAAATCGCGGCGGCGTTGGAGCGGGATCACGGGATCCTGGTGCGAGGCGGCGTGCACTGCGCGCCGCGGGCGCACGGCACGTTCGGGACGATCAAGGGCGGCGCGGTGCGCTTCAGCCTCGGCCCGTTCATCAGCGCGGAGGACATCCGCCGGGCCGTGGCGGCGCTCTCCGACGTCTGCGGCGTGGTAAAGAGGATCAGCCGGGCAAGGGCGAAGGCCTAAAGGTCCGCAGCCGCGTGCGACCGGTCGATGCCACACCCTGACTCTGGCGCGCCTAGTATTGCCGGATCGCCGGTAGTCTCCTGGGTCGATGACTGGGTGTCCTGCTGGCCGCGGAAACTCCGTGCAACTTCGCACGGCGCCGCCACACCAAACGCCAGTACGGCCTGATCCGCCTTACGGAGGAACTTCCGGCTCATGCAGTTCTCTGACCTTCGTCTCTCACCGCCTATTCTGCGCGCCCTTGCCCAGGAGGGGTACACCACCCCCACCCCGATCCAGGGCGAGACCATCCCCCACATCCTTGCGGGGCGGGACGTCCTGGGCTGCGCCCGGACGGGCACCGGGAAAACAGCCGCGTTCGCCCTGCCGATCCTGGAACGGCTGTCCAAGGCCCCTGCCGACAAGTCGCAGCGCGGCCCGCGCAAGGCCCGCGCCCTCATCCTTTCGCCCACGCGGGAACTGGCGGTCCAGATCGCCCAGAGTTTCGCGTCGTACGGGCGTGAACTCACACTCGAGAACGTCACCATCTACGGCGGTGTCAGCCAGGTGCACCAGGTGCGGGCCCTGCGACGCGGAGTCGACATCATCGTCGCAACGCCCGGCCGCCTGATGGACCTGATGGAGCAGCGGGTCTGCGATCTGTCGGGTATTGAGGTCCTGGTCCTGGACGAGGCGGACCGGATGCTCGACATGGGGTTCATTGATCCCATCCGCCGCATCGCGGCCGCGACCCCGGCGGCGAAGCGGCAGACCCTGCTCTTCTCGGCGACGATGCCGAAGGAGATCGCGCACCTGGCATCGTCGATGCTGCGCGACCCGGCCCGCGTGGCCGTGGACGCCGTGTCGTCCGCCGTTCCGGCGATTCAGCAGGGCGTGTACATGGTGGGGCGCCACGACAAGCAGAACCTGCTGGAGCACCTGGTCCTGACAGGCAGCATGGGGCGGGTGCTCGTGTTCACCCGCACCAAGCACGGGGCGGACCGCGTGGGCAAGCGCCTGGCCCGCGAGGGGCTGGTCGTGGACACCATCCACGGCAACAAGTCGCAGTCGCAGCGCCAGCGCGCCCTGGAACGCTTCCGCGGGAACGGACCGCACGCACGCGGGGCACGTGTGCTGGTCGCCACGGACGTCGCGGCCCGTGGCCTGGACGTCGACGACATCACCCATGTCATCAACTTCGACCTGCCGATCGAGCCCGAGGCCTACGTCCATCGCATCGGCCGCACCGGCCGCGCCGGCGCGGCCGGCATCGCGGTGTCCTTCTGTGACGGCGAAGAACGCGGCACGCTCCGCGAAATCGAACGGCTGCTGGGCAAGAAGATTGACGTCCACCCGACCCCCCAGGGGCTGATCCTGAAGCCGGAACCCGAGCGGGGTCCACGCCCGGCCCACCCGCCGCACCGCGGCGGTGGACACCGCCGACAGGCCGGGCCCCGCGGGGGCTCCCGTCCCGGCGGCGGCCGTCCCGGCGGCGGCCAGCCGCACCCGGGTCACACGTCCTCACGCCCGACACCCCCGGCGGAACACCGGCGCGGGCCGGGGATCGGGCACGACTGGCGCAAGCCCATCCGTTCAGCCGGTGGCCGACCCAGGTGAACAGGCGGTGGGTACCGTCACGGTGATGCCGGACCGCCCGTTGCTCTCGATTGTCACCCCGTGCCGCGACGCCGCTCGCTGGCTGCCGCGCGGGCTGGAATCGGTGGCGAGCCAGGCCGAACCGGGACTCGTCGAGCACATCATCATGGACGGCGGGAGCACCGACGGTACCCGCGACATCATCGCGGCGTACGCGGCCGCACATCCGGGACTGGTGTCGCACTGGGAGAGCACCCCCGATGGCGGCCAGTCGGACGCGATCAACAAGGGCTTCGCCCACGCCCGCGGGGAGTTCGGCGCGTGGCTCAACGCCGACGACTGGTACGAGCCCGGCGGGCTCACCGCTGTGATCGGCGCTCTGCGAGCGGAGCCGGACGTTCTGGTGGCGCGATGCCGCTTTGTCAATGAGGGCGGGAACACCGTCTGGCAGCCCCGCCCGCCCGAGCCGATCAGCCTCGGTTCGCTGTGCCGCCTGCGAAGCCGCTGGTTCGCCGGGTGGAGCATGGCGCAGCCGGAGGTGTTCTTTCGCCTGTCGCTCTTCCGCGCTGCCGGCGGACTGAACGCGGACAACCACTACAGCATGGACCACGAGTTGTGGCTGGCGCTGCTCGAGCGCGGGGCGCGGTTCGTGACGCTGGAGGCGCCGGTGGCCTGCATGGGCGTGCACGAGGGGCAGAAGACCAGAGACAACCGCGCGACGGTGCGGTCCATCCTTGCGCACACGTCCGCAGCCATGGAACGGCGGCCGGACCTGATGGGCGGGGATCTTGCCGCGGCACGGGCGGAGATCGGGGCCGTGCGGGCCAAACTGGCGTGCGCCGATGCGCTCATCGCGCGCTGGAGGTCGGTGCGCGAGCCCGCACCCGCTGACCCGGGCGAGAACTGGGATGAACAGGTGTGCGCCGCTCTGGCCGGCAGCCCCACGCTGCGGGCGGCCCAGGACGCGGCACGCTCGGCGCACGCCGCGGCCACGGCCGAGGCACTGGGCTTCACCGCACAGCACGCCCCGGCGGGGCCGCTGCGCGTGCTCGCCCTGGTCCGGCGAGATGCGATGGCCATCCAGCACCTGATCCGGGTGCTGCCCAGACGCGCGCTGGGTATCAGCGTCGCCGCGCCCTCCCGCGCCGGCCTCGAACACGCAATGGCGAAGACCGTCCCGGCGCTGGCCGCGGGTGTCCACCGCGCGCACGCCGCACTGCTGGACGGACCGCGCGCGGCCGACCCACACCCGGGCGAGCGATTCGACCTGATCCTGACCGACGGCGTGCTCCTGTCGTCGCCAGATGGCGCCGCCCTGCTCGGTTCCCTGTGGCCCTGGCTCGCCCCGGGCGGTGTGCTGGTGCAACTGGCGGAGCCGAGACCGACACCAAACCTGGAGCCGTACCTGAGGTGGCTGGAACGACGGCTGGCGGAAACACTCTCCGCGGACGGTGACATCCGCCTGGACCCGAAGGCCGACTCGTTCCTTGAACTTGCCCTCGTGGGATCGCCGGATGCCTGGCGGGTCGCCCACACCGGGGCCCTGGGGATCGACGTGCCGGAGATCCTTGGCGCCCTTGAGAACGCCGCCTGTCTGCTGGAACGACGGTACGGAGGCTTGAACTTCCACCCACTCACACCGTTCCCCTGCGTCGGGCCGGCGGCCCTGGCAGGCGATGACGGCTGGGGTGCGACGGTGTGGACGAAGGTGAAGTAACGCCGCCACGGCTCGCCGACCGGCCGACGAAACTGGTAGGGCCGATCCCCCCGATCTACGCTACCCGCCCCGTCCCCGGAGGCCCGTGTGTCCCAGCCGTCGCTCCTCTTCACCGCCTTTGAGCCCAGCGGCGATGAGCACGCCGCGGCCGTCATCGCGGAACTGCGGCGGCGGCACCCCGGCCTGCCCATGCACGCCTGGGGCGGGCCGAAGATGGAGCGGGCGGGGGCCACGCTGGTCGAGCGCACCGGCGACGACGCGGTGATGGGCCTGCCGGGCTACCAGAAAATCCGCGAGCACAGCCAGATCAACGACCGGGTGGCCGCCTGGATGGACCGCAACCCGGTGACCGTACACATCCCGGTGGACTCGCCGGCCGCGAACTTTCCGATCTGCAAACTGGCGCGGGAGCGCGGCGTGCGGGTCGTGCACCTGGTGGCGCCCCAGATCTGGGCGTGGGGGCGGTGGCGCATCCACAAACTGCGCCGGCGCACCAACCTGGTGCTGTGCCTGCTGCCGTTCGAGGAGAGTTTCTTCGAGCGGCGAAGGGTGCCGGCGCGCTTCGTCGGCCATCCCCTGTTCGATGAGCCGCTGGATACAGCCGAACTCGACCGGCGCGCGGCGGCCCTGGGCGAGGGTTCACCGCGGATCGCGTTGATGCCGGGGTCGCGACCGTCGGAGTTCTCCAGGAGTTTCCCGCTCCTGCTGGAGACCTTCCGGGCCCTCCGGGCAAGGTACCCAGGGGCCGCGGGGGTGGTCGCGGCGACGAAGCCCGCCGTAGCGGAGCGGTTGCAGTCCATCGCCGCGGCGTCCGCCGGCGGGGTGCCGGCGGGGCTGAGGATCGTGCCCGGCGATACCGACGCGGTGATCCGCTGGTGCGAACTGGCGCTGGTGGTCAGCGGGACCGTGTCGCTGCAGATCGCCAAGCAACTGCGCCCGATGATCATCTTCTACCAGACCAGCCGCGTGCTGTACAACGCGCTGGCGCGCTGGCTTGTGGCAACCAAGTTCTTCACCCTCCCCAACGTGCTCGCGCACCGGCGGGTGGTGCCGGAACTGGTCCCCTACTTCGGCGGGCCGGACGCGCTGATCCGGGCGGCGGTGGACCTGATCGACCACCCGGAGAAGAGGCAGCAGCAGCGCGAGGAGTTGTCACGCGTGCTGGCGCAGTTCGAGGGCCGCCACGCCGCGGCCCTGGCGGCGAGCGCAATCGAAGAAGTCGCGATGCTGGGACCGAAGGTGTGAACGAGAAGCAGAATCGAATCGGCTGCTCGCAAGCCCTCAGCGGGAGAGCGGAACGAGGCAGACGGTGCACGCACCGTTACCGATCAGGTCGGGGATCGGGAAGGAACGGACCAACGGGCCGGAGACGGGAAGTTCACGGTCCAGGCACTTGTGCAGGAGGATGGCCAGGTCGTGCCGTGCGGTCGCCTCGGTATCGGTGAAGAGGACGACCATCGCGCCGGCGTACCGCACGGCCGCATCCCATTCGAGCTTGATGATGTCACGGGCCGGGCCGCTCAGAAGTTCCGAGGAGTAGGCGCGGTTGGGGCCGGGGACGCCCGCGGTAAAGCAGAACTGGCCGATGGTCTTGATCTCGATCCAGTACGCCTCGGAGGGCCCGACCGCGTGCGCCGCCGGAGCGGGGTTGGACCCGGCAAAGAGGGTCTGGGCCGCGGCATCGTGGGCGAGCAGTTGCTCCACAGGGTCCAGGAGTTCGACGGCCGGGTCCGGTGTCAGCACGATATCGCAGCGCTCGCGCTCGGAATGTCGCGGGCGAGCCCCCCCGAGCCCCGGAAAGGGCCGCTCGCGGTAGACCCCAAACCCGCCGTCCCTGAATCCCTTCTCAAGCAGGGCATGGAGGGCGACTTCCGCGCAGGCGTCCAGGCCCCGAACCGCGCCTTCTTCTCGCAGCCGTGCGGACTCCCGGCGCAGGGCTGCGGCCGCGGTGTCGATCAGAACGTCCGTGTTCCACATCGGGGGTCATGGTAGGGCCGGGCGGGTGTATACTCCGACCGATCAGCCGGGTCGTCGCCCGTGCCACCCTCAGGGGATCTCCTCATGCCAGTCAGCCGAATCCGGGCGTTGTTCGTGGCCGCAGTTGCAATGGGCGTGCTCACCGGGTGCGACCAGTCGGGAAGCACGCCTCCGGCGACTTCGGGTGCGGCGCCCGCGAGTACACCCGCCAACCTGGGCACCAACACCCCGGCGGCGACGGGGGGCGACACGCCCGCCGGAACCACCCTGACCAGCGGTGAGCCCGGCGAAGCAGCGCCGGTCCACGGCGACACGATCCTGGTCGGGCACTTTGCTTCCATGACCGGCAAAGAGGCCACGTTCGGGCAATCCACCGACAACGGCATCCGCCTGGCCCTCAAGGAGATCAACGACCAGGGCGGACTCAACGGCAAGAAACTCGAGGTCATCACCTACGACGACAAGGGCGACTCCAAGGAGGCGGGCACGGCCGTCACCCGGCTCATCACCAGCGATCACGTCGTAGCGGTGCTGGGCGAGGTTGCCAGCAGCCTCTCGCTCGCCGGCGGCAGCGTGTGCGAGCAGTACGGCGTGCCCATGATCAGCCCATCCAGCACCAACCCGAGCGTGACCCGTGGCAAGGAAATGGTCTTCCGGGTCTGCTTCATCGACCCCTTCCAGGCCGCCGCCATCAGCCAGTTCATCACGGACAACCTGAAACTGACGAAGGCGGCGATCCTGTACGACCAGACGCAGGCGTACTCGAAGGGCTTGCGGGACGACTTCACCAAGGCGTTCACGGCGGCGGGCGGGACCGTTGTCGCGGACCAGGCGTACAGCGGCGGCGACGCCGATTTCTCCGCCCAACTGACCACCATCAAGGCCGCGAGCCCCGAGATCATCTTTGTCCCCGGGTACTACACCGAGGGCGGCAACATCGCGATCCAGGCCCGCAAACTGGGTATCACCGTCCCGCTGATCGGCGGTGACGGGTGGGACTCGTCCCAGTTGGGGGCGATCGGCGGGGCGGCGATCGAGGGGAGTTACTACTCAAACCACTCGGCCCCGGACCAGCCGAACATGACGGAGTTCGTCTCCAAGTACAGGGCCGCCTACGACGGCCAGACCCCGGACGCCCTGGGCGGACTGGGGTACGACGCCATGATGGTCCTGTTCGACGCCATGAAGCGGGCCCCGAGCCTGAGTGGCAAGGACCTTGCCCAGGCGATCGCCCAGACCAAGGACTTCCACGGCGTCACCGGCAACATCACGATCGACAAGGACCACAACGCCCAGAAGGGCGTCGTGATCGTACAGATGACCAACGGCAAGCCGGTCTTTGCGGCCGCCGTGGACCCGAGCGCCAAGAAGTAAGCCCCTCAATCCCGGCGTGTTTGGGGCCCGTGCGCGACAACTGCGCGGGCCCTTTCTTGTATAGTCCTGCCCCTTGGACCGGTTTCTTCAGACCTTGATGGATGGTGTGGCCGTCGGGAGCCTCTACGCGCTCATCGCGCTCGGCTACACCATGGTCTACGGCATCCTGCAGTTCATCAACTTCGCCCACGGAGACGTGTTCGTGCTCGGGGCCTGGGTGTCGTTCGCCGCGGCCGGGGCGGTCGGGCTGAGCGTGGGCGATCAGACGGCGGTGCCGGCGTGGCTGGTTTGGCTGCTCGGGGCGGTCTCCGCCGGCGCTCTGGCGGCCGCCCTGTACGAGTTCGTTCTTCGTCCACGCCTCGGCGCGGGGCGACCGCCGGCGACCCGCCTCACCTGGCCCCTGGCGGGCGTCTCGGTGGTCGGCTGGGGAACGCTCCTGCTGCTCGTCGCGACGCGCGGCGTCGTCGCCGGCGGGTCCCACACTATCGCGGGCGGGATGATCCTGGTCCTGGCGATGTCGACCTGCGGGCTCGTTGGCTTCTGCCTGGAACGCCTGGCCTACAAGCCCCTGCGCAGCGCCCCGCGCCTCAACGTCCTGATCACCGCAATCGGGGTGTCCCTCCTCCTGCAGAACCTGGGGCAACTCGAGTGGATGTTCGGCACCCGCCCGGACCGGATGCCGACGCTTGTTCCCGACACCGTGCTCTTCCGGATCGGCCACGTCCCGGTGCGCCTGGTGGATGTGATGGTGGTGGCGACGGCCCTGGTCCTGATGGTCCTGCTGGACTGGCTGGTGTTCCGCACCAAGATGGGGCGGGCGATGCGGGCCGTGAGTTTCAGCCCCACCAACGCCGCTCTCATGGGTGTCGATGTCGACAAGGTGATCTCGTTCACCTTCGTGCTCGGGTCCGTGCTCGCCGCCGCCGCCGGGTTCCTGTACGGGCAGAAGTACCCGGGGCTCAACCAGACGGCGGCCGCGGGCTGGGTGCTGCTGGGTCTGAAGGCGTTTGTGGCGGCGGTGATCGGCGGGATCGGGAACATCCGCGGGGCGATGCTCGGCGGGCTGCTGATCGGGCTGCTGGAGTTCTTCGCCGTCCAGTATGTGCCCGAGGGCGCATCGCTGCGAGACATCTTCGTCTTCGGGGCCCTCATCCTGGTCCTCCTGGTTCGCCCCAGCGGCGTGCTGGGCAAGGCCGTGACGGAGAAGGTGTAAGTGACCCTCCCCACCCCCACGGCCCGGCGCGAGGCCCCCAACCCGCTGATGGAGCGGGCGGCGGCGCTGCGCGGGTCGGGCGGGATGGCGGCGGTGCGGGGTGTGGCGCCGGTGCTGGTTGCGCTGGCAGTCGGCCTGCTCCTGCACTTCGCCATCGCCCCGCAACTCCCGGAGTTCTACCCCCGCGTGATCCTGGACATCGGGATCAACGTCATCCTCGCCGTGTCGCTGACCATGGTGAACGGGTTCACGGGGCAGTTCTCGATGGGCCATGCCGCCTTCATGGCGGTCGGGGCATACACCGCGGCCACGCTCGTGTACTACGGGTCGGCCCGGCTCATGGGGACCGCCGACTTCGCCAGCGCCCGCGCCCACGCCGGCGTCCTCAGCACCATGCTCCAGGGCCGGGAGGCCGCGTTCTTCACGCTCGGCGACGGTATCTTCATCGTGGCCCTCCTGGCGGGGGGCATCGCAGCGGCCGTCTGCGGGTACCTGGTCGGGCTGCCGTCGCTGCGCCTCAGGGGGGACTACCTGGCGATCGTGACGCTGGGTTTCGGGGAGATTGTCCGCGTCATCATCCAGTCGCAGACCACCGACACCTTGTACGACGTGGAGGTCATCAAGGCGACCCCATGGCCGAAACTCATGCGCTACATGGGGGGGCCGGTGGGCTTCACGGGCCTGCCGAGTTACACGAGCCTGTTCTGGGTGTGGTCGCTGACGGTGGTGACGCTGGTCGTCGCGTTCCGCCTGAAGGTCAGCACCTTCGGCCGCGCGTTCCTCTCGATCCGTGAGGACGAGATCGCCGCGGAGGCGATGGGCGTGCGGACCACCACCTACAAGGTTCGGGCCTTCGTCATCGCCGCTTTCTTTGCGGGGATCGCCGGCGGGCTCTACGCCCACACCATCGGTATCCAACTCAACGCCGGGGAACTGGCGTTCATGAAGTCGTTCGACATCATCATCATGGTGGTGCTGGGTGGCATGGGCTCGATCTCCGGGGCGGCCATCGCGGCCGGCATCCTGACCGTGCTGCCGGAGGCCCTCCGCCGCCCGCCCCCCGTCGATCTGCCGTGGTTCCTGCTCGTGATGGCCGCGGCGTGGGTGGCAGCCCTGCTGCTCATCCGGCGGCCGAAATGGTGGCTCATTGCGGTCACCGCGCTGGGCGCGGCGTACGCGTGGTGGCAGCAGCCCACGCTCGCGAGCCCGCTCATGTTCTGGACCGTCGCCGGGTCGGGCGTCCTGATCCTCCTCTTTGCCGGCCGCCGGGTGCCGGGGCTGATCGGGCTGGCGATCGCCGTCACCTGCTACATCGGCGTCCGCTCCGCGGCCGAGCGGGCCGGCATCAAACTCTCCGACTACCGCATGGTGCTCTACGCATTGGCGCTCATCCTGATGATGATCCTGCGACCGCAGGGCTTCTTCGGTGTGCGCGAACTGTGGACGGCATGGCGCGTCCAACCGCTGCACCCGCGCCGCAGCCGAGCCGAGGGCGGGGAGTCCGGGACCGCAGGGAGGGTGCCGACGGCATGACCCGGATACCAAGCCAGCCCGGGCCCGCTCTGCTGGACGTGCGCGGCATCTCCATCTCCTTCGGCGGGCTCAGGGCCGTGCAGGACTTCAACCTGACCCTGCCCGGGGGCCGGCTGCACGGGCTGATCGGCCCCAACGGCGCGGGCAAGACCACCGTCTTCAACCTGCTCACCGGCGTGTACGCGCCCGACACCGGGACCATCGACCTCGGCGGCGCGCCGCTCGACGGACTGAAGCCCAGCGCCCGCGCGGCGGCGGGCCTGGCCCGCACCTTCCAGAACATCCGCCTGTTCCCCGACCTCTCGGTCCTCGACAACGTCCGTATCGCCTGCCACCTGCGCACCACCGGCTCCATGGCCGGTGCGATGCTGCGCTCGGCGTCCAACCTCGGCCAGGAGCGAGCGATCCTCGAACGCGCTCGCGAACTCCTGGCCATGTTCGACCTGCTGGACCGGCAGCACGAGGACTCCCGCGGCCTGCCCTACGGGGACCAGCGGCGCCTGGAGATCGCCCGGGCCCTGGCGACGGGCCCGAAGGCCCTCCTGCTCGACGAGCCCGCGGCCGGGATGAACCCGCAGGAGAAGGTCGAACTTCGCGGGCTGATCCGTTCGGTCATGGAGCGGTTCCACGTCGCGATCCTGCTCATCGAGCATGACATGGGCGTCGTCATGGACATCTGCGAGCGCATCACGGTCCTGGATTACGGCAGGACGATCGCCGAGGGCACACCGGCGGAGGTCCAGCGCGACCCGCGCGTGATCGCCGCCTACCTGGGAGACCCCGCGGACCCCGCGACCGGCGAATGACCACCCCCATGCTCCAGATCGACGACCTGCACGTCCACTACGGGGCGATCCATGCGCTGCACGGGGTGAGCCTGGCCGTCGGGCAGGGGCAGATCGTCACGCTCATCGGGTGCAACGGGGCCGGCAAGAGCACCACCCTCCGCACCGTGTCGGGCCTGCTGCGCCCGACAGCAGGGCGCGTGCTCTTCGAGGGCAAGCCGATCCACGGGCGCCCGCCGCACGAGATCGTGCGCCTGGGCATCGCGCAGTCGCCCGAGGGCCGCGGCATCTTCGCGAACCTGACCGTGGACGAGAACCTGGCGATGGGCTCGTTCGCGCGAAGGGACCGCGCGGAGGCCGCCAGGGATCGTGAGCGGGCCCTGGACCTTTTTCCGCGCGTCCGCGAACGCCTGAAGCAGAACGCCGGCACGCTGTCCGGCGGCGAGCAGCAGATGCTCGCAATGGCACGGGCCCTCATGGCCCGCCCGCGTCTGCTGCTGCTTGATGAACCCTCCCTGGGCCTGGCCCCGCAGATCGTGCAGACGATCTTCAAGATCATCCGTGAGATCAACGCCGCGGGCACCACGATCCTGCTCGTGGAACAGAACGCCCACAAGGCCCTGGAGGTCGCGCACCGGGCCTATGTGCTGGAGGTCGGCCGGATCGCGATGGAGGGCGATGCCAGGGACCTGGCCCGCAGCGATGCCGTTCGGAAGGCGTACCTGGGAGTGGCGTAGCGGGCGCGTGTACTACACGATGTCCGCCCCGAGTTCGCCGGCCAGCGTGTCCATCATCTCGCGGGCGGATTGCAGCGCCGTCGAGCGGGCCCGGGCCATGATGCTGCGCCAGATCCAGGGGATCGGAAGGATCGAAACGGGCAGGTACCACCACCAGGTCGGGAGCCATCCACGTACGCCAGGGAGGAACTGGATCATCATCTGATCCATGAAGTAGACCCCCGGCCACACCGTGACCGCGAGGGCCGCCGCCAGGACCACCGAAAGCCGACGGGGGATTCCGAGCGTGAAGTCCAGGTGGGTCCCGCCGTCAACCGGGCGTGGGCGGGCGTCCAGGTTCCCGTCGACCGGGTTGCCGAAGGCCGCCACCCGGAACAGGGCCCCGCCAGGCGGTGCGGGCACAAACCCCGGAAGGCGGCCGCGCCGAGATGCGGTCCCCAGACGGTCGAGGATCTCGTCTACCGCAAGCGGGACCGCAAGGCCCGGCAGCGCCCGCGCAGCTCCGTCCGGATGCGAGGTGGCCTCGGGGGTCAGCATGGGTGCGAGAGTGGTCATCCGTGGTTATCAGCCGCCGGGTTCCATTACGGGCGGCAGTGTACGGACACAATGCAATACATGTAAGGACAGGGCGAACGGAAGCCTCAGATATCGGCCGGAACTGAACAGCGCCCGACTCTCGGCCGTCTCGGATGGTGCAACCGGTACGATCCGCGTGGAAACATTGTTTTCTCCCTTGGCGCAGCGCCGGCGCGGTGTACGTTGTCGGTAGTGCACGCGGCAACCACAGAACGGACCCGGCTGCGCCTGGTACGCCCCCACGGGCCGGAACCAGAACCCGCCACCGGCTCGACGCGGCCAGCCCCGGCAGCCATGAGCCCCACGGATCCCAGGTGGGTCTTGGCGGTCCGCGCTGCGTACATGATCCAGGGCGGGCGGGCCGGCATCCTGCGGCCGGGCGACCGCCGGCACCTGCACCGACTCGCGTCGTACATGGGGATCAAGCCGTTTGACGCCAACCTGGTGATCGCGATCGTGCAGGATGCGGCCCGGAGCGGCGATGCCTCGTCCGCGCGGGTGCGGCTCGGGCCGGAGGTGGCGGACCGGTTGGCCCTGCTGCGGGAGGCCAGGCCGCCGGTGAACGCCGAGCGGGCCGCCTCGCCGGTGGTCCTCCTGCTGGCGTCGAGCGGTGTGGCCGCCGTGCTTATGGCGATCGCGATCCGGTGGCTGGGGGCCTAGCGCGGCCAGGCACCCGGCTTCTCCCCGGCGAGTGTGAAGCGATAGGCGAGCACATTGCGGTAACGGGTGTAATCGAGGCCCACGCGCCGGGCAACGTCGGTCACCTCGGCGCGCGTGAATCCGGCACGCACACTGGCCAGGGCGTCGTGGCGGATGATGTGCGCACGGCCCAGCAGCGCCGGGCGGAGCAGCGCCAGCGACAACCGGGAGCGGACCAGGTCGTTCCAGACCAGCCCGGCGCGGGCCAGGCGGTCCATGATCCGCAGAACGGTCAGAACCTCGATGAAGGACAGATGGTGCAGGAACATCCCGGCGTGTACATAGTCGAACGAGCCGGGAGTGAACAGGTCCATCAGGCGGAGGGCGTCGGCCTGGATGAGTTCGATGCCAGGCTCGTCGCCGACGCGGCCGCGGGCCGCTTCAAGGGTCGCTGCGTGAAGGTCGACCCCGGTCACACGAAGGTCAAAGCCCCGGCGCATCGCCCACCGCCGAGCGGCCAGGGGGATATCCGCCGAACCGGTGCCGATGTCCAGGAGTGTCACGGGCTTCCCGCGCGGCCACCGGCGCGACCACCGCTTCAGGTTGGCCAGCAGCCCGCGCGTTCCGCCCAGCCAGCGGTTGACGCCGCGGATGTACGCCAGCGAACGGTCCAGGTCCGCCCGGTCAACTCCCGGGTCGTCCATGAGTTCGGGCTCGACGGTGCGCTCCATGGGGGCGAGGGTACGCGACCGGGCACCTATACTTCCCCCGTGGACGCAGCCGAGGTCAGCGAGCCCTCTCCGGGGAAGCCCTCCGCGGCGGCCCCTCCGGGAGCGCGCCCGGTCACTCTGAAGACGCTGCGGGCGATGGCGGCCCGCGGCGAGAAGTTCGCGGCCCTGACCTGCTACGACGCCACCACGGCACGGTGGCTGGAGCGGGCGGGGGTGCCCGTGCTGCTTGTCGGCGACACCGCGGCGGAGGTTGTGCTGGGCTACAAGCGAACGATTGACATGCCCCTGGACGTGTCGATCGCCCTGACAGCGGGTGTGAAGCGCGGCGCACCGGGCGCCCTGGTCATGGGCGACATGCCGTTCATGAGTTACCAGGCCGGCGAGGCGGACGCGGTCCGGCACGCGGGCCGGTACCTGACGGAGGGACTCGCCGACTGCGTGAAGATCGAGGCCGATGCCTCACTGGCCCCGCTGGTCGCCCGGATGACGCGGGCGGGCATCCCGATCTGCGCCCATGTGGGAAGCAAGCCGCAGCATGTGGCCCTGACCGGTGGCTACGGCGCCGCCGGCCGGACGGCCGACGAGGCCGCCCGCATCGTCGAAGACGCGGCCGCACTCGAGCGGGCCGGCAGCGTGCTCCTGCTGGTCGAGGCGGTCCCCGACGAGGTCACCCGGTGCATCCTCGACGTGACGACTGTGCCGCTCATCGGGATTGGAGCGGGGACCGAATGCCACGGACAGGTGCTGGTGCTCCAGGACCTGCTGGGCCTTTCCGACACGCCGCCCAGGTTCGCCGAGGCCGTGGCGTCGCTGGGCGGGGAGATCGAGCGTGCGGCGGCGGAGTGGGTCCGGCGCGTGGCGCAGGGCAGGATCGGCGGGCGGCGATACTCGATGGACCCGAGAGAGGCCAGGGCCCTGCGAAACCGGGCCCCTGAGAAACCCGAAGGAAGTCTGTAGGGCTCGCGGCGACGCCCTACTCGCGAGGGAACGCAACATGCGTCGATTCGTGTCGTACGGTCCGGCCCTGGTGGTGCTGCTGACGATCCTGGCGATGCTGACCGGGGCCCCGGCCCTGGTGCGCCGGATGGAGTCGGAGCAGACACGGGCCCGCGTGACTCTGGCCCGCCAGGCCCTTGACGACGGTGACGACATCCTCGAACGGCTCAACCGCGCCGTCCGGAACGTCGCCGACACGGTGCGCCCGTCGGTCGTCCACCTTGACGTGCGGAGTTCGGGCGGCCCGCGCGGCACCCGCTCGGCCGGCACCGGGTGGGTCTACGACGACCGGGGCCACATCGTCACCAACGCCCATGTGCTCTTCGGGGTCAGGTCGATCATGGTGAACTTTGTGGACGGGCGCGTCGCGCGCGCTCAGGTCGTCGGGCAGCCGGACCCATACACCGACGTGGCCGTGATCAAGGTGGATGAGGCCACCGGCCTGTTCCCGGCCCGCCGGGCGACCGGGGAGCGGCCGCACCAGGGCGACCGGGTGTTCGTGTTCGGGTCGCCCTTCGGCTTCAAGTTCTCGATGAGCCACGGGATCGTGAGCGGCCTCGGGCGCGATCCGCAGACCGCAAACGAGTTCGGGGGCTTTACGAACTTCATCCAGACGGATGCGGCGGTGAACCCGGGGAACAGCGGCGGCCCCCTGGTGGATATCCACGGCCGCGTGATCGGCATGAACGTGGCGATCGCCACCGGCCGCAGCAACCAGGGAACGAGCGAGGATGAGGGGCAATCGGCGGGGATCAGCTTTGCAATACCGTTGCCGACGATCGAATCGGTCGTGGACCAGATCATCGAGCACGGGTCCGTGGCCCGGGGGTTCCTCGGAATCTCCTGGTCGCGCGGCGCGGTGGACTATGACAATCGGGTACGGGCGATGGGCGTTCGGATCGGGAGCGTGACCAGCGACGGGCCCGCCGCCGCGGCCGGGCTGCAGGCCGGGGACTTCATCACGGAGATCGGCGGGCAACCGGTCACCGGCGAAGGGGTGCTGGAGTCCGTGATCACGTCCTACCGGCCGGGTCGGGAAGTCCAGGTCAAGGCGTGGCGGGCGGGCACCGCAAAGGACTTCGGAGTCGTGCTGGGCGAGTACCCGCGTGACCTGCTCAACATCAAGGGGGCCAGCGCCGCCCTGGGGCGCTACGGCCTGCGCCTGGCGGACGGGGACGCGGTCGTCGCCTACGTCCTGGACAACTCAGCCGCGAGCGAGGCCGGGCTGGCGCGCGGAAACCAGATCACGAAGATTGGTGAGCAGTCGATCAAGACCGCGGAGGATGTGTACCTTTCGCTGGCGGACCAGGGGTTCCTGGTCGGGCACGCGGTGCGTGCCACAGTCGTGAGCGAGGACGACGACGGCAACGAGCAAGAACGCGTGATCACTTTGCAGCCGGCGCGCTAGGCGTACCCCCCGCGACGGGGCGCATCCGCACGGTAACCGGCGTGCCGAACTTCGGCACACGGGCCGCGTTCGCCAGCCAGTCGGGCTCCATCACGGTCGATTCAGGGCTCAGGACCTCGCGCCAGGCAACGGTTTCCATGCCGAACGTGGTCAGGCCGACCAGCGTCCCGGTGCCATCGGCGTCGTACCTGGTCAACCCCTGGCGCGTGGCCATCCGGGATCCGGCAAAGACAAAGGGTGTGGGTGACCCCTCAGCCAGGATCGGTCTTCCGGCGCGGGTCACGATCCAATCCCGCGGACGGGATTCGGTTTCGTGCCCGCTCGCGTCGGTCGTTATGAAGGTGATCTCGATCGCGTCGCCTTCGGGCGGAACGGTGACCAGGCGGTCGTCCTGGACCTTCCAGGAGCCCGGGTGGCCCGGCCTGAGGCCGATGGCGAGCAACGCGGCGTGAATGTGGGACGGCAACGCCCTTGTCATGACAAGGGACTCATGCTCCTTCGTGTCGGGTGTGCAGACAATGACCTCCAGGTACACATCCGGGGTCTGCTGGTTGTGAGCGTCGAGCGGAACGATGCCGTCGAACTCGACGACACGGGCCGCGATGTCGGCTCGGACGTGCGGAAACAGGTCGCGCAGCCCCGGCGCGGCCGCCGGCGGCGATTGAACGGCCGCGGGAAGCCCGGCGGCCGACGGCGCAGGCTCAGGATGGGACGGGCGGGGCGGTGCGGGCCGGACGTGAGACGGTCCTGCGGCCGGCGGGGTTGCAGGGGATATCGCGGGTGGTGGCCCCTCGGACAGAGGGACCGGGGGCGGGGCGCGGCGCGCCGCGCATCCAGCAAGGGCAAGTGCGGCCGCGATGATTGTGGCTCGTCGCACCGTGAAGTATCCCATACCCGGCAGCCCCAGGGGTCAGGCGGGCCCGGCCGCACTTCGGGTGCGGCGAGCGGCGCGCCGCACGATATCGACGAAGGCCTCGCCGCGCTTCTCATAGTTCTCAAACTGGTCCCAGGATGCGCACCCCGGCGACAGGAGCACGGTATCACCCGGCTCCGCACGGTCCATCGCGGCAAGCGCCGCGCGCTCCAGCGTGCCGCAGTCCTCCACATGTGGCGGTCCCCCGCCGACCCCGGCGGCCCCGGTCAGGCGCGGCCCGGTCGCCCCGATCAAGTACAGCCCTTTGCAGCGGGAGCCGCACTCGACGAGCGGCGCCATGTCGGCGCCCTTGTCGTAGCCGCCGGCGATCAGGTGAACGCCCAACCGATCGCCCGCCCCCGTAGGCCCGAGCGCCCGGAGCGCGAGCACCGTGGCCTCCGGCGTGGTCGCCTTGGAGTCGTTGTAGTAGCGGACACCGCCGAACTCGCCGATGAACTGGAGGCGATGCGGGAGCCCCCCGAAGGTCACCGCGGCAGCCCGTGCCGCGGAGTCATCGGGCCCGCCAACCCCGAGCGCCCCGACGACCGCCAGCGCAGCGGCCGCGTTGATCCGGTTGTGCTCCCCCGGGATCCGCAGCCCCCCCAGGCCGGATGGCGCACCGACCACTCTCCGCGTGACGCCGTCCCTGGTCGGCCACGCGGCGACGCTCGCCCCAAGCACGGCGATATCACCCGGCTCCTGCGAGTCCAGGATGATCCGCTTGCTGGCCGCGTAGTGACCCGGCGAACCGTGCCAGTCCTTGTGGTTGTCGGCGATGTTGGTGACCACGGCGACGTGCGGCGACCAGGCCCCGAGCCAGTGCAGCATGGCGCTGGACAGTTCGAGGACAACCCAGGGCTGCTCCCACTCGGCATGCGGCGGCCACCCCGCAACTCCCTCCAGCAGGCTGCCCCCGATGTTCCCGCCGAGCAGCACCTCCCGCCCGCACTCCCGCAGAATGTGGGCAATCAGCGCCGCCGTCGTGCTCTTGCCCATCGACCCGGTCACACCGACCACCCGCTGCCGGTCCAGCCGCCCGACCACCAACTCGACCTCGGTTGTGATGGTCACTCCCGCGGCCAGCGCGGCGCGCAGGAACCGGTTCTCCCACGGCTTCGGCACCGCCGGGTTCGCCACGACAAGTTCGCACGTCGTGAAGTCGCTGACGTTGTGCCCACCCAGCCGGAGCGTCACCGCCCCCGAATCCACCAGCGGGCGCAGCGCTGCAACCGACTCGCGAAGCCGCTCCGCGGGCTCCAGGTCCGTGACCAAGACCTCCGCGCCCTGCCCGGCCAGCCACCGCGCCACCCCAAGCCCGCCGCCGAAGCGGCCCAGCCCCATGACGGTTACGCGACGGCCTGCGACTTCACGCATGTCTTGAGGATAACCGCCGCCGGCGGCTCCGCGGCCCCGAGCCCCAGGTCGGCGCGGATCGCGTCGATCAGCGACTCGAGCAGCGAATGCGCCGCGGGCCCCGGCGTTCCCGACCCCACGGGCCGCCCGTCAAGCCGCGTGATGGACGTCACCATCGCCGTGGACCCGATGAGCATGACCTCGCTCGCTCGCGCCAGTTCCTCCACGCGAACGGGCCGCGACACCATCTCCGGCACCCAATCCAGCAGCAGCGCCCGCGTCACGCCGGGCAGGATCGGGGCGGAGTCCAGCGAGGGCGTTGCCAGTTCCGTCGTCCCGTCGCTCCGCGGCAGGGCGAGCACGACGTTGGCGCAGGTGCCCTCTCCCACAAGGCCGTCGCGCACGAGCAGGGCGTCCTGGGCACCATCCTCGTACGCCTCCAGGCTTGCCAGCACGTTGCCGAGCATGGACGTGGACTTGAGGGAGCCACGGGTCCACCGCGTGTCCGGGCGCACCGCGGCGGAGATGGCCTGGGGCACCCGGTACTGCTCCAGCGCCGGCTGGGGCGTGCAGAATCCCAGCACCGTGGGCTTCATCGCGCCGGCCGGCACACGCGAACGCATCGGCTGGCCCGGGGCCGGGGCCCCCCGGGTCACCTGCCAGTAGATGAAGGCGTCCGGAAGCCCGCACGCGGCCAGGAGGTCGCGGGTCATCTCCTCCAACTGACCCGGATCCCAGTCGATGCGGCACTCCTGGAGCCCCCGTCTCATGCGCTCGGCGTGGTGCGCACTGCCGACGACCCGCCCGCGGAATGACCGCAGCCCTTCGTACACACCCTCGCCGAAAACAAAGCCGCGGTCGAGCGGGCTGATCGCCGCCTGTTCCGCCGGGACGAGGCCGCCATTGAGGTGGATGATCATCGGTGGACAGGGTATCGGCGAGCGCGGCGTGCGCGGAACAGCGGAGAACGCTGTTTTTTGAAGGCCGCCAGGAAGACCGCAAATCAAGCCGATTCCGGCAATAGCGACAGCAAACGGCAGGCCCGGTTTCACGCTGCCCGCGCCGGCTCGCTCCTACATGAGCGACGCCGGGTCTACGTCCACCGCCGTGTGCTCATCGCTGGTCAGGAGCCCGGCAATCCGAAGCCGGTGCAGAGGACGGTTGAGGTCGCGTGCCGTCGCCGCCAGGATCTCGATCCCCACCCGGTGGTGCCCCGCGATGCGGGGGATCGTGCAGGGCATCGGGCCCATGATCGTCAGTCGGACGCCCTCCTCCGCCCCCGCCGCACGGACGGCGGCTGTAAGGCTCGCACCGCGCCGCGTCACCGCGTCCAGGGACTCGTCGCGGATCACGATCCGGGCCATACGGGTCACGGGCGGCAGGCCGGCGGCCCGGCGCACCGCCAGTTCCCGACGGGCGAACGCCACATAATCATGAGCGGCAGCCAGGGCAATGGCTGGTTCCCGCGGGTTCACGGTCTGCACGATCACCCGGCCCCCGGCGGGGCCCCGGCCCGCGCGGCCGGAAACCTGGCTGATGAGTTGGTGGGTGCGCTCCGCCGCCCTGAAGTCCGGGATCGTCAGGGCAGTATCCGCATTCAGGACGCCGACCAGGCGGACGTTCGGATAGTCCAGGCCCTTGGCGATCATCTGTGTGCCCAGGAGCACTTTGATCTGACCGGCCGCGAACCGGGCCAGCAGGGTGTGCCAGTCGCGCCCCGTGCTGGTCGTGTCACTATCGACCCGGACCAGGCTCTCGCCACGAACCAGGCCCAGCCCGGCCCCGAACCGGGAAAGGATTTCTTCCTCCGCCTGCTGGGTGCCGGTGCCAAACTCGACGGGCGGGCGGCCACACTGCGGGCAGGCGGTGGGGACCAGTTGCTCCGCAAGGCAGTGGTGACAGCGAACCAGGGCCCCGGCGGGCAGCCGCGGCCCCCTGTGTACGACCATCGCCGCGTCGCAGTCGTTGCAGTGCAGGATCCATCCGCACTGTTTGTCCGGGCAGCAGAGGTAGGTGGAATAGCCGCGCCGGTTGAGCAGCAGGATGGCCTGCCCCCCCGACCGCAGCGTCTCCGCGAGTGCCGCGGCGAGGGTCGGTCCGACCAGGCCGCTGGTCCGATCGCCCGAGGGGGATCGGCGACGCTCCTCAACCATGTCCACGAGTTCGACCCGCGGCAGCGCCCCTCCCGCCACGCGGTCGGTCAGTTCCCAAAGGTGGAAGCGGCCGGGCCCCGCCGGCCGGGTCGCGTTGGCCCAGGATTCGAGCGAGGGCGTGGCGGAGGCCAGCAGGACCGGGCACGACTCGATCTGCCCGCGCTTGATCGCGACATCGCGCCCATGGTACCGAGGCACCTGATCCTGCTTATAGCCGCTGGAATCGTGCTCCTCATCCACGACGATCAGCCCCAGACGGGCCAGCGGCGCGAACACCGCCGAGCGCGCACCGACAACCACACGGGCCTCTCCGGAAGCGACCCTCCCCCACTCCTTGTTCCGCTGGGCGGCCGTGAGGCCGGAGTGCAGCACAGCGACCCCCTGCGAACGGAATCGTCCGGTGAAGCGGGACGCGGTCTGGGGCGTGAGCGCAATCTCCGGCACCAGCACCAGGGCAGTTTCCCCTCGGGCCAGGACCCGCTCGATCAGGCGCAGGTAGACCTCAGTCTTGCCGGAGCCGGTCACACCGCGGAGCAGGTGGACGGCGAACGAACCCAGGGTCGCGGACACCCCAGCGGCCACGCCGGCCTGTGCCCCTGTGAGTGCAAGTGGTTCGCGGGTACCGGCAGCCTCAACGGACAGACTTGCCCATCCCTGATCGCGGACCCGGACTGTGTCGTGCTCCACTTCGCGGAGCAGCCCCGCCCGGAGGAGTAGGTTGACCGGGCGGAGCGAAGCCACCCCGAGCAGCGAGGCAAGGGCCCGCGGCTCGGCGGGCAGAGATCCGGCCGGCAGCAGGTGCAGCCGGTCCCATGCGGCCCGGGCCGATTTCGGCAACCCCTCTGGGTCCAGGTCCCCCTGGGATCGGTCGAGCAGGATCACCGTCCGGCGGCCGACCCCTTGTTTGACGGCCGCGGGCAGCATCGCGGCCAGGACCATGCCAAGTGGGGCAATGTAGTAGTCCGCGATCCAGCGGGCGAGTTCAACAATTGGCGCCGGCAGGGCAGCGCCCGTGCGCCTCAGAATGGGTTTCACCCGCGAGGATGCGAGGCCGGCCAGTAGTTCGGGACCGCCCGCGGCCACGACGATGCCGGCAACTCGCCGGTCGCCGCGACCCAGAGGGACCTCGACCCTCTCGCCGACAGACGGACTCTCGGGCCCCGCCGCGTACGTCAGGCCGTCGCCCGCCTCGGCGCCGATGGCGCGCTCGACCGCAACGCGGACGAAGCGCTCGGGCACGGGCTGATCTTGCAAGAATAGCGTGGACACGCGGCCGTACACTGTACCGATGCTGGAACAGCCGACCGCGACGAATGAACCCATGGGCAGGCTGGCGCTTGCCGACGGGACGGTATATCACGGACGTGCGTTCGGGGCCACCGGACGCGGCCTCGCCGTGGCCGCGGAGGTGGTGTTCAACACCGCGATGTGCGGATACCAGGAGTCGCTCACGGATCCCTCATACGCGGGACAGGTGCTGGTGGCGACGTTCCCGCTGATCGGGAACTACGGCACCAATGCCGAGGATGTGGAATCCCAGAAGGTCCAAGTCTCCGGGTTTGTCGTAAGGGAACTGGCCCGTGTGTACTCGAACTTCCGGGCGACCAGCGGCCTCTCCGCGTACCTGGCTCGGGAGGGTGTGCTGGGGCTGGAGGGAGTCGACACCAGGGCTCTTACGCGCCGGCTCCGGAGCGCGGGCGTCATGCCCGGCGTGCTCACGGACCGCGCGGACCCTGGTGACAAGGACCTGGTGCGGATGGCGCGCGGAGCGCCGTCCATGACAGGCCTGAACCTGGTGCCCCGGGTCGGCCGGACCACAAGCCAGGCATGGATCGAATCTCTGGGTGAGTGGTCCACCGGACCCGCGACTCCGGGCCGGTGGCGCCCGCGCGTCCTGGCGCTCGACTGCGGGGCGAAACGCAACATCCTTCGGAACCTGACGGACCGGGGGTGCGACGTAACAGTCGTGCCGCACACCGTGACGGCGGAGGAAATCCGCCGAAGGCACGAGGCCGGGGAGATCGACGGGCTGTTCATCTCGAACGGGCCGGGCGACCCGGCGGCGGTGAACGCGACGATCGACACGCTCAGGGGCCTCGTGACCGGCCCGGCCGAGAGGGCGATCCCGACCTTTGGTATCTGCCTCGGCCATCAGTTGCTGTCGCTGGCGATCGGGGGCCAGACCTTTAAACTCAAGTTCGGGCATCGGGGCGTGAACCAGCCCGTGCTGAACCGACATACCGGACGGGTGGAGATCACCAGCCAGAACCACGGGTTCGCGGTGGACCCGGATTCGATCCTGGCGGCCGGCGGGGAGGCCACGCACTTCAACCTGAATGACGGAACCCTGGCGGGGTTCCGCCTCAGGGATCGGCCGGTCTTCGCGGTCCAGCACCATCCCGAGGCCAGCCCCGGCCCCCATGACGCGGGGTATCTGTTCGATGTCTTCGTGGAGTCCATGGCCGGCGCCAGGCCCGAGGCCCGGGGGCAACCGGTCCCGTAATCCGTGATCGGGCTGCGAGAAGTCCTCCACGCCGCGACATCACGGCTTGCCCAACCCCCCTTTGAGGGGGATGGGGCACCGGGACCTGGAATCATGCGGAACAAAAGTGTTGTTCTCGGTGGCCGGGGGCCGGAAACCGTGCTACAACCTGTGCGGAGCCCTGCATCCGCGTTCGGCGGATGGGCGTATGGAGTGGAGACCCCGCGAACTGGTCAGCCGTCATGCATTTGTCCCTGTGCGCCCGCGGACGCCGGGGGCCTAGAGAGCGGCCCGATTGAGGCCGGGAGGAACAGAAGAATGAAGATCGGGACGATTTCGTGCCTCATGGCGGCCTGTGGGCTCGCCGGGGCGGCGTCCGCGCAGATTACCCTGTCGCGGTCCACCGTGAACAACCTGATCGTCGCCGGCAACTCCGTTGCCTGCGCGACGGCCGCCGGCGACCCCCCGCAGCGGACCACCTCGAACTTCTACTGGCGGTCCTACAAACTTTCGGACTTCCCGGCGGTCACCGGGCCGTTCAACGTCCAGTCGGTGACGTTCGGCGTTGAGGATGCGGCCCACCCGACCCTCACGCAGGACGTTCGCGTGCGCCTGTACAAGGACACCGACGGCGGCGTCCCGACTGCCGTGGGCACCGACCTGACCCAGGTCGCCGAGGCCCTCGTCGCCGTGCCGGACGGTCAGGCCCAGTTCATCACCTGCCCGATCGTCGCGAACTTCGCCCAGACGGACACGATCGTCGTCTCCGTGGACTCCCAGGACTGGCAGCTTGCCTTCCCATCGCCCACGACGGTGAGCGCGCGGTTCTTCATCGGCTCCAACAACCTGGGCGAGACGGACCCGAGTTACCTCAGCGCCGTGCCCTGCGGCATCGCGAACCCGACCAACACCACGACCATCGGGTTCCCGAACATGATGATCATTCTGGACCTGACCGGCACGGTCGGCGCCGCCGCCTGCTACCCCGATTGCAACGGGGACTCCGTGCTGAACCTGTCCGACTTCGGCTGCTTTACCACGAAGTTCGCGCTGGGTGACGCCTACGCCGACTGCAACGGCGACGGCATCCGCAACCTGTCGGACTTCGGCTGCTTCACCACGAAGTTCGCCCTGGGTTGCCCGTAAGGCTCCGGGAACGAGCCGCTGACTGACCCAATGAACCCCGGCCCCGCGGCCGGGGTCTTTTCTTTGAACCCCGCCGGCCGGAAGAGACCCGTAGACTCCGGTCTATGGCTGCTCAGGGGTACGAGCGACGCATCTGGCGGCTTGCGTTCCTCCTGACGGGGGATGCGGAACGTGCGGCCGGGGTCATAGAGACGGTCCTCCGCGACCAGCCGCACCCGGAGGGAGTAGACGCCGGAAGGCTCGACCGCCTCATCATCCTGCACGCCAGGGAAGTGCCCAGGGGGACGGTGCCGGCTGTGGGCATGGGCGCGGAGGCAGCCCGCGGGATGGGCGTCCTGCTGGCGCTCCCGCAGCAGCCGCGGGAGGCGTGGGTGCTGACACGTCTGGACGGCCTTGACGAACTCCGTGTCAGCCGGGCGATGGATTGCTCCCGGACCGCCGTTGCCCGCCATCTGAAGGCCGCCGATGAACAGATGGGACACCGCCTCGGCGATGCCCTGAACAGGTGCGTTGCGGCCCTGCGCCGAGAGGCCGACGCGATCGATCCGGCTCCGCTCATCGCCGCCGCCCTGGAGAAACGCCGCAAGGATCGCCTCGGCCGCGCTCTGGTCGTCGGCGGAATCACACTGATCGTTGTTGCCGCGGCCGCCATCGTCGCGCTGCGATGGCTCGTGTAAGGGTGGCCGGTGTCACTTGTCGTAGCGCGGCACCGCCGGGTCCACGGCCAGGGACCACAGGTCGATCCCCCCCGCCATCGAGAACACTTCCTTCAGACCCCTGGCCCGCAGGGCGAGTGCCGCCTTCATCGACCGCCCGCCGTGGTGGCAGTGGACGATCACCTGCGCATCGCCCGCTTCCTTCGCCATCTCGGCGATTTCCTCGGCCCGAGACTCGATCTCGGAGAGCGGCACGAGCGTCGCTTCGGCGATGCGGGCAACCCTTGCCTCGTCCGGGGTGCGGCAGTCGATCAGAACCGCCTGCGCCGGGAACTCGCGCACCATCGCCCGTGCGCGCCGCGGCGTCACTTCCAGGTCCGGCTTGAACGGGTACCCCGGCGGCAGCCCCCGCTCATCGAGGTTGGCATCCGTCCGGCTCATCCCCCACCCTTCGGGGTCGGGGCCTCCGGCCCCTGCGGATGCCAGTACCGGTCATAGGCCTCGCGGGGGCTGAAGTGGTCGGACCACGGCGGCGCGAAGAACATCTTCGGCACCATGGCGACGATCTGCCCAATGCTGATGAATGGCGCGGCCAGGGCCTCGGTGCGCTGCCAGCCTGTCGAGCCCTCGACCAGGTCCAGCGATGACTCCGGCGTCGGGTACTGGCCGCGTTGCCGGCGCACCGCCTCTGTCCACTGGCGGGTCTGGTAATAGAGCGGCCCGTGACCGACGCCGTTCACGGGCACTTCGATCGTCGTCCTCCCCCAGTTGGAGCGGTCGATACCGACCACGGACGCCCCCTCCGGCCACGCCGGCGCGGGCTCCGCCTGGCCCACGATCGCGGGCAGCCCGACCCGCCCGCCGATCGCGATGTTGTCGTTCTCCGTATGCACACAGCCCGCACAGAACGCGAGCGACACAGCGGCGGCGAAGATCGTGCGGCGGCTCATAGCACGATGGTAGCCCGTTCAGGACCGTGTAAGACGCTCGATCGCCCGCTCGACCGCGTCGCGGCACAGGTCCTCCGGGTAGCCGCGTCGGGCCAGCCACGCAAACACCCGCCGACGGATCACGTCCGGCGCCAGGTCCGCGGGGGCTGTGCGGACCCGGGCTAGCGCGAGGTCAAAGGCCAGCGGCCCGTCCGCCCGGGACTCGGCCGCGGCCCGGGCGGCGCCCTGCGCGGTGGCGCGGTCGATGCCGCGGTCCGTGAGCCGCCGCTCGATGTCCGCGCTTGAGTACCCGCGTCGGCGGCGGGCGTGGGCGATGGCGTCCGCGGCCGCTTCATCGGAGAGCAACCGCTGCCGCCGCAGATCGGCGATCACGCGGTCCGCGACCCCGGCCGCAAACTTGGCGGCCAGCCGCTCACGCAGGTCCGCGACGGTCAGCGGCCCACGGGCCAGGGCACGCACCGCGGCCTTCATCGCCCGGCCGGAGTCGCCGGAAGGCCCGGTCATGGAGCGATCTCGTCCAGATACGATGAAATCTCCGCAAGCGCGTGCAGGTCGCCGGCCTCACGGGCCGCGCTGGCACCGGCCCGGAGCGTCGCCGCGGCCTCAGCGGGACGGGCGAGCGCTTCCAGCGAGCGGGCCTTGTGAAAGTACGCATAGCAGTACGAAGGGTCCGCGGCCAGGCACCGGTCGTAACAGGCCAGGGCCAGGTCATGGCGGCCGTTGCCGGCGTGCGCCTGGGCCAGCCCGTAGAGGAGGAAGGTATCGCCGGGGGCGGCCGCGAGGAGTTTTTCGAGGTCGGCGACGCTGGGCATGGAGCAGTTTATCATGGGTGCCACCGGCCGCTGCTTTGCGTGGTCGGTGTGGTTGCCACAGCCAGAGAGCACCGACCGTGCAAAGCCAACGGTCGGTGGCACGGTCGGAGTTCTCATGCACAACATCAAGACCATCGGCATCGTCGGGGCAGGGCAAATGGGCGGCGGCATCTCCCAGGTTGCCGCGGCCGCCGGGTTCACGACCATCGTCTTCGACTCGCACAACGAGTCCCTCGCCCGCTGCAAGGACCAACACGCCAAGCGGCTGGCCCGCGAGGTCGAGAAGGGCCGGATGCAGCAGCCAGATGTGGAAAAGACACTGGGCCGCATCAGTTACATCCACTACCTGGATCACATGAAGGCGTGCGACATCGTGATCGAAGCAATCGTCGAGGACGCCAGGGTCAAGAAGGACCTCTTCGCTAAACTCGGCAAGCAGTTCGGCGCCGATTCACAGACCATCCTCGCCTCCAACACCAGTTCGATCAGCATCACGGAACTGGCCGCGGCAGCGGGGCCGGCGGCGGACCGCGTCATCGGGATGCACTTCTTCTACCCCGTCCCGGTGATGAAACTGGTCGAGGTCATCCGCGGCCGCCAGACGGCCGAGGGCACGACGGGTCGCGTAGCGGCCCTGGCCGCCGCGCTGGGCAAGACCGCCGTCCCCGCCAACGACCGCGCCGGATTCATCTCTAACCGCGTGCTGATGCCCATGATCAACGAGGCGTTCTATGCCTGGATGGAGGGGGTCGCCGAGCCCGCCCATGTGGACGAGATCATGAAACTGGGCTGCAACTTCCCGATGGGTCCGCTGCGCCTGGCCGACTTCATCGGCCTCGATACCTGCGCCCACATCATGGAGGTGATGGCCGACGGGCTCAACAGCGACCGCTACCGACCGTGCCCACTCCTGAAGCAACTCGTGGCGGCCGGACGGCTCGGCGATAAGTCCGGCCGGGGCGTGTTTGAATACCCAACCAAGTGAGCACGACCGCCGCGGTGCGGCGGGCTGCCGAGGAAAGGACCGCCGCAGCGGCGGGTACCACAGATGACCCACGCGTGGCACGGCGTGACACCAGGACTCGACGATGCACCCCTCCCGGGGTGTTTCCGGTCCATCGTCGAGATCCCCCGCGGATCCAACCTCAAGTATGAACTTGACAAGCAGACGGGATTGCTGAGACTCGACCGGGTGTTGTCGTCGGCGGTCTACTACCCCGCCAACTACGGGTTCATCCCGCAGACCCTGGCCGAGGACGACGACCCGCTCGATGTCCTGGTCTACTGCACGGAGGAGATCCCGCCGCTGACCATCTGTGACGCCCGGGCCGTCGGGCTCATGTCCATGATCGACCAGGGCCAGCCGGACCACAAGATCATCGCGGTGCTCCGGCAGGACCCGATCTACAGCGAGTTTGAGCGGGCCAGTGACTTCCCCAGCCACATCTTCAAGATGCTCCAGCGGTTCTTCCGCGACTACAAGCAACTGGAGGGAAAGGACGTGGCCGTGGACGAGGTCATGCCCGCCGAGGCCGCCCACGCCATCATCGAGGACTCGCTGCAGCGCTACGAGAAGGTCCGGCGGACGGGGAAACTGAAGGGTTTGTAGGCGGGTGGTGCGCCATCGAAGCCCGCCCGGGTGTCATCGATGCCATCGGAGCCGCACGTCCGGCTCTCGACGGCACGCGCCTACTTCCGCTCCATCCGCTCGATGCCGCCCTGCGTTTCCACCAGCACCTCGTCGGCCTCGGTCAGGAACAGCCCGTGATCCACGACGCCGGCGATCTGCTTGATGCTGTTCGCCAGATCGGCGAGGTTGTTGCGCTCCCCGAGCGTGACGTCAATGATCAGGTTGCCGTTGTCGGTCAGGAACAGGTGCCCGTCAAGCGTCCGCCGCACCACGCCCTGGAGCCCCAGGTCCCGCAGGTGGGCCCGCACCGTGGACAGCCCGAACGCCAGCACGCACACGCCCAGCGTCGCCCGCTGGCCCAGTTTCTCGACCAGTTTCGACTCGTCCACGATGTACACGCGCCGGGCCGCGGCGTGCGCCACGATCCGTTCACGGGCCATCGCCCCGCCCGCGCCCTTGATCATCCGCAGTTTGCTGTCCACCTCGTCGGCGCCGTCGAAGAGGTAGTCCACACGGTCGATCATCGCGAAGTCGACCATCTTCAGGCCGTGGAACTTGCCGCAGGTCTCGGCCGCGTGGCTGGTGGGCACGCACCGCACCTCCAGCCCGCCGTCGCGCACGCGCTCACCCAGCGCGGCGATCGCGCGGGCGGCGGTGCGGCCGGTCCCCAGCCCGACGGTCATCCCGGACTTGATCTCGGCGACGGCGGCATCGGCCAGGGCGTCGGCGGTGTGCGGCTCATTCAAAGCGGATCCCCTGTGCCAGAGTCATTCCCGCCCCTGCGTTGATCGTAGCCGTCTGGCGGCGCATGTACGCCTTCCAGGCGTCCGAACCGGACTCCCGGCCGCCGCCGGTATCCTTCTCCCCACCGAAGGCCCCGCCGATCTCCGCCCCGCTTGTCCCCAGATTGACATTGGCGATCCCGCAGTCGCTCCCCGCGGCCGACAGGAACCGCTCAGACACCCGCACGTCCGAGGTGAAGACCGCCGAACTGAGCCCCTGGTCGACCGAGTTCTGCATGGCGATGGCCTGTTCGATGTCCTTGTACGCGAAGATGTAGAGGATGGGGGCGAACGTCTCCTCCATCGCAATGGGGAGGTTGTCCGGCGCCCGGATGATCGTCGGCCGCACAAAGTGCCCGCGTCCGGCGACGCGCGCCCCACCCGCCAGCACCCGGCCCCCCTGCTGCGCAGCCTTCGCGACCGCCGCCTCGAATCCCTCCACCGCACGGGAACTGATGAGCGGCCCCACCAGCGTTCCCTCCGCCAGCGGATCGCCGACCCTGATCGTGTCGTACGCCGCCACCAGCCGCGCCGTGAACCCTGCCGCGATCTCCTCGTGGACGATCAGCCGTCGCGTGCTCGTGCACCGCTGCCCGGCCGTGCCGACGGCCCCGAACACGACGTACTTCGCGGCCAGGTCCTGGTCGGCGTCGCGGTGCACGATCACCGCGTTGTTCCCCCCGAGTTCCAGCAGCGTCCGCCCCAGCCGCCGGGCCACGACCTCGCCCACCCGGCGCCCCATGCGGCATGAACCCGTCGCGGAGATCAGCGGCACACGCCGGTCGGCGACCAGCCGCTCCCCCGCCACGTCGTCCGTCCCGATCAGCAGCCGGAACACGCCCGGGTGCCCCGCCGCGGCCGCCACACGCTCGGCGATCGCGTTCGTCGCGACGGCCGTCAGAGGGGCCAGCAGGCTCGGCTTCCAGATCGTCACGTCGCCGCACACGGCGGCGAGCATCGCGTTCCAGCCCCACACGGCGTTGGGAAAGTTGAACGCGGTGATGACGCCGACGGGCCCCAGCGGGTGCCACTGCTCCAGCAGGCGGTGGTCCGGGCGCTCGCTCGGCATCGTCAGCCCGTGCAGTTGCCGCGACAGTCCCACGGCGAAGTCGGCAACGTCGATGGTCTCCTGGACCTCCCCCAGCCCCTCGGCCCGGATCTTCCCGACCTCCAGGCTCACGAGTTCGCCCAGCGCATCGCGGTGCCGCCTCAGTTCGTCGGCGATCGCGCGGACGACCTGCCCGCGAGCCGGCGCCGGCACCATCCGCCACTTCCGGAACGTCTCCACCGACTGGGCGATCGTCCGCTCGCACGACGCGGCGTCGTCCAGCCGCACGCCCGCGATCGGCTCGCCCGTCGCCGGGTTCTCGCTGTGCGCGACTCCGGGTGGTGGTTCACCCTCGGCGGGCGCCAGCCGCGGATCACCGTCGATCCCCAGCCGGGCCGCGATCTCCTGGAAACGCATGGGCGGAGTGTAGGTGCGGCTCCGCGGCCGCTCATACCATTGGCCCCAGCCTCACAGGAAACCCCTCATGCCCTGGCTTCGTGTTGCGGACGCTCTCAAGGCCCCGGTCGGAACGCAGGTCACGGTCAAGGGGTGGCTGCGCACCCGCCGCGACTCCAAGGCCGACGGGGGGCTCTCGTTCCTCTCGGTCCACGACGGCACATGTTTCGACGCCATCCAGGCCGTGGCCAAGGCTGCCCTCCCCAACTACTCCGAGATCGCCAGGCTCACGACCCACTGCGCCGTGGAAGTGGACGGCACGATCAGCCCGACGCCCAAGGGGGGCAACGAGATTCAGGCCACCGCCGTCCGCATCGTCGGCCTCGTCGATGACCCGGACCACTACCCGATCCAGCCCAAGCAGCACTCGTTCGAGTACCTGCGCGAGGTCGCCCACCTCCGCGTCCGCACCAACACGTTTGGCGCCGTCGCCCGCGTGCGCCACTGCCTGGCCATGGCCGTCCACAGGTTCTTTGACGCGCGCGGTTTCTATTACGTCCACACGCCGATCATTACCGGATCCGACTGCGAGGGCGCGGGGCACATGTTCCGCGTCAGCACCCTGGACCTGGTGAACCCGCCCCGGCCCGGGGCCGCCCCGGGCCCCTCGGTCGGCGGGGCGCCACCCGCTCCGGGAGCCGTTGATTTTTCACGCGATTTCTTCGGCAAGGAGACCCACCTCACCGTCAGCGGCCAACTCAACGTCGAGACCTACTGCTGCGCGTTGTCCCGTGTCTACACCTTCGGCCCCACCTTCCGGGCGGAGAACTCCAACACCAGCCGGCACCTGTCGGAGTTCTGGATGATCGAGCCCGAGGTCGCGTTCGCGGACCTGGCGTCCAACGCCGCCCTGGCCGAGGCGATGCTCAAGGAACTCTTCGACGCCGTGCTCACGCAGCGCCCCGACGACATGGCCTTCTTCGAGCAGCGCATCGAGAGGGGCATCATCGAACGCCTCAGGGGCATCATCGAGAAACCCTTCCGCCGCCTGCCCTACACCGAGGCCATCGACATCCTCCTGGCCTCCGGCAAGCCCTTCGAGTTCCCCGTCAAGTGGGGCCTGGACCTCCAGTCCGAGCACGAGCGCTACCTTACCGAGCAGCACTTCAAGCAGCCCGTCGTGCTCACCAACTACCCGAAGCAGATCAAGGCGTTCTACATGCGCCAGGACGACGACGCGCCGACCGGACCGAACGTTCCGCCAGGCTCGCGGACCGTCGCCGCCATGGATGTGCTCGTCCCCGGCATCGGCGAGATCATCGGCGGCTCGCAGCGCGAGGAGCGCCCGGACCGCCTCGATGCCCGCATCGAGGAGATGAAACTCCCGATCAAGGAGTACTGGTGGTACCGCGACCTGCGCCGCTACGGCACGGTCCCGCACGCCGGCTTCGGCCTCGGCTTCGAGCGCCTCGTCCAGTTCGTCACCGGCATGCAGAACATCCGCGACGTCATCCCCTTCCCCCGCGCCCCGGGCCAGTGCGAGTTCTGAGCGCACCCCGGGGCGTCCCCGTGCGGCCGCGATCACTCCGCCGGAGTCTCCATCCACCGCGTGAGGCGTTCGCTGAGCCCCGGCCCGGGCACCATCGCCTCGTCGCGCCATGTGGAGTACACCAGCGAAGTCTCTCGGTCCATCAGCGACGCGGCGATGACCCCGAGGGCGCCCAGGACAATCGTCCTGATGCTCCCGTCGGGTTGCCCGCCGACAACATCCACGGAGACCCAGGCTCGGTGGTTTGAGAATGCCTCGCGCTGACGGGGGTCCGTGAACTTCCGGCTCTCCGCCGCCGCATCCGGGACGTAGGGGCCGTGAGCGTTGATGACGTAGAACACCGGGGCGCCATTCAAGGTCACCGCCCAGCCACCGGCGAGGCCGGATGGAAAGCCGCCGCCGGGAAGCTGGACCACGCCGATACCCGGCTCCCGCGCGGCACTGTCAGCCCCCGCGTCGTGAGAGCGCCGAGAGCAACACGCCCAAGACCCCCACCAGCACCAGGTACGCCACGATGAACCGCCCGGGCGTCCAGTGCGCCAGGATCGCCGGGTCGTACTTCGAAACCAGGAACATGCTCGCCGAGTACACCGGGCCGCCCAGCGCCACCGCGCACAGCCCGTACAGCGTGACCGTGACCACCACGCGCCACCGCCGTCGCCGCGACTGCCCGGCCGAGGGTGCAGCAACCGCGGCGGGCTCCGGCCCCTGCCCCACGTCCACCTCGTCCCAGTCGATGTCCACCGATTCCGCCCGGATCGCCCGCAGCGCCGCGCTCGCCGACGCCAGGTCACGCCGGCGCACCGCGATGCGGAACGGCTGCGTCGAGCCCAAATCAAGCGGCAGTGCGATCCCCGCCGTCGTGAACGCCTCCGCCGGGACCCCCTGCCCCCGCAGCGATTCGACGATCACCTGCGCCTCGAAGTCCGACCGCGCCGTCGTCAGGTCCACCAGCATGTCCGGGTCGTTCCCCACGCCGCGGGCCTCTCAATCCCAGATCGCCTTGAAGTCCTTGGGCGCCCCGCCGGCCTTGATGAAGATGCCGAGGAAGTCGTTTGTTGAGTCCGGGTCGTCCGGCTCGTCGTAGCACCACACGTCCGGCCACTCCTTCGCCTGCGCCCCGGCGTACTTCCGCCCCGTCGGCGTGGGTGCGATGCTCAGGCCCGGCCGCAGCGTGTCCTTGTGGAACCCCACGTGGTTGTCGTTGTACCCCGTGTTCCCCGACCACCCGTCCGCGGCGCCGCCGAACCACCCGAGCGCGAGGCTCGCCGGGTTGGCGAGCGCCGGCGTCACGGAGCCGTCCGCGTTCTGCAGAACACTCGCGACCTCCGGCCCGCGCCCGGACACCACGGCCTCATCCGACACGAACGTGTTGCCCCACCGGCCCTTCCGCTTCCCCGACGGCTGAAGGTGCGCATAACTCAGGTTCCCGGTCTTCCCGCCGGTGAAATCTGCGTTGAGAGCCGGGTCCCAGAGCGCCTTGCCCGGCTCCACGGCGGACGGCGGCCTGTCGAATGCGTACACCTCACACGCCCTGATCCCCGGGCTGCGCTCCCCCGGGCTCACCAGCATCTCCACCGGGACGAACCCGTTGTACACCAGCAGCGACATGATGTTCGCGCTCGTGTTCTTGGCCGCACCCCTCTCAGCAACCGTCGTGTCGCCCTTGTCGATCTCCGACGGCAACGGGTACCTGTCCCCGTTGTTCTGCGCCCACACGATGAACGCCTGCGTGATGCCGCGAATCTGCGTCTGATCCTTCTTGATCACGTCCCCGGGCCTGACCCCCGAGCCGTTCCCCGCCGGCTGGCCGATTAAACCCGCTGTCACCGCGAGCACCACCGCGCTCCCGGCCAGGCAGGCAACCAGTTCCACGAGAGTGAACGCGCAACGAGTCTGCATGGCGAGTCCTCCTGAGGCCCAAATCGGTTTGCACAACGTACCGAGCCGGCTCCCTCCCGTATACAGCGTTCCCGTCCTACGGCTGCGGCGACCACAGGTAGTACGCCGCGGGGCTCCCGGACTCGAGGAAGCCGGGCGTGTCCAGGCGGATCAGGTTGAACTCGGCCGGGGCCGGGATGTTCGTCGCCGCCGTCCCGTACGGCGACCGCGGCCCGGGATCTCGCGAGTGGTATTTCACCAGCCGCGCCGCCCGCACCCCGGCCAGCGTCTTGGCCGCCTCGAACGCGTCCCGCACCCCGCCCGTCGCGTCCGCCAGCCCGACCTCCACCGCCCGCGCCCCGCTGACGACCCGCCCGTCCGTCACCTCGTCGGCCGTGGCCGCGACCAGCCCCGGCCGGCGCTCCACCACCAGCCCCCTGAACTTCGCGTAGAACTCGTTGACCAGCCCCTGCAGCAGCGCGTAGTGCTGCTCCTTCGGCGGGGTCAGCGGGTCGCCCATGTCCTTGTTCGGCCCGCTGGTCAGGTTCCGCGCGTGGATGCCGATCTTCCCGAGCCCCTCGCTCACGTTGATCGTCGGGATGATGACGCCCACCGACCCGGTGATGCTCGTCGGCTCCGCGATGATCCGGTCCGCCGACAGCGCCAGGTAGTACCCGCCGCTGGCCGCCACCTCCCCCAGCGATGCCACCACGGGCTTGCCGCTCCGCTCGCGGAACCGCCGCACCTCCCGGTACATCATGTCGCTGGCCGTCACCCCGCCGCCGGGGGAGTTGATCCGCAGGATCACCGCCCTCACCGCCGGGTCTTTCTCCGCCTTCTCCAGCCGGGCCGTCAGCGCATCAACCGGGTTGGGCTTCGACGAGAACAGGCTGTCCTCGCCGCGGTCGGCGATCAACCCCCGCACGTCGATCATCGCCACCTTGTCCTTGCCCGGTGCGTCGTCCGCGACCACCGTCGTCTCCGACAGCAGCCGCGACTCCTTGCCGAACGTGAACGAGAGCGTGACGGGGGTGCAGCCTGCGAGCCCCAAGGCGGCGACGAGGCAAAGTGCGAGGAGTCGGGTCATGCGGGGAGTGTAATCAGAGCCCCAAGCGCAAGCGCGGGGTCCTGTCACCGACTCCCGCGCATGACCCATCGCTTCCACGAGGGGCCTTGAACGCTCCCTCACGGTCGCGTCTCTTAGCCCTCCAGGTATGTATACCCCTCCAGCCCATCGTCGAAGTATTTGAGCAGCGCCTTGCCCTCGCCCAGCGTCAGCCGCTGCTGGCGGCACGCCGCCTCCACGTCCAGCCGCATCGCCCGCTTCATGTCGGCGATGTCGTACTGCACGTACTGCAGGACCTCCTCCACCGTGTCCCCCTCGATCACCTCGTCGATCACCCAGCCCCCTGCCCTGTCCACCGAGATGTGCACCGCGTGCGAGTCCCCCAGCAGGTTGTGCAGGTCGCCCAGGATCTCCTGGTACGCCCCCAGCAGGAACACGCCCAGGTAGTACGGCTCCACCCCCGCCCCCTCCCCCGGCAGGTCCCGCACCTCGTGCAGTTCCAGCGCCTTCTTGTCCTCCCGCTTGTCCACGAAGTGGTCGATCTTCCCGTCGCTGTCGCAGGTGATGTCCGCCAGGATCCCCCGCCGCGTCGGCTGCTCATTCAGCCGGTGGATCGGGCAGATCGGGAACAACTGGTCGATCGCCCACGAGTCCGGCATCGACTGGAACAGCGAGAAGTTGCAGAAGTAGATGTCGCTCAGCAGGTCCGGCAGGCTCTCGAACTCCTCGGGCAACTCCCCGCCCCGCCGCGACGCCTTCTCCAGGATCCGGTGCCCGATCGCCCAGAACAACTCCTCCGCCGCCGCACGCATCGGCAGCGACATGTACCCCAGGCTGAACAGGCTCATCGCCTCGTCCCGCGCCTGCGTCGCGTCGTGGTACGCCTCCAGCAGGTTCCGGTCCGTCATCGCGTTGTACGCGTCCAGCAGGTCCAGCACCGGCTGCGGCGGCTCCGCCTCGGCCTTCAGGTCCGCCTCGATCCGCGCCAGGTCCGGCGACGACGGGAACCGGCTCGTCCCCAGCACGTCCATCACCAGCACGCTCGAGTACGCCACCATCGCCCGCCCGGACTCGCTGATGATCTGCGGGTGCGCCACCCCCGCCGCGTCGCACACGCCCTTGATGCGATAGACCACGTCCCGGGCGTACTCCGCCGGCGTGTAGTTGATCGATGACGACCACGCCGACTGCGACCCGTCGTAGTCCACCCCCATCCCGCCGCCGATGTCGATCGTGTTCAGCCCCGCCCCCAGCCGCACCAGTTCCGTGTAGATGTGCGTGAGTTCGTTCACCGCGTTCTTGAGCACGCGGATGTCGTAGAGCTGGCTCCCCACGTGGCAGTGCAGCAGGTTCAGGCAGTCCAGCATCCCGTGCCCGCGCAGGTACTCGACGGCCCGCAGCACCTCCGACACGAACAGCCCGAACTTCGACCGCGCCCCGGCCGAACTCTCCCACCGCCCGGCCCCGCGGCTGGACAACTTCACCCGGATCCCGATCCTCGGCCGCACGTTGTACCGCTGCGCGTGCTTGACGATCAGCTCCATCTCGCTGAACTTCTCGACCACCGGGATGATGTTCCGGCCCAGTTTCGTCGCCAGGATCACGGTCTCGATGAACTCGTCGTCCTTGAACCCGTTGCAGATGATCGGCATCCCGTTGACGCCCGGCCCCCCCGCCACCGCAGACAGGCCCAGCACCGCCAGCAACTCCGGCTTGGAACCGGCCTCGAGCCCGAAGTTCAGCTCCACCGCCAGCGACGCGATCTGCTCGCACACATGCCGCTGCTGGTTCACCTTGATCGGGTACACGCACGCGTACCCGCCCGTGTACGACTGCTCGCCCATCGCGTCGTCGAACGCCTTCCGCAACTCCCGCATCCGGTGATCCAGGATGTCGTTGAACCGGATCAGGAGCGGCGTGTGGATGCCCCGCTCCTTCAGCCCCGTCACGACCTCGTGCAGGTCGATCTGCCTGCCCGGCTCCTTCGTCGGCAGCACGGTCAGGTTGCCCAGCGCGTTGACGCCCACATACCCCTTGCCCCAATCGGGGATCCCGTACAGCCCCGCGGACTCCGCGGCCGTCCATTGTCCGTGAAGAAACGCGCTGCGCGAGGAGGAGATGGTCGCCATTGTGAATTCTTCTGGGGCGGGAACTTTCCAGGTCCCCGCTCGGGGCCTGAAAGGCCCCGCCCCGATGGTGCGGCCGGAGCGTCGCGGCCGCCGAACTCTCGGGCACTCCGGCCCTTCGCTCGATCGCGCTGTGGGCGGATCACCACCGGCTTGACGCCGGTGCCACTCAACGGGCCGCCTCCTGCCGCCCGCCGCCGCCCGCTCCCGCATCACGCGCCGACGCGTCCGGCGCGCGGAGAGCAGAAGAAAGATAGCACAAGCCCCGAGCGCGAGCGAGCGGGATTCCTTTCTCGGGTGGCCCGGCGCTCCGCGCCGGTCTCTCGAAAGAACCACCACGGAGCGGCGGCCCACCCGGTCACACCGCAGCCCCCAGCACCCGCTCCGCGTACTCGTTCATCGCGTCACGCAACTGCTCGAACGACTCCAGCACGTAGTAGATCGGCTGGTAATGATGAATCTCGAAGTCCGTGTTGCACACCCGCTCCAGGTCAAACGCCCTCCACTCCGCCACCGGCCGCTCCGCGCAGTCCGCGGCCGGCCGCCCCGCTTCCCACTTCCCCTCCAGCGAGTACTTGCTCTCCCCGTGGCTGCTCACCAGCCCCGACCCGTACACCTTGACCCTCCCGTCCTCCTTGATCAGCCCGAACTCCACCGTGAACCAGAACAGCCGCGCCAGCCGCTTCACGTGCACCTCATCCTCGCACCGCAGCGCCGCCTGGCCGTACGTCTGCAAGAAGTCCGCGAACACCTTCAAGGCGTGAAGCGGCACATGCCCGAAGACATCATGGAAGATGTCCGGCTCCGGCAGATAGTCCATCACCTCCCGCGGCCTGATCAAAACCGTCGTCGGGAACTCCCGCTGCGCCAGGCACGCGAAGAACGCCTTGGCCGGCAGGTACCCCGGCACGCCGTAACTCGCCCAGTTGCTCGTCTGCTTCAGGAACCGGTTGATCCCGTCCAGCCGCGTTCCCTTCTTCATCACGGCCCCGCCCGCCACCGTGATATCCCGGTCCAGCGTCACGTCGTCCAGCAGCGGCAGCCGGTCCCGTGTCAGCCTCAGGATCTTCATCCCCTCGATGAACTGGCGGCTCACCTGCTGCTCCAGGACCGTCCACCGGCGGTCAAACAGATCCCGCCACACCTCGTGGTCTTCCCGGGTGTACTTGTGGTAGTGCTGCGTGATGTAGAACCTGTCCGGATCAATCTCCGCAGCCGGCGTCTCCGGGGCCTTGTCGGCCGCGGCCTGCGCGATGCGGGCCTCGTCACCGTCGATGACGTTGTTGTACCGGATGGACGGCTGCATTTCGGCCTCCTTGCAAGGGCACGGATACCGGGTATTCTACGAACACACGGGACCGGGGCAACGGAAGGACGACCCATGGCCATCGACCCGATGCTCTATCAGAAATACAGCGGCCGCAGCGGCGATCCGTACGAACGCCTCGGCAAAGTCCTGGCCCAGAACGCGAAGGCCAAACAGGATCGCGACGCCATGCCCAAGGGCTTCAGCGGCGGCATGCGCGTGAGCCGCCTGCCCGGAATCTGGGGCAACCTCTTCTTCTGGCTCAAGGACCGCCATCGCGAGCGCGAGAACAATCGCCCGCTCTAGGGTGGCCCGCCGCTCCGCGGCGGTTTCTTGGGACACTCTCCGTCACTCCGTCACTCCGCCACTTCTGAACGCCGCCCACGCCTCCTCCTCCGTGATCGCCTGCTCCATCGCGATCGCCTGCAAGTCCCCGTCCCCCGCCCGCCGCCGATGCACCGCCGCCTGCACGCTGTCCCCCGGGTCCGGCCGCACAATCGGCGTGTCCGACCCGAACCACAGCAGCCGACCCGGCTCGCACCCGCTGTCGATCAGTTCCCGCAGCGGCAGCACCCGGTCCAGCCTGTGAGGCAGGCCCCGCCGCAGCGCCTCGATGTCCGTCAGCAGGTGGCACGGCTGGACGCTGCACGCCACGCCGAGTCTGGCAAACCGCGGCACGTCCGTCTCGTCGATGATCTCCGCGTGCTCGATGCGAAGCAACGGGAGTCCGCCCCGCACAAGCCCGCCCCGGCCCGCTCGCCTGCGCTCGGGGCTCTGTTCGAACGCGTCCAGCGTCGCCCGCACCGCCGCATCACCGATCGCGTGCACCGCCAGCCCTACGCCCAGCGACCACGCCTTCCCCATCGCGTCCTTCAGCGCCGCCGCCGTCATCATGCACTGCCCGAACCGCAGCCCCGGCAACGGGTCCGCGTACGCCGACAGCATCCACGCCGTCCTCGCATTGAGCGTCCCGTCCGCGAACACCTTCCCGCCGCCGAGCCGAACCTCCTCCCGCTCCCACGCGGGCGCCGTCCGCGCCACGTCCTCCAGCATCGCCAGAGGCGGGTAGACCGTCACCCTTGCGGGCAACTCACCACGGTCCGCAAGGTCCGCCAGCACCGGCCCCAGCCACGCCTCCGACACCAGGTCGTGAATCCCCGTAAACCCGTGCCGTGAAAGGTCAACCAGGCCCTTCCGCACCAGCCGCACGCGCTCCTCCCCCCGCGGCTCGGGCACCGCCGACCACAGCCGCTTGGCCGCCGACTCCAGCAGCACCCCCGTCATCCGGCCCGTGTGGCGGTCGCGGGCGATCCTCCCGCCCTCCGGATCGCCGCTCGACTCGTTGAACCCAGCCGCCGACAGGGCCGCCGTGTTCGCAGCCAGCGCGTGCAGATCGAAGGACCACACGCAGCACGGCCGCGCCCCCGCCGCCGCGTCGAGTTCGGCGACGTCGGGCCACTCCGGATCGCTCCAGCCCTGCACCCGCATCCCGCTGCCGAGCAGCCACCGCTCCGGCGGCTCGCCCTGCATCACCCCGGCCCGCTCGCGCACGCGATCCAGGAGTTCGGCCTTGTTCCCGCACCCCTCCAGCCGCACCATCTCCGCCGCCCGGGCGTGGTGCACGATGTGCGCATGCGCTTCCCGCAGCCCGGTCATCATGCCCGCATCCTACCCACGCCCGTGGCACATGTGCCCACTCCGCTTCGACATGCCGCCCCCAAGCGCGTGCCCTGCCGCACCGGGCGGCGGCGTTCCGTTCCGCGCGATGGAATGGGCGCGATTCTCACGAGAAACGAGGTCGCATCATGACCGCCGGTCCACACCCCACCACCCGCTCTCACCCCCGCAGTCCGAGCAGCCCCTCGATCACCCGCATCGCCTCCCCTGCGCTCCCGGCCGGCCGCTCGAATCCGACCCGCACGATCCCGAAGCGCGCCCGCACGTCCATGCCGTGATCGTCCACGCCGACGCACAGCGGGTGCGGCACGTCCACGCCGGCCGCGCCCAGGACGGCGCGCCGCAGCGCCGCGGCGTCGGAGTTGACCCGCCGGCACAGGGCGCCCTCGGCGTCGGCCAGCGGGTTGACGAGCATGAGTCCTGCGCCGTCGACCACCTCCGCACCGCGCCGCCCCGACTCGACCGACATCGCGCACCACCGCGCCGACCGCGCCGTGCCGTGGTACGCCCGCCACCGATCAGCGGCCGCCGGGTCAGGCCCGAGGCGGGCCACACGCACGAGCAGTTGCAGCGCATCGACCGATTCCTCCGGAACGAACAGGGTGTGCCCGCCTGCCTCGATCGCCCCGCCCTCCAGCGGGGCCACGAGTGCGCCGTCGTGTGCGGTCACGAACAGCACGGGGAACGCCCGCTCACCCGCCATCAGCACGCCCGTGCGGTTGGAACGGAGGATGTCCGCTGGACCCGTCACGCCCTGATTGTCGGCGCGCCGCACCCCCAAAACGACCGCGAGGCCGGCTGGGCCGGCCCCGTGATCGGTGGCACTCTTGTCCCGCCCCGGAGCGTCAGGCCCGGGGCACGTTGTCTTCGTGAAAGGAAACTCCGCCCGAAAGGCGGGCCTTACCGACGGGCTTTCTTCTTCGTCTTCCGACCGGCCTTCTTCGCCTTCTTCTTGGTCTTCTTCGCCATGTGATTCTCCTAAGTTGCTCGCGCAGGCGTTTGGAATCGGGCGGAGCGGGTTGCCACAAGCACCGCGCCGCATCACCTGCGTGCTCTGTATCGGACTATGCTGACCGATCGCTTGAGCAAACGCGCAGGACCTGCGAGCGCGCTCAGCATGAACGATGGACGCACTCGTGTCAACTCCACCGCAACAACAGTCTGTCGGTAGCGCGACGCGCATCATCATCCACGGCGCCGCCGGACGCATGGGCGCGCGCCTCTGCACGCTCGCCGCGGGCGACCCCGCGTTCGCGCTCGTCGCGGCGGTGGAGCGCACCGGCAGCCCAGCAGTCGGCGCCCCGTGCGCCGGCGACGGCTCACCCCGCATTGCCGAAACAGCCTCGGTTTCGAGGGGTTTCCGCGCCGATGTAGTCGCCGACTTCTCCAGCGATGCGGGTGCGCTCGCGGCGCTCGCGCTGGCCGCGGAGTGCGGCGCCGCGCTGCTCGTCGGAACCACCGGGCTCAGCCCGCCGGCCGCCGAATCGATCCGCGCCGCGTCGCGTCACCGCGCCGTCCTCGTCGCGCCCAATACGTCGCTCGGCATCGCCGTGCTCGCCGATCTGGTCTCCCGCGCGACCGCGGGCCTGCCCGGCTACGAAGTTTCCATTGTCGAGGCGCACCACGCGGCAAAGAAGGATGCGCCGTCCGGCACCGCCGGACGCCTGGTGCGGGCGGTGGAATCCGCCGGCGGCGCGGTGCGCGGCGACCAGGTGCTGTCGATCCGCACCGGCGACGTCGTCGGTGAACACACTGTGCGCCTCGCCGGGCCGGGGGAGTACCTTGAACTCACCCACCGCGCAACGTCGCGGGACGTCTTCGCATGTGGCGCATTGCGCGCCGCACGCTGGCTGCACGGGCGTGCAGCGGGGTGGTACACCATCGAAGATGTCCTCCGGATCGGCGCAGGACCACGCTGAATCGACGCCAGTTGCAGCAGTCCGCTAGCGCGGCGGCGGCGGCGACGGTGAAGATTTCGACGGTTCAGCAGCCGGCGGTGTGTCCCCGCCGGCGGGCACCGGCTCAGGGACCGACGCCGTTGTCACCGGCGCGGACGCCTCAGCCGGCTGCTGCCCGGCCACAGCGCCGGGTGCCGGCAGCACTTCCTTCGAATAGATCGTCGTGAGCGCCGTCCCGTTGATCCTGTTGTAGAGCGCCAGCGCACGCTCGTCGCTGATGCCCACGGGCACGCGGGCCCGCACGATCCCCTGGTTGGGGTTGTACCAGTACCCTGCCTTCTTGGAGTCGATCGTCATCCGCACAAACGGATCCTGCAGGTCGGCCTCCTCCGCCGCCGCAACCTCCAGCCACGGATGCACGGACGACACCAAGTGGTTCCGCGGCGGAGATTCCCCGAACCACGCGGGATCGATCGTCTGCGGCCAGCCGCGGGCGTTCAGCGGAACGTCCTTGGTCGCCGCACGCAACTGGATCATCTGCTGAAACCGCACAAGGTCGTCGGCGGCCGCGGCAACAGCGACCTCCTTCTGCCGGTGCTGGTACTGGTACATCCCGAGCCCGGTGAACAGGCCGAGAACCGCCAGACCCGTGACCACGTCCACAGTACGGCGAAGAGTCGTCGGCTTGGGGGTCGGCTTTGGGGCCATAGGGCTGCTTGCCCTAGCGTCGGCCCGCGCCGGGCACGGGTTGGGGAGAAAAGACAGCGGTCGCAGCACGGGGTCGGTCTGTGACGCCTGCGCGGCCGTCCGGTGCTTACACTCCGCGGCCCCATGACCAGCATCCAACTCCAGACCCTCGACTGCGGCATGCCCCTGGTGGTCGAGGAGATGCCGGGGGTGCGGTCGGCCGCGATGACCTGGCTGGTGCCCGCGGGGACGGCGACCGAACCGGCGGACCGTCAGGGGGTGTCGTCCATGTGGGCCGAACTCCTGATGCGGGGTGCGGGCGCCCTGGCCTCCCGCGACCACGCCGATGCGCTCGACCGCCTCGGTGTATCGAAGTCCACGGATGCCGCGAGTTATCACCTGCGACTGTCGGCAACCATGATCGGGGCGCGGGTCGGCGATGCACTGCCCCTGCTGACGGACATGATCCTGCGTCCGCGGATGGACCAGGAGGCGATCGAGCCGACGCGGGACCTGGCGCTGCAGGCGATCGATGCCCTGAAGGACGATCCGCAGCAGAGGGCATCGAACGCCGCCCGGAGCCGGCACTACCCGGTCCCCCTCAACCGGACCGCCACGGGGACGCGGCACGGCGTGGAGGCGGTGACCCGTGACGAACTGGTGAACGGCTGGCGGGAGCGGGCACGCCCGCGCGGGTGCTTCCTGGCATTCGCGGGCGCGGTGCGGGCGGACGCGCTGCGCAGGCAACTGAACGACCTGCTCAAAGGCTGGGACGGGGCCGCCCCGGCGTTCTCGCTCGCAGCGGCGCCGCCGCGGGGGTACGCCCACGAGCAGGACCAGACCAACCAGGTGCAGATCTTTCTCCTGCACGATGCACCGGCGGAGCCCGAGCCCGGCAGCGTGCTGGAGAAGGTCGCGGCGTCGGTGCTCTCCGGCGGCATGGCGGGAAGGCTGTTCACCGAGGTGCGTGAGAAGCGGGGCCTGTGCTATTCCGTGAGCGCGGGCTACGCATCCGGGCGGGACTTCGGGTCCGTCACGGCGTATGTTGGCACGACGCCGGAGCGGGCCCAGGAGTCACTGGACGTCCTGTGGGCGGAACTGGCGCGGATCGGCACGCCTGACGGCGCGGTGAGCCGGGAGGAGTTCGAACGGGCGGTCGTCGGCATGAAGTCGCGACTGGTGTTCGCGGGGGAGTCCACGGCGGCACGGGCCGCAGGCCTGGCGTCGGACCTGCACAGGCTCGGCCGGGCACGGGGATTGGCGGAGATGGCCGCACAGATCGACGGCGTCACTCTCGAACAGGTCGCGGCGTACCTGCGGCACCGCTCTCTTGGGCGGGTCACGATCCAGACGCTCGGGCCAGCCCCGCTCACGCCGCCGGCAACGTGTGTGTAATCCGCCGCTCCCGGCGGGCCTTCCGTCCGAATCCCGGCACGCGACGAGCCTCAAGGCTTCGGCGACCGCGATTCCTCCCTGCCTTGCAAGCAGACTCTCCGGCGCCATTCCCTGCTGCGCCCCGTGAACCGGGTGGAGCCCGTGGAGCGCCCGAACGCCCAACCCCCGGTGGTCACCCTGTCGAAGGCCCCGGGGACGGTGGCGGGGGCGGGGCGAGGACCGCGGAGATCGCGGCAGGGATATCGGGGTTGGCGTCAAGGACGATCACGGCGCGAAGGGTCCGGTCGGGGCCGATGATGGCCGCGATCGCGGCAGCCTCCCTGGAGAAGCGATCGATGGTCTGAGCGGCGGAGGAGGCCCAGAGAAGGCCGTCTGAGTCCGGAGGGGCGCCTTCGGCCCATTGCCGGCGAAGGGCCTGGAACCGATCGCGGCTGAACTCGCCGAGGTCGATGACGACGCCGGCGCGGGAGATAAACCGCGTCGGCGGTTGAGCGGTGGCGAGCACGCGGAGGGCGGCCGCGGCGGTCCTGGCATTGTTCATGGGCGCGGGGCCGACACGCTCGGCACGAAAGAGAATGAGGACGGCCGGCGCCGCGGGTTCACCCGGGCGCTCGCGGGCAGCGGAGGCGAGCGCATCGTGCAGCGACCACGCGGAAAGGTCGGGGCCGAGCAGGGCGACATCGGGGACGGTGTCGCCGGCCCTGAGGACGGGGGGCACACGCCCGGTGCGCAGTTCGGCGAGCGACGTGACAACCTCACGCCCCCCTTCCGCGGCGTCGATCTTCCACGACGCGGGCGTGCCGGGGTCGATCGGCTTTGAGGTCAGTTCCAGCGTGACGGGGCCGTCCGGGCCGGTCGTATCGGCACGGAAGGAGGTGAGCCGGCCGCTCTGGGCATCGATGGTCATCGTCACCGGGCCGCCCGGGAAGGAACCGGTGACGGTGGCGGTCGGCGGCTTGGCTTCGGTGTCGAGCGAGGCGCCCGTCCAGGTGACGTGCGGGGTGTACGGTGTGGGGTCGCTCATCGCGGCGGCATCAGGCGCGAGGGCGGCCAGTTGCGGGAGCGGGATCGGGGGAAGGATGTCGCGGAGCGCCGCGGGCTCGATCGGCCCGGTGAACTCCCGCACGAACGCGGCGCCGGGCTCGGCCTCATGGGTCGCCACGACGCGGCCACCGCCGACCCAGATGGAGAGCGGGCCAAGAGTGAGGAGCACGGAGCGCGGGCCGTCGTCGGTGCGCACTCCGGCGGCGTCGGCGCGGATGACGACGCGATCCGAGCGAACGGGGCCGGCCGGCGTGCGGAGCGTAACACGGACCTCGTCGGCCACCGGAGCCTTGCGGTACGCGGCGCGAAGATCACCGAGCACGATCTCCGGCGTGATGGGGAGCGGCGGCTGGTCCTGCGCGAGAGCGGCGCCCGAGAGGATGAAGATCGCAACGCACGCGGAGAACTGCATCGCCCGATCTTACGGGGCGGGGGAGCGGAGCGCCGCCAGGGCCGCGACGATCGTCAGGTTCTTGCCGGGGATGACGGCGGCGGCGGCGATGTGGGAGAGGGGTTCCAGGACAAAGGCCCGCTCGTGCAGGCGCGGGTGCGGCAGGGTAAGGCCGGGCTCGTTCACGATGAGGTTCTCGTAGATGAGCAGGTCGAGGTCGAGGGTGCGGGGGCCCCACCGCTCGCCTTCCCTCCGCTCGCGCCCCGCGGCGCGTTCGATAGCCAGGAGCGCGCCCAGGAGGGCGCGCGGGCCGAGGGTGGTCTGGAGCGCGGCGGCGGCGTTGAGGTACGGGCCCTGCGCAACGGGGCCGATGGGGGCGGTCTCGAACACGGGCGAGACAGCGACGAGGCGGGACTCGGGCAGTGTGCGCAGGGCGCTTGTGGCGGTGCGCAGGTGAGCGGCACGATCGCCGAGGTTGGAACCAATGGCGATGAGGGCGGTGGGAATCACTGAGATGCTCGAGCGGACCCCAGCACCGCCCCCATTCTCACGCTCTCCCCCACCGACCACGCCTGGAACGGGCACCCACCCGGCCGATGCGGCGCCTCCCCGTCCGCAACCTCGGGCAAGTGCCCGAGCCCGGCCTTGGCTCCGGCCCGCAGCAGCGGCTCCAGGAACCGCCGCCGCGCTTCCTCCTTCGCCGGCGTCGTGGACCCTCGCACACGCACCCACGCCTCGATGAACGGTCCCATCAGCCATGGCCAAACCGTCCCGTTGTGGTACGCCGCGTCCCGCTCCAGCGGGCCGCCGTCGAACCGCGGGCAGTACCCGGGCTCACCCGGTGCGAGCGTCCGCAGGCCCATCGGCGTGAGCAACTTCGCCACGGCCGTGTCCACAACCTTCCGCGCCTTGGACCCCTCCAGAATCGCCTGCGGCAGGCCCCCCACGGCAAACACCTGGTTCGGCCGGCACGCCGGATCCACCTTGCCGGGCTCGTGGTCCACATCCACCACGTCGTGGAGCTGCCCGCGTGCCTCATCCCAGAACCTCGCCTCGAAGTTCCGCGTCGCCCGCGCCGCCAGATCCAGCCACCTCGGGTTGTGCGTCCCGGCGATCCGCAGCGCGTTGATCCACAGTGCCTGAACCTCCACGGGCTTCCCTACCCGCGGCGTCACGACCCAATCCCCCACCTTCGCGTCCATCCACGTCAGTTGCACCCCCCCGCCCGGCGTGCCCGCCGCCAGCAGCGCGTCGCGGTCCGCGCGGATCCCGAACCGTGTCCCACCCTCGTACCCCTCCACGATCTCCCGCACCGCCCGCTGAAGCGCCGCGCGCTCCTTGCCCTTGGCCCCGCTCGCTTCCAGGTACTCGTGGGTCGCGATCACGAACCAAAGCGAGGCGTCCACCGAGTTGTACTCGGGTTCGCCGCTCCCATCCGGGAACCGGTTCGGCACCATCCCCTCCGAGACCACCTCCGCCCATTCGCACAGGATGCGCCCGGCCTCCTCCAGCCGCCCGGTCGCCAGGCACAGCCCGCGCACGGAGATGAACGTGTCCCGCCCCCAGTCTGTGAACCACGGATACCCGGCGATGATCGTCCGCCCCCGCCCCCGCCGAACCAGGTAGTCCTCCGCGCTGCGCCCGAGCCCCTCCCCCAGCGCCCCGCGCCGCGCCGCCTCCATCGCACGCAGCGCACCGGCCTCGCCCGGGGCGGGCGCCAGGTCAGGCCCGCCGGCGCTGAGCATCACCACGCCCTCCTGATCCTCGATCTCCAGCGCAAACTCGCCGGGGCTTGCCAGATCCTCGGTGAAGGCCAGCCCGCGCTCCCGTTCCCGGTCGTACTGGAAGTTGCGGTACCAGGCCGCATCCGCCCGGTACACCCCGCTGGACGACATCGTCGTGGCCGGCACGCCGGGGTACGGCCGGCACGTCACCCGTGGCCCGCGTGACTCCATCGCGAAGTTGAACACCGCGTTTTCGTGATGAGTCGAGTGGTAGTCGCGCCCCGACATCAGCGGCCGCACACTCACGGACACGCGACCGCGGCTGCGCTCGGCGCGCCAGGTCATCACGGTGACGGGGCCGGCGGCACGGCGGGAAATGAACACCTCGTGCACGATCTCCGTGCCGTCCGGCAGGCGGTACACCCAGCGCGGCCAGGGTCGGTGCCCGAACGATTGGATGAACTCCGAGCCTCCCGGGTGCAGAACCCCCGGCGAGTAGTTCTGCGTGGACAGAGGGAACGTGCCCCGCGAGGTGCTGACATAGACCTCGGCCCCGTTCACCAGCACCATCCGCCCCGTCGGCGGCGTCACCGCCACCAGCAGCAGCGCGTGGTACCGTCGCGTCCGCGGGCCACCGGCAGTCCCCGACGCGAACCCGCCGAGGCCGTCGGCCTCAAGCCACTCGGCTGGGTCTGGAACCTGCATCCGGACACACTACGCGGGGTCCGGGCGGCCCGCCGCCCGGCATCGACGCGAAAACTGATCGGGCGGACTCGATCGGGCGGAGCGCAACTATTGCCATTGGCCGGTATTGGGCTTGCCGCGGCGGACCTTTTCCGCGATAGTACCGGTATGACCCCATCGAGCCCTCGTGCAGCCGCCACCGCGGCCGCGATCCTTATCTGTCTTGCCGGCTGCGCCTCGAGCCAACACCAGTCTCAGCCCCGCCCGCGCCAGCAGGCGGGCGCGCGGCCCGCCGTCCCGGCGCGGGTCATCCTCGACGGCCAGACGGCCGAGTGGCCCGACGGGGTTGCCTCCCTCGCCGACCCCAACTACCTCTACTTCAAAGTTGGCCTCGAATCCGAGGCGGACCTGGTCCACGCCCCCGCCACCACCACGCTCCTGCTGGACGCGGACGGGCGGACGAATACGGGCGGGCGTTTCCCCGGTCTTGCCGCGGCGATGTCGCTGGGCGTGGACCTTCTGATCGAGTTCTCACCGCAGGACGGCACGGGCGGCGTCCGCGCCTTCGCACTGGACTCCGACGGCAACCGCACACCGCTGACCGCGGAGCAGATCGGCCTTCAGGTCGCGCCGAGTTACGCCTCACAATGGTACGAGGTGCGTGTGTCGCGCCTGCCCTGGGCCGCTCCCGCGCTCACGGAGGTCATGGCCGGGTCGCAGTCCGGACGCACCATGCTGGAACTGACGGAGAACGGCACGATCGTCGGCTGGTCGGACCCGGAGGTCTTCCCGAAGCCTGCCGCCGCGAAGGCCCCGGCGATGTTCGATGCGGGCGTGACAGCCAAACAGACGGGCGACATCCGCGTCGTCTCGTGGAACGTTGGGGGTGCCGCGGGTCAGGGGCCGGAGACCAACGCCCGTCCGTTCGCCAACGTGCTCACCGCCCTCTCGCCCGACATCATCCTGGTCCAGGGATGGAAATCGGACGCGGCCACGCTCCAAGCCTGGTGTACCGCACTGGTCACCGGCGAGGGCGAGTGGCACGCGCGTTCGCTCCCGGAGGCCGGCGTCGGGATCATCTCACGCTTCCCGATGGATGCGCTGGGAACTGACCCGCTCTCGGCTGCGACCGAGACCGGCGGCGCACCCCGCTTCATCGCGGCGACCGTCCACACGCCCCTGGGTGATGCGGCCGTGGCCAGCATCAGCCTGGCCCCGGGGGAAAGCCCGGACATGGAGGCGCAGCGTGCGGCCCAGGCCGCGGCCATTAACCGGGCCCTGAAATCGGCCCTCACGGGGTCGGGACCCGGGCTCCGGGTGATCGGGGGCGACCTGAATCTTGCCCTGCGAGGGCCGCTCGACACGCTGCGGGCCGGCCTCGACGACGACGGAACGGACCTGACCGTGGCCGACGCCTTTGTCCTCGGCGATTCCGTGCTGTCCACCTGGCGGCAACCCGGCGGGTCGGCCCTGCCCGCCCGGGTGGACTACGTCCTGTTCAGCGATGCGTTTGCGACCACCGCCCAGGCTCTGGCCTTCGACACCACCCGCCTGACCGAGGGCGCACTGGCCCGCATCGGCCTCGATCGCGGCGATACCGGCGCCAGCGAGCACCTGCCGATCGTCGTGGACCTGCGGCCACGCACCCCTTGATTGTGGCGCTAAGGCGACACGCCCAGGTCACTGAACTGGGCGGGGCTCAGCACCGGCAGCCGTGTCCTGCCGGTCCTGAGGGCCAGCACCAGGTAGGGCCGGCAGAGGCCGCAGCCTCTGCCGCATCCGGTGGCACGCTGGAGTTCATCCATGGTCGCACCGGTCCGGTCGGCGCGCCTCTTGAACTCGGCAAACGTGACGCCGGCGCACAGGCAGCGGTCCACCGGCCCATCAGGCAGGTCATCAGGACTCAGCGCCACAGAACCCAGCCCGGAACGTAGTGCTCGTTGTCCATGCCGACGGAGCCTATGCGCAGGTTCGGATGCGTGAGCCAGGCGCCCTCGGCCGCGGCCAGCGTGGCGCTGCCGTCGGCGCGACCGGCGGACACGGAGCCAAAGGGCCCGCCCAGGTGGCGAAAGACCGTCGTGGGCGAGGAGTTGGGGGACCAGGCACCACCGGTGAACAACAAGGGCGGGTCCAGGAGTGCGGAGTTTCGGATGGGCGTGCCGGGGAGCATCGCATCGGCGAACACAAACACGCCGCTGGGCTGCGCGAGGTCGTCGACGCGTTGCCATCGCTGCGCACCGATGGAGAGGTTCCACCCGGGAGCCGCCGGTGGGCAAAGGCCGTACCCGTTGTACCCGTAGGTGCTCGTCGGCTGTCCGGGGGCCGGGATGGACATGGGCTGGGCACGGTAGGACCCCCAGGGCTGCGCGGGACACTCGAGCACGGAGCCCTCGTGCAGGGAATCGGCGAGGTACGGCGAGAGCAGGCCGTCGTCACGGATGACCGTGGGAGTCGCGCCGCCGGCGACGCGCCCCCACCAGTACACGGGGCCCGCCGGGTCGGATTCGCGCGCCGCCGGCGCACAGAAGCCGCGGTAGTCGGCGGCGTAGAGAGTCCAGGCGAGGACGAGTTGCCGCTGGTTCGAGGAACACTGAACCGTGTGCGCGGTGCGGCGGGACGCGCCGAGGGCCGGCAGCAGCAGGCCGATCAGCAGCGAGATCACGCTGATGCTGACCAGCAGTTCGAGTAGTGTGAAGGCGCGGAGTGAGCGCGGTGGGTGCGGGGGAACGAGGATGGACAGAAGACCGTGAATGCGAAGAGCCCGGAGGCGCAGCGATGCCGGTGCCAACTGGGCTTCGCCCCGGATCCCCGCCGAACTCCGCGTTCCATCTCTGCTTCGCATGTCGCGGCCTTCGCGTCCTCTCACGGACAACCCAGGGCAAACAGCGTCTGGAAGCACCCGAAGTCCGCCAGGTTCCGCACGCCGTCGCCGTTGCAGTCGGCGTAGGGCTCACCGAGTGCGAATCGGGTCTGGAAGCAGCCGAAGTCGGCGAGGTTCAGCGAGCCGTCAGCGTTGCAATCGGGCCCGCAGGGCGGCGCGAATGCGTACAGGCCGGCGGGGCCGACGGTGAACGCCCATCCGTCCGCGACCGCGGGGCTGGCCCCGGCGCCGACGAAGTGTGCCATCACGAACGCCGGGCTGGATGGATGCTGATCGATGTCCAGCAGGTAGAGGTCCGCGGGCGCGCCCGTGGTGCTGGGCCCGGCCGGGAGCGCACCGATCAGCAGCCCGGACGCGGTCATCACGGGCTGCTGGGTCCACCCGCCGACGAGCAGGTACTCGCCCGGGTCCATCTGCCCGTTCAGGTTGTCGTCATGCCAGGAGCCCAGCGCGGAGTCCCACAGACGCGCCGCGGACGGGCCCTCGTCGCGGAACACTTGCACGCTCGGCACCGTCCCGAATCCACGGAGACCGCCCGACAGCGCGACGAGGCCGCCCGGCAGCGGCACCGGAATCGACGACGTACGGTTGCAGGGCACCGACCACAACGGCGCTCCCGTCGCGGCGTCCAGTTTCACAAGGTTGGCCGCGTCGATCCCCCCGGAGAAGGCGTACGACGCGGCGTACACCCCGCCGCCCTCCACCGCCACACCGCCGAAGAATCCGAGCGGCTCGGTGTTCGGCGTCGCCCACAGCGGGTCTGGGGACGATGTGGACCCGGCCGGAAACGCGTACACGACGCCCGCGCTGGACCCCGCCGGATCCGACGCCGAGGCCACATAGACGACGCCGGCAGCGTACGCCGCGGTGCTCCCGGACGTGCCGCCGACCGGGGCCGACCACAGTTCATCACCCGGCTGGTGCGGGTTGAGCGCGGCGTCGAAGGGATCGACGTTGATGCAGTGCAGCCGCCCGCCGACGCCCACCCCGTCGTAATCGACCACGAACGCCCGGTCACGGGGGTGCAGGTCGCCCGTGACCACCGGCGAAACGCTCACCAGCGGGCGCGGCATGGGAGCCTGCCACCGCTGACCACCGGTCGCCGCGTCGATCGCCGTAAGGGCCGGCCCATCCGCCACGAGGACCGCCGCGTTCCCCGCATCCACCGTGGGCGCCGCCCAGGACTCCAGCACGGGCGCGGGAACCGGCGCGCTCCACACGACCACACCAGTTGTCCGCGACACCGCCAGCAGCCGCGACACCCCGCCGGAGACGCCGCGGGCGTAAACCCGCTGGCCCAGCGTCACGACACCCGACTGCCCGTAGAACGTGACCGGCCGCCCGAGTTCGTCGCTCGTGACGACCCACCGCGGCGTGTCCGGGACAACCGCGGCCGCGGCCACGCTCACCCGCTGCGGGTTGCCTGCCAGGTGCGTCCAGTCCTGCGCCCGGGCGCCCGCGGCCGCGAGCATCCCGCACACCGTCACCCATGCCGGCCTCACGCGCACCCCCGGCGACGCGAGCCGAAGACCGCCGCCAGCGTCAAGCACGCGAGCCCGCCGGGGCCGGGCACAGAGACCGCGGCGATGGCATCGACTTCCACATGCCCGCTGGCGACGGGGTTGGTGATCCGCACATACGAAATGGACGCGAGGCCAGACTCGCCGATGTCCACGCCCGTGCCGCCGCCGGAGCCGCTGTACGCGGCGCGAATCTCGTCAAAGGTTGTTCCCAGGGTGGGCTCGAACGCGGGGTTCACAGGCCGCGTGAAGTCGGAGGGGACCAGTCCCGGGCCGGGTGCGTAAGGGTCGGAGAGATCGGAATACCCGAGCGTCGGGTACGGTGAATCCGCCAGCGGCGTCACCGCACGCCAGTCGCTCCCGTCGGCGCTGACCTCGATCAGGCCGCGGCCGTCCCCCAGAACGCCGCCCCAGACTCCGCCGGGCCAGGCGGAATCGATGTAGCCGGTGTTGCCAAAGACGATGAGGTCTACGCCGAACTCGTGGAGCGGGTTGTCGGTGATCGGCTCGTCGAAGCGAAGGACGAGCGAACCGCCCGCGCCGATGGAAACCAGGTCGGACGCGTCAAACGGCGGGTTGAACGGGGACACGGCCCCGAAACTGGTCATGCGTGAGGGCTGCCCCAGGGCGTGCGACGGCTCTTCATACCCCGCGGGCACGCCGGCACCGGGCACATAGGACTCGACGTGCGCGGCCCATTGGCCGAACGCGGGCGCGGCGGCGGCGACAACAACAACAACAACGCTGCGGACCATGCGGACGAACCTCCGGCCCCCGGACGGGGCCAGCAGCGTCCCGTGTGCGCGCGGGACGGTCCCGTGACGACCGGGCCCTTGCGATGGGTTGGATGCGGCGGAGTGCGAGGCGGCCGGGAACGGGCACGCCGGCGCTCGAGCCGCCCCGTTCGCGGGGGCCGCCAAGCCCGGCCCCGGTTCGCCGGGGTCGGTTGTCGTCGGCAGGTCTTCCGGCTTCGGGCCTGTCCGGGCTTGCCTTCCCGGTCGCTCGCGGCGACCAGTGGCGCGTGTGCCCGGTGGGTAGCCGTCTACCCGCCCTTCACGGCGGCGCGTCCGCGGTGGATTCGGTCCGTGCGGACCTCACCACGCTTCCCTTTTCACCCCGGGCGCGCGGTCCGCGCACGGGGCACCGATGACAACGGCAGGGTAACGGGGTCGTGCCGGGTGTCAAGTCGGTACGGCACTATGATTGGTGCGCCGAAGGAGGCGCCGAATGAGCATCCGACCGACGTGGCTTGCGTGCGTGCTGCTTGGTGTCGCCGGCACGGCGACGCACGCCCAGGATTCGACGCCCAACCCTCCCGCCGCTGACGCCCCGTCCGCGGCCCCCGCCGCGAGCGACGGTCCTGCATGGCCGGAGATCGTGAAAAAGGACATTCACGCCGGGAAGGACCTGCGTGGGCGGAAGGCCCCGGAACTCATTGTGGAAGAGATGTTGACCGACCACCCGGTGAAGGAGGGCAGGGTCGTCCTCATTGACTTCTGGGCGACGTGGTGCCCGCCGTGCCGCGCCACCATCCCCGAACTGAACGCGCTGCAGAAGAAGTTCAGGGACGACCTGGTCGTGATCGGGATCAGCAACGAGCAGCCGTCGAAGGTGCGCCGGTTCATGGAAGACAACGAGATGGCCTACACCCAGGCGATCGATACGCGGAGCCGGACCGCGACGGAGATCGACGTGCGAGGGATTCCGCACGTCCTGGTGATCTCCACCGACGGCGTGGTGCGGTGGCAGGGGTTCCCGCTCGATCCGGCCGACCGCCTGACCGAGACGATTGTCAAGCGGATCATCGACGCCGACCCGGGCGTCGCGGCCCGGCGGAAGAAGGACGCGGAGAAGAAGTAGCCGTCCCGGCGCTACGCCCCTCTCACCATCGCGGCCAGTCGGTCGAGCCCGGCGCGCAGGTTGTCCATCGGCGGCCCGAAACTGAACCGGACGAACCGGGCCAGCGGTGAGGCGCCAGGGCGCGAACGGTTCGGGTTCACGTCGAAGTACTCGCCCGGCACCGTCAGCACGCGGTGCGTGAACCCCTCCTTCATGAACCCCACGCCGTCGTTGAGCGGGGCCGGGAGTTTCGCGACACTGCCCCAGGCGTAGAACGTGCCGCGGGGCTCGGCGGGGAACTCGACACCGAGTTCACGAAGTCGGGTCACGGTCAGGTGCTGCTTCTCCGCGAAATAGGCGCGGACGGCCCCGGTCTCCCGGTCGGCCCGCTCCGGGCGGAGCACCTCGAGCGCGGCCCGCTGGATCGGCCGCCCCGGTCCCCCGTCCAGGAAACTGCCGGCGGCCGTCATGGTCCGGATGACCTCGCGCGGGGCCAGAACCCAGCCGACGCGCCACCCCGGATACCGGTAGCACTTGGTCAGCCCGTCCACGATCACCACCGGATCCCTGTCCACGTCCTCCACAAACGCCGCGGCGCTCACCGGGCCCGCGCCGGCCCTCCCGCCGGTGAAGACATAGTGCGAGTAGAACTCGTCCATCAGGAGCGTGCAGTTGCGCCGCCGGGCCATCGCGACCCACTGGCCCAGTTCATCACCCTCGATGACGACGCCGGTCGGGTTGCACGGGTTGGAGATGAGCAGTGCGCCGATCCCCCCGCTGACAACCCGATCCTCCAGCGCCCCCGGCGTGATCCTGAAACCGGCCTCCGGGCGCAGTTCGATCCACGCGGGGTCAATCCGCTGGAACGTCGTCATCATGTCCTCGTACGCCGTGTAATCCGGCGTGAAATAGCCCAGCCGCCCCGTGTTCAGCGCCGATCCGATGCGGGAAAGGGCCAGACGCCCGCCGGCCGCGATGGCGACGTTGTCCGGGGTGTAACGCGATGCCTTGCCGTGACGGAACAGCCGGTTGTAGTGGTCCGCCACCGCCTGCCGCAGTTCCGGCAGCCCCTCGACCGGGCCGTAGGCATGGTCGGTCGGGGCAAGGTCGATACGGGACAACCGCGCCGGAGCCCCGGGGATCTCACCGACCTCCGGCTGGCCCTGCCCGAGGTTGGTCCAGTCGGGGTCGCCCATGCGCCAGCCGACCTTCATGGCCTCGTTGTTGACGCGGATGACGCCCATGAAGGGCAGGGAACGGAACGTCGCGGTCGTCATGGGCGGAAGGATACCCGTGCGGAGAGGCGCCGATGGTCGGCCCCGCCGAGTGGCGGGCGCAAGTCTTCAGGCCCGGCCGGTCGCGGCGGGCGACAAGGCGGTCACGCCGGCCTGGGCAGGGCGCTGCCCGGCGGCGTGCCCGGCTCCTCGCGGGCCTTCACCTTCGCGGCGGTCTCCTCGCGGGCGCGGCGGCGGGACTCGGCGGCGAGCAGTTCGCTCACGGTCGGCTTGTCGAGCGGCTCGCCGCGCATCAGGCGGTGGACCTCGTCGGCGGTGAGCGTTTCGTACTTCAGGAGGGCGGTGGCAAGAACCTCGACCTTCTCCCAGTTCTCGGTGAGGAGCCTCGCGGCCTCCTGGTACGCCTCGTCCACGATCCTGCGGATCTCCTCGTCGATCACCCGGGCGGTGTCCTCCGAGTAGCCCTTGTCCTGGATGAACGACTCGCGGGTGTCCTCGCCGGCATAGCGGATGAAGCCGAGGCGCGGGCTCATCCCCCATTCCTCGACCATCGTGCGCGCCATGCGCGTGACCTGGGCGATGTCGGAGGCGGCGCCGCTGGAGGCGTCGCCCATCGCCCGCTCCTCGGCGATGCGACCGCCGCAGGCCATCTTCATGGTCGCGGAGATCCACTTGAGCGAGTAGCCCATGCGGTCCTTCTCCGGCAGGGAGAAGGTGGCCCCGCCCATCTGGCCGCGCGGGATGATCGTGACCTTGTGCAGCGGGTCGGCGTCGGGGATCAGGCACTGGAGCACGGCGTGGCCGGCCTCGTGGTAGGCGACCAGTTTGTTCTCCTCCTTCTCGCGGACGCGGGACTTCTTGGCGCGCCCGAACTTGACCTTGGCCCGGGCCTCCTCCAGGTCCTCCTGCTCGACGAAGTCCTTGTTCTGCATCGTGGCGGCGATGGCGGCCTCGTTGATGATCGCGGCCAGGTCCGCCCCGCTGAACATGGGCGTGCCGCGGGCGATCCGCTCCAGTTCCACGTTGGGCCCGAGTTTGACCTTCTTGGCGTGGACCTTCAGGATCTCCAGGCGTCCCTTGACGTCCGGCAGCGGCACAACGATCTGGCGGTCGAAGCGGCCCGGGCGGATGAGCGCGGGGTCCAGCACGTCCGGGCGGTTGGTCGCCGCGATCACGATCACGCCGTCGCTGGACGCGAACCCGTCCATCTCGACCAGGATCGCGTTCAGGGTCTGCTCACGCTCGTCGTGGCCGCCCGTGGTGAACCCGCCGCCGCGGCGCCGCCCCACGGCGTCGATCTCGTCCAGGAAGATGATGCAGGGGGCGGAGTCCTTGGCCTGCTTGAACAGGTCGCGGACGCGGCTGGCGCCGACGCCCACGAACATCTCCACGAAGTCCGACCCGCTGATCGAGAAGAACGGCACGTCCGCCTCGCCGGCGATGGCCTTGGCCAGCAGCGTCTTGCCGCAGCCGGGCTCGCCCACCAGCAGCACACCCCGGGGGATGCGCCCGCCGAGTTTCGTGAACTTCTTCGGATTCCTGAGGAACTCGATGATCTCGCCGACCTCGTCCTTGGCCTCATCGACGCCCGCGACGTCGGCGAAGGTCACCCCGGTCATCTCCTTCGACATCACGCGGTGGCGAGACTTGCCGAAGGACCCGAGCATCCCCCCGCCCGCCCCGACGTTGCGCAGCCCGCGGGAGATCACCCAGAACAGGACGATCAGCAGGATGATGGGGGCAAAGAACCAGAGGACCGGCACCCAGTCCGGGCTCCGCACCGTCAGCACCTTGCCGCCGGTGATGTCCATGACGCGCTTGGTGATCGTCTCCGCGGCCAGCGGCGGCAGGGCGATCGAGAGTTTGGTCTTGTCGCCGTCCGGGCCCGCCTTCTGCCAGGCGATGATCGTCGTGTCACGGATCTCCACCGGCTCCACGATCTCGTGATTCTTCCACTTGGTCTCGAACTGGTCGAGGCTGATGCGGGCCCCCGGCGAGTTGGAGTTGTAGAGCAGCAGCAGCAGGCCGATCGACAGGACCACCGCGATCATGCCGACCATCCCGCGGGCCGGCGGCATGCCTGTGGCCGCCTGGGGCTTCTTGCCGTCCGCGCCGCCCGGACCCGGGGCACGGTCGCCCCGGGCATCCTGGGAAGGAGCCTCCAGCGTCGGGTTTTCTCGCCTCTTGGCCATGCGCGGCAACACCTTCCAAAGGTTCTTCGGCCCGCGATGGGAGCGTGCTTGATGCCCCTCCCAACGTCCGCAAAACGCTAGGCGGACCGCGCTACCAGTTCGACCGGAGTTCGGCGACGATGTCGTGGGCCAACTCTTGTACGGCCGCGGCCTGCCCGAGTTCGATCCGCTCCCCGGTGCCCCGTGCCGGGATGAAGGTCTGGACCGCCTGGAAATCGCGCCGGGAGACCAGTGACTGCCCCGTGCGGTTGCTGCGCCAGTCGAAGTCCACGGTGAGGGCCACCGCGACCTCCTGCACCAGGCCGGTGCCCCGCGCCGTCGACAACGGGCGCAGCCGCGACTCCGTCAGCACGCCGGAAAGCACCGTGTCCGCCTGCTCCGGCGGGACGACGAGCCAGGGGGTCTTGCGCTGGATCTCCGCCACGATCGCCCGGGTGAGCGCGACCTCCAGCCCCTGCGAGTACGTCTTGTTCCCCCACACGGGCACCGCGACCGTCCGCCCTCCCTTGTAGGTGGACTGGAAGGAGTACCCCTTCTGCGGATCGGAGGAGCACGCGCAGAGCACCATCGCCGCGAGCCCGGAGATGATGCAGAGGGCGCGGATCACGGCCCGGCCCCCGGGTCCGGTTGCGACGGTTGGGGTACCGCGGGCGGTCCCGCCGGTTGTGCGGACGATGCGGGCATCTCCCAGCCCCGGTCCTTCATGATTCCCGCCGCCCGCTCCGCCCCGGCGGTGGCCGGGTACTTCTCGATCAGGCGGCGGAGGGTGGCCCGCGACGACACCGGGTCGCGCCGCCGGTCGTAGGCATGGGCGCGCACCAGCATCTGCGCTGCCGCGGCCTCGTCGATGCGGCTGACCAGCGAATCGTCCAGTTTCGCCCGCCGCGCGTCCAGGGGGTAGGAGACCATGAAATCTTGCGTGAGGGCCCGGGCCTCCTGCAGGCCGGAGTTGTCGTAGCGCGCCCCCTTGTAGTTGGCGATGTAACTCCGCACCAGCCGGAGCATGGCCTGCATGCGGTAGCGGCTCCGCGGGTAGTTCTTCAGGAAGATGTCGTAACTCTCGACCGACATCGGGTAGTCACGCTTGCGGTAGTAGTAGTCGGCCAGTTCCAGCAGCGCCCGCTCCGCCAGGCCGCTGCCGGGGGTGCGCTCCTGCACGCGGATGAGGAGTTCGACGCCCTCGGAGGTTGCGCTGGCGATCCGCAGCCCGAACCGCTTGCGGTTGAGCCCGTTCACATACCGCGTGGCGATCTCCAGTTCGCGCTCCACCGCCGTGATGAACTCCGGCGTCCCGGGGTACTGCCGGCACAGGTATTCGTAGTCGTACAGCGCCTCGTACTCGTCACCATCCGCGACGTACGCATCGCCCCGGGCCAGGTACATCGCCGGAAGCAGCGCATTGTCCGTGTGGGCGTGCTCCTTCAACCACGGCTTGAGCAGGTCCAGGGCCTTGCCGGGTTCGCCCTCCGCCAGCAGACGCCGGGCGTCGGCCAGGATGGCCCCGTCGCTGCCGGGCTCGGGGGCCTGACCCGCCACCCACTGCCCGTCCGGGCCGAGCGTGAACTGGGATGTCTGGCCCCACGCGGGCAAGGCCGCAAGCAGCACCAGGACGGACAGGTAGCGCATGACCCAAGGATAACGGGCCCGCGCCGTCACGGGCGGTGGCCCGCGGCGGGTCCGGCGCTCTCCGCGGCCGGAGGCTTCCTTCGCGGCGCGAGCGCAAAGGGCAGGCACAGCGTCAGCACAAGCCCGGAGAACGCCGCGGTGGGCAGCGTCCAGCCCAGCGACCGCACCGCGTCGGTGGTGAACCGGGGCGTGGGCTTGGACCCCCGCGGCATCAGCCAGAGCGAGGCGTAGTACTGCCATGTGTCTTCCGGCAGCGGTTTGGGGCCCCAGGCGGGCGGCTTCGCGGCCGCGGCCCGGGCGGAGAGCGGGAAGGAGTACTGTTCGGTCCGGATCGACCCATCCGGCACGAGCTCGTGGAGTGTGAACAGGGCGTCGGTGGCCTGGCCCTCGCCGAGCGGGCGGCCGTCGGCCCACCGGCGCGGGTCCAGCACGACAATCACCAGGCGGTCGGCGACGCGCCCCTCGTCGATGGCCCGCTCGAGTTCGTCGCTGGTCATGCGGTCGCGCTCGGCGAACCGCAGAACCCGGAGCCAATCCGCGTGCCGCGCCAAACCCGGGAGTTGGATGCTCTTGGGCTCACGGGTTGCGGGGATCGGCAACTCGCGGTCGCCGTAGCGCACAATCACGCCCGGCGGGTTGTCCGTGTCCGCGATGGTGACCGGACGCCCGGCGAAGCGGAACGCGCGGTCCTGCACCTCGCGGAAAACGTACAGCCGGTGCCCGGTGGCCTCGTAGTACGCCGAGACCCGAGACGCCATCCGCCACACGCTGAGGCCCATGACCGCGGCGGACACGGCCGCGAGCACCGCGGCAAGCGTGCGTCCGGTGGTCATGGACTAATGCTCGCCGTGCGGTTCGGCGGCGCCCGCGGGAACGGGGTCCAGGGCGCCGGTCAGGCCGCGAGCGGGCCGGGATTGGTTGGCGGTGCTGGGGGCGAGCGGCCCGTGCCCGCCCGGTTCGTGCCCGCCCATGATGTCCTCGCGCACCACCGCGACCTCCGCGGGCCCCACGCGGTCGGTGAACTCCTTGGCCGCGAACTCGTACACGGGGCCCTTGATGTCGCGCCGGAAGGGCTGGTTGGCCCACTTCACGTTGCCCGTCCCGCCGCGGATCACCTCCCCCGCCTTGTAGGGATAGACGACCGAGCGGGCGCCCAGGTCCGTCATGGTGATGAAGAGGAACAGCGCGAAGGCAAAGAGGCAGAACAGGAACACCAGCGTGTTCACGGCGCTGTCGTACTTCAGTTGCATGAAGAACGACGCGACCAGGATGCTCTTGATCACGGCGATCGAGACCGCGATCCCGACGTTGACGGACTGGGGGATGTTCACGTTGAACGTGGAGGCGATCCAGACCTCCGCCCGGGACGCGGCGACGGTCAGGACGGTGAAGAAGAGCAGGACGACCAGCACGCCCAGGAGCGTGCTGACCGGGATGATGACGTGGCCGTGGTGCCCCTCGAGGTCCCCGTGCGGGTCGGCGGGGTCTGCGGCGTGTGCGTGCGCGTGGGCCATGGTGTCTCGCGGGGGTCAGTGGATCAGGTACAGCAGGGGGAACAGGAAGATCCAGATCATGTCGACGATGTGCCAGTACAACCCGACGATCTCGACCGCGGTGTAGTGCCCCGGCCCGAAGTGGCGCCGCTGGGCCCGCCACAGCAGCCAGGAGATCAGCCCGACGCCGATGAGCACGTGCAGGGCGTGGATGCCGGTGGAGATGTAGTACACGCTCCACCAGATCGGCTCGTAGGGGCTCTCCGCGAAGGGGTAGGCAAAGAGGCTGCCCGGGCGCTTCCCGCCGTATCCCTCCACGAAGTGGAACAGGCCGCCCAGCGCGGTCCTGCCGCTGTCCACATGGTGGTGCAGGGCGGGGTCCAGGAAGAAGAACCATCCGGACCACTTCGGGGTGTACTCAAACGTGAACTTGATGAACACGAACGCCAGCGCGCACAGGATGGTGAAGCAGAGGTTGAACTTCAGCCAGCCCTGCTGGTTCTTCTGGGCGTTGTGGATGCTCATGGCCATCGTGAACGACGACACCAGGAGCACGATGGTGTTGAGCCCGCCCCACTTCCAGTCCAGGTAGTGCGACCCGTTGGTCCACGCGTCCGGGTGCAGCATCCGGAACACGGCGTACGCGCAGAACATCCCCGAGAAGAGCAGCACCTCCGTGGCCAGGAACAGCCACATGCCGAACTTGGCCGCGTCGAACTCCGCCTCCTTGGTGCGCCAGTGCGGCTGGTGCACATGGCGCTCGTGGGGCGGCAGGTCCTCGGGCCGGGGCAGGCGATGGGCGGCGTCGATGGTGGTCATGGCGTCGCGTTCTCTAGTGGTGAGCGGTCGCGCCCGCGGGCAGGGGGGCCGCCAGGGGCCACTCGCCCGGGCGTGTCCGCGGCGGGACCGTGTCGTCGAAGTCGTACGGGCCGTGCGTCAGGATGGGCTCATGGTGGAAGTTGTGCTCGATCGGCGGGCTGTCGGTGTCCCATTCAAGAGTCAGCCCCCCCCAGGGGTTGTCCGGCGCCCGGGCGCCCACCGCCAGCGAGGTCATGAAGTTGACCAGGTGGGTCAGGAACCCCGCGAGCAGGACCCAGGAGCCGAAGGTGCTGACCATGTGCATCCAGTGGAAGTCGTCAACGTAACTGGCGTACCGGCGGGGCATCCCCTGAGAGCCCATGATGAACTGGATGAAGAACGTCATGTTGAAGCCGATGAAGACCAGGAAGCACCCCATGATGCCGGCCCGCTCGTTGTACATCTTGCCGGTCATCTTCGGCCACCAGTGGTGCAGCCCGGCCAGCAGCGCGATGACCGTGCCGCCCATCATCACATAGTGGAAGTGGGCCACGACGAAGTAGGAATCGTGCAGGTGCAGGTCGGTCGAGAGCGTGGCCAGGGGCATGCCCGTCAGCCCGCCGATCGCGAAGGTGAACAGGAAGAACAGCGTGTAGAGCATCGGCGTGTTGAACGTGATCGACCCCTTGTAGAGGGTCGCGATCCAGTTGAACATCTTGACGGCCGTCGGGATCGCCACCAGGAACGTGAGGGCCGAGAAGATCGCGCTCGACAGTTCACCCTCGCTGGTGAACATGTGGTGGCCCCAGACCAGGAAACTGATGCCGGCGATGGCGAGCGAACTGAACGCCACCGCCCGGTACCCGAAGATCCTCTTGCGCGCGTGCACCGCCAGCGTCTCGTTGATGATCGCCATGCCGGGCAGGATCATGATGTACACGGCCGGGTGGCTGTAGAACCAGAAGAAGTGCTGGAACAGCACCGGGTCGCCGCCCAGGGCCGGATCGAAGATCCCGATGTGGAACAGACGCTCGAAGATCAGCAGCAGCAGCGTGATCCCCAGCACCGGCGTCGCCAGCACCTGGATGATCGCCGTGGCGTAGATGGCCCACACGAACAGCGGCATGTCGAACCAGCCCATGCCGGGGCACCGCAGTTTGTGCACCGTCACCACGAAGTTCAGCCCCGTGAAGATCGAACTGAACCCCAGGATGAACACCCCAAGCACCATGTACACCAGGCGCCAGTGGTCCGGGTCCGTCACGGTGCTGTAGGGCGTGTAGAACGTCCACCCCGTGTCGATGCCGCCCCCCACCACCGCGATGATCGCGAAGATCGACCCGAACACGTACAGGTACCAGGAGCACAGGTTCAGGCGCGGGAACGCCACGTCCTTGGCCCCCAGCATCAGCGGCAGCAGGAAGTTGCCCAGCGCCGCGGGGATGCTGGGGATGATGAACATGAACACCATCACCGCCCCGTGGAGGGTGAACATGCGGTTGTAGATCTCGTTGCCGGGCTTGGTGTCCGTCGCGTCCGCGGCCGAGAAGATCGACCCGACGACGTGCCCCGTGACCGGGTCCAGCCGCGTCGGGTTCAGCAGTTCAAGCCGCACCGCCAGGGCCGCCATCCCGCCCACGAAGAACATCGTGAGGATCGCCACGAGGTACATCATCCCGATCTTCTTGTGGTCGATGGTCGTCATCCAGTCCCAGACCGTGGCCCAGAACCCGCCCTTGGGCGTGAGATAACTCCCTTCGTGCCCCCCGTGGGCGGGGTGGTGAGGATGGTCGAGTGTGGTCATGACTGCCCTTCCAGACTGCGTGCGCCAGGCGGCGCATCCCTCCGTGCTACTGACCCCCGCCTGTCGTTCCGCCGGGGGCGGCCGCCGGCGCCCCGGCCGGCGGTGCCGCCGCCGGGCCGCCCTTGTCGCTCAGCGTCTTCATGTACGCGATGATCGAGGAGATCTCGTGCTCGCCCAGAGACCCGGCGAACGTGGTCATCTGGTTCGGGAACCCCAGGCGTATCGCCGCGCCGGGGGTCAGGATCGACTCGCGGATGTGGTTGTCATCGGCGAGCCGCTTCTTGCCGTCGGTGTACTCGTGCTCGTTGCCGTACAGGTTCAGCCATGTGGGCCCGGTGTTCTTGTCGCCGTTGACCGAGTGGCAGGTGAAGCACTTGCTGTTGTACAGCACCCGGCCGTACTCGACCGGCGGCAGGCTCTTGGGGCCCCACTTGTCCTCCACCACCTCGCGGTACTGGGCCATCGGCACCACCCGCAGCACCGCCGCCATCTCCGAGTGGTCCTGCCCGCAGTACTCGGCGCAGAAGACCCAGTGGTCCCCGATCTGGTCCTCCGTCGCCTCGAACCAGACGTTGGTGTACCGGTTGGGCATCACGTCGAACTTGATGCGGAAGTCGGGGACCCAGAACGCGTGGATCACGTCGCTGCTGATCATCCGCAGCTGCACCGGAGTGTTCACCGGGACGACGATCAGCGGGATGGACTTGGCCCCCAGGTTCTTGATCGCCGCCTGCGGGTTGTCCCTGGCCGGGTCGTAGGCCTCTCCCCCTCCGGTGGGCGTGGACATCACCTTGCCCGTGATCGCCCCGTTGGGGTAGGTCACCATCCAGGACCACTGCTGCCCCCGCACGTCCAGCAGCAGCGACTCCGCCGGAGCGACGATGGCGTCGGCGTAGCCCCAGAAGCCGTAGAAGAACATGAACACCAGGAAGATCGTCGGCACGATCGTCCAGAACAGTTCCAGCGCCGTGTTGTGGCTGACGCTGCGGGGGCCGATCCGGCCCGGGCGGCGCCGGTACTTGACCATGAACCAGAACATCAGGCCCATCAGCCCCACGAAGAGCACGACCGACCACCAGAAAATGAACATGAACACGCCGTCGGCCGTCCCGCCGATCTCCGTGCCCGACGGCCCGCGGAAGAACAGCCGGATCAGGGCGTCGCCCAGGCCGGCCATCGTGAACGTCGTCGTCATGCGCTGTGCCCCGTCAAGGCCGCGTCGGGAGCCGACGCCGCCAACTCGCGCGCGCTCCGCCGCCTGCGATCAAAGAAGACCAGCCCGGCGACCAGCGCCGCCAGGCCCGTGGTGGTCGCCAGGGCGCCCAGCTGCATCACGCGGAAGGCCGTGAGAGAGTACCCGCCCCGCGTCGGGTCCCAGTGGAAGCAGTACAGGAGCAGCCGGTCCATCACGCCCTGCGCGATCTTGCCCTCGCTCGCCTCCAGGAGCGCGAGGCGGACGTCCTGGGCCACATACCCAAACCCGTAGATGTAGCGCGAGACCTGCCCGTCCGGCGTCAGCACGGTGAACACCACCGGGTGGCTGTACTCGCCGGACTCCGGCAGAAAGTTGTACCGCTCCCCGATGCTCCCGGCCAGGGCCCGGGCCCCCTCCTCGGTCGTCGTGGTGAACGTGAACCCGGCCGCGACGGTCGGCGTGGATTTCCCGGGCCTGTACCCGGTGCGGTAGGTATCCGCGTACGACGCCGCCATCGCCGTTGTATTGTCCGGGTCGAAACTGACCATCACGACGCTGTAATCCCGGCCGATGGTGAAGTCGATCGTGTTGAGCCGCTCCAGCAGTTTGTCCAGCACAAGCGGGCAGACCAGCGGGCAGTCGTAGTACCCCATCACCAGGATCACCGGCTTGCCCGGGACCGCAAACGACGCCAGCGGCCCACGGCGACCGGTCGAGTCCGTCACCTCCACGGACAGGTCCGCCGCCTGGCCCAGCCGCTCCACTACGTCCACGCCCCTGAGTTGGCGCGGGAGTTGGTTGAGCTGGGCCGCGGCGCCGCCGGCGAGCACCAGGCCCGCCAGAGCGACCGCGAGGTGGACACGTCCCCGCCTCATTTCGTGGAGTACCCCCGGATGACGCGCTTCTTCGCCTCCTCGATCGGGAGGCTGACCCTGCCCTCCTTGGCGTCCGCCCACTCGTACTGGTTCAGGTGAGAGAACGCCGCGTCACGGTAATCCCGCGCCGGGCCGCCCAGCACCGTGGTCTCGATCCGCTCCTGCCGCAGGTCGGTCAGGTGGCGGGTGAAGTACACGATGGTGAAGGCGATCGCGGCCGACACGAAGACGACCGTCGAGACGAAGACCCCCATGAGGATGGGGACGTTGATCTTCCCCGCGTGCTCCGGCTGCGACGGGCCCTCATCCGGCGTGTGCCGGTGCCACGCATCGGGCTCCTCGTGAACTTCAGGGGTGTGGTGGGGTTGGGGCTTCATGGTCGTACTGTCTGGCCGCAATCGCTCTTGTGTCGCACGAAATCGTACGTCGCCGCCACGTCAAACATAGTTCCGGTGATGGAGCGCCTCGGGCAGGCGCGGATCCTTCAGGGGCATCAGCGGCCCGGCGTGCGCCTTCCGCACGAGGAGCCCGGCCAGGATCAGGGGCACACCGACGATGCCCAGGAGGTCCAGCCACCACATGTCCAGGTGGACACCCGTCCCGCCGTACACCATGGGACGGATGATCCAGTACATGTCCGCCACCTCCAGCACCATGACCCAGGCGCAGACGATCGTCATCAGGGCCCAGGACCGGCGCACGAACTTCCACAGCAGGATGTACCACGGCACCGCGAAGTGCCCCCAGACCAGGAACGTGCTCAGGGCGTTCCAGCCCTCGGTCTTGCGGGCGAGCATGAAACTCGTCTCTTCCGGGATGTTGCTGTACCAGATCAGGAAGTACTGGCCGAACCCGATGTACGCCCAGAACACCACGAACCCGAACACGAGCTTGCTCATGTCGTGCAGGTGCTCGTTCGTCACCGCGCCGGACAGACGCCCGCTGCGACGCACGGCCGCCAGCACCAGGATCATCGCGGCCATGCCCGACAGGGCGGCCCCGGCGAAGTAGTACACCCCCCACATCGTGGAGAACCAGCGGTAATCGACGCTCATGAGCCAGTCAAAGGCCGCGAACGTCAGCGACAGGCCGAAGATCGGCATGCCCCAGGCGCTGGTGAACCTGGCCTTGTTGGAGAGGCGCGGGGCGCCGGTGCGGTCCTGCTCGGTGCTGTACCACCACAGCCGCTGCGACAGGTACACCCAGATGAAGAGATAGAGGAGCGCGAACAGGCCCCAGCGCACCGGGTTCAGCCACGCCGCCTTCTCCTCGTAGAGCGAGTCGCCCTGGCGAACCGCGCCGTTCATCCAGGTCAGCAGCTGCCCGTGCATGAAGAACACGTCGGCCGCAATCCCCGCGACCGCCAGCACGCCGATGACCGGCACCAGCACCATCGCGTTCTCAAACTGCCGGCGGATGGACACCGACCAACCCGACATGACCAGGTGGAACGCCATCACCCAGAACATGGCGCCCAGGCAGACCGCCAGCGACGACATGGCACCGATGTGATACGCCGCGAGCGCGTGCTTGAAGTTGCCCTGCCCAATCCCGACCGCGAACGTCGCGACCGCGGCCACCACGCCGGCGGCGATCAGCACCGTCCCGATCGCCCCGCCGCCGGCCCGCAGACGAACGTTGCCCTCGGCCAGGGACACGGGGCCCTCATGTGCCGCGGCGTGGCTCATGGGTTGCCTCCACCGCTCGCGGGTGTGGGGGGCGTCGCACCGGGCGCCTGCGCCGCGGCCGCCTCCTGCTCCTGTTTCTGGATCGCCGCGGTGCGCGACGCGATCAGGCTGTCGCGCCGGTCCGCGGGCACATCGTCGAGACGCCCCTCATCCCGTGCCTGGAGCACGCGGATGTAACTGACAATGGCCCACGCATCGCGCTCCGACAGCGCGTGGGCGTAGGAGGGCATGGTGAACGACGCCCCATCGGCCGAGGGCACGCCGTGCAGGGCTGTATAGAAAATGAACCCGTCGGAGGACTTGCCATCCGGGTGGTCGGGCACGGTGTACTTGGGATCGTGGAAGTTGGCGACGGGCGTGGCCCACCGCAGGCCGACCATGCCCTTGCCGTCCCCCGCGTACCCGTGGCACGCGGAGCAGTAGATGTTGAAGCGCTCCTGGCCCCGGGCGACCAGCGCCTCATCCACCGTGATCGGGATCTTCTTCACATAGATCGGCTTCCCCTGCGCATCGACGCCGGACGTTCCACGGTAGACCTCCGACCCCTCCCTGAGCAGATCGTCGCGCTGGGTGTTGTAGTCCGCGGCCCACGACTCGCCGCTGGCGAAGCCCCAGCGCCCGTACGCGACCGTGCCCTCCACGGGCAGACGCATGGTGCGCCCGTCGGCATAGAAGTCGCTGCCGACCTGCGGCTTCCACTTGGGGGAGTTGTCCATGTCGGGCAGGAACTCGTGCGGACGCTTGGCCGAGCGGTCCCCGCGGCAGGCGGGGAGGACGAGGGCGGCGCCCGCGAGCGCGAGGCACACGAGGCGCGCACCATCGAAGCCCCGCCCCGGGAACCTGGGTGCCCATCGAAGCGGCGACCTCGATGGCACGGGCAGAGGAACTCCCGTCGTCATGGCGTCACCTCCACCGAGTCGTCCTCCACAAGTTCCACGTGCGTGGCGCCGCTGGACTCCAGGAGCGAGCGGACACGCTGCGGGTTGAAGTTCTGGTCCTCCGCCTCAATCACCACGAAGAAACGGTCCTGGCTGGAGCGGAGGAAGCGTTCGCTGGTGAACAGCGGGTGGTGGTGGCGCGGCAGCCCGTTGAGGCCGAGCATCCCCAGCAGGGCGCTGAACGCCGAGCACAGCACGCCCAGTTCGAACATGATCGGCACCCACGGCTCCCACGCGGCGTAGGGCTTGCCCTGGACGACCATCGGGTAGTCGACCGCGCCCATCCACCACTGCATCAGGTACGCCCCGCCGACGCCCGTGAACGCCCCGAGCGCGATCAGGATCGGCAGTCTCGTCGGCTTCACACCCATCGCGTCCTCCATCCCGTGGATGGGGAACGGGGTGTGCACGTCCCAGCGACGGTAGCCCGCGTCGCGGACCTTCTCGGCCGCGGCGTACACGGCCTGGGCGGTGTCGAACTCCCCCATGATCCCGTGCAGCGTGCACCCGCGCTCCGTCACGAAGCGCGGCGGGGGCGCCGGGACCAGGGGGCAGTAGTGGTGCGCCCCCATGCGGTGCAGGATGCCGAGCAGCGCGCCCATTTACGCTCCAATCCCGTGAGAACCGTGCGGGTCCGCGTGCGGCAGCACGGCCTTCAGTTCGGCCATGGCGAACACGGGGAGGAACCGCAGGAACAGCAGGAACAGGGTCAGGAAGATGCCGCAGGTGCCGATGAAGATCCCCACGTCCACCGGCGTGGGGTGGAACATGCCCCACTCGCTGGGGAGGTAGGACCGGTGGATGCTGATCACGATGATCACGAAGCGCTCGAACCACATGCCGATGGTCACGAAGATCGAGATGATGAAGACGGTCAGCGGGCTGCGCCGCGCCCACTGGAACCAGAAGATCTGCGGGCTGACCACGTTGCAGAACGTCATCGTCCCCCACGCCCACCAGTAGGGACCGAGGATCCGGTTCTTGAACGCGAACTGCTCGTACTCGCTCCCGCTGTACCACGCGATGAAGAACTCCATCGCGTACGCGAAACTGACCATCATCCCCGTCGCCAGGATGATCTTGGCCATGTTCTCGATGTGGCGGAGCGTCACGAAATCCTTCATGTGCGGGTAGAGTTCCCGCGCCGGGATCAGCAGCAGCAGCACCATCGCGAACCCGCCGAAGATCGCCCCGGCCACGAAGTAGGGCGGGAAGATCGTCGTGTGCCAGCCCGGGATGATGCTGGTCGCGAAGTCGAAGGACACGATGCTGTGCACGCTCAGCACCAGCGGCGTGCTGATCCCCGCCAGCAGCAGGTACGCGTTCTCGTACCGGTGCCAGTGCCGGCTGCTGAACCGCCACCCCAGCGCCAGGAACCCGTACACGTTGGCCCGGATGCGGTCGATCCGCAGCCCCAGCACCGGCACCCGCGGCCCCTGCTCGCTCCGCAGCAGACGCTGGTGCGCACGATCGCGCAGCGTCGCCAGGTCGGGGATCAGGCCCATGTACCAGAACAGCAGCGACACCGTGAAGTATGTGCTCACCGCGAACACGTCCCACAGCAGCGGGCTGCGGAAGTTGGGCCAGATGCTGTTGGAGTTCGGGATCGGGAACACCATCCAGATCATCCAGATGCGGCCCACGTGGATCCCCGGGAACGTCCCGGCGCAGATCACCGCGAAGATCGTCATCGCCTCCGCCGACCGGTTGATGGCGGTCCGCCACTTCTGCTTGAAGATGCACAGGATCGCGGAGATCAGCGTCCCGGCGTGCCCGATACCGATCCAGAACACGAAGTTCGTGATGTCCCAGGCCCAGTCCACCTGGTTGTTCAGGCCCCAGACGCCGACGCCGGTAATGAGCAGGTACAGGATCAGCAGCGTCCCGCACCCGGCCACCGTCGCGGTGAACCCGAACACCGGGAACCACCACTTGCCCGGCTTGTTCTCCGTGTACCCGCAGATGATGTCCGTCACCTCGGTGAACGTCCGGTTGTTCAGCACAAGCGGCGGCCGCACCGCCGGGTTGTCCTCAAGGGAGGCGTCCCAGCCCGGGGTCGGCACCGGCGGGGCCGTCGCCAGGCCCGCAAGACGCTCGGCGTTGATGCGGTCCGGGTGGATGCTGCTCACGCGTGAACTCCCGTGACCGCGCCCAGCACGCGGAGGCTCAGGGCGTAGCCGCGGTCCAGCGCGGCGTGGCCGGCGTCGCGGAGGAAGAGCGAACGCGACTGGGCGGCGTCCGAGTGAGCCCCGCCGAGGGCCTCATGCTCCGAACTCTCCCCGTGCCCCCCGCCGTGGTGGAACGGGTCCACGACCGGCGCCCGGAGTTTGGGGTTCGGGTTCTTGACCTCGACCATGTAGGTCGTGCGCGGACGCGTGGCCAGGAAGCCCAGCAGGGCGTACGTCCGCCCGTGGTTCCGCATCTGGCGCACCCGGCTGCCCAGCCGCTCCCCGCCGCCGGCGCCCTCGTACTTCGTGTCCACGTCCAGGATGTCGCCGAAGACGATCGCGTCGGCCGGGCAGGCCTGGGCGCACGCCGTCGTGAAGAACCCGTCGGGCACGTACTTCAGGTCGTGCAGTTTGACCTCGATCCGCGAGGCGTTGATCCGCTGCACGCAGTAGGAGCACTTCTCCATCACGCCGCGGGACCGGACCGTCACGTCCGGGTTCTTCTGCATCTTGCTGATCTCGTCGAGTTTCTGGCGCAGACGCGGCGGGACCAGGTTCGGGTTGCGCGTGCCCCAGTAGGGCATCAGGTCCTCCCCCACATACGACCCGTTGAACTTCGTGACGCCGTAGTCAAAGAAGTTGAACCGCCGGACCTTGTACGGACAGTTGTTGGCGCAGTACCGCGTGCCGATGCAGCGGTTGTACGTCATGTAGTTCAGGCCCTCGGGCCCGTGGATCGTGGCCGCCACCGGGCACACCGTCTCGCACGGCGCGTTCTCGCACTGCTGGCAGGGCACCGGCTGGTGCAGCATCTCCCCCGGGTTGTTGATGTCGTCGCCCGTGAAGTAGCGGTCCACCCGGATCCAGTGCATCTCGCGGCCCTTGGCGACCTCCTTCTTGCCCACCACCGGGATGTTGTTCTCCGACTGGCACGCGATGGTGCACGCGCCGCACCCCGTGCACGCCGCAAGGTCGATGGACATCCCCCACTGCTGCCGCTGGCTGTACGCGGAGCCCGCGGCGGGGTCCGCACGCGACTCGTTCAGCGGGTTCTCATAGATCGACTTGATGGGCGGGCTGTGCGTCAGCTCGCTGCCGCCGAGGCGCTCGGCGAAGTTCAGCGGCGGGGACGCGGTGCCGTAGAGCCGGTCGCTCTTGGCCTCCAGGCTCTCGCCGTGCTTCTGCCACGCCGGGAGGTCCACGCACCGCACGATGGACGTGCGCCCCTCCATCGACCAGTTCGTCTCCGTGCTCGCAACCATGTACGTGTCGCCGGTCGCCGCCAGCGTGGCGCCGCGCGCTGTCACGTCCGTGCCCGAATCACGGACCCCGTAGGTGTTGAAGCCGACACCGTTGCCGACCTTGCCGCACTCGGTCCGCCCGTACCCCAGTTGCAGCGCCACCACGTTGTCCGGCATCCCCGGAAGCACCCACACCGCGATCGGCATGGAACGCGCCCCGATGGTCAGCGTCGCCATCGCGGCGTAGGGGAACCGCGGCTTTGTGTAGGCCCCGGCCGGATCGTCCGCGGAGAATCCCACGGGGATCACCTTCAGCGCTTCGGCCGTCGCGGGGCTCACCAGCGCCGGGTTGTCCCACACCACCATCGAGGCCGGATCGGGGAGTTCCTGGAGCCACCCCACGTTCGCGAACCGTCCGTCGTGGACCCGACCGATGGTGTACACCACGTCCAGCGCCCCGCCTGTGGGCGCCGGCGCAATCTCCAGTTTGGACAGGACGCCGGCGACCGCCGGCGCGGAGGCCGTCACCGTCGCGGTCTCCGGCGGGGCCGGCGGGAAGGAACCGTCATGGAGCGCCCGGCGCCACGCCGTCTCGAAGTCCCCGGCCAGCCGCCCGCGCCAAGTGTTCCGCACGATCTCGTGCCCGTCGGGCTTCGCGTCCCCCAGGATGGCCGAGAGCACCTCCAGGTCGCTCTTCCCGTCGTACAGCGGCGCGATCATGGGCTGCGTCGGGCCCACGGAGCCGTCCCACGCCTCGGCGTCCCCCCACGACTCCAGGTACGAGGCGCCGTTGAGCGACCATGTGGACGCCGCCGCGGTCTCGCTGTTCTGCTGGCTCAGGCAGATGGTGACCGCCCGGGCGTACACGCCCGCGAAATCAAGGTCGGCCGGCGCCGTGTGCAGCGGGTTGCACTCCAGCACCACCAGGGTCTTGATCGCGCCCGACTTCAGGCCCTCCGCCACACTGCGGATCCCGGCGGCGCTGTCCGCGGCCATGTCCGCGGGCATGGGCAGGTACCTGATCGTCTTGCCGATGTTGCCCAGCGCGGCGTTGAGGGCGTGGCACAGGGCATGAACGGCCACGGGCTGCGTCGGGCCGGCAAGGATCATCGACGAACCCGGCTCCCGCGTCACCCGACCACCCGCGGCCTCCGCGCTCACCAGATCCTCAGCCACCGCGTCGATCCACGCCCGGTCGAGGCCCGCCGCATCCGGAACGGCCACGCCGCCCAACGCCGCGGCCAGTTCCGCGTTCCCGCCCTGGATCCGGGCCAGCACCGCCTTTGCGATCTCCACGGCCAGCGCCGAGATCCGTGACGGGGCCAGCCGCAGCCGGTGGTCGGCCTTGCCGCCGGCAAGCGAGAACGTGGATTCCGCCACATACAGGCGGCTCATGCCGTCATCGGTCTTCATCACCCGGCGCGTCGCCGCGAAGCCGCGGTTGTTCGGCACGCTCGCCGGCCCGTCCGCCAGGAAGTCGCAGTCCAGCGACAGGATCACCCCGGCACGCGAGAAATCGAGTTGCTCACGCATCGGCGCACCGAAGGCGACCACCGAAGCGTCGGCCGCGGCCCGCGGGTCGAACGCCTCGTACGGCGCCCACACGGCCCTGGGCCACTTCTCCCGGATGCGAGCCCGCATCGAGTCGCGCGACGGGCTGGACTTCTTCTCGACAAGGAAGGCGAGCCCCTCGCCGCCGGAGGCGCCGTAGCGCTCAAAGTGCTGGCCGCACCACACGACGAAGTCGTCGAAGGACGCCCCCCGCTCCGGCTGGCCCGCCGGGCGGTACATCGGGAACATCAGGCGGTCGGGGTCGTACATCGCCAGCATGCTGGCCTGGGCCCACGAGGAACTCTTCCCCCGGCTCATCGCGTGCAGCGGGTTGCCCTCGACCTTCGTCGGCCGGCCCTCGTGCGTCTCGATCAGCAGCCCCTCGGCCCCGCCCCCGGGCAGCGGCATGCAGGTCGCGTAGAACAGCGGCTTGCCGGGGATCGCGTCCTCCGGGACAACCCGGGAAAACGGAACGATGTTGTTCTCCGGCCGGCGGCACCCGGGAATCGTCGCCGCCCCGGCCAGCGCCAGCGAGGCGCCCATGAACTGAAGGAACGTGCGCCGCGAGGCGCCCTCGGCCAGTTCCGACGCGCCCGCCGGGAACTCCCGCTCCAGCACCTCGCGGAACTCCGGCGTGTCCGCGAACTCTTCCACGCTCCGCCAGTACGCGCGTCCCGTGGTCCCGCTCACGCGGGGCAGGTCTCGCTGGCGACGGGCCAGTGCCCCCTTCCCGGGGAGGCCGGCCTTCTTCGACGATGGGCATTGGTCGTGGGCGCTCATGGGGTTCCGTGGTTCGGGACTAATAGTGGCACGCGCCGCAGTTCTCGGGCGGCACGCCCCTGAGCGACTCGATCAGTTTCCGGCCCTCGGCCGCGTGCTCGGTGGGGTTCGCCATCCACTGGTTCTGCACCCAGTACAGGTCCGTGACCTTGTCATGCGGGACCAGGCGGGTCGTATCCCCCGCCTTCACGCCGCGGTGACAGTCCAGGCACCAACTCATCGACAGGCTGTACTGCTGGAACACCACGGGCATCGCCGTGATCTGCCCGTGGCACGAGAAGCAACTGACGCCGGCCTTCAGGTGCACGTTGTGCGGAAAGTTGCGGACATAGTCGGGCAACTTGTGGATGCGCCGCCACTCCAGCGAGCGGTCCTCAAGGTACGCATCCCGGATGAACTTCACCCGATCGTCCTGAGACTTCTCCATCGACACATGGCCCGGCGCGTGGCACCCGTAGCACGTGGCCACGTTGGGCACGTTCGCCTCGGGAGACGTCTCGACCTTCGTGTGGCAGTAGCGGCAGTCCAGCCCGAGCTTGCCCGCGTGGATCTGGTGGCTGAACGCGGGGTACTCCACCCCCGGCAGAGGAAGGTTCGGGTCGGCCTCGCGGTATTTCGCCAGGTACTCGCTGGAAAACGCCGGCTGGGCGGGCATGTACCCCACCTCCCAGTATTCCGGCGTCCACCAGTACCACACCGCCCCCGTCACCGCGACCGCGGCGCCAAGGCTGCCGATCGCGCCCGCCGTGGGCACCATGTTGAACCACTTCGGGAAGAGAGCGGGCACTAGGACCCTCCGCGTGTCGAGAACCCGGGTACTGTGGGGCCGGAATTTGCCCCCCATGCACCCCGTGTGTCAAGGGGCCTTCCTGTCAAACCGTACAACATACCGCATCGCATCCCGGGAACGGACAAGCGACAATCCCACCTCGACGAACGTACTCTGGATGCACAATGACCAAGGTCTCCACGAGTGTCGTCGATGTGGGGCGGAAAGATACACAACTCACAGGCCGAGTGCTAGTCGCCGGGTTCGGGACGGCTGTCGTCATGTGGTGCGCCGCGTTCCTGGCGCACCTCCCGTGGCTCGACCTGCCGAGCCGGGTCACGGGGCCGGCCGTCCTGGTGTGCTGGCTCCTGGGGGCCGTCTACTGGGGGCGGATCACCGCCGGACCACGATCCGTATTCGTGGGCGCCTTGGCCGGGATCGTGACCGCGGTGCTTGGCCTGCTCATCCTGGGATCGTTGCTCACAGAGCAGCCGGCCGGCCCGACGCCGGCCCCCGGGCTCTCCGGCCTGCAAGGGGGGGCATACCTCTATATACCCGGGTTCCTGCTCCTGGGCACTGTGATCGGCCTGGGAGCCGGGCTCGCCGCTCGCGGCGCCGCCCCTCCGGGGCGTGACTGGCTCTCCACCTTCGCCATCGTCACCGTGGCCGCCATCGCCCCGCTGCTCCTGACCGGCGGGGCCGTCACCAGCACGAACTCCGGCATGGCGATCCGGGGCTGGCCGAACAGCGACGCCGCCAACATGTTCCTGTACCCGATCGGCCTGATGGCCGATCCGCAGCGTTTCCTGGAGCACACCCACCGCCTGTTCGGGTCGCTCGTTGGCATGACGTGCATCACGCTGCTCGTCTACACGCTCATCGCTGGCCGGTCAGGCCGCGTGAAGGCCGCCGCCGCGGTGCTCCTGGCCGCGGTCATCGCGCAGGGCGTGCTCGGCGGCCTGAGGGTCATCGAGAACGAGCGCGTGCTCGCACTGGTCCACGGCATCTCGGCCCAACTCATCCTGGGCCTGGCCGCCGGCATCGCGGTCTCGCTGCGTCCGGGATTCCGGGCTCCGGCATCACGCGTCCCCGGCGGCCGCGGGCTGGCAACGGCCTCGGCGTGGCTTGTCGCGGCGACCGTGCTGCAACTCTCACTGGGCGCCGTCTACCGCCACCTGCGTGAACCGCACGCCGTCTACACGCACGCCGCGTTCTCGCTGGTCATCGTCGTGCTCGCCATGATCGTGGGCGCCCGGGCGGTCGCCGCGGCCGAAGAGGGCGATGCGGGACCCGTCCGAGTGCTCCGGCGCTGCGGCAAGGCGCTGCGCCACACGGTGCTGCTCCAGTTCGTGCTCGGCTGCATCACCCTGGCGACCATCCTCCTCTCGGGGCACTCGGGACTACCCGATCCGGTGCCCGGGGGCGGCGCGATCTCGACCCCGCCCTTCCAGGCCGCCGTCACCACCGCCCACCAGGCGGTCGGAGCGCTCCTGCTCGCGCTGACGGTGGTCACCGCGATGTGGACGCGGCGGCTGGCCGCGCCCGGCACGGCCACGCCCTGATTGCTACCCTGCCCGTCCCCCATGACCCGCCCGCTGCTCCGCGCCTGTGCTGTTCTGCCCGCCCTCGTCCTGACGGCCGGGCACGCGCGGGGACAGGTCGCCCAGAAGGCGGTCGAGTCGCCCAAGCCCGACGACGGCAGGGTCTTCAAGAGCCAGAGCGACTGGGTGCTTCTGATCGAACCCTCCATGTGGTACCAGTGCCCCGGCGGGGAACTGCGACTGCCCGGTGGAGGGGACAAAATGGGGTTCAAGGAACTCAACCTCGACAGCCCGCGCCCCAGCCCGACCATCGAGGTCAGCCTCCGCGACGACAAGTGGCGATTCGTCTTCGGAGCCTCGCAGTTCGCCACGGACGACCGCGGCGTCATCGCCGAGTCGCCCGGCCGGATCGGCGATGTGGCGTTCGCCGCGGGCGACGCCCTGTCCTCCTCCATGGACTACACGACGGTGGAGATGTCAGCAGGCTACGACTTCTTCCGGCGTCAACTCTCCGTCCGCAAGCAGGGCGGCTTCAACTACGTCGCCAACGCCGAGGTCCTTGGCGGTATCCGCCTGCACGACGTGTCCTTCGACGTGAGCAGCGCCGCGGCCACCGCCTCCGCCGACCAGTTCTTCGCGGAGCCGTTCGCGGGCCTGCGCTTCGGCGTGGACCTCGCGGAGGACTTCTCCATCGACGTCACCGTCACCCTGGGCGCCTTCAGCGACGGCGGCGGGCGCCAGGCGTTCTCCTGGGACTCCGTCGCCGGCTTCCGGTGGTACCCTGTGCGCAACGTCGCCGTCCAGGGGGGCTATCGCCAACTGGCGCTCTCGCTCTCCAGCGGTGACGGCGCGGACGAGTTTGAGTGGACGGGCGCCACCGCGGGCCTCTTCGTGGGGCTCTCCATCATGTACTGACCCGCCGCGGCACCTTTCTTTTTTCTTCCCGCGGAGATTTCGCGTTGACGCTCCGCCGGTTCTCTGGGATACTGGCGCACCGGGTCGCGTGGGGCAGCCCCCCGCACCACCGCGGCGGCCACGGCTGGTCTCTTTACGGGCTTTCTCCCGACTGATCGGAAGCGCAAAGGGCACGGCGCTATGCACACCGTCACGAAGAAGGACATCGTCGACCGCGTCGCGCAGCGGACCAAGGTCAACCGCCTGCTCGTGCGCCGCGTCGTCCAGGATTTCCTGGGTCAGATCTCCGAGGAACTCGTCCGCGGCCACCGCATCGAGTTCCGTCATTTCGGCGTCTTTGAGCCGCGGGAGCGCGCCGCCCGCACCGCCCAGAACCCGCGCACGCTCCAGCCCGTCGTCATCCCCGCACGCCGCATCGTAAAGTTCAAGGTCGGCCGCGTCATCCGCGACCGCATCGACGGCAACGCCCCCCCGGCGCTGGGCGGGGTGGAGGTCAAGCCCGCCGTGAACCGCTAGCCGGGGGGCGCATCAACCTGACCGGCCTGCGCCGCGTGCACCACCCATGACGGGCCCACCCCCGGCCGCTCGCGTGAAGGCGGCCGCCCGCCTGTCCGATCCCTGTTCCGGGGCGGACGCAAAGGGGACAGGACGTGAACAAGGACATCCCGATCAGCGAACTGCCCGGCGCTTCGCCCTCGGCATCGGTGCAACTGAACCGCATCGGTGTCGCGACCGCCGCCGACCTGCTCAAGGCCGACTACGAGCAGGTATCGGTCCTGCTCGATTCGTTTCAGGAAGCCGACCGCCTGCTGGACGAGGCCCGCAAACTCTTCCCGGCGGAGGCCGCACCCACGCCCAAACGCACCCCCCGCGCACCCCGCGGCCAGCGACACCCCAGGCCGGAGGCCGCACCGCCGCCGCCCGCACCGCCCCCCGTCTCCAGCGCGCCATCGACGCTTATCGAGCAACCAGCCCCGGGCCCGGCCGTTCCCGCACAGGTGCCCTCCAGCGACCTGCCCCAGGCCGGACGCGCCGAGGATGCACTCGCCGTCGCCGCACGCGGCCTGAACCTGGCCGAGGCCGCGGGCCGCGCCGCCCTCGCCCGCCGGCTTTCCGCCGCGGCGGTCATGCTGGCCCACGCCTCCGAGGAGCGTGAGGTCATCGCGGCTCTGCTCATCGAATGCCACGAAGCCGGCGTGATCAGCGTGGAGGAAGCATCGGAGCGCTTCGGCGCCCGCGTCGCGTCGGCCCTTGACGAGGCCGCCTACCTGCGCGCCGTGCCGATGTCGCCCAGCGGCCGCACGCCGAAGGTCTACCTGGACATGGCCGCGAAGGCATCCGCCATGGCGCGGCGCTCCGTTGCCGCCCTGCAACTCGCCGGCCTGGAAGCGGACAGCACGGGCTCCCAGACCCCGACGTGGTACCTGTCCACGCTGGCCGAGGCCCTGGGCGCCGCCGGCGACGACCCGCTGGTGCGCCGCCTGGCCGCGCGAATCGCGTCACGCGCCGCCGCGTAGCGTGCCGGCTGTACCGCCACCGGCGATCCGGAACCCCCCTTTACGACCGCGTCGCCGACACCGGACCACCGGCGCCGTCCGCGCCGCGGAGCGAAGACGCCGCGTGACGCCAGGTGGATCCGCGCGTCTGCGGCCGTTCGTCCTCGGGAATCTCAACCGTCGGCGCCACCGGGCCCGCCCGGGTCGGCGCGTGATTGACAAGCGTGTCGAGGATCCGCTCGGCCTCCAGCCAGTTCAGCATCTCGCTGCCCTCCTGCACACGCGACAGTTCATGCGCGATCGCGGCAACCAGAGGTTTCGTGACGTCGATGTGCAGGTGAGGGGCCGTGGACGGCCGGATGATGACTCGCATATCCCACTCCTTGCAGATGGGCGCTCCGCGCCCGTGCTCGTCTGCGGAATGATGCGGCCCCCCCGGGCCGGGGTCAATGCGCCGGCGCAGAATGAAGGACCGTTCAGGCAGGCACACCCCCGGTATGCTGACCCGATGAGCCTGTCGCGCCCGTGCGTTGCCGTCCTGAGCGCCCTGCTGGCAATGGGACGCAATACCCATCGTCAACCTATACGAGGCGGTCTTCCTTCGCGATCCCCAGTGCCGGTCGCACATCCACGGGCACGAGCACCCCACCCTGCACGCGCCTCGCTGTGTCGGGGTCCACATAGTCGCTGTGACAACTCGCCTTGCCCGTATCGGCGCCGACGGCCTTGCGCATCTTGCTTGCCAGTTTGTGAATCTCCTCCGGCGACAGCACGCCGCGTTGCTTCAGGATTTCCTGCTGCTCCGGCGTCAGGGCCGCGGAGCGGACCGGGGCGCCCGCCCGGCCGCCGGTGCCCACGCGCTCAAAGCCCTCGGCCTTCCCGCTGGCGAACTCCTGGATCTCCTTGCTGATCCGCACGCTGCACCAGTCGTGCCCGCACATGGCGCAGAAGTCCGTGTCCACGTCCAGGTCCTCGTCGTGGTACGCCCGGGCCGTGTCGGGGTCGAACGACAACTCGAAGTGCCGCTCCCAGTTCAGGGCCGCCCGCGCCCGGGTCAGTTCGTCGTCGCGGTCGCGTGTGCCGGGGATGCCCAGGGCCACGTCGGCCGCGTGGGCCGCGATCTTGTACGCGACGCACCCCTGCTTCACGTCGTCGCGCTTGGGCAGGCCCAGGTGCTCCTTCGGCGTGACGTAGCACAGCATCGACGCCCCGTGGTACGCGATCGCCGTCGCCCCGATGCACGACGTGATGTGGTCGTACCCGGGGAAGATGTCCGTCACCAGCGGCCCCAGCACGTAGAACGGCGCCCCGTGGCACAGCCGCCGCTGGAGTTTGGCGTTGTACTCGACCTGGTCGAACGGCACGTGACCGGGCCCCTCGATCATCACCTGCACGCCGCGGCGCCAGGCCCGCTCGGTCAGTTCGCCCAGCGTTTCGAGTTCCGCGAGTTGGGCCGCGTCCGTCGCGTCGGCGAGGCCCCCGGGCCGCAGCCCGTCGCCGATGCTGAACGTCACGTCGTACTCGCGGAGGATGCCGCAGATGTCGTCCCAGCGCTCGTACATGATGTTCTCGCGCCCGTGGACCAGCATCCACTTGGCCAGCAGCGACCCGCCGCGGCTCACGATCCCGATCAGCCGGTTCTTTACGAGTTTCAGGTGCGCCAGCCGCACGCCCGCGTGGATCGTGAAGTAGTCCACCCCCTGCCGCGCCTGGTGATGCAGCGTGGCCTCCACCGTGGCCCAGTCCAGATCCTCAAGCCGCCTGCCGATGATCATCGAGTAGATGGGCACAGTGCCGATGGGCACGCTGCTCTCGCGCAGGATGGCCTCGCGGCAGGCGTCCAGGTCGCCGCCGGTCGAGAGGTCCATCACGGTGTCCGCGCCCCAGCGCTCCGCCCACCGCAGTTTCTCGACCTCCTCGTCGGTGCCGCTGGAGACCGGCGAGGCCCCCATGTTCGCGTTGACCTTCGTCAGGCTGGCCCGCCCGATCGCCATCGGATCGAGTTTCATCGACAGGTGATGGATGTTCGCCGGGATGACCATCCGCCCGGCGGCCACCTCGTCGCGCACCGCCTCCGCCCCGCGACCGGGGAACAGGACCCCGAAGTGCGGCTCGCGCTCCGCGACCCGCCGCATCTGCGGCGTCACCATGCCGAGGCGCGCGGACTCCAGTTGCGTGACGGGCGCGAAGCCGGGCGGCGGCGTCACGCGCCGCGTCACGCCGCGACAGTCCGTGAACGTGGACGACTCGCACGCCATGCAGGGTGGCGACGCGGGCCCGCGGTGCCCCGGCGGAACCTCCTCGACCACCCAGCCGTCCGGCATGAAGTCCCACGCGGTCTTGTCGCTCGGCCCCGGCATCCCCGGGGAATCGGGCGACGAGAACGCCAGCGGGCCGCCGATGTCCGGGGCGTTAGCGAAGGAGCCCGGCGTCGTCACGCCCGCGCTCGAGCCCGGACTGCGTGCGCCGTGCAGCGGAAGTGTGTAAACGGGCATCTTCGCGTTCCCTCCGGCGGTCCGAACCGCGTCAGGTTCAACGGGTGCATCTCAGCGGCCGGGTGGCACCACGGTGGTGGCACCGCTCTCCAGAGCGGTGAAGGGCCGCGCCCCGAGCGAACGCCCATCCTAGCGCGGCGGATTCCTCACACGCGGCGGCTCCGGCGGTGTCCGCTCGGTGGGAATGTCCCGTGCCTGCTCGGAGAGCCGACCCACCCAAGGAGCCGCCCGATGCCGAACTGGAAACCGCTGCTCGCCGCCGTGCTGCTGCTCGCCCCGCTGGCCGCGGCCCAGCCCGGCCACCCGGCGCCGCAGGACCGCAACGCCGCGCTCGTGTACTGGCCCGCGTGGACCATGATCGCCGACGAGACCGCCAAGAAGGTCGCGGACGTCGACTGGGACAAGCCGGGCGTCCCACGGGAGGTCGCGGACCTCCTCGGGCCTCAGGAGGGTGATTCGATCTCCCTCATGATCGAGGGTTCACGCCTGAAGCGCTGCGACTTCGAGGTTCAGTACGAAAAGGGTATCGACGCCCTGCTGCCGCACCTCGGCCTCGCCCGCAAGGGCGCTCGGGTTCTTCGGGCGGCGGCGCGGGTGCAGGCTGCCGCGGGAGACACCGGGGCGGCGGCGGTGCGGCTCGCCACCATCTACCGCATGGCCGAGCACGTGTCGCACGATGACATCCTCATCAGCAGCCTGGTGTCGATGGCGATGGCGGCGGCGGCGAACGCGGACGCGAAAGCCCTCGCGGCGTCCGGAACACTCACCGCCGCGGGCCGCGACGAGTTGGTGTCCGCGATTTCGCGGCTTCAAGGGGCGGACCCGTTCCGGGCCCGCGCCAGCATCGCCGGGGAACGAGACCTGATGATTCCCTGGGTCAAGCGACTCAAGGGCACGAACGCGGGGGACGAACTGGCGGCCAGGGTGAGATCGGGGATGCAAGTCGATCAGCCTCAAACTGCCGCGCTCCGGGGGTTGAGCGGCGAAGCCCTCACGAATCTCACCGAGGGGCTCTCTCGGTACTACGACGACGCGACCGTCGCGTGGGATGACAAAGACCCCGTGAACAAGCTCAACACGCTGGCAAAGGATGTGGGCAAGGAATACGGGGCGCTCGCCGTGGTGCTCGCCCCGGCCCTCGGCGGGGCCCGGGCGAGCGACCTGAAGGCCCAGGCGGACCTTGCCGAGACCCTGGCCGCGGTGAAGGGCGCGAAAGTGAAGTAAGGACGCCACCGCCGGGCCGCCCGGCGGTAAGCCCTCACGGAGATGACGCACGACACCCGCATCCTGCTGGCGATGCGCCGCGGCGACGAGGCCGCGGCCCGTCGCGTTTGGACGGAGCACTCGCCCGCGATGCTCGCCCACGCGGGGGCGGTGGCGGGGCGATCAGCATCGGAGGACGTAGTACAGTCCGTGTTCCTCTCGATCCTGCGCCTGCCGCGGCGGGCAGTCGCCCGTGTCCGCGACCCCGCGGCGTGGCTGGCGCGGCTCACGCGGCACGCGGCGCTCAACCACCTGAGGGCGTCGCGCCGCGAGGCGTCACGGCGACAGCCGCCCCCCGGACCGTCGGCGTACGTCGCGCACGACGAGGCGCTCTCGCGGGCGCTCGCGATGCTCGACCGACGCGAGCGAGAACTCATCGTCCTGAAGCACGTTGCCGGACTGACGTTCGAGCAGATCGCCGAAGCCCTGGGAAAGAACCGCAACACGATCGTGAGCCGGCACCGCGCCGCGCTCGCCCGCCTGCGCGAGATGCTCACGCCAAGAGAGATGGAGGTGGCCGATGCCCGCTGACCCCCTGGATTCCCGCCTGGCCGCCGTCCGCCCCGCCGCCGCTGAACCGCCGCCCGCGCTTGTCTCGGCCCTGCGTCACCGCCGCCGCTCCCACCGCGCGGCCGCGCTCGGCGGCGTGCTCGCCGCGTCCCTCGCGCTCGCGGCGGGCCTCTGGGTCGGGCTCCGCCCGCACTCGGCGCCGCCGGGCTCTCACATCGTCGCGGCCGATTCGCACTACTTTCTCCCGACCATCCGCGCGCTCTCTGCGGCCAACCCCGCGATGGACGCGGACAACCTTCGCCTGCCGTCGATCGCCACCGGCTCCGTCACGGAGCCAATCACCGTGCGGTCGTTTGATGAGGTCGGAGGATAAGCCCCGTCGCTCGCGCTCCGGGCTCTGGCCCCTCGCGTGCCCTCCGGGCTCGCTACGCGATCCCGCCCTTGAGGGACTTCCCGCCGAACTTCTCGCGCAGGCGGCGGAGTTCCGGCGACACGGCCGAGATTTCTTCGAGCGATCGCCCCGCGGGCTCGCGCCGGCCACGCCCCCCGCTGGGCTTGGGTTGCTCCGGCGGTGGCGTAAGGGCCTTGATCGACAGCCCGACGCGGCGCGTCTCCGGATCGACCTTCAGCACCTTGACCTTCACCACCTCGTCGGGCTTCAGGACTTCCTCAACGCGCCCCACGCGGCGCCACGCGAGTTCGGAGATGTGCACCAGCCCCTCGACCCCCGGCGCGACCTCCACGAACGCCCCGAACTCCATGATCTTCGTGACCCGCCCCGTCACCTCCGCCCCCTCCTTCACGTCCGCGGCGGCGGCGGTCGCGAACGGGTCCGCGTGGACCTGCTTGAGCCCGAGCGACAGCCGCCCGGCGGCCCAGTCCACCTTCAGGATCTGGACCTTGACCTTCTCGCCGACCTTCACATGCCGGCCCACCGACCGCTCACCGTGCCCCACCCGCTCGTGCGACAGGTCGGAGATGTGCACCAGCCCGTCCACGCCGCCCAGGTCCACGAACGCCCCGAACGCCATGATCTTCCGGACCGTCCCTTCGACGACCTGCCCCTCGGCCAGGGTCGCCTTCATCTTGTCGGCGTGCTCCTTGCGCTCCTGTTCCAGGAGGTCGCGGCGTGACAGCACGATATTGCCGCGCCCGCCCCGGTCCACGCGGTGCACGGTGCACTTCATCTTCTCGCCGACGAACACGGACAGGTCCGGGATGTGGTCGAGCGACACCTGGCTCGCGGGCATGAACGCCGTGTGCCCCGCGACCTCCAGTTCCAGCCCGCCCTTGTTGACCCCGCTCACCCGGGCCTCGATCACCTGCCCCGGCTCCAGCATCTCCCAGTCGGCCTTGCGGACCAGGCCCGGGCGCGAGCAGATGAACAGCGACTCGCCCGCCTCGAAATGATCGACGACGACCTCGATCTTCTCGCCGACCTTGGGCGGCTCCTGCCCCTCGGTCCACTGGATGCGCGGGACGACCCCCAGTTCCTTGGGGCCGAACTCGATGAACACGTCGGTCGGGCCGACGGACACGACCGTACCGGGGCGGTGCTCCCGCCCCGCCTGCACCACGCGCGGGCCGCGCGTCCCCGGCGCGGGCGCCGCCGCCTTCGGCGCCGGGCGCGGGCGCGCCGCACCCGTCGCCTCCAGGTCCCGCATCGCCGCCTCGATCTCCGCGTTCATGGTCGCATCGAGCGCCACCGCGGCACTCCCCGCGGACGCCGGCGGCTTGGGGCCGACGGTCACCGGGGGGGCCGTGGGGGCCGGGGGGCGCGGGGCGGTCTGCGTCGGCACGGGCTGCTCGGGCGTCGAAGACATCGGCTTCACTCGTTACGGGTCAACCACCGCCCGCGCTTCCCAGCGCGGGATTGGCCCAAGTGTACACGCCTGCGGTTGCGCCCGCGTCCTCGCGGGCAACGCTCACTCCCGCCGCAGGAGTTCGCTCGCCGGGTACACCAGGAACATGCTCGGCAGGAGGTAGTTCCGCCCCTGGTACGCCAGCACCCGGCCGCTGACCTCAAACACCAGTGTGTCGCCCGTTCGCGCCGACTGCGACTCCATCCGCTCCCGCATCAGCGACGGCGCAAGGGTCAGCGGGGGATCGGCCGCCGGGTCGGTGTCCGAGTCCGTGTTCATCACCAGGGCGGTCTGGCCGTCGGCCTGCCGCACGAGGCGGCCGCGCCGGCGCGAGATCACGGTCCCCTCGGGCAGCGGGTCGGTCCGTGCGCTGTTGGCGGGGGCGGGCGGCGCGGGCGCGATGGACCCGATCGACCTGGGAGCATCCCGCTGGGCCTCAAGTTCCCGCAGCAGGTCGTCGGTGTCCGGGTCGTTGCGCTCGTCGGGCTGCGGCCCCTCCACAAGATCCCCGTCCTCCGAGCCCGGGGGCGTGGGTTCCGCGGTCTGCACCACCGCCACCGGCGGGACCGTGGGCAAGAAATAGTTCCGCCCCTCATACACATACACCTGCCCCGAGAGCAGGAACGACATCGGCCCCTCGCTGTCCGCGGCCATGTGCTCCATTCGAGCCAGGTTCGTGCACGGCGTGATGAGCATCGCCCGCTCCGCATCGCCCCGGTCGTCCTTGTGGAACACCAGGGCCCAGTCGCCGGTGCGAAGGTGGATCATCGACGCGCGGCGCCGGACCAGGAACGTCCCTTCCCGCCGCAGGGGGGCCCGGCCGACCGAGTAGTCCGCCACCTCCAGCCCCGTGACCGCGGCGGCGGGGTCGTTGGGCACGACCGGGTCGGACTTGGGCGCCGCGGTCGGCGGCATGGCCCCGGCGTCGTGCGGGTTGTCCATGTCCTGGGCGCGCCGGGGGACGCTGGGGTCGTTGATCGCCGGATCCTCCGACGGCTTCGGCTGGTCCTGCCCGGGGCACGCCGCCGCGAGGACCAGCAGGAGCGCGACATGTGCGGCGCGGGATCGCATCCGTCAACAGTATCGGGCCGGATCGGGTCAAGGGTTGACCCGCTCGCTCCCGCCCCGTAGCGTCCCCCCACGCGGCCGCGTGCCAGAGTGGACTAATGGGGCGGATTGCAAATCCGTTGGGTAAAACCATCGTCGGTTCGAATCCGACCGCGGCCTTTCCGGGTGCCACCAGCCGGAGGCTTTGCGACGACCGGTGCCGGCGCAAACTCGCCGCGGGAGCATCGAGATCGCCGAGCCGTGGCCGTCCAGAGCCACGGCCAAGCCACCCGCTACTCCCCGGTCCGCCGATCAAACCGGTGCTTTTCGGTCCAGATCGGCGGGCCGCCGATGAGCCCCTGCGTGTTCTCCTCGATCACGACCGGGCCGCGCCAGGTCTCCACGACCCACAGGCCGAACGGCTCGACCGCGACGCCGTGGTCCTCTCCGTCAAACGAAGCGGTCTGGTACGACAGGCTGTCGAAGCGGATCCGGAGGGTGTCGTCCACCCGGTCGATCGCCTCCACCCGCTCGCCGTCGATGTTGGTGCTCGGCCCGCGGAAGTACGCGATGACCATGAACGTGCTGAAGTCGACCTCCGGCGGGATCGTGTAGGGCCGGTCCTGGAATCGCCGCCCCTCCCCCGTGTGCTCGTGCCAAACCTCCTCCCACCGCTCCTTCGACGTGATCTGCTCGAACCGCGGCGTCGTGACGCGGCTGTGGGCGCCCATCCACATCACCGCAGGCGCTGCGGCCTTCTTCGGCAGCCCGAGCCCCGTGTCCAGCGCCGCGGCCGCCACCAATGCCAGCGCGATCGTCTTCATACGCGACCCCCTTTCAGTTGTCGCGCAGCGTAACCCGGGCGGTGGCGGCGGCCCGTCACGAGTGTGTAACAAGGGATGCGAGGGCAGAGGGCACAGTGAGGGGCCGAACACGTCGACCGAGCGACTATGCCCTGTGCCCTTTCCCCCTCGCGTCTCCCGGCGTACGGATCGCCCAGCGCGAGCTTCGTCTGGAAGAGCCGAAGTCGGAGAGATTGACGCCCCCGTCCGCGTTGCAGTCGGGGTAGCAGGCAATGGCACCCGGAAGGTTGAACTCGTACGCGGCGCCGCCGCTGATCTTGTCGAACGCGGCCACCAGCACGCGACCATCCTGCATCGCGGTGTGGTACGCGAAGATTTCCCCGGGCACGGGCGTGTCCGGCTGGATGCGGCCCACCTGCGTCCACGCCGTCGATTCCTCCACCCGCTGCCATCGCAGTTCGTCGCAGGCCCGGTGAAGCAGGCGATGACCCGGCGCCGGAATCCCCTGCGAGCCACGATCGCCGGCCACAGTCCCCGACGCGCCGGCGACCGCGTCGCTCCCCCCCGGTCCGCCGGAATCCGGCGCGGACCGACCGGCGGCGCGCGCAATATCGGGCACCTGCGCGCGGTTCCGCTTGCCTGTCCCGCGAACGCCTCTACGTTTCCCGCATGACCGCCGCCCCCTTCTCGCCCCCCGAGTCCGCGGTCCCCGCCATCCTCTGCGACCTCGGCTCCCCG
>JADLGW010000011.1 GCA_020849105.1 Phycisphaerales bacterium | reverse complement strand
GCGAAGATGGGGCGGCAGGTCAGTTCGATCTCCTTCAGCCGGTCGCGCTCGTCGGCGCGGATCTGGTCCTCGTGTGCGATGTCCGCCATGTTCGTCCGTCCTTGACGTGAAGCCGCGATGGCCACCGACGTTTCCGCGTCGGCCCCCAGCGGCGTGATGCTGACTTCCCGCAGCCGCCCCTTGCGCACGAGCGTGAACCCGCCCGGCGACGACAGCGACCGCCCGTTGATCTCGACTGACTGGTTCGGCTTCACCCGCTCGTGCTCGGCGGGCGCGACGCCGACAGAGGCCTGGAACTGGAAGCCGCCCCTGGCCATCTCCACGACGTGACGGGCCGGCTCGCCCGCTCCGCTGACGACGCCGGAAACGACCAGCCGTCCGCCGGCGACCTCGGGCTGCCCGTGGCCCACCACGCTTCCGACGCTGGCGTCGTGGTCGGCCAGCAGCGGTACCTGGCCGCCCGCTTCGAGGCCCGCGAGGTCGATGGCGATGTCGCCCCAGCCCGGCACGCGCATGATGCGGCCGGTGTAGGCGACGACGCTGATCTTGGGGCGGGCGTCCTTGCCCGAGGCCTCGATCTCGACCCCGGCGGCCGCGAGCAACAGGTCATCCTTGACCGCGTTTCCGTTCATGGAACTCTCCTTCTGAGACCACCTTGAAGCCCTTGGCCAGCAGCTTCGGGATGAGCAACTTCAGCCGGTACCGGATCGTGCTTTTCTTCTCGTTGAGCCTTCTCGCAGCCTCGCTGACGTTCCCGTTGCACTCCATCACGAGCTGGCATAGTGCACGGCTGTCCTCGTTGTCGATGTACTCGAACACGTCTTCCTTGGCCCAGAACGACTGCGATAGGCCGACCGTGCGACTGCTGGCGATCTCCTCTCCAACAGGATCCGGATGGACACCCTCAGCCGCCGCTGGCGAAGATTCCACAGGCTCGTTCAGCGCCCGGAACTGTCGAACGTCGCGAGCCTCTCGCTCGACGAACTTGATGACGGCCCGCTGCACGATCGTGTAGATCAGGGTCGTCGGGCTCGCGCCCCGGGCTGGGTCCCACCTGGGCGGCTTGGCGATCAGGTGCAACAGAGCGTGCTGTGCAGCGTCCTCGGGGTCGATCCGTGGATTGCGAAAACCCTTCGCAATCTCGATCCCTTTCTGCCGCGCGTAGTCGAGCAGGTCGGGCGTGAGTTCGATCTCGATCGGTGAGGGGTCCGGCATTCAGACCTCCTCGCCACGCTCGAGCCTCTCGCGGATGTCGTCGCACAGCGTGAAGGAGATCACCGCCGGGGTGCTCTCGCGGGGCGGCACGCGATGCATGGTGAACAGTTGGTCGTCAGGCCGCACGGGTCGCCCGTACTTGGCCGACTCGCGCTCGGCGGCCTCACGCAGCGGGCGCAGGAAGTCGGCGTACCGGCACCCCAGGGCCATGCACATCGCCGCGTACGGCGTGAGGATGCCCGCCTCTTCGAGGTGATCGGCGGCGGCGTCCACGTCGGCCTGCGTCCATGCGTCCGGCTTCGATGGCGTGACCACCCCCTGCCGGATCAGCGCGTCGAGGATCGCCGGGCGGCAGTCGTAGCCGCGGGAGCGCAGGTGGTGCGAGGCCGCGGCGGTCGCCATCGGGAACATCCAGTCCCGTTCCTCCTGGGCCGCCTCATGGAACGCGGGGTCCGCACCGGTTCGGGGCTTCACGCGGAGGTCGAAGTGCTCGTCGAAGGTCAGTCCGATTCGGGTCACGGTGGTCTCCTTGCCGGGGGGCGTCGGGCGACAGGCCTGCCCCCCAAACCCTTATTTCCGGCGCCGGGGCAGTTTCGCAGTCGGTCGAGAGTTATTCCAGAGCACGGATCAGCTGCACGGACCTTCCTGGGGGTCAGAGGATGCTCGATCTGGTGGCGATGAACGGTGGAGGGGCTGCCCGCTGAGTCCTCCGCCTTCCAACCGCACCCGTCCCGGGTTCATGAGTACCGTGAGTTTCGCATACCATGTGGTTCTCCTCGAGGAAGGCGATGCCCGACAAGCACACCGAACAGATTGCTGCCCGCAATGCGATCATCCAAGCATCTGATCAGGCAGCCCGGGATATCAACAGATTCACGCGAAAGGTCCTTGCCACGCGGGGCGGCCGCATGGGGAGCGGGATGGGAACGTTGCTGGAGTCGCTGTGGGGCTACTCCATCAACCGGCAGTTGAGGGAACGCTTCGGGGACACCATCGAGTTGGCCTGGCTGGCCGATCACGAATACAACGACTTCGCCGTGGTTCGCCGCAATGCCCCGTGGGCAGCAGCCACCCGTGATGGCGAGTTGTTCCGGATTGAAGCCAAGTCGATGGTGCGTGGGGCCGACGAATCGAAGGCCCATTTTGACGAGATCGAGGGAAGTCTCGGCCCTTTTGATTTGCTCTTGGTACTCGTATGGTCTTGGGAGCGGTCGGACGGCGATCGGGTGCGCCCGGTCATTAACGGCGTGTGCCTTTCACCGGCGAGGGCAGTAGCCCGAGTCCGGGACGCCCTTCACCTGAATCGCGGTGGTACGTTCGTGGATCGGTCACGATGCGCCGATGGATGTATTGCGGATGCATGCTCGCATCATGGCGAACCGCTCAACGCGAATGGCAAGCGAGAACGGGGTACTGGCCCCGAGGCTTGCCGCGTCTCCTCAAAGGTGTCCTTCGCGGCGAACTTCGGCGGCATGGTAAGGATGCTGAAGACCGACTCCGATGCGGCGAGGGCCACGCTTCGGCGACTGCGCGCCGAGGACGCGGACATCAACGCATTCGTGTCGTTCATTCACTGCTACTTTCCTGCAGAGGAGGTGAACCACTTCTCACTCGCGGAGTGGCGACGGCTGGCACAGAGCGTCAATGTCGCATCTGACGGTGCCAGTAAATCAGAACTGGCAGATCGCATCCGTGCAGCCGTCCCCGACTATCAGGCAAGGCTGGTTGAACTGTTTCGACCGAGCGAGCCGTAATCGAAAAGCGTCGCCCGCGCCCGCACTGATGGTCGATGCGAAGTTGGCAGATCGAGATCGTCAATCGTACTGATCTCGACCGCGGCTGCGATCTCTCCGTCGTCGGGGATGTCTGTCCCGTCCACCAGAGCCGACTCCAAGACGTCGAGAAATCGTGGATGCTCCCCTGAGAGCCGAGCACGCAGCACGCGACGGGCGTTTGCCAGCGACTGCGAGAGATCTGCAATCCTCTGCTGGACGTGCAACGGAGGCAGAGGTACGGCAACGTTTAGCAAGTCCTCCAGTTGCAGCCGCGGAAGCGCGGAACCTGTCTGGCGGGTTGCGGTCCTCGACGAGACGAGTCTGGAAGCCAGTACTTCACGCAGAAACCGTGGAACGACCTTCCGTTTATCAGGAGTCAGCACGTAGAACTCGCCGGAGCAAATGCCTGTGCGCACAGGCGCTTCGGAAACGAACACCTTGTTCAGGTAAGGACGAAGGCGCCCATAGAGTAGATCATGCTCCCGAAACACCTTGGACCGTGACTTCACATTTGTGCCTGTAACCGGGTCGTATGAGACCAGGTCGCCGGTATTCGATTCCACATTCTCCAAACTCAGGTAGTGGAACCGATGGTCGGGAAAACTCTGGGGATCAAGGGCCTCCCCCCTCTCTACCACGAGGGAGCCGAGCGGAACCTGTGGATACTGACTACTTCCAAGCCGTTCATCAACCGGCTCGAAGAACTCGACCTTCCATCGAGCGCTGGCGACCAAAGTGCCGTGTGTGATCGTATCGCACCACATTTACCAACCCTCCTCTTTCAAGAACTGCGCACACGCAGTAGCCATTGCGTCCAGTTCAGAGTCCCCTGTGTCTCGGCCTGCCGCGTCGTAACCAACGTTGCTCACCGCGCCTACGAACACCTTGAGGTCATCAGGGGGGCGCTCTCCAGGTAGCCGTCGCCGGGCAAATATGACACTCGTCTTTACATTTGCCCCGAAGGGGGAGAACGTCTCCACCGGCAGACTCACGATCGCTCGCGTGACTACGCCGCGGGCGAGCCATTCTCGAACGTACTGAGACCCTGGGTTCGCCAGTAATCCATCGGGAATGACGATGCCAATGCGCCCTCCTGGGCGCAGGAACTGAATGGACCGCTCGAGCCCGAGCACTTCGAGCGGGACACTCTGGCGTCCCGCACAAACGGTGAATGGGCCCAGTCGGCTGATTGCTCCGTTCTTCAGAAGCGAGCCGAACGGCGGGTTGGTAAGGACCACGTCAAAGGTGTCTGGAGCCAACCCAGACAAACTCGCAAATGGCGATAGTGAATCCCCGAAGTGATACGTCGCGTGCAGACCGCCATGTAGCACCATGTCAGTCAGAGCAACGCGTATCATCCGATCGCTTTTCTCAATCGCATGGAGGAACGAAGCACGCTGCTCGTGGGCCACACCTGAACCGGTGTCTCCGCGTGAGAGCAGCGAGCGAGTCTCAGCGAGGAACCGCCCCGATCCGGCGAAGGGATCGAGTACGCGTTCATCGCGCGTAGGCTGAACAACCTTCACCATGAATCGGATGACCGGAAGCGGCGTGAAGAACTGTCCCATGCCCGCCCGCATCGCAGGCGAGAGAACCTGTTGAAAAGCACGGGCCTTGATATCAACGTCGGAGTCCGACAATGAAAACGGCTCGAGTTGCGTCAGCACCTTGGAGAGTGCCGCGTTGCTGGCCATGATGGGGGAGGCGAAAGCGCCCCGTAGCGCACCAACGTCACCGAAGAGGCCGCCAAGACTTGACGACACCGCTTCCGTGTACAACGAGCGAGCCGTGGCAGCCAAATCGTCATCACTGAGGCAAGCCAAACGCTGAAGACGGGGCGCGGTGCCCGGCAAGGTTGCAGCCTCATCGAAGGTCTTCACCAGGAGCACCTTGCACAGTTCGTCAAGAGCAGCGTCTGGATGGAGTCCATCAATGTCGCGCAGATCACTATGAAGCTCAAATAGCAGACGCTCGACCCGCTCGCCCAAGGCGACCTGAACGCGTCCCCTGGGAGCCCCGGGGCGTGGTCGTACGAATGGCTGAAGGGAAGCATCAGGCCGCCGCAATGTCACTGACGAGATGCCGGTTTGCCGCTGCAGATGCTCATGGGCCGGTTTCCATCTGAGCACGACCGTGTCATCTGGGTCCCCAGTCGTAACGACAGCGGTCGTGACGACTGTCTGTGCTCTAAGCAGTGGTTCGATCTCCGCCGCGACTTCGCGCAGGGGCCGACTCTCGGCAACGAAGATCCAGAGAAAGGGGTTCCCGTGCGACGAGAGCACCGCGATCGACTGCGCGCCCTCAATCGGATGGCCCGCCTCCCAGTCAATGGGCGCGAGGCGCTCCGCCTTCGCCTCTAGCGGAAGTCCCAGATACCGAACGGCGAAATCGGCGGCCGGACCGGCCAACAGCGAGGCGGAACCGGGCAGAACAGGTGCGGCTTTGGGCATGGAAATCTCCGTTAGGGCTCAACCCTAACCAGAGTGCGACGGGTTGTCAAATCCACAAAGACGCCCGTCGCTGTGTTGAGCGGTTGTTGTAAGGGTGCTGCCCGGCAGCACGCTCAAGACGCTAGCGGGATTCCACGCCACGGACGCTCCAGGTGAATCGCCGTGTGTTCAGACGGGTAAGCAGCGTGGACGCCCTCCTGCCCAACACGGACACCATCAACCAGGGATCCTTCGTCCCCAACGCCCAGGACTGCACCGCCATCACGGTGAACAACGGCGGACGCTTCCAGGTCGGCGACCTGCTCCGCCCCGGCAACGCCGCGGAAGTCATGTCCGTCACCGCGGTCGCCGGGAACAACCTCACCGTCGTCCGCCGCTACGGCAACACGCCCGCCTCCAGCGTCAGCAACGGCCTGAAACTCACGATCCTCGGCAACGCCGCGCTGGAGGGCGCCGACTCGCCCGCCGTCCGCTTCACCGCCCGCGCACGCAGGCAGAACTACACGCAGATCTTCTCGGCCGCCGTGGAGGTCAGCGGCACCATGCAGGCCACACGCCTGCTGGGCGTCAGGGACGAGGCGGACTACCAGAAGCAGGAACGTATCCGCGAACTCCTCCGAGACCTTGAGAACTGCGTGATCAACGGCACCGCCCCCGCGGCCACGCCGCAGGGCTCGGTCTCCGTCCGCCGCTCGATGAACGGCATCGTGAAGCAGATCGTGACCAACCAGTACCTGCCCAACACCGGCGGCATCCCGCCCGGAGGCGGCGGCGGCACGGACCTGAACGAGGCGGTGCTCAACGCCGCGCTCCGCCTGACCTGGGACCAGAGCCAGGGGGCCATCGACACCATCGTGGTCGGCGGCGTCCAGAAACGCCGCATCAACGGCTTCATCAGCACCGCCTCCCGCGCCTACGCCCCGGAGGACCGGAAACTCGGCGAACTCGTCAGCGTCTACGAGAGCGACTTCGGCGTCTGCCGCGTCGTCGTGTCCCGCTGGGTCCCGGCGGACACCGTGCTGCTGCTCGATTCCTCGCGCATCGAGGTCCTGCCCCTGGCCGCCCGCTCCTTCGCCTACAAGCCCCTGGGCGTCGGCGGGGACCGCGTCAGCGGCCTGGTCGTCGGTGAGTACACCCTCGAGTTCAAGAACGAGAACGCCCACGCCGTCGTGCGCGGGCTCTCGACAACGTGAGAACTGGGGCGGCCAGCCGGGCGCGCGGCCACCACATCCGGCGCCCGCACCCCCGCCCGCGGGGAAACCCGCGGCGGGGGCTTCAAGACCCTCGTCTGACCCCACCACCCGGAGCACCGTCCATGCTCGCCACCGACCGCGACCTCCTGGCGCTCGAACCCAACCTGTTCCGCGATGCCGGATGGGCCGGCCAGCGCCTGGTCTACGGCCAGGGCAACGTCGCCGGCACCACGCTCACCCTCACCTCGCAGGACGTGAACCTCACCGATGCCGGCGTCGCCCCGGGCCATGTCGCCGGCGTCGGCGGCACGCCCTACGAGATCACCGCCGTCCTCTCCGCCACCACCGCCACCATCTCCCGCCTGCGCGATGCGGACGACGCGCCGCTCATCACCCCCACGCCCATGACGGGCCAGGTCGTGGAAGTCGTCACGCTCCGCCCGCAGATCGCCCTTGTGGAGCACCAGGTCCTCCGCATGCTCGGCATCGAGCCCGCGGCCGCCCCGGGCGCGCCGAGCGCGGCGGACATCACCACCCCCGATGCGCTCACCCGCGTCGTCTGCCTCGGCTCGCTTCACCTCGTCTACTCCGCCGCGGCCGCACTCTCGCAGGCCGGCTCGCCCCTCTGGCTCCGCGCGGAGATCTACCGTCGCCGCTTCATCGACGAGCGCCAGCGCGCCGCCGCCGCGGTCGACACCAACGGCGACGGCATCGCCGACGCCACACGCCGCCTGAACATCCTGCAACTCACCCGCGGCTAGCCGCCCCGCTCGCTTCGCCCCTTCCCCACCGTGCCCTCTCCCGGGAGTCCCCATGCTCATCCTCAACCCCCGCGCCGTGAAGTTCGGCCCCGCCGTCTGGGACGAGGTCCTGGCCGTCGCCGTCGACCGCCACGCCTCCCGCATCATCCGCCAGCACGGGGACCTGGGCCCGCACACCATGATCGTGGATGTGCCCGGCCAGGAGGTCCGCATCCGCATCGTCCGCTCGATCAGCCGCGACGACATCGATGTCCCGCGCCCCGGCGACCTGGGCACGCTCACCCTCTACACGGCACCCGCGGGCAACGAACTCCGCCGCCGCCGCGTCTCCTGCACCGCCGTCGTCACCGGCGTCGCTCACGAACTGACGGCGACCAGGGCCACCCGGACCGTCACGCTGGAGGCCGTCTCCAGCGACGGCGCCGCCGATCCCATCGCCATCGCCGATGCCCCGGGTGCCGCGGCCTGATGCCGGCGCGCAGCCCCCCGCTCCCCCACCCGCAAGCACCATCCACGCAGGAGGTCAGTGATGGCGTCGTCCTTCAAGGGCCTGGACCTCTTCGGATCCGGGCCGCACCGCTTCGCCCTGCGGAAGCAGGGCGAACTTGTCGTACCGGAACTCTCGCTCGGCTCGGCCATCTCCGGTTCGCTCTACCTGGGCCCGCTGGAGACCTGCGTGGTCGTCACCGGCCGCCTGGTCGCCGCGAGCGACGCGGCGCTCTGGGCCCTGCGCGACGCCGTCACCGCGGAACTGCTGGACCCGCCCGCCCCCGGCACGCTGATCGATCACCACGGCCGCACCTGGACCGACATGTCCTTCATCACCTTCGAGCCGGAGGGCCCCACCGACCGCGGGCGGCTTGTGACGCTCGCTTACACCGCCGTCTTCCTCGACTTCCGCACATACCCCTGAGCCCTCCGGAGGAACAGCCCATGACCGAGACCGACATCGCCTCCGCCCTCGCCCAACTCGGCGCCGCCGGACTCATCGGGTGGATGTGGCTGACGGAGCGCCGCGGCGCCGCCGTCCGTGAGAAGCAACTGGCCGAGACCCACGAGCGCATCATGCAGGAACGCACCGCCGTCACCGCGCTCCTGGCCGTCGTCAGCGACAACACCCGCGCCCTGGCCTCCCTCGAGGCCGGCCAGCGCACCATCGCCGCCGTTCTCGACAGGGCCGCCGCCGTGACGAAGGACTGACCCGGACAGCCCCGCGCCAGCCGATGCCCCCCGGATCGCCGGCCCTCCGCTCAGGGCCCGTTCTTCCGCACCTTCCACACCACCAGGCGAAGCCCGTCAGGCGTGTATTCCCACCCGAACGACCGGTTCGCGCCCAGCGGGGCCGCCGCGGCCGTCGCGAACGTCCCGGCCCGGGATGAGCCCGACACGAGGTCGAACGCCGCCGCGTCCGCGGGAAGATAGCCGCCCAGCCACGATACGTTCAGCGCTCCGCCGAGCGACACCGCGCCCGCGGCCCGGACGCGCCCGTACGAGCCCGCCGACGCCGCCGAAACGTTCAGCACCCCGGATGCCGACTGCGTGTACGCCCCGCTGACCTTGAGTTGGTATGTCTCCAGGTTCAGCGTCCCGGCCACCGTGGCGCTCGCGGCCACGACGCCGGCGCCCAGGGTCAGCGTCCCGGCGTTCACCGCGAGGGCCCCCACCTTCGTCGCGCCGGCCACGGTCACGCTCCCGCCGCTGACCGTCACGCTCCCGGTCGTGCTGAACGTGCCCAGGACCGTGCTGACCCCGCCCCCGAAGGTCACGCTGCCGGCGCCGGTGATCGAGCCGCCCGCCGCGAGCGTCAGCCCCGCGCCCAGGCTCAGCGTCCCGCCGGAGGCCAGCGCGAACTGGCCCCCGCCCGTCACCGCCCCCTCGAAAAAGAACGCCCCGCCGTCGACCGTGACCGAGCCCGGGTTGTCCATCGCCCCGTGCACCGTGAACGTGCTGCCCGGCCCCAGCAGGATCGTCCCGTTGTTCACCAGCGATGCCAGCGAGAACGGCCGCCCGTCGGTCACGGTGATCGACCCGTTGTTGGTCGTCGTCGTGTTGAAGGCGTCGAACGAACTGCCGGAGAACGTCAGGATCACCGTGGCGTTGTTCGTGGTGATCGCCGCGCCGGTCATCACCAGTTTACCGGGCGCCGTGACCGCCCATGTGCCCCCGCCCAGAACCCCGCCGGAGACCTGCGCCACCGGCCCGTTGATCGTCAGCGTCCCGCCCGTGACGCTCAGCGTGCCCGTGTTGCTGAACGTGATGCCCGCGCCGATCGATCCGCCGTTCGCCCCGGACTTCACCAGCAGCCCGGTGTTCAGGAACGCGCCGCCCGCGGGGCTGAAGGTGAGCGAACGCCCGTTGTGCAGCGTCAGCGTCCCCGCGTTGGTCGCCAGCGCGTTCAGCGCCGTGAACACGGACCCGGCGCCGATGAGCCGCACGTCCGCGCTGTTGGTGCGGATCGCTGCGCCGGAGGGGAACGTCAGTGTCGCCCCGTCGGAGACGCTCCAGGAGCCGCCGGTGAGCACGTCCGCCGACACCTGCGCGACAGCGGACTGCACGGCCATCGTCCCGGCCTGCACGTTCAGCGTCCCCGGCGTGTTCAGCACCACCGCGCCGACGCCCGCGGCCAACTGGAAGACCCCCGCCCCCTGCTTGTTGACCACGCCCAGGTTGAGCAGCACGTTTCCCGCGCCGCTGCCCGTCACGGACACCGCCGCGCCCGCGTTGACCGTCAGCACCCCCGCGGGTTCGACGACCAGGCGGCCGCCGGCCATCGCCAGGTTCCCCGCCGTCCACGAGCCGGCGCCGGCGATGAACAGGTCGCGCCCGAGCGTCCGGGCGCCGCCGCTGAGCACCAGCGTCCCGGCCGCGACGGTGCCGCCGGCCCCCGTCATCGCGCCGCCGGTCCACGTCAGCGTGCCCGTGACGAGCACCGTGCCCGCGCCCGTCAGCGTCCCGGACAGCGTCAGGCCCGAGAGCACCTGCGGCTGGGCGAAACTGACCGAGCCCGTGACGGTCAGCGGGCCGGCCACCGCGACAGCCGCGGTGAAGGTCACTGTCGCCCCGATGGGCCCGAGCGCCGACGGGGCGAACCCCGCGCCGACGGTGATCGTTCCGCCGCCGAAGTTGATGACCCCGGTCGTCACGAGTTGGCCCGCCCCGAACGTGTGCGTGCCGCCGGTGATGTTCACCGTCCCGGCGCCGGCGATCCTGCCCCCCGGCAGGAGCGTGAAGTCCGCGCCCAGGGTCAGGGCGGCGCCGGACTCGACCGTCAGCGGCGCGGCCGCGCTGCCCCCGCCGGAGAGCGTGAGCGTGCCGGCGCTGACGGTGGCCGTCCCGCTGCTGACAAGCCGCACCCCCGTGCCGGTCGCGGTGAACTGGGCGTTGCCCGCGCCCTGCTTGATGAACGCGCCCTGGTTCTCGAATGTGTTCACGCCGCTGGCGCCGCCGACCTGCACGGTGCCGGGGTTGTTCACGGTGAAGGTCCCGCCCGGGAGCACGCGGAGCGTCGCGCCCTCGAGGGACAGGTTGCCCGACGTCCACGCCGCGGACCCTGCGATCGTCAGCCCCCGCGACAGCGTCCTGGTCGGCGTGCCGCTCATGGTGAGCGCGGCCCCCGCGCCGATCATCGTCGTGCCCGTGCCGGTCATCGCCCCGCCGGTCCAGGTCATGGCCGTCGTGACCGTCACCGTGCCCGCTCCGGCGAGGGTCCCCGACAGGGTCAGCGCCGAGAAGGACTGGTTGGCCGCGAACGTCGCGGAGCCGCTGATGGTCAGGGCCCCCGAGTACCCGAGCGGGCCGCCGAACGTGACGGTCCCGGAGATCGTGCCGAGCGCCGTGGGCGAGAACGCGCCGCCCACCGTGGTCGTCCCGGCGGTGAAGTTCGCGGTCGCGATGGCCAGTGTGCCGGGGCCGAAGGTGTGCGTGCCGCCGCTGATCGTCAGCGCCCCGCCGCCGTCGATCACCCCGCCCGCGCCCTGGGTGAGGCCGACGGAGAGGATGAGCGTCGCGGGCACGGCGACGGTGATGGGACCGGTGCTGGTCCCCCCGCCGCCCAGGCTGAGCGTGCCGTCGAGCACGCTCACGAGGCCGGAGTTGACCAGCGCGGCCGCGGAGGCCCCCGCGGCAACGGTCAGGGCGCCGGCGCCGTCCTTTGTAAGTCCCCCCCGGTTGTCGATCTCGTTGGTGCCGCCCGTCCCCGTCACGGTCAGGGCCCCGGCGGCGCTCACCACGAGCGACCCCGACGGCCCGATCCGCAGCGTCCCGTTGTTCAGGGACAGGTTCCCCTCGGTCCACGTCCCGCCACCCAGGACTTCCAGCACGCGCCCGAGCGTGTGCGTCGCGCCGCTGATCGCGGCCGTCCCGCCCGCACCGACCACGGTCGCGCCGGTCCCCGACATCGCCCCGCCGGTCCAGGCGAGCGCCCCGGTGATCGTGACCTGTCCGGCGCCCGCCAGCGTCCCGCTGAGCGTCAGCCCGGCGAAGGCCTGGGCCTGCGCGAAGGTTGCGGACCCGGTGATGGTCAGGCTCCCGCCGTAGCCGAGCGCCGCGTTGAACGTCACGTTTCCGGCGATGGGGTCGAGCGACGCGGGCGTGATCGCGTCGTTCACCGTCACCGTGCCGCCCGTGAAGGCAAGGGGACCGGTCGGCTCGAAGGAACCCGCGGGCAGCACATGCGTGCCGGAGGTGAAGGTCACCGACCCCGGCCCGCCGACCGTGCCGCTGGGCGCGTGCGTGAAGGTGCTGGAGAAGACCAGGCCCGCGCCGCCGTCCACCGTGATGGCCCCGGCGTTGCTGCCGCCGCCGGCGGAGACCGCCAGCGAGCCGGCCCGGATGCTGATGCTCCCCCCGGCCGCGTTGATGAGCCCGACGCTCGTGCCGCCGATGCCGACGCGGAACTCGCCGCCGCCGGTCTTGATGATCTCGCCCTCGTTGGTGAACGTGCTGGCCCCCGCGGCCCCGGAGCACAGGAGCGGCCCGGCCGTCTGGATCGTCAGGGTTGCGCCCGCGAGGTTGACGAACGCCCCGCCGTTCATGGACAGGTCGCCGGAGGTCCACACCGCGGCCCCCGCGCTGCGGAGCACGCGGGCCAGGGTCATGGCCGAGACGCTGGCGAGCGAGAGCGTCCCGGTCGCGATGGTCCGGCCGGACCCGTTCATGGACCCGCCGGCCCAGAGCAGCGTGCCGGTCACCGTGACGTCCGCCGTCCCGCCGAGCGTGCCGGTGAGCGTGACCGCGTCGAAGGTCTGCGCGGCATTGAAGTTCACCGTGCCGCCGATGGAACCGAGGTCCGCCGGGGTGATCGCGTTGTTCACGGTCACGGCGCCGCCGCTGAAGTTCACGGTCCCGGTCGGGGTGAAGGTGCCGGCGGGGAAGTTGATCGTGCCGCCGAGGAAGGTGATCGTGCCCGCGCCCGAGACCGATCCGCCGGGCAGGATGGTGAAGGTGTCGGCGAAGGCGAGCGTTGCGCCGGGCGCGGCGTTGATGTTGACGCTGGTGGAGCCGCCCCCGCCCAGGGTGAGCCCGCCCGCCTGGATCTGCACCGCGCCGCTGTTGACGAAGGGCGCCGGGGCGCCCGCGTTGCCGAAGAGCATGGTCCCGGGGCCGGCCTTGGTGAAGGTCCCGGTGTTGGTGAACGCGTTGGCGCCCGACAGCCCGGTGCACTGGAGCGTCACCGCCGCGTCCGCGGTGAACTGGCCCGCGTTGGCGACGGTCCCGCCCGCCAGCGACAGCGAGCCGGAGGTCCACAGGGCCGTGCCGTTGTTGGTGAGCGTGCGCGACAGCGTGTGCGAGCCGCCGCCGATGATGAGCAGGTTCCCCGAGCCGGAGATGATGGTCCGGCCAGTCCCGGTCATCGACCCGCCGGTCCAGTCCAGCGTGCCGGTGACGGTGACGTTCCCCGCGCCGGTGAGCGTGCCCGAGAGCGTCAGGTCCGAGAGCGCCTGCGCCGTGGCGAACGAGACGGAGCCGGTGACGGCAAGCGGGCCCGCGTACGTCAGGCCGGCGCCGAACGTGACCGTCGCGCCGATCGGGCCGAGCGACGCCGGGGCGATCACGCCGCCCACCGTGATCGTGCCGCCCGTGAAGTTCACCGTGCCCGAGGGAAGGAAGCGGCCCGCCGGCAGCGTGTGGGCGCCGCCGGAGAACGTGATCGGCCCGGCCCCGGCGATGGTCCCCGCGGCCCCGTGGGTGTATGAGGCGCTGAGGTTCAGCGCCCCGCCACCCACGTTCAGCGCGCCGGTGTTGGTCCCACCGCCGCCCAGCGTCAGCGTCCCGGCGTCCACGTTCACGGTCCCGGAGTTCACGAGTTGAACGCCGCTGATATTGACGGTGAACTGGGCGTCCCCCGCGCCGAGTTTCTGGAGCGTGCCGGTGTTGGTGAACGTGTTGACCCCGCTGTTGCCGTACGCCTGCAGGGTGCCGGCGGTGGTCACGGTCCAGGTGCCGCCGCTGGTGAGCACCCCCGACGCGAAGGCGAAGGCCCCGCCCGACCAGGTGGCGTCACCGTTGTTGTCGAGGCGGCGGGAGAGCGTCTTGGTGCTGGAACCGGACAGGGCGAGGGTCGCGCCGGGCGCGATGACCGTCTTTCCGCCCCCGCTCATCAGGCCGAAGGTCCACGCCAGGGCCTGGGTGACCGTGACCTGCCCGTTTCCGGTCAGCGTCCCGGACAGGTTGAGCACCGTGAACGACTGCGCCGCCGCGAACCCGGCGGAGCCGGTGATGGCGACCGCACCGGTGTAGTTCACTGCGGCATTGAAGGTAACGGCGGCGTCGATGGGGCCCAGTTGCGCGGGCGAGAACGGGTTGTTGATGGTGATGGTCCCGGCGGTGAAGTTCACCGTCCCCGTCGGATTGAACTGGCCCGCGGGCAGCGTGTGCGTGCCGCCGGCGAAGGTGATGGTGCCCGCGCCGGAGACCGAGCCGCCGGGCGCAAAGGTGTACGACGCGCCCAGCGTGAGCGCGCTCCCGGACATCGCCTGGATCGCGGCGGTCGTCGTGCCCCCGCCGCTGAGGTTCAGCGTGCCCGCCTGCACCACGACCAGCCCGGAGTTGTTGAACGCGACGGCCGTGGCGCTGGTGGAGAAGCGGGCCTCCCCCGCGCCCTGCACGGTCAGTGTGCCGGTGTTGCCAAAGACACAGGCGCCCCCGGCGCCGAAGGCCGACAGCAGGCCCGCGGGCGCGGCCGTGAAGGAGCCGGAGTTGTCGATCGTGGCGCCCGTCAGGCGCAGGGCCCCGCCGGTCCAGGTGGTGGAGCCCTGGAGGGTCAGCCCGCGCCCCAGGTCGTGCGTGCCGCCGGAGATGGTCAGGAACGATCCCGGGAGCAGCACGGTGGCGCCGGTCCCCGTCATGGCGCCGCCGGTCCAGTCCAGCGTCCCGCTCACGGCCAGTTCACCCGCGCCGGTGACGACGCCGGAGAGCACCAGGCCCGCCATGTGCGACGCGTCGGCGATCGTCAGGCTGCCGGTGATCGTCAGGGTCCGGTCGCTGGTGACGCGCAGCACATCGGCCGCCCCGGAGATGACGACCCCACCCCCCGCCCCGAGCACCGCGTCGTCGCCCGCACCCGGCAGCACGTCGCCGACCCAGTTGACCGGGTTGTGCCAGTCCGTGCCCGTGCCCGCGACCCCCCCATCCCAGACCACCGTCGCCAGCAGCAGCCGCGGCTCCAGGTGCTCCAGACTCCAGCCGCCGCCATCGCGCTCTCGATTCATGGACCGGTCCTCCGTGACCCCGGGCGCCCGCGCACCTCAGACGAGGGATCGACCCGACATGCCGGCGGCGTCCAGAAACGGAAAGGGTTGCCTTTTCGGCTCCGGCGGGGCTCGGAGCCGCACGGCCGGCGAACCGGAAATCCGCGGTACCCGGGCCCGGGGCAGCCCCCTCATCCGCCGATGACCAGGGGCCGTCGACCGGCCCTGCGACGGAGCCAGTTGGCCGCGGCCAGGACGTGCCTGCGGCGCAGGAGCCACCGCTCGACCGCGCGTTTCCCCGGAAAGTCCAGCAACAGGACGCCGGCCAGGACGCCCAGCAGCCCCGGGCCCGGGAGCACGAGCAGGGCGAGCCCGATCAAGAGGACGATCACTCCCGCCGCGTTCTTCGCGGCCCTCCGGCCCCAGTGGCGGCCGCGGGGCGGCCGGTCACCATCGAAGTAGTCGGACGGCAGGCGAACCAGGAGGACCGTGACCACGATGCACGCGCCCAGGATGACCACGACCCAGGCGGCGCCGATCCAGAGGAGACTCCAGCCGCCGAGCCAGTCGGCCATGCCCCTCGATGGTCACCGGCGATGAACGGGGGATGAGGGGGTGATGAAGGACCGGAACGGGGATCCGGCGCACGGCGGGCCGCCCGGAGACCGCCGGGTCGTGGCCCTACCTGTCCACGCTGATGAAGACGTCCACAGCCTCGCCGGGATAGAGGCGGACAGAGGGCGCCGCACCCGGGGCGGGCGGCACCACCTCGAAGACCACCTCGACCACGCGGGTATCCACGAGTTCCGTCGCGGCGCCGGTGATCTGGCTCTTCGGGATCGCCAGCGGCTCGATGCGGAGCATCCGCAGCGCAACCCTCTCATCAACCGGGCCGCGGATGCGGGCAACAGCCTCGGCGCCCTCGTGGAGCATGGGAGTGTCCTCCTCGTCCACCTGCGCCCGGACGTGCAGCGTGGAGAGGTCGCCGAGCACGATCGCCGGCGGGCCCGAGCCCACGAACGACAGGTACTCGCCGGGCTCGATGTACCGCTTGAGGACGGTGCCGTCCGACGGCGCGGCGACCATCAGCCGGTCGATGCGGAGTTGTGTCGCCTGCACCGCGGCGTCCTGGCGCGCGACCTCCGCCCGCGCCGCGTCGACCTGCGGGCCCCACGTCCCGGCCTTCGTGCGCGCCAGGTCCGCCTCCGCGGCGGCGAGCCCGGCGCGGGCCCACTCCATCGCCAGGCGGCGCTGCGTGACTTCCTCGGCGGTCGCGGCGGAACTCTCCCCGGCCTCGGCGACGCGGCGGTAGGTGGAGGTCGCGCGCTCCAGGTCGGCGCGGGCCTGGAGGACCCTGGCCTCCAGCGGGGGGATGTCCTCCGGGCGCGGCGCGGCCCTCAGCGTGGCGAGGTCCGCGGCGGCGCGGTCGCGGGCGGCCCGGGCGGTCAGCAGGTCGGCCCGCAGTGCGCGGTCGTCGAGCGCGAAGAGGCTGTCGCCGGGGTGTACCGCGTCCCCGACCCGCACGAACACGCGTGTGACGAGCCCGGGCTCGGGCGCGCCCACGTCCACCTGGCGCGATGCGGGCTCAACGAACCCCAGGGCCGCGATGCCGCGCGGGTAGGGGTTCACGGCCGGGGGCTGGGCCGGCGGCGGGTCTGGAAGTTCCTGCGTGGCCGTCGCGACGACGGCGATCGCCACCAGCAACCCCAGCACCGCGACGCCGATGGTGATGATCCGGATCATGGTTCCTTCGTGCCGTTTGTCGGGGCCTGGAAAGGCCCCGCCCCGGGCGTTGGCCCCGCCCCAGAGGTTGCCCCGGCCCCGGCCTGGTCCATGATTGTTCGCGAGACGTGGTCCTTCAGCCGGCCGTCCTCCATCTCGAAGATCGAGTCGGCGTAATGGAACACCCGTGAGTCGTGGGTGACGACGATGACACATCGCGGCTCGCCGCCCACATCGCCGGACGCGGCCCCGCGGATCAGGTCCATCACCGCCTGCCCGGCCTTGCCGTCGAGGCTCGCCGTCGGCTCATCGCACACCAGCAGACGCGGGCCGGCGACCAGCGCCCGCGCGATGGCGACGCGCTGCTGCATCCCGCCGGACAGTTCACCGGGGAACGCCCGGACGCGATCGCCCAGGCCCACGGCTCGGAGCGCGCCGGCCGCCCGGTCCAGGGCCTCCGTCCGGTCCATGTCGCGGATGAACAGCGGCACGGCCACGTTCTCCGCCGCGGGGAGTGTGGGGATCAGGTTGAACTGCTGGAAGATGAACCCGATCATGCGCGACCGTGCCCGCGTGCGCCGGTCCGCGGACATCTCCGTCCATTCGTTGCCGAAGACCGACACGCGCCCCTCGGTCGGGTCCAGCACGCCGGTGATGATCGAGACGAGCGTGGTCTTGCCGCACCCGCTGGGGCCGACGAGCATCGAGAGGCGGTTGGCGGGCACGTCCAGGTCGATGCCGCGGAGCGCGTGCACCGCGGCCGCGCCCCGGCCGTAGGTCTTGGTCACGCCGCGAACGACGACGGCGGCGCCGGCGGACGCGGCGCCGTGCGCGGGCCGGCCCTCCGCGGTCACTTGAACACCACCGCGGGCTCGAGGGTGATGACGCGGCGGAGGCTGAGCAGGCTGCCCATGCTGATGCAGACCAGCATGGCGACGAAGGAGACGATGAGCAGCGGCCAGGGGAAGTAGACGGCGAGTTCCGCGCCGGGGCGGCGCCCGCTCAGGCTGAACAGCGCCGCGGCGCCGGTGCCGATGCCGAACCCGATGAACCCGACGATGACCGCCTGGAGCAGCACCATGCGGACCAGGACCATGTTGCGGGCGCCCATGGCCTTGAGCACCGCGAAGTGACGCAGGTTCTCCAGCGTGAACTGGTAGAACACCGACGTGACGATCGCGAGCCCCACGATGAAGCCGAGGGCCACCGTGATGCCGAAGTTGATCCCGATGCCGGTCTCCTTCAGGATGAACCCGACGCTGCGGCTCTGCATCTGGCCCTGCGTGAAGGCCCCGAGGCCCGTGCGCTCCTCGATGCCCGAGGCCACAGCGCCCGGGTCCGCCCCGGGCTTGACCCTGACCAGGAAGAAACTGATCGCCTCGCGCCCGACGGGCGTGTAGCCCAGGGCGTTGTCCACGGTGGTGTAGATGAGGGCGTTGGACTCGAACCCGGTCTTGGCCCGGGCGATGCCGACGATCACCGCCCGCTTGTCGTTCAGGCGGAAGGTGTCGCCGATCCCCGCCCCGGCGAGTTTGCCGCGCGACGATTCCTCGACGATCACGGCGTCCGGACCGCGCAGGTCGCCCAGCGAGCCGGCGACCATCTCCGGCGGCTGACCGATGAGCGTGGAGCGGTCGATGCCGATCAGTTGGGCGCTCTTGTACGAACCGTCGGAGAGTTCGACAACCGCCCGGGTCGTCACGAAGGGCTCGGCCCAGGCGACGCCGGGCGTGGAGCGCACGCGGCCCAGGTCCCGGTCCGAGAGGGGGCGGATGTCCCCGATGTAGCGGGTGTGCGGGTCGGCGACCCACAGGTCCGCCTGCCCGATGTTCTGGAGGGGCCCGGTCGAGCGGAGGATGAGCCCGAGGAAGATCGCCCCCTGCTGGGCGATGAGCAGCACCGCGAACGACAGCCCCACGACCAGGCTGAGGTACTTGCCGCGGTCCCCGAAGAGCATCCTGAGGGCTATGCGGTACATGGGTGTGAAACAGGCTGCGGCCCAGGGGTGCCGCCTGCGCGCCGCGGGACGGTAGGCAGGGCGGAGGGCCACGCCCGATGGGCCGGCGGACCGGGTTGGACAGCGGTTGAAACCTCCGCGTCCCGGGGAACGCGCCCGGCCGGTCCGCACATCGCGCTGCCGGCCGCACATCAGCCCGGTGCGCGAGCGCCGTCCGATGCCGCGAGGAGGTGGCCCTCCAGGGGGCCCGTTTCCGGCTGTTCCCACGGCTGGGCGGCGGCCGGCGGGGCCGCATCCCACGCCGTGAAGATGCGGTACAGCGCCGGCAGCACCACGAGCGTGAGCAGCGTGCTGGAGATCAGCCCGCCGATCACCACGGTCGCCAGGGGTCGCTGCACCTCCGCCCCGGTGCCGGCGGCGATCGCCATCGGGACGAACCCCAGGGAGGCCACCAGCGCCGTCATCAGCACCGGGCGCAGACGGACGACCGACCCGCGAAGGATCGCCGCGTCGCGCCCCAGCCCCTCCCGACGCAACTGGTTGATGAAGGACACCATCACCAGCCCGTTGAGCACCGCCACCCCCGAGAGCGCGATGAACCCCACCGCCGCGGAGATTGAGAACGGCATCCCGCGGAGCCACAGGGCCAGTATCCCGCCGGTCAGGCCGAGCGGCACGGCGCTGAAGACCAGCACCGCGTACTTCAGGCTCTTGAACGTGCTGAACAGCAGCAGCAGGATCAGCAGGAAGCACAGCGGCACCACGAGGGTCAGCCGCTGCTTCGCGGCCAGGAGGTTCTCGTACTGCCCTCCCCACTCCAGCCAGCCGCCCGGCGGCAGCGCGACCGGGCCCATCCCCGCCTGCGCCTCCCGCACGAACGAGCCGAGGTCGCGCCCGCGGACGTTGCACTGCACCACGATCCGGCGCTTGCCGTTCTCGCGGCTGATCTGGTTGGTGCCCTCGGCGATCTCGATCCGCGCCACGTCCCCCAGCGGGATGAAGCCCATCGGGTCCGCGTGCGCGCCCGAGTGGCCGTAGTCCGTGCGCGTGACCCGCGGCATCGGCTCGGCCAGGTCGTGATCCGGCAGGGGGATGGGCAGGCCCCCAAGGGTGTCGATCCGCCCCCGCAGCGACTCCGGGAGCCGCACCACCAGGTCGAAGCGCCGGTCGCCCTCGAAGACCTGGCCGGCCGCGGCCCCGCCGATCGCCGCCGCCACCACCGCCTGCACGTCGGCCACGCTCAGGCCGTGGCGCGCGATCGCCTCGCGGTCGATGTCCACGGTCATGACGGGCAGGCCCGTCGTCTGCTCGACCTTCGCGTCGGCGCATCCGGGCGTCCGCTGCAGCACGGAGAGCACCGCCGCGGCGGTCTGCTGCATGCGGCCGAAGTCGTCCCCGTACACCTTCACGGCCACGTCGCCGCGGACGCCGGAGATCAGTTCGTTGAATCGCATCTGGATGGGCTGGGTGAACTCGTAGGTGTTGCCCGGCACGTCGCGGAGCGTCAGTTCCAGGAGCCGGACGACCTTCGCCTTGTGCCCCCGGGGCGCATCCCCGCGGGGCTCGTCGTGCGCATCGTGCCCGCCGTCGTCGCCCCCCCGCCCCGCCGCGGCCTCGATCAGCCCGTCCAGCACGGACTCCGGCCGCCACCGGTCCCGCGGCTTCAGGATGATGAAGGTGTCGGAGACGTTGGGGGGCATCGGGTCGGAGGCCAGTTCGGCGGTGCCCGTCTTGGAGAAGACGAAGTCCACCTCGGGGAAGGAGGAGACGGCGCGCTCCACGTCGAACTGCATCGCCTGCGACTGCGTGAGCGACGCCGACGGGATGCGCATCGCGTGCATCGCGATGTCCCGCTCGTCGAGCGTGGGCACGAACTCCTGCCCCAGGCGGGTGAAGAGCAGGACGGACCCCGCGAAGGCCAGCACGGCGGCGGCCACCACCGCCCAGCGCGCCCGCACCGCCCCGCGCACGACCGGGGCGTAGCCGGCCTTGGCCCAGCGGATCAGGAACACTTCCCTCTCGGAGACGCGCCCGCGGATCAGGATCGCCACCATCGCGGGGACGAAGGTCATGGACAGGATGAACGCCGCCAGGAGCGCGAAGATCACCGTCATCGCCATGGGGTGGAACATCTTTCCCTCGACACCGGTGAGGGCCAGGATCGGGACATAGACCGTGATGATGACGGCCTGCCCGAAGACCGAGGGCTGGATCATCTCCTTCGACGCCACCATGACCTCGTGCAGCCGCTCCTGGAGCGTGAGCAGGCGGCCCTCGCGGTGCTGCCGCTCCGCCAGGCGGCGCAGGCAGTTCTCCACGATGATGACCGCCCCGTCCACGATCAGGCCGAAGTCGATCGCCCCGAGCGACATCAGGTTGCCGCTCACGCCCTTGTGCACCATCCCCGTGGCCGTCATGAGCATGGACAGCGGGATGGCCGCGGCGCAGATCAGCGCCGCGCGCACGTTGCCCAGCAGCAGGAACAGGACGACGATGACCAGGATCGCCCCCTCCAGCAGGTTCTTCTCGACCGTCTGGATGGTCGCGTCCACCAGCCCGGTGCGGCTCAGCACAGGCCGCGCCGTGATGCCCGGCGGCAGGGTCCGCTGCACCTCCGCCAGCCTGGCGCCGACGGCCGCGGCCACGGTGCGGCTGTTGGCGCCGATCAGCATGATGGCGGTCCCGACGACGACCTCCCGGCCGTTCTCGCTGGCCGAGCCGGTGCGCAGTTCGCGCCCCACGCCGACGCCGCCCGGCTCCACGATGTCGCGGATGTAGATGGGGATGCCCCGGCGGGTGCCCACGACGACGGATTCGAGTTGCTCCACGGATTCCAGGCGGCCGGTGGCGCGGACCAGGTACGACTCTCCCTTGTGCTCGACGTACCCGGCGCCGGTCGAGACGTTGTTCCTCTCGATCGCCTCGATGACGGCGGAGAAGGTCAGGCCGTAGGAGACTAGTTTCATGGGATCGGGCTGGACGTGGTACTCCTTGACGTACCCGCCGATGGCGTCGACGCCGGCCACGTCCTTCACCCCGCGCAGTTGGGGCCTGATGATCCAGTCCTGCACCTCGCGCAGGTAGGAGGCCCATTCCAGGGGGCTGGTCAGGGTCCGCCCCTCGGGCGTGAGGTAGGTGCCGCCGCTCTGCCAGCCGGGGGCCCCGTCGCGCACGGGCGCGCCGCGGCCGCCCGGGTGCTCGTACCGCACCGTCCACATGTAGACCTCGCCCAGCCCGGTCGCGATCGGGCCCATCACCGGGTCCACCCCGGGCGGCAGCGACTCGCGGGCCTCGCCCAGGCGCTCGCTCACCTGCTGGCGGGCGAAGTAGATGTCCACGCCGTCCTCGAACACCGCCGTGACCTGCGCGAAACCGTTGCGCGACAGCGAGCGCGTGGAGCGCAGGCCGGGGATGCCGGCCAGGGCGCTCTCGATCGCGAACGTCACCTGCTTCTCGACCTCCACCGGCGCCAGCGACGGGGCCACGGCGTTGACCTGGACCTGGTTGTTGGTGATGTCCGGGACCGCGTCGATCGGCAGCCGGCGGAGCGAGTGCACCCCCACCGCCGCCGCCAGCAGCGTCAGCAGCACGATCAGCCATCGGTTCCGGATCGAGAAGTGCAGGATGCCTTCGAGCATGGGACGGGGCCTCTTTCTTCGTGCGGACCTAGTGCGTGTGCTCGGCGCTGCCCTTGCCGAGTTCGGCCTTCAGGATGAACGAGCCGCCGCTGACGAACCGCTCGCCCTCGGCCAGGCCGGACAGCACCGGAACCAGCCCGCCCACGGCCCGGCCGATGCTGACCGGGCGCTTCGCAAACACTCCCGGCTCGCCGTCCACCGGGACGAACACGGCCGGCCCGCCCTCCACCGTCTGGACCGCCCCCTCGGGCACGGCCACGACGGGCGCGGGCTCGGCCGCGCCGGCGGCCACGATCTCCGCCCGCGCGAACATGCCGGGCCTCAGCGCCGGCCCGCCCGCCGGCAGTTCGATCCTGATCTGCGCCGTGCGCGTGTTGGGGTCCACCATCGGGGATATGTACGACACCCTGCCCTCGGACCGCGCTCCCCCCGACCCCTCCGCACCCGCCCCGATGCTGACCCAGGCGGTCGCGCCGGGGGCCAGTCCGGGCACGCGGCCCTCGGGCACGTCGGCCAGCACCCACAGCGTGGACGTGTCGGCCAGCACCAGGAGCGACTCGCGCTCCGGCCCGACCAGTTCACCGAGCGTGATCTCGCGCTCCACGACCGTCCCGTCGATCGCCGCCGTGATCGTGAAGTGCGGCGCCACCTCCCCGGAAGCGATCAGCGCTCCGACCGCCGCCTGCGTCATCCCCAGCAGGTGCAGCCGGTTCTCGGCGCCCATCGCCGCGGCCTCCGCCGTCCGCTGCGCCGCCAGAGCCACCGCGTACTCGGTCTCGCGCCGCTGCACCTCGGTCAGCGAGATGCCCCGCGACCCCTCGAACAGCCCCCTGGCCCGTTCCCACGAGAGCCGGGCGAGTTCCGCGGCCGGGGCGGTGGTCTGCGCCGCCGTGCGCTTGCCCAGGTAGTCCGCCTGGGCCTCTCCGAGTTCCGGGCTCTCGATCACCACGAGCGGCTGGCCCTTCGTGACGGTGTCCCCCAGCCGCACGTTGATCTGGGTCGCCCGGCCCGTGAGCGGCGAGCCCACATGCGCCATGGACTCGGCGTTGAAACTCACCCGTGCCGGGGCGATGAAGGTGGGCCGCAGGACCCGGAGCCCGGCGGCCTCCACACTGATGCCGCCGGCGTCGATGGCCTCCGCGGTCAGCGTGACCTCGTCCGCGTGCTCCCCGTGTTCATCGCCCCCGCCGCGGGCCGCGTCAACCGGCGGATCGTCGGGTGCGCCGCTGTCCGCGGGCTTGCACGAGGTCAGCGCGGCGGCCGCGACGAGCGTCGCGATCCACGCGGGCGCACGCAGCGGACCGGTCAAGAGCCGGGTGGTGGTGTTCACGGTTGGTTCCCTCCTGTCACCGGGGATGGCCCGCCCGGGGCGGGCGGGGCGGTTTCCGAGCCCGTCAGCGCGGCGGCGACGCCCGGACCGCCGACGGCCCGTTCGAGCCGCAGCAGCGAGAGGGCCGCGTCCTGTTCAACCTCGATCGCCCGGGCCTGCGCCGCGCGAAGGTCCTGCTCGGCCAGCAGCAGCGGGGTCACGTCGTTCTCGGCGCGGAAGACGCCCTCGGCGGCGCGCCGCCGCTCCTGCTGGAGCGGGATGAGTTCCCGCCGGATGCGGACCGCGATGGCGCGGCTCGCGGCCATCGCCTGGTAGCCGACCCGCACCTCTTCCACGACCCGCCGCCGGGCGAGGCTCAGGTCGTGGCGGGCCTCGATCCTCTCCGCCGTGATCCGTGCGCGGCGCGCACGCCCCGTGTCAAAGATGGGAAGCGGGGTCGAGATCGACGGCCCGGCAAAGGTCCGATCGTCGCGCGTCACCTCCGCCCCCGCACCGCCGCCCTCCCACGCGGCCAGGCCGGCCAGAGCGGGGTCGTCCCCGAGCGCGGCCAGGCGCCACGCGATGCTCTGGACCTCCGGGCGGCTCCGCAGCGCCGCCTCGATCCACCGGGCCTCGGACAGGTTCCCGGCCTCCGGCGCGGACCAGGGGTCGAGCGTCCACGCGCCGGCGCCCGAGGGCTCCCCGATCAGGCGCGACAGACGCAGCCGCTCCTGGCGCTGCGCCAGCCGGGCCTGCGCGACCTCGACTTCCAGTTCCACCCGCTGGGCATCCAGCGTCGTCACGTCGCTCCGTGTGCCCTCGCCGGCCTCCAGGCGCGACCGCGCCACCGAGACCAGTTGATCGAGGATCGCGCGCCGATCCTCCAGCACCGGCACCAGCGCGTCCAGGGCCTGCGCGCGGGCGTAGCGCTCGCGAACCCCCGCTGTCACGTCGAGCGCGACCGTCACCGCGTCCGCCGCGGCCTGTCGCAGCCGGTGGTCGGCGGCGCGCACGCGGCGCGGGCTCTGGAGCGCCCGCACCAGTTCCTGGGCCAGCGACACCTCAAACTGCGGCCTGCCGGGGCCCCAGCGCAGCACGACATCAAGGACCGGATTGGGCAGCAGGCGCGCCTGGTCCGCGTCCGCCATCGCGATGCGCACCCGCGCCAGGGCGGCCTGAAGGCCGGGGTCCGTGGTGACGGCGCGGCGCACCGCGTCGTGTGCGGTCAGCGACGCACCGGCCGCCTCCGGCTCGTCGATCGGGCCCCCTTCCGTGCGGAACTCGACGGCCCCCTCCAGCCCGGTCGCCCGGGAGATCGAGCCCTCGGGCGCGGGGTCCGGACGGGTCGTGTGGCAGCCGGACGCCAGCAGCAGCCCGGCGGACAACGCGGCGAGGATGCGGGCGCGGCCGCCCGGCCGCGGGAAGGGATGATCGGGCATGGAGGCTCTCGTCTGGTCACACCGGGCAGCAGCCGGCGGGAGCGCACCTGACGGGCGCGCGGCCGCCACGAACACCGTGCCGCTCTCGTCGAGCACACGGGCGCGGATGGCCTAGACGTTCAGAATGACGAAGCCCAGCAGCGCCAGATGGCCGGACGGCCGTGCGGCCGCGGGCCGCCGGAATACCCCGGGGCGCGGCGGCTGTATCCGGCCGGGCGCCCGCCCCCAGATCGGCGCGGACACCACGACCAGGTCGGGGCATCGCCCAGCCTGGAAGCCCGTGGCCGAATCCAGCGTCAGCGAGTGATCCTCGCAGGGGTGCACCGGGATCCGCCCGGCATCCGAGCACACCAGGTCGCACGGGCCTTCACACCCGCCGTGCATACCCGCGCAGACGAGGGTCACGCCGCCCATGAGCGACGCCGCGGCGAACGCCAGGAGGCACAGCGCGATCACGATGGTGCGGGTCCGCGGCACGGTGAAGATTCTAGCCGGGGGGCGACGATCCGATCCTGAGGGCGCTCCTTGATCCGCGGACGGACCGGCATCGGGCCGCGGGAAGCAGGGTTTCCACCAATCCCGCGCCCGTGGTACGCTCCGGCCAACGGAGGCCCTGTATGCCGTCACTGATCGTCGTTTCCGGGCTGAGCGAGGGAGACTACTACCCCCTGGCCCAGCGGACCATCGTCATCGGGCGTCAGGAGACCTGCCCGATCCAGGTCAAGGACGACCGGGCCAGCCGCAAGCACCTGCAGGTCCGGTTCGACAACGGTCGGCACCACGCCATGGACATGAAGTCCGCCAACGGCGTCTGGATCAACGGGCGGCGGATCGAGGGCGAGACGGAACTGCGCGACAACGACGAGATCATGGTTGGCGACACGCGCCTGGTCTACCTGGAGCGCGAGTTCCCCGATCGCGACAGCGCCTTCAACCACTTCAAGATGGTGGGGCAGCGGAGCAAGCCGACGATCGAGCAGAGGTAGCCGGGAAGGGCCCGCACCCTCACGCCGCTTCGTCCCGGGCCCGCTCGTGGCGCTCGATCTGACGGGCGGTCCGCACCGCCGCGGGCGCGTCGTACGGCTCGCGCCAGTCCTCCGCGTTGCGCAGGCGCAGTTCGCTGGGCATGGTCTTGCGGTAGCCCAGGAGCCGGACGATCTCCAGCACGTCCGTCCAGGACGGGTACATCTTTGCGTTGGCCTTCTTGAAGTCCTCGATGGCGACCAGGAACAGGAACTGCTCCCGGTTCATCTCGCCCTCTTCCGCGGCCTTCACGAAATCGGACAGTCGCCGGCCGGGCCCCCGCCTCCGCTCCAGGCCGGAGGGTGCGCCGGTGTCGCTCTTCCGCCGGTCCGGGCCCGGGGCGCCGCCGCCCTCGCCCCCGCGTCGCGCCGGCACTCCCGCGTTCTGTGGCTGCATGGCGGCCCCTCTCCCCGCGGCCGCTCCCGGCGGGCTTACCCCCGGCCGGCGCGGGCGCTACAGGTCCTCGTCATCGTCCGATTCCTCATCGCCCTCGACGCCCTCCTCGTCGTCGTCATCGAGGAAGTCGTCGTCCTCCTCCTCAAAGTCGTCATCATCGCCCGCGCCGTCGTCTTCGAGAAAATCCTCATCTTCATCCTCGTCCTCATCGACGAGTTCGACCTGAGGCCCCCGCGCCGCGTCCACCGCGATGATGCTGTCCAGAAGATCCGCCACCATGTTCGTCTTCCTCGTTCTCGGTCGTCCCGGCGATCACGCTCCGGCGTGCGCCGCGCCGCTGCCGGCCGCGGCGGCCTTCCCGCCCCCACGGCGCGGTACACTAGTGACTGTTCCCGCCGTGTCAATCGCCCGCGCCCCCAAAAAATCGGCGGGGGACAACCCGGGGAAAACCGGCCGCCCTCCTCTACACTCCCCACCCGCATGCCGATCCCCGATGCACACGCCGCGCCGGCCGGAGCCGCGCAACCCACGCTGCCCGAGGAGTTCGAGCCCGTGGCCGCGTTGCTGGCGGTGGTCTTCCCGGGCGCGGGCCAGTGGTACCTGGGCGATCGCGCACGGGGCGTCTTTGCCGCGGTCGGGGTGCTCGGGCTGTTCCTGGGTGGGCTGCTGATCGGCGGGATCTCGGTCGTGGACCGGAAGGACAACCCGATCTGGTTCATCGGTGAGGCGCTGGTGGGCCCGGTCGCGCTGGGGGTTGATTACGTTCATCAGCACCACTTCAAGGTGATCGATCCGGTGACGGGGCGGCTGCGCCCGGCCAACCCGGACGAGGCCCGCGACCCCGCGACCGGGCGTGCGGTGAAGGCGGGCCCCGGCCGGGGCCCGCCGTACGTCAAGGCCCTGGGGCGTGTGGCGGAACTGGGCACGCTGTTCGCGACCATCGCCGGGATGCTGAACCTGATCGTGATCCTGGACGCGGCGTGGCACTCGCCGCGGGACCCGGCTCTTGGAGCGGGCACACCGGGGGGTGCGCGATGATGATGCTGCTGGCGTGGCGTCCGTTTCTGGACCCGATGAGCCTGGCGTCCACATGGTGGATGCTCCTGGGGCCCCTGGCACTGGGGATCTCCGTGGCGTACAAGGCGGTGCGCGTGCCCGACATGAAGGACTACGCGGGGCAGGTGCTGGGGATGACGGCGCAGATCATCATCGCGATGGTGCTGCTGTGGATCGGCTCGTTCCTGTTCATCGAGTACCTGGTGCCGCTGATCGCGCCGTAGCGAACGCCGGGAGGTCGGTTCAGTACGCCCTCACGCCGATCCGGTACGGGCTGTCCAGGTTCGTGACCAGGTACCGCAGCGCATCCACGGCGTGGTCGGCGCCGTCCTTCACCGGCTCCAGGGACTCCGGGTTCGGCGGGTAGCGGTACCGCTCCAGGGATTCGACCAGTTTCATGCAGCGCCGGTGGATGAACAGCCGGGGCGGGCCTCCCGCGGCGGAGCGCAGGCGCGCCCGGACCAGGTCCAGGCCCGCATGGACCCTCATCGCGCGCGTGCGGATGGTGAGCCCGGCGCGGCGGAGCACCGCGGCGCTGCTCTCCCCGCTGTGGTCGCTGGCGGCCAGGCCCGCGGGGTCGATGCCGAGCCAGGCCGGCGCCGGCCACGGGGAGGCCACGATCGCCGCCGCGTGCTCCGCCAGCACCGCGCCCGCGACGTGGCGCTCGTCCACGACCCACAGCACGCCGCCCTCGTCGAGCACCGCCCACAGCACCACCGCCGGCGCACGGAAACCGAAGTCCATCCCGCCCAGCCAGGTGAGCCCGCCTTCGCCCTGCCAGGGCGATCCGTCCACGACGTGGGCCGCGGCATCGAACTCCGGCAGCACGGCGTCGCGGCGCGTGGGCCGTTCGCACAGCATCTCCGCCGACCAGGTGGCCGCCGAGACCCGCCCCTTCATGCGGATCGCGTCGTCCACGGCGACGTGGCCGGGGATCGGCGAGCGTTTGGCGTGGCCGCGACACTCCGGATAGAGCGGGCAGTCGCCGCCGGGCGGCCGGCAGACGTGCTCCGTCCCGCAGCGTTCCAGGACGTCCGGCAGGGCCCAGCGGAAGAGCCGTCGCCGGCCGCTGGCGCACTCCTGCACGAGCCTGCTCATCAGGCCGCCGGGGACGTGCGCGGTGGACAGGCACTCGATGCCCGCCCGCACCCGCACCCCGCCGCAGACCTTCGAGCGGGTGACGAGTTGGGCGGCCTCCCACACGTCCGGGTCGAAGAGTTCCACCTCATCGCAGCGCAGGCGCTGCACGCGCGTGCCGCGGACGGAGGTCTGCGACTGGGCCAGGAGTTCCACGGCGGAGCCGCCGCGGAGGCGGACGCGGCGCTCCGTGATCCGACCGTCCAGGGCGTCGGCCAGGCGGGGCCGCTCGAAGAGCCGGCGCAGGTGCTCGTGCATTCGCGCCGACTGCTCCATCGAACCGCCGAGGATGCGGATCGCGATGCCGGGCTTGAACAGCAGTTCCAGGGCCGTCGCCACCGCGCCCAGGAACGTCTTGCCGCCGCCGCGTCCGGCCCAGACCACGCAGTCGGGCGGCTGGTCCGGCGGCGGGCCCAGGACGGCGTGGCAGAGGTAGTCAAACGGCGCCGCGCGGCCTTCGGCGGCCGGCTCCCGCGGCACCTCGATATCCAGGTGCGTTCGCAGCCACTGGTGGAGCGCATCCGGGCTCTCCGGGGGCGCACCGTCGTCCCTGGTGTTCGGCTCGGCCACCTTGCCCCCTCTCTTCTGATCGACCCTCACGACCGGCCGTTCCCCCTCACGCGCGGGCACCCCACCAGGTTCAGCAGTGCGCGGCGGCGATCCCGCCCGTACCGGCGGAGGCGACGCAGCACGATCGCCCGCTCCGCCGCGGTCACGAAGAACGTCAGCGGGTGCGGCAGTGTGCGCTCATCCGGCGGCTTCTTCGGGCCCGTATTCATCGCGGTGCTCCTCCTTGCTCGCCATGTACGCGGCCGGGTCCGCACGCGGCGTATGCCACCCGGGGCGAGCACAGCGCCCGCCACGCCGACTCCCCGGCCCGCGGCGGCGGCATCGCCCGAGTCATCCGGGAATCCGCTGCCCACCGGCGCACCTCGCGCCGGATCAGCGGCGGCCAGACGGCCGGCCGGAGCAGCGCGCGGGCATCGAGCCCCGCCGCGGCCAGGGCATCCGCCAGGCGCGCCTCCCGCCGCGCGGGCGGTGCGCGGTACTCCGTCATCCCTGCGGCGGCGAACAGCGGGCACCACGCGCCCATCGCGGCGCTCGACTCCGTGAGCCGGGTCCGCGGCCGCTCCAGGTACGCCGCGATCAACCCGCGGCCGACGCCCATCCCCCGCCATCGCGGGTCCACGATCACGCGGCTGATGCACCGCACCTCGCGGTTCAGGCGCACGGCGTCGCGGCGCTTGTCGCCCGTGCGGAACCGGCCCGGCCAGGCCAGTTCGCGCCACCACCCTTCGAGCGTGGGCATGGAGACAACCAGTACCCCGGCCGTGCCGTTCCCGTCACGGGCCCGGAGCACCCCCACCACCGTCGCCGGGCGAGCGGCCCGGTAGTGGTGCCGCCACAGGCCGCGGCAGTCCTCGATGGTGCCCCGTTCCACCGTGATCCTCGCGGGTGTGCCCGCGCCACCCCGGGGGCGCCCGACGGTCGCGGTGCCGTCCTGATCCACGGTGACCACGAGCGACGGGGCCAGCGCCCGGACAACCCCGCCGTGTACCGTGGCCGCCGCCACGCGCACACCGGTGCGCGCCGCCCAGCGGCGGAGCGTGGCCGCCAGGCTCGTGCGGGCCGGGGCATCGAGCCCGCTCCCGAGTTCATCCACGATCAGCGTGGCGCCGAGGCCGGCCCGTTCCGCCCGCGCAAACGCCCCTGCCAGCGCCAGGCGGGATCGCTGCCCGTCCGACAGATCGCACGCCCGGCGCGACAGGAGCGGCGCCTCACCCAGCCCGGCCGCGGCAAGGGCGCGGAGCGCGGCGGCAACGGTGCCCGGCACGGCATCGATCACGGCCCGACCTGTGCGGATCGGCTCGGCCATGACGAACGGGGCGGCGCGGCCCCTCAGTTCATCCGCGAGCGCCCGCAGGATGGTGCTCTTCCCGGCGCCGCTTGGCCCGGTGACGACGCCGACGCCGCCGGGGGCGAGTTGCGCGTCCAGGGCGGCCGCGGCGGCCCGCGCGCGGCGCCGCGGCGGCTCCGGACCCGCGGCCCCGGGCACGATGCCGAAGGCGGCGCACGCCGCCACCGCACGGGGCGTCAACCCGCACCCCCGGCGGCGCCGCGGACCAGTTCCTCCACGGCCCGCGTGTGCATCCGGACCGAGTAGTACGACAGGCCGTTGTGCCGGGCGATCTCGCGGAACGACCGGCCGTGGATGAAGCGTTCCGTCGCCACCGCCCGGCGCAGGGGCGGCCAGCGGTCCCGATGGCCGATCACGAACGCGTATTCCGGGGTGAGGACGCGGGCCGACAGGCGCCGCAGCCGCTTGCGCAGGGATCGGGCATCCGCCTGCCCGAGCAGGCGGCCGACCTCCGCCACCGGCCTGCCAAGTTCGAACACGGAACAGACCAGGGTGCGGTCCGCAGGCTCCAGGGCCGCCGCACGTCGGGCGATGAGCCGGGCCAGATCGGACCGGACACGGCGGCGGAGATCAAGGGCCGACTGCGCCGGGGATACGTCATTCGGGTTGGTGACCGTCTTCCACATTTCTGCTCCGATCCCTTGACTTTGGGCCTGGCATTGTGTTCACTACATCGAGAACAATGATGAACATTAACGATCCAGAGAACGCTTTGCAAGGATTATGTACGGTATGTACCGGAGATTGCGCGCGCCGCGTGTAGATGTGCCCAAGATTCCCCCCGGGGCCGGGTGGAGCCGGATCACATGAACCAGACGGAGACCGTTGGAGCCCTGGTCCGTGCCCGCCGCGTTGCCCGCGACATGGCCCTGCAGGAACTGGCCGACCTGGTCGGGTGCGCCAAGTCCTACCTGTGGCTCATCGAGCATGAGCGGCGCGGGTCGCCGCCCCCTGAGGTGTTCCTGCGCAAACTCGAGTTGGCGCTGGGCTTTCCACTGGGCCGACTGAGCGAAGTGGCGGGATGGCAGAGGACGCCTCCGGCGGTGCGCCGGGAGGTCGGGCTGCTGCGCGAGCGGCAGAGGGTGGGCCAGGAGATCGCGCGGATCCTGAGCGGCGCGCGGGGCGAGGGAGGGCGGGGGTCGCTGGACGAGGCCTATCGCAGCGGGGAACTCCAGCGCCTGGTGGACCGCATCGCGCCGCCGACGGAACCCCGGCGCGACGGCGCCGTGCCCGTCGGCCTGCCGCGGGAAGTCCCGGTCATCAACAAGGTCGCGGCCGGGTACCCGCGATCGTTCACGGACCTGGGCTACCCCGCGCGGGTCGCGGACGAGTATGTGCGGTGCCCGGACCTTGACGACCCCGATGCGTTCGCGGCACGCGTGGTCGGCGACTCCATGCTGCCGGAGTACCGCGAGGGCGACATCGTGGTGTTCTCACCGCTGAGGCCGGTGAAGGGCGGGGCCGACTGCTTCGTGCGGGTAGAGCCGGACCACGAGAGCACGTTCAAGCGTGTGTATTTCGAGAAGGACGGGGGCGGCGGCGACCGGATCCGCCTGCAGCCCCTCAACAGCGCCTACCCGCCGCGGACGCTGGCGCGGGAGCAGGTGGCGGGGTTGTACGCCGCGGTGAGCGTGATGCGGAAGATCGTGTAGCGGTCTACGCGGGCCGGTCGCGGCCGCCGGAGATCCAGGCGTGCAGCGGGGACGCGAGGGCCGCGCCGGCGACGGGGCCCAGGACGTAGAGCCACAGGTGGGCGAAGTCTCCCGTGACCAGCGCCGGGGCCAGGGACCGGGCCGGGTTCATCGAGGCGCCGGTGATCGGGCCGGCGAAGAGGGCCTCCAGGCCGATGGTCGCGCCGACGGCGACGCCGGCCATCAGGCCCTTCTCCTTGGAACCGGTGGAGACGGCCAGGATGACGTACATGAGGAAGAAGGTCAGCACACCCTCCAGGATGCACGACTGCCACGCCGGCCCGGCGGGGTGGGTCTGGCCGAGGGTCGGCGCCGCGGGGAAGAGCGCCAGCAGGAGCAGCGTCGCCAGGATCGCGCCCGCGCACTGCGCCAGAATGTACCCCGCCGCCCGCGCGGGGGCCATGCGCCCCGACACCACGAACCCCAGCGACACCGCCGGGTTGATGTGCGCCCCGGAGACGTCGCCCACGGCATAGATCATCGCCAGGACGACCAGGCCGAAGGTGAGCGCGATGCCGACGTGCCCGACCGCGCCGCCGGTCGCCGCGTCGATGACGATGGCCCCGGTGCCGGCAAAGACCAGGGCGAACGTTCCGAGCCCCTCGGCCGCGAGTCTGCGCATGGCGCCTCCTGTTCGAGGCCGCCAGCGTACCCGGTGTGCCTCCTACGGGCAGCCGAGGGCGAACCTGGTCTGGAAGCAACCGAAGTCGGAGAGGTTGCGGACGCCGTCGCCGTTGCAGTCGGCGTAGGACGCGCCCATCGCGAACTTCGTGGTGAAGCAACCGAAATCGGCCAGGTCGGTGTTCCCGTCGCCGTTGCAGTCCGCATAGCAGGTGGTGCACTGGGGCGGCACCCCCTCGGGGATGATCTTGAAGACCTCACCGCCGGCGTCGCAGATGTACATCTCGCCGCGGGCGTCCTCCCCGAACGACACGATGCTGGAGATCGACATGCCGCCGCCGGGGGCCAGTTCCGCGGTGCGGTTGGTGACGGGCGGGTTGACGGAGCCGGTGTACTTGAAACTCCAGATCGTGGCGGAGCAGTAGTCGGCGAAGAAGTAGGTGCCCTGGAGGTCGGGGATGGCGCAGCCGCGGTAGACGTACCCGCCGCTGATCGAGCAGCCCAGGGAGTGGCTGTAGACGTGGACGGGGAAGGTCATCGTGGCCTGGGCCGGGCAGTTGGCGGTGTTGTACGGGACGTTCCCCTCGTAGCAGCGCCAGCCGTAGTTGCGGCCGCCGGCGCCCGGGGGCTCGATGTTCACCTCTTCCCAGGCGCCCTGCCCCACGTCGGCGATGTAGAGTTCGCCGGTCTCGCGGTCGAACGAGTCACGCCAGGGATTGCGCAGCCCATACGCCCAGATTTCCTTCCGCGCGGTGGGCGACGAGAAGAACGGGTTGGAGGGCGGGATCGAGTAGTTCAGCGGCGGCGCGGGGTTGGCGGTGTCGATGCGGAGCATCTTGCCCAGCAGCGTCGTCGTGTCCTGCCCGTTGCCGAAGGTCGGGTTGTGCCCCGTGCCGGTGTCGCCGCCGCCGCCGCCGTCGCCGATCCCCACATACAGGAAGTTGTCCGGGCCGAAGGCGATCCACCCGCCGTTGTGGTTCGACTGCGGGTCGGGGACGGAGATGAACACGGTGCCGCTGGCCGGGTCGGCCCGATCCGGGTCCGTGGCGGAGACCTTGTACCGGGCCAGCACGTCCTGGCCGGCCGCCCCGCCGCCGCCGGTGGTGGTGTAGTACACATAGAAGTAGCCGTTGGAGTCGTAGTTGGGGTCGAAGGCCAGCCCCAGCAGGCCCTGCTCGCTGCCGGTTGTCACACCGGTGAGCGTGAAGAACGGCGCCGCGTTCAGCGTGTTGTTGTAGAGGTTCAGGATGCGGATGTCGGCGCGGTTGGCGGTGCCCCCGCTGCCCCGCTGCTCCACGATGAACAGCCGGCCGAAGTCGCCCTTCGGCGCGGTCACAAACAGCGGGTTCACAAGCCCCGCGGCGACGCGCTGTGTGCCCAGCGAGGTCTGCGCCGAAGCGCCCCCGACGATGCACAGGGCCGCGGCAACGCCGACACTCCGACCGATGGTCAGTTTCATGAACCTATCTCCTCCCCCACGGATGGTTTCAGCCTTCGCCGATGCCTCCCGGCCCCGGCGTCTCTCCGGGGGCCATGATAGTGGTAAATCGGTCCGCGGCCAGTGTCTTTTTAGGGACCGAGAACCATGAGGGAACGGGCGGCCGCGTGTGGACGGCGGCAAGGGGGTGGACTCCCCACTCTACGGGCAGCCGAGGGCGTACTTGGAGGCAAAGCAGCCGAAATCGGCCAGGTTCCGCGCGCCGTCCCCGTTGCAGTCGGCGTAGGGCTGCCCGAGCACGAAGGCGGTCTGGAAGCACATGAAATCGGCGGGGTTCAGCACTCCGTTACCATCGCAATCGGGGTCGCATGGCGCGCAGCCCCACCGTGCCCAGGATGCCGACACGCTCCCGCCCGCAGTCGAAAAACTCCCGCCGGCGACGAGTTCGCCCCGAAACGACGCCAGCGCGCCCGTCCCTCCGTTCAACCCGCTACCCAGCGGCCGCCACGTCACGCCGTCCCAGCGGGCGATGTGGTTGGTGCTTGTGCCACCCGAGGTCGAGAACCAGCCCCCGGCGAAGAGTTCATCTCGGTGGACAGCGAGGGCGAGCACCGGGGCATCCATACCGGTATTCAGCAGTTCCCACGCCGACCCGGTCCAGCGCGCGATGTGGTTGGGCCCCGGGGGCCCGAACGAGGTCGTGTCGTAGGCGGCGTAGAGGTCGCCGCGGTACTCCACCATGCTGCTCACTCCCCCCCAAAGCCCCGGCGCGTGCGGAAGCCATTCTGACCCGTTCCAGCGGACAATGTACGGACTGTAAACCTCCCCGACGGTAAGGAACATCCCGCCGACGAGCAGTTCGCCGTCATGCACCGCGAGGGACATGACGTACGTGCCGACGACGTTCCCGGGGATCGGCGCCACACCCGAGCCCATCGCGTGCCAGTTCGACCCGTCCCATCGGGTGATGAGGTTTACTTCTGTGTTCCCAGCCCGTTTGAAGTTTCCGGCGACAATCAGGTCTCCGTCGTAGAGTTCCAGCAACGCCACCGCGGGCACGGAAACACCACCCAGAGGCGGACCAAGCGGGAACCACGCTTCGCCATTCCACCGCGCCAGACCCGTCACCGGCACCCCGCCGGCAGTCGTGAAGCTGCCACCGACGACAAGGTCTCCCCGGAACTCTTGGGTGTCCCAGACGCTCCCGTTGACGCCGGGACCCAGATCATGCCAGGAGTCACCGTTCCACGCAGAGATGAACGTCGGGGCCGTGGAGCCGGCGGCCGCCCGCAAGCACCCGGCGATGAGTTCCCCGCGGTATTGCCCCCAGCATGAAACCCGGCCGAAGCCCGGGGCGAGAGTGCGCCAGGCCGTCCCGTCCCATCGGGCGACGTGGAGGGCGGGAAGCCCACCGGCGCTGGCGAAGGCGCCTCCCACGATGAGTTCTTCCCCGAAAACCGCGAGCGTGCGCACGTTCGGCCCGTTGCCATACCCCGTGCCGGCGCCCAGGGGGTGCCACGTCTGCCCGTCCCACCACGCCACGTGGTTCGCGCTCCACCCCGCGGCGTGGGTGAAATCGCCGCCGGCGTAGAGTCGCCCGCCGAACTCCGCGGTGGCCCGGACTTCACCGTCCATGCCGTTGCTCGCCGGGAGCCACGACGTGCCGTCCCAGCGCGCGATGCAGTTTGCGGAGAAGTTTCCCGCATCGGTGAACACGCCCCCGGCGATGAGTTCTCCGTTGAATACAGAGAGAGAGGATACGAACGGATACGACGCGGGGGCCATGGCGCCGCTCACGCCGCTGCCGAGCCCGCTCCAGCGCACCCCGTCCCAGCTCGCCACGCGGTTGGCCGCGACCCCTCCGGCGGTGGTGAAGGAGCCCGCGGCGATGAGTTGACCCTGATACAACGCCAGCGCGTTGACCGCACCGTTCACCCCCTCCCCGACGGACTCCCAGGTCGCACCGTTCCAGGCCGCGATGCGGACCGCCGGCCCGGGCAGAGATTGGCTTCCTCCGGCGATGAGCCTGCCGTTGTACTCAAGCAGGGCATTGACACTGGCTCCCGTGCCGCCGAACGCGGAACCGAGGTTCACCCAATCCGCCCCGCTCCAGCGCCGCACCGAAGGGCCGCTCGCCGCGACGACGCCGCCGCTGAAGACGCCCAGGGCACGAACCGCGGGCGGTGCGCCCAGCGGTTGCCACCGCGAGCCGTCCCACAACGCAACGTTCTGCACAAGCGCACTCCCCGCCGCCGTGAAGCTGCCCCCCACGACGAGGGCTTCGCGGGCAGGTCCGGGTCCGTCCGGATCCCACCGGATGCTCGACGACACCGTTCCATAGACGCCGGGGACACCCTGATCGGGCCCGGTGAGCCACTCGGGCTCACACTGACCGGGCGCAGGCGTTGTCCCCGCGAGCACACACACGAACACGCCGATCGCGCGCAATGACGTGGGCATCAACACGGTTGGTACACATGGCATCGTTCGACTCCCGACCTGCGGGAACACCGCCGATTGCCATCCGGACCATCACGAGAGGTATGAGAACAGAACGGGGCGCGAGTGCGTTCCCGAGTTTCCGTCAATCCCGGACGGCCGGCAATCATAGCCCACCCTCACTCAGGCCGGGCGATGGGCGCCCCTACCGAGCGGCCGGAGCCGAGAACACGAAACTCTTTCCCTCGTAGTCCACCTTCACGCGGTCCCCCGGCCCGAACTCGCCGGCGAGGATGCGGGAGGCCAGCGGGTTCTCGATGCGGGACTGGATCGCCCGCTTCAGGGGGCGGGCGCCGAACGACGGGTCCCAGCCCTCGTCGGCGAGTTGTGCGCTCGCCGCGGGAGTGAGCTCCAGCGTGATCTCGCGCTCCGCCAGGCGCTTGCGCAGGCGGGCGAGTTGGATGTCCACGATCCGCCCCAGCGCGTCCTTCCTGAGTTGGTGGAACACCACGATCTCATCGATGCGGTTCAGCAGTTCCGGGCGCATGAACCCGCCGTGGACGCCCAGGTCCACCCGCCCGTGTACGCGCCCCTGGTCGTCGGGGCTCATGCCGCGGGCGTCGATGTCCGCGCCCGGGCCCCGGCGGATCAGGTTGCGCACGGCGGCCTCGATCTCCCAGTCCTCGGCCCCCTGCTCGGTCATGCGCTGGATCTCCTGGCTGCCGATGTTGCTGGTCATCACGACGATGGTGTTGCGGAAGTCGACCGTCCGCCCCTGCCCGTCGGTGAGCCGCCCGTCGTCGAGCACCTGCAGCAGGATGTTGAACACGTCCGGGTGGGCCTTCTCGATCTCGTCCATCAGCACGACGCAGTACGGGCGGCGGCGGACCGCCTCGGTCAGTTGCCCGCCCTCCTCGTACCCGACGTACCCCGGCGGGGCGCCGACGAGCCGCGCCACCGCGTGCTTCTCGCCGTACTCGCTCATGTCGATGCGGACCATCGCCTCCTCGGTGTCGAACAGGAACTCGGCGAGCGCCCTGCACGTCTCGGTCTTGCCGACGCCCGTCGGCCCCAGGAACAGGAACGAGCCGATGGGGCGGTTGGGGTCGCCCAGGCCGGCCCGCGAGCGACGCACGGCGTCGGCGACGGCCTTCAGCGCGTGCTCCTGCCCGACGACCCGCTTCCGCAGGCCCTCCTCCATCCGGATCAGTTTCTCGCGCTCGCCCTCCACCAGGCGCGACACGGGCACGCCCGTCCAGCGCGACACGACCTCGGCGATCGCCTCCGCGTCCACCTCCTCCTTCACCATCGCGTCGCCGCGGGACTGGCGGGCCGCGAGCGACTGCTCCGCGTCCTCCAGTTGCTTCGCCAGATCGCGCAGGTCGCCGTAGCGGATGCGGGCCGCGGCCTCCAGGTTGCCCTGGCGCTGGGCCTGCTCCAGTTCGGTCTGCTTGGCGTCCATCCGCTCCTTGACCGCCTTCACCGCGTCCAGTTCCTTCTTCTCCGACTCCCAGCGCGCCGTCAGCCCCCGGTTCTTCTCCTGGAGTTCGGACAACTCCTTCTCAATCCGCTCCAACTCCCTGGTGGCACCGCTCTCCAGAGCGGTGTCCTTCTTTCCACGGCTCTGGAGAGCCGTGCCACCGACTTCCAGCTTCACCGCCTCGCGCTCGATCTCCAGTTGCATGATCCGCCGGCGGATCTCGTCGAGTTCGCTCGGCATGGAGTCGTTCTCGATCCGCAGGCGGGCCGCGGCCTCGTCCACCAGGTCGATCGCCTTGTCGGGCAGGAAGCGGTCCGCGATGTAGCGGTGGCTGAGTTGGGCGGCCGCCAGGATCGCCCCATCGAGGATGCGCACGCCGTGGTGCGCCTCGTACCGCGGCTTGAGCCCGCGGAGGATGGCGACGGTCTCCTCGACGCTCGGCTGCCCGACGTAGATGGGCTGGAAGCGGCGCTCGAACGCCGGGTCCTTCTCGACGTGCTTGCGGTACTCGTCCAGCGTGGTGGCCCCGATGCACCGCAGTTCGCCGCGCGCCAGCGCCGGCTTCAGCAGGTTGCCCGCGCTCACCGCCCCCTCGGCCGCCCCGGCGCCGATGACGGTGTGGAGTTCGTCGATGAACAGGATCACGCGGCCCTCGCTCGCGGTGACCTCGCGCAGCACCGCCTTGAGACGTTCCTCGAACTCGCCGCGGAACTTGGCGCCGGCGAGCAGTTGGCCGACGTCCAGCGCGATGATCCGCCGGTCCCGCATCGAGTCCGGGCAGTCGCCGTTGACGATGCGCAGGGCCAGCCCCTCGGCGATGGCGGTCTTGCCCACGCCCGGCTCGCCGATCAGCACCGGGTTGTTCTTCGTGCGCCGCGAGAGCACCTGCATGCAGCGGCGGATCTCCTCGTCGCGCCCGATCACCGGGTCGAGTTTGCCCGCGCGGGCCTTCTCCGTCAGGTCGATGCCGTACTTCTTCAGGGCCTCCAGGTTCCCCTCGCCGCCGGGGTCCGTGACGTTCTGCACGCCGCTGGCCTTGCGGATGTCCTTGATCGCGGAGAGAAGGTGCCTGCGGTCCGCCGCGGCCACGCTGAGCACCTCGCGGGCCGGGCTGGCGACCTCCGTGAGCGCCAGCAGCAGGTGCTCGCTGGACACGTAGGCGTCGCCGAGTTTCTTGCTCTCGGCCTCGGCTCTGTTCAGGATTTCCATCAGTTGCCGCCCGGGCGTGCCCCCGCCGCCGCTCACCGTCGGCAGGCGCGACAACTCACTGCGGACGATTCCCGCGATGCGTTCCGGGTCCGCGCCCGCCTTCTGCAGGATCGACCACGCCGGGCCGCTCCGATCCTCCAGGAGGGCCGCCAGCACATGCAGCCCCCCCACCTCCGGGTGGCTCGCCCCCGCCGCCGCGGACTGGGCCGTCGCCAGAACCTCCTGCGCTGTCGTCGTCAGCCTGTCTGGACTCATGGTCCCCTCCTCAAACTCTCCAGAGCCCCCTGCGGCAGCAGGGGGTCTTGGAACCCCTCAACCCCTTGCTCCTGCAAGGGGCTCCGATCATCATCCCTCCAGAGCCCCCTGCGGCAGCAGGGGGTCTTGGAATCCCTCAACCCCTTGCTCCCGCAAGGGGCTCCGAATGCACACCCCGTGCTCCCGCAACGGGCTCCGATCATCGTCCCCTCCAGAGCCCCCTGCGGCAGCAGGGGGTCTTGGAACCCCTCTACCCCTTGCTCCCGCAAGGGGCTCCGAATGCAAACCTCCCGCAAGGGGCTCCGAAAGCACACCCCCCGCAAGGGGCTCCGATCATCGTCCCTCCAGAGCCCCCTGCGGCAGCAGGGGGTCTTGGAACCCCTCTCAACCCCTTGCTCCCGCAAGGGGCTCCGAATGCACACCCGCAAGGGGCTCCGAATGCAAGGCGCGCACCGGACCGGTCGCCCTCAAACCGGGTTTTCACCTGCCGCTCTCGCCACGTCGCGGCGTTGCCCCGCTCGGCCCTGCCAACCTGACAGCCGCGCGTCGCCCGACCGTTCACGCGGATTCTTTACAGCCCCTTCAGCCCGTCAATGCTCGCGGCGTTCTTCCTGCCCCAGTACTCCCGCAGCCCCTGCTCCCCCTTCTTCCGGTTCCACGCCGCCAGTTCGTCCCGCTCGCCCTGGTACCGGTACCGCGGCACGCCGAAGCCGCACGAGTCCGCGACGCGCTCGACCTCCAGCACGATGATCGCGCGGACGCCCAGCGGCGGCGTGCTCACGCCGAACTCGGGGAGCAGGGCGGCGAACTCGTCCCCTCCCTCAACCTCCCCCGCCTCCACCACGCGCCCGCGCCCCTGGAGCCGCAGGATGTTCGCGCGCCCCTCCAGCGCGCAGAACATGATCGTCAGCCGCCCGTTCTCGCGCACGTGCGCGATCGTCTCCACCCCGCTGCCGGTGTAGTCGAGGTACGCAACCCGCCGCGGCGAGAGCACGCGCAGCGTGTCCAGCCCCTTGGGCGAAAGGTTCACGCGCCCCGCGGCCGCCAGCGGCGCCGTCGCCACGAAGAACACCCGCTGGGCGGCGATGAACTCCCGCGCCGCCGCATCGATCTCTGACCGCGCCGTTGCCATGCGGAAGCGTAGTTCTTCCCTGCGTGTGGCACAGGCGTCCCGCCTGCGCCCTTCCCTCTCTACCTTTGCTCGTGGCACAGGCTTCCCGCCTGTGCCCTTCTCCCTCTACCAATGCTCGTGGCACAGGCGTCCCGCCTGTGTCTACCCCGCCTCCTCGTCCCCTTCGCCTTCCTGCTCCTCGAACAACCCCCCGCCCGTCTGCGCCCGCGGCGCCTTGCGCATCGCCGCCGGCACCACCGGCAGGTCGCCCGCCGCCAGCACCGGCCCGGCGCACACGTCCTCCAGCAGCCCCGACAACTCGGGCCCCATCGCCAGCGAGTGCTCGAGTATCCACAGCAGCCGCAGCAACTCGTCCGTGAACTCGCTCGTCCACCGCTCCGGGTGGATGTCATCGAGCGGGCTGGACTTCTTCCCCTTCCGCTCCTTCATCCGGTACCCGAGCCACGAACGCACCACCCGCAGCCCGGACACTTCGTACTCCCACACGTCGGGGCTCACGCCCGTGATCGTGCCCGTCCCCACCGTCAGCGTCCCCGACGCTTCCTCGTACGCGAACGCCGCCGGGTAGTCCGCCGGCTGGTCGCTGATCGCCTTCCGCACCTTCGCCGAGCCCGGCGGGATCGCCGCCCCCTTCCTCGGCGCGCACCGCTCGCCGTAGGTGTGCAGGAACAGCAACCGCGAGCCCAGCCCGACCGCGCGGTCATACAGCGCCGCCTTCGTGGTCATCGGCACGCGCAACTCGCAGTCCTCCAGTTCATCCCAGAACCGCGCGACAAACCCCGGGTGCCCCAGCAGCGCGTACACGTACGCCGCGAACCCCTCCGGCGTCACCTCTCGCTTCAGCCGTCTCCCCCATTTCTCCAGCAGCCCCGGCAGAACGTTCACCTCCGTAGCGCCCGCGTCGCGGTAGAGCGGGAATGTCGCCTTCGCGCCGAACGAGCCGCGGAACATGTCAAGATCAGGAATCAGAGCCGACGCGACGGCCGCCGGGCCGGGCCCGAGCGGCTGTGACAAAAGGCTTGTGATGTAGACTTGGCGATCCGAGTCCGCGCCCCACAGCGGCAGCCTCATGTAGTCGCCGACTCGATTGTCGGCGAAGACGAACTGGCGATCGAACGAACGATACGCGTAGGGCCGCACTGGTGGTAATGGCGCCGCGCGCGTCATCGCACCGATTGCCGACGCTGATTCGGGCCACTCGGCAACCTGTGGCAAGCGCGAGTAAGACTTGGATATCTTGCGATCGCGTGTTTCCTCGAACAGTTCCGCTCGTTCTTTGGAGAGCAACAGTCGCCGCCAACGTCGAGCGAGAGTGTCAACGTCAGCACTGATCGGCCACTTTCTTTTCAACTGTGCGCCGCCAGTCTGCCACGGCATCAGGTCCGTCAGCAGAGGCCAGGCGAAGTACGCACCCTGTCCGGCGGGGCGCAGGGGCGCGTGCCACTCCGTCGGGCAGTCCTTCCACGACAGGTCGGCCAGCGACATGATCGTGTCGAGCGCGGCGTACTTCTCCTCCCGCGTGCCGCGGATCGACGTGTAATGAACCTTCGCCGGCGTGTCCCTGTCCTTCTTCCCCTCGCGCAGCGCGATGCAGATCGCCACCGGCGTCTGGATGTTGAACACGTTCTCGTCGCGGCGCGTGCCGCGCCCCTCGCCGCCCAGGTCGATCACCCAGGCCTCGTGGCACAGCCGCCGCAGCGCCTCGCGCATCCCGACGAACGCGTCGCCGCGGATGTACGACGCCGCGCTGATGAACGTGACGACGCCCGCGTTGTCGCCCTTGCGGCCCCTCTTGCCCGGCGCGACTTCCGGCGGGTGCTCAAAGACCTTCCAGAGGGCCCAGCGCCAGAAGTAGACGTACAGGTTGTACAGGTTCTTCAGGTCCCCGCCGTGCCCGGCCCGCTTCGCCGGCTCGATGAACGCGGAGAGGATCGGGGCGGACGGATCGTTCAGGTCGCCCCAGCGCACCCACCCGCCCGTGCGGGCCCGGTCGCCCGCCGCCACGCTCCCTCCCGCGTACTCCACCGCGTCGTGCCGGTCGTAGGGCGGGTTTCCGAGGCAGACGATGACGGCCTTGCGGTCCTTCACCTCCAGCGCCCGCGCGTGCGACTGCGCGATCGGCTGCAGGTACCCCGGCAGCACCGGGGGCGTGACGTGCGGCGACTCCAACGCATCGGCCAGGTAGACCCCCAGCCCGCCGGGCGGCACGCTCGCCCCCCGGTCCCGCAGCGCGCCGCTCAGCCGCAGTTCCGACACGGCGTACGGCCCCGTCATGATCTCGAACCCGTGCAGGTTGCGGGCCAGCGCGCTCGCCCGCGCGGGGACCGCCCCGGCGCCCTGCGCGCTCTCGACGCCCCGCAGCGCGTGGTCGACCACGCCCAGCAGGTACGTGCCCGTGCCCACCGCCGGATCGAGAGTCACGACGCCGGGGTGCGCGAACCCCTCCGCCCTGCCGAGGCGTTCCCGCAGCAGGTGGTCCACGAGCGCGACCTGCGCCCGCACGACCTGCACCGGCGTGTAGTACACGCCGGAGTCGCGGCGCAGTTTCGGGTCGTACGCCGCCAGGAAGTGCTCGTAGAAGTAGAGCCACGGGTCCGGGCCCTTCGCCGGATCATGCTTCATCGCGCCCGGCGTGAACGCGCCGATGACGCGCCGCAGGAGCGACAGCGACGCGCGCACCTCGGCCTCGACCACCCGGTCCGTGAGCACCTGGAGCGCGCGCGACAGCAGCGCATGGTCATTCTGCAACTGCCCCACCGCCGCCGCGACCGTGTCGAGCGACGCGCCCTCACTCCGCGCCAGGAGAAGCGCGAACGTGACGGTCTGCGCGTAGGAGTCGGCGAACTGGGCGTCGCTCGCGTCCGGGAAGAGCCACTGACGCCAGTCGGCCGCGGTCTTCTGGAGAGCGGACGCCGGGTCCGCCAGCGCGTCCGTCACGTCCTCACGCAGGAGTCGGCACAGCGGGGCGAGCAACCCCGCCTGACTCCTGGAATCGCTCGGCACAACCGGCGACCAGCCGACCAGTTGCGTGAGGATCGCGTGGACCTTCTGGGCGTCGGCCGCGGAGATTCCGCGCCCGCCCTTCTTCGTGATATCGCCGCTCAACCTGTGAAGCGGCAGCACCGCCGCGCCGCCCCGGTACAGGCACCACTCGTTGCCGTCGGTGTACAGGATGTTGGGCTGGGCCTTGAAGCGCTCCCACTGCTCCTTGTCGCGGCCGGTGAACCGGGAGGTATCGGCGCCGAAGCCCGGCGCTTTCAGTTCGACGTACCCGCAGAGCGCGCCGTCGACGACCACGCCGAAATCGGGGATGCCGGGCCGCCCCGGCGTCGGCGACTCTGACTTCGCGACGATCTTCCGGCTCGTGAGGGTTCCAAACTGCTGAAGGAGCGCCGCGACCGGCCCAGACAGTTGCGCCTCGGGGGCGCCGGGAGCGCTTGCCTTCCACTTCGCCGCCACGTCGTCGGCGAAGGTGCGCAGGGCGGCCTCGATTCCCTTCAGCATCGGGCGCAGACTAGCGGATATCCCGTCGCCGCGCAGGGCGGCGGCGTCATGCGCCGGTCACGCCGCAGGCAGTCTGGACGGCGCCCACCGAGCATCAGGGTGGCGCCAGCGGCGCGCGCCCCCGCAGCGCCGCCCAGAACTTCTCCGTGAACTCCGCCTCGATCCCTTCCGACCCCGGGGCCACCACGATGGCCCGCACCGTCACGCCCCCGCGGACCCCACCCTCTTCCTCCAGGCGCACGAGCAGCCCCAGGCCGACCATATCGGAGGCCCACTCGGCCCCTCCAAAGTGAGAGTGGGAGTTGAACGAGCCGCTCCCGCCCGCCAGCGCCGCTGCAAGAGCCACCGCAAACTCGGCTATGCCCACACCCACTTCCACAGCGACCCGCCCCGCGTTTGCCCCCGCCGCCTTGGCCGTCTTCGCGGGGTCGAACCGCCCCACCATGCACGCCGCCAGTTCACCCTTCTGCCGGTCCGCGTGCGTCGGCGTGTACCCGCAGTCCATCGCCGCCCCCACCACCGCCGTGAACACCTGGTCGTAGGGAAGCCTGACCGCCCGCGGCGTTGACGCGTCCAGTTCCGCCGAGGGGTCGCGCTGCCGGGAACCGCACCCGCCCCACACGAGCGCCGTCACCAGCACCAGGGCCGCCATCGCCTTCGTGGTCTTCATCGCGTCGGCCCGCCCGCCGCGCCGCGCAGTTCCTCCTCAACGCCGGCCGCAACCGCCGCCGCGCGATCGGAGTTCCGGTAGCCCGGCCCCCACACGGCCTTGAGGCGCAGGTCGCTGCCGCCGCCGGCCGCCGGCCGCACCCACACCACCTCCCAGTGCGATATCATCTTCCGCGGGTAGTGCCGCAGAACGAACGTCGCGAGCCGCGCGTCCGTGTCCAGGACGTGTTCCTCGTACTTGTTCCTGCCGTAGTACGCCCGCGCGGCCCGGAACACCGCGTCGGGTTCCGCGCTCACGCGCGTGATCTCGCGCTCGCGCAGCACTTCCGGCGTCGGGGTGGTCTCGCATCCGGCAAGCGATGCGCCCGCCACCACCGCCAGAGCCCAGCAGGCGTTCGTTCTCACGGCGCGCCCCCGGCCGCAGGGCGCAGGCTGACGCTGGAACCCAGCGCCGTGTAGAACGCGTTGATCCGCCCCTCGTGCACGAACGGTTGCCCCATGTCTGAGGTTGTGGCGCGGACCTCGCCCTTCGCACGGTCGACCAGCACGGTGAGCGCGATCCCGTCAATCCGCGACCACGAGCCGACCAGCCCCGATCGACGATCGCACATCGTGACTACATAGTCCTGATCAAACAGCGTCTGAAGGACCGCGTCGAAGATCACCTCCGGCCGGTCATGTGTGGCGCGGTACTCGACCGGGCGCCGCTCCCGGGGCGCCGGGATCTGCGCCGCGCACGCCGGCAGCATCAGCGCCGTCCACGCGAACCACATCCCTCGGCACCCGCGACCCCACATAGACCCAATATACACGAAACTGGATCAAACTATCGATATTTTTGCCGCTCCTTCACCGGCCGCGGGGGGCGAAGGGCCGTGCTCCCCGTACGGGCTGCCGCAACCCCGGGCCCGCGGGCCGCGTACGGTCCCCGGGAACGGGGGAGTGAGGGCGGAGCCGGGTTGACGCCGCGGGTCGGGTGCGGTACAACCCTCCCCTGGGAGGCCTTTGACCATGACGCGTCGCACTGTTGTCGGTATGTCCGTGCTGGGTGGGTTCCTCGTGCTGGCCGGCGGCTGCACGAACCCGATCGACCGCAACGCCCGGGTCCGCTACGACCTGTCACCGGAACTCGACACCCTGTACCAGCGGTCCGATGACGTTGCCAACTCCCTGGCCCTGACCAGCGATGAGAACTGGCGCATGTTCTGGGAGGACATGGGCCGCTTCTGGTACGTCGATCGTCCCAGCCGCCTGACCTTCGAGCCGATCCCGCACTAGGCGCTGGCCTGCAGCGGCTGCGCCGCCGCGGCGTTCGCGCTGGGCAATGTGATCGTAAACTTGGTGCCGACACTGACTTGCGAAGACGCCTCGATGCGCCCGCCGGCCGTATCGATGAGTTGTTTGCATATTGTTAGGCCAAGCCCTGTGCCGCCCTGGCCGGTGACGAAGGCGTCAAAGACTTGTGTCAGGGCGGACGGATCGATGCCGCACCCGGTGTCGGAGACTTCCACGACGACCTGACTTGCCGCGTTGTTCCACGTGGAACCAGTCAGCCGGAGCGGTTCGGATCGCCAGGCCCGAACTGCCAGGCGGCCTCCACCGCCCCGCATCGCCTTGATCGCGTTCAGCACCAGGTTCAGGATTACCTGTTGCAGGGCCGTCTGGCCGATCCCGGCTCGAAGTTCCGGATCGATCCGCAGTTCCAGTTCGATCCCCATCCGACCGGGTTCCTGGGCCAGGCACAGCAGCGCCTCCCGCACCGCCCGCGCCACATCGGCCCTCGGCTCCTCCTGTGCTCCGGCCGGCCCTCGATCACCGGCAAACGCCAGGATCGCCGAGGCAATCCGTGAGGCCCGCTCACAGCCCAGTTGTGCACGCTCCAGCGCCTTGGCCGTCAGGGCCGTATCCTCCGGGGTTTCCAGGGCCATTTCTGCGTAACTCATCACCGGCGTCAGGAGGTTGTTGAACTCGTGGGCGATGCTGCCGGCCAGCGTCCCGAGCAGGCTCAGCCTGTGGCCCCGGGCCAGGGCCCGGCGGAGCGAAGCGACTTCCGCCCGTAGTTGGGCCAGTTCGGCGGTGGCGGTGGTGGTCGCTGTGCGGGCCATGCAAGTTGGGCCGGTACGGCCCCTGGTGGAGATCGGGCGGATTGGGCATGGGCTTGGCCCGCCCCAGCCCGCCACGAACCGGCGTGGTTGGCCCCATTCCGGTCGGGAAATATGGGTAAAGATGGTGCGGCCTGCGGAAGAGGTTGGTCACGAATGGACGGCGGAGACCCACTCGGTCCCGCCTTCCGCGGCGGCGCCGGACGCGAGCCACGCCCGGTGGGCGTCGGGTCGCAGGTCCAGGTCCACCACCGCCGCCAGGTCTGCCCACAGGAACTCGATGTGGCTCTCGCGGCTGCGTATCTCCGCGGCCGGGTCCACGAGTTCCACGTGGAACACGACATTGACCTCGTGGTGGCGGCGGCCATTGGCTGCCTGGAAGGCATTCTCATCGACCATGGCGCAGCCCCCGACCACGACGGCGATGCCCGCTTCTTCCTGGAGTTCCCGGGCCACCGCGGCCAGGGCGGATTCACCGAACTCAACATGCCCACCCGGCAGGAACAGGTAACCGGACTCGACGTTGCGACAGAGGAGCACGCGGCCGTCCCTGAATATCGCGGCGCGTGCGATGAGTTCGATCTGGCGTTCGGACATGGCGGTTTATAGCGTGGACAGGGCCCGAGTGCCGAAGGTAACGCGATGGTGTCTCACAAGCCACGGAGGGCGACATGAGTGTGACTGCGCAAGATATGCGCACAACGAAGCCGCGGCGTCTTGGGCGCGGTCTGTCAAGCCTGATCGGCGACGCGGCCGGGCACGAGCCGGTCCAAGTTAGTGTCAACGAACATACAGAACAGACGGCTGCACCAGAGGCATCGCCGGGGTCGCCCGCGGGGCTGCGGATGGTGGACGTGGGCGCGGTGGTCCCGAGCCCTTACCAGCCGCGGCGGGAGATGGAGCCGGCGGCACTGGCGGGCCTGGCGGCGTCGATCAAGCGATCCGGGGTGATGCAGCCCGTGATCGTGCGGGAGGTGGGGGGGCGATACGAGTTGGTGGCCGGGGAGCGGCGCTGGCGCGCGGCCATGAGCGCCGGGCTGGACCGGGTGCCGGCGCTGGTGCGGACGCTGAGCGATGGGGAATCGGCCGAGTGGGCGCTGGTGGAGAACCTTCAGCGGGAGGACCTGAACCCCATCGAGCGTGCGGCGGCGCTGCGTTCGCTGGCGGAGCGGCTCGCGATCTCGCACGCGGAGGTCGCGGACCGCGTGGGGCTGGAGCGGCCGACGGTGGCGAACCTGATCCGGCTGCTGGACCTGGAGGGTGAGTTGCAGGCGATGGTGGTGGGGGGGCTTCTCTCCGGCGGCCACGCGCGGGCGCTGCTGGCGGCGCCGGCGGGCGCGACGCGGATGAAACTTGCGGAGCGCTGCGCGCGGGAATCGTGGAGCGTGCGGAGGCTGGAGAGCGAGGCGCGGGCGCTGGTGTCGCCGGCGGGCGCTGCGCCGCACTCGCCGCGGGCGGTGTCGGGCGAGCGCGCGGCCCTGGAGAAGCAGTTGTCCGAGCACCTGGGGACAAAGGTGGTGGTGCGCACGGACCGGACGGGCAAGCGCGGGACGATCCTGATCGACTTCTTTGATCTGGATCAGTTCGAGGGAGTGATGACGCGCCTGGGCTTCACAATGGCGTAAGAGTTCGGGTTTATTTCGGCGGCCGGCGGTCTTGGGCGCGCCCGGACACTTTCATAATTGTTTGCCGCCGCACGGTTGATGTCGCCGCCACAGCGCGATATCGTGCGCGCTCCGCACGAAATATTCGGTCCGCGTTGTCGCGGGCCGTCGTCATCGCGGGTTGAGGAGACTTTCGTGGCTAAGAAGCGTCGCCGTCGCAGCATACGCGGGCTGTCCCGCGTCTCCACAGCGGACCTCCGCGCCGAACTGACCCGCCGCGAGAGCGGCTTGGCGAAGGAGCGCGACCGGCTGCTGCTGCAGCTTGTGGAGATCGAGGGGCAGATGGGCGGTCGGCGCGGGCCGGGCAGGCCCCGCGGTCGGCGCGGGCCGGGCAGGCCGCGAGGGCGACGGCCGGGGGCGCGGCGTCGCGGCCGTCCGCCCGGGCGTTCGCGGAACCCGAACAGTCTTGTGGCGTCGCTGAAGGCGCTGCTGACGGACAAGACCATGGGCGTGACGGAGGCGGCCGCGGCGGTGCAGAAGGCCGGATATAAGACGACGTCGCCGAACTTTCGGACGATCGTGAACCAGGCCCTGATTGCCAGCGGTAACTTCCGGCGCGTGTCGCGGGGTCAGTACACGGCGAAGTAGCGGGGGGGAGGAAGAGGGCCCGAGGAACGGAGCAGGAGCGCGGCCACCGTGGCCGCGTTTTTCTTTGGTGTGATAAGAATGGCGCCGAGGAGCGAAACAACGACCGGGCCCCATCAGCCGCGCGGCGTGTGCCGCTCGGCCATAAGCCACTCGGGGAGCGGGCGCACCCCCCCCCGCGCGTCCACGCAGACCAGGGTGGTCGCGGCGATCGTCAGGACCTCGGCGGCGGCGGCGCGCGCGATCTCGTAGGAGTGCTCGAGTTTCACGCGGCTGCCGCCGACCACCCGGGTGCGGACGTCGATCTCGTCGTCGTAGCGGATGGGCCGGCGGTAACTGATCTCCATCCGGGCGATGACCAGGAACACCCCGGCCTGTTCCATCTGCCGGTAGGTGACGCCGCCCTGGCGGAGCATCTCCGTGCGGGCGATCTCCAGCCACGGCGCGTACGAGGCGTGGTGGGCCACGCCGAACGGGTCGCACTCGCAGTACCGGACCCGCAGCCGCACCGCTCCGGTTGTCGGCAGCGGCACGCTCGGACTCAGGCCGCCCTCGCCTCGTGTCGTCATGGCGCCAGTCTACAGTTGCCCCCCATGAACACGGCGGCGGTGAGTTGAGCGGGCAGGAGACGGAGCGCGGACCGGCCGCGGCGGCGGGCGTCGGTGTGCGCCTGCTCCGCCCGGGCGACTCGATCCCGGAGATCACGGGGCTGCTGCACCGCGCGTACCGCAGGCAGGTGGAGATGGGCCTGCGCCCCCTTGCCGGGCGCCAGGATGACGAGACGACGGCCAGGCGCTGCGCCAGCGGCGAGTGCTGGGTGGCGACGCTGGGCGGCGCCGCGCTCCTGGAGGGTGCCGGTGGCCGCGGAGCGCCCCCGTTCGGTGGCCGGATCGTCGGGATCATCCTGTTCCACGAGGTGGAGGACGCGCAGGGGCCGCCGTGGTTCCGGCGGCCCGACGTCGATTCGTTCTCGCAGTTCGCGGTGGACCCGGACGTGCAGGGGCTGGGCGTCGGCGGGCTGCTGCTCGGGACGGTGGAGCGCCGGGCGTCCGAGGAGGGCTCCGCGGAACTGGGGCTGAGCATGGCGGAGCCGGACACCGGCCTGATGAACTTCTATCTGCGTCGCGGGTACCGGTTCGTGGAACACTGGCAGTGGCCGTACACCAACTACCGCAGCGCGATCCTGAGCAAGGCGCTGCCGCGAGGCCAGGAGTAAGGGTAACGGGTGCAACGCCCGGGGGCCGGAGCGAGGGTTGTCGCCTGCGCACCCCTGACTCGCGGCCGCTCCACTCCCTGCCGCCTCACCGCCACGAGCACGAGGTGCGGTGCACCGCGCACCCGAAGATCAGGAGGAGGCCGACGGCGGCCGCGACGAGGCGGAGGTCCGAGAGCGGCCCGTTCCATGCGGTCGCGACCAGGTAGACCGCGTGTCCGGCCCACAGGCCGGTCCAGAACAACATGGCGAAGAGGCCGAGGCGGCGGAGCCGGGCGGTGCCCGAGAGCGTGAGCCCGAGGGCCAGCAGGACGCCCGCGGCCTGTCCGAGTGCGATGAACGCCCCGCCGCGGCCTGAGTACGTCAGGCCCCACAGTTTCTGGGACGCGCCGGCGTCCAGGATGGACAGCGGCGTGGCGGAGGTGATCTGGTACAGCCACAGGCCGCTGGCCAGGTAGAGCAGCACGGCGCAGGTGGTAAGGCCGAACGCCCAGCACGTCACCGTGGAGAGCGCGAGTTCCACCACCGCCCCGACTCGCCGGGTGACGCTGCGGCCTTGTGCTGCTGAACTTGCCATCGCTCCTCCTTCTCTCCCCTCACTCTCCCATACACGTCGGCCAGAGTGCCACCTGTCAAGACGCGTCGTCCGCGCCGGGGGCGCGGGATCGCGGAACAGGCCGCACACCTTGACACGGCGTGCATGGCGAGCGGGCCGACCCCGTGGCGGACGGCTGCGCGATCTAGAATGGGCGCGATGGCCACCGCTGCGCCCGAACTCGCTCCGCCGGCCGCCGGGCGCGACCCCGGCCTGGATTCCATCCGCGCCAAGGTGGAGTCGGGCGAGCGGCTGACGCTGGAGGACGGGGAGTTTCTCTACGGCACGCCCGATATCTGGGGGCTGTGCCGCGTGGCGCACTCGGTCCGGACGCGGCTGCACGGGGCGGTCGCGTACTACAACGTCAACCGGCACCTCAACTACACGAACATCTGCGCGCTGTCCTGCAAGTTCTGCGAGTTCTACCGCAAGAAGGACGAGCCCGGCTCCTACACGCGCGACATGGCGTACGTCCGCCAAGAGGTGAGGAAGGCGGTGGAGGGCGGGGCGACGGAGGTTCACTCCGTCGGTGGCCTGCACCCCTACCTGCCCTGGGAGTACTACCCGGACCTGGTCCGCACGATCCGTGAGACCGCCCGCGAGATGGGCAGCGACCTCCATGTGAAGGCGTTCACGGCGGTCGAGGTCGTCCACCTGGCGCGGATCGCGAAGGTCTACAAGGGGGCGAGCGACCCGTCGGAGGCCGGCCGCGCGGCGCGGCGAGAGGGGATCCGCTGGGTGCTCTCGCAACTGAAGGCGGCGGGGCTGGGCTCGCTCCCGGGCGGCGGAGCGGAAGTCTTCGACGACCGGGTCCACGACGAGGCGTACAAGGGGAAGATCCGGAGCGACGTGTGGCTCGACGTGCACCGCGAGGCGCACGGCCTGGGGATGAACACGAACGCGACGATCCTGTACGGCCACATCGAGCAGCGCCGCGAGCGGCTGGTCCACATGGACATGCTGCGCCGGGCGCAGGACGAAGCGCTCCGCTCCGGCTCCGGCTCCGGCTCCTTTCAGGCGATCATCCCGCTCCCGTTCTTCCCCGACGGCTCCGACCTGGAGCGCCTGCCCGGGCCGGCCGGGCTGGAGAACCTGCGCACCATCGCCGTCGCGCGGCTGATGCTCGACAACATCCCGCACGTCAAGGCCTTCTGGATCATGCAGACGCTGCCGATGGCCCAACTCATGCTGCGGGCCGGCGCCGACGACGTGGACGGGACGGTCGTCTGGTACGACATCACCAAGGTCGGCGGCGGCGGCACCCACCAGGAGGTCAGCGCCTGGTCGCTCCAGAAGGCGATCCGCGAGGCCGGGTGCGAGCCGGTCGAGCGCGACACCCTGTACCGCCGCGTGATCCGCGACGGGCGCACCTGGAGGGTCGCCTGAACAGCCGCCGTGCTATCGGTGCCGCAACCCCGATGCGACCCTCCGGATCGGGACGCGAGCGGGCGGCGACGGTCGAGCATCGCTCGCGGAGTGTCCGTCGGGTCACCGTGCGCTGAGCCGGTGGGCCAGGGAGAACGCCAGTTCCAGCGACTGCTGGTAGTTCAGGCGCGGGTCGCACACGCTCGCGTACCGCGTGGACAACTGCTCCTGCGTCACTCCCGCGGCCCCGCCCAGGCACTCGGTCACGTCCTCGCCCGTCAGTTCGAAGTGGACGCCGCCCAGGCGCGTCCCCGCCGCGGCGTGCGCCTCGATCGTCTCCGCCAGTTCCTGGCGCACCGCGTCGAAGGACCGCGTCTTCACGCCGCCGGCCGTCACCATCCCGTTCCCGTGCATCGGGTCGCAGACCCACAGCACCGGCCGCGGTCCGACCGTGCGCACCAGGCGCGGCAGCACGTCCGCCGCCCTCCCGGCGCCCAGGCGCGTGATGAGCAGGACCTTGCCGGGCTCCGCCGCCGGGTCCAGGCGCCGGACCACGGCGGCGATCTCCTCCGCATCGGCCCCGGGGCCGACCTTCACACCGACCGGGTTCCGCAGGCCGCGTGCGAACTCCACATGGGCCCCGCGCAGCCCCCGCGTCCGCTCCCCGATCCACAGCAGGTGGGCGCTCAACCCGTACACGCCCTCTCGGCGCGGCACCTGCCTGGCCAGCGCCGACTCGTAGTGCAGGTTCAGGGCCTCGTGGCTCGTGTAGAACTCGACCCGCGACAACTCCTGGATCGTCGCCTCTCCGAAGGCCTCCATGAACCGCAGGCCGTCGCCCAGGTTCGCCGTGATCCGCTCGTACTCGGCCCGCAGGGGCGCGGCCAGGCCCGCCTGCCGAAGGAACGAAAGGTCCCAGTACTCGGGATGGTGCAGGTCCGCGAACCCGCCGTCCACCAGCGCCCGCACGAAGTTCAGCGTCATGGCCGCGTGCTCGTGGCCCCGGATCATGCGCCCGGGGTCCAGGCGCCGGGCCTCGGGCGTGAACTCCGCCCCGTTGTACAACTCGCCGAAGTAACTCGGCAGCGTGACGCTCCGCCCGTCCACGACCCGCGTCTCCGTCGGGCTCGACCGCGGCTTGGCGTACTGGCCCGCGATCCGCCCGACGCGGATCACCGGCCGCTTCAGCCCCTGCACCAGGACCAGCGACATCTGGAGGAGAATCTTCAACTTGCTGGCGATCGCCCCCGAGGTGCACCCGTCCAGGGTCTCGGCGCAGTCCCCGCCCTGCAGCAGGAAGCGCCTGCCCGCCTGCGCATCGGCCAGCAGGCCGCGCAGTCGCTCGACCTCCCACGACGTCACCAGCGGCGGCAGCGCGCGCAGCCGGGCCGTCGCGGCGGCAACCTCACCCGCCCCGATCCCCTCGTACGAAAGCAGCGGCCCCTCCGCCGCCGCCTTCCACGATTCGGGATGCCACGCCGGGCTGCTCACCGGTCTATTGAAGGCCGCTGCCGCCGCCGGTGAGCCCGCGGCGTCGGGCGCACGATCCGCGCATCTACCCGGATCGCAAACTTTTTTTCGCGCGGCGCTCACCTGTAACGCCCGGACCGCCGATTCCTCCACGTCCGGCGGTTATCCGGCACACCGTGCCGACCCCGGTCCGCCGCCCCGCGGCGAATGACCACGGCGCCCGCGCGGGCGCACGCAGGAGCAGCACGGATGCCAACGACCCGGAAGAACTCACGCCGCACGACGGCCCGCAAGAGCACCCGCCGCACCGTCCGCAAGTCGGCCCGCAAGACCACCGGCAAGGCCTGGGGCGCGTCCCGCTGGAGCGGAAAGAAGACCACCGCCCGCAAGAGCCCGCGCAAGGCCCGCACCACCACGGCCAAGGCCCGCCGCAGCGCCTGGAAGGCCGCGAAGACCTGGAAGATCGGCTCCTGGAGCCGCTCCTCGTCGCGCCGCGCGGCCTGACGGCCCACCGCATCCCGCAGAGGACTCCCGGCCCGCGCCGGGAGTCTTTTCATTGGGCCGGGGCCCTCACCCGGGCTCGCTCCCCCGGATGCACGCCCGTCCGTACACTCGCCCCATGCACACGCCGAGGGCCGTGCTCCTCCTGCTCGTCGCCGCGACGCTCCCCGCGTGCGCGGTGAAGCCAAAGCCGCCGCTGGAGGGCGAGGCCGTCGCCGCCGGCGTCCCACGGCCGTTCGCCCCCGTGGTCATGCAGATCCACCCGCTGACGCGCATCGTGCGCACCGGGAATGGGGGGGCGGAGGAGAACGGCGGGAAGGGTGGGGCGGCGGCCGCGGGCCCGATGATCGTCTGCCACCTGGAACTCCGCGATTCCTGGGGCGACACCTGCAAGGGCGTCGGCAAACTCGCGGTCCAGCTCTACCGCACCGACCGCGCCGGCGGCACCGGCACCCAGGAACTGCGCTGGGACGTGGACCTCTCCGACCTGGTCCTCAACGCGAAACTCTACGACCCCGCTACCCGCACCTACCGCCTGACGCTCGAAGGCCTGCCGGAAGCCCTGGCCTCGCCCGACTCCCGCGCGCGCCTCCGCCTGGTCGCCATCCTCCAGACCTGGGGCCCCAAGGGCGACCAGCGCACATTGCAGGACGAGTACGTGCTGGAGCCGTAGAAACACCGCCGAGCCGGCCCCTGGCGCGGGCGTCCCGCCCGCGTGAAAAAATCGTCCGCGGCTGCAACCTTCCCTTGACAGGCCGATACGCCTGTAGAGACTGGAGGCGCGTGACCGCTCGCGGCGGGCGCGCCGGAAGGTCGCGGCCCGCGGTGTGTTCCGGCGGGCCCGGCATCGTGGACCAGGACATCCTGACCACCCGGTATGAACTGAGCCCCGATCCGACAACCCTGACGCTGCACCAGATGTGGACGATCCGGCAGCCCGGGACCGACGAGACGTACCCGGATGAGGGCAGGGCCATCGTCGTGGACGGGGCGACCGGCGACGTGTTCTGCGGCGGGTACACGGCGCCGTTCCAGCCCACGTTCGGCACGGACTTTCTGACGCTCCGGCTGACGGGGCCGTGACCACCGCGCGGGCGCCGGGGCAACCCGGCGCCCGCGCTTCATGGGCGCTCACATCAACATCGTCGCACTCTCGATCGCCGCAG
>JADLGW010000010.1 GCA_020849105.1 Phycisphaerales bacterium | reverse complement strand
CGCGTTTCCGCGAGGGCGTCGAAAACTCCCTGTACAAGACCGTTTCGGAGGGTTGGCGGACCACTCTCGGGGTGGCCCGATGGGTGTGCGATCGATACGGGTTGTTAACGGGGACGGGCGGAAACCGCGTTTTCAGGGCCACCAGCGGCGTACAAGTGCCACAGTGCGGGCGCAAGACCAGGCTCGGGAAACGTCTGTCAATCGGGGGCCAGCAGTTCAGCGGAACATGCAAAGCACCATGCTCGCGAGATGCGTGCAGACAGCGCTGACCTACGGAAGGGAAGGTCGCAGGTGCCGGCGTGGTCTCCGCGCGGCCGGCTTGACCGCTTTTAGCCCCGCGGTCTCCCCGTGACGGGTCGCCGACCGCGGCGGGGGCAGTGTGCTGTTGCACGCTCGGACTCGTCGCGTTCGCGGATCGCGTGCAGGATCTTCCGGCGCAGCGATTCTTGCATCTGTGCTTCATCCAACTGCGCACAGGCGTCCTGGACGAGATCGAGCTCGCGGAACACCGCCCGGCAGCGTGCGCACAGGTCGGCCTGCGGTATCTGGAAACCCGCCGCAACACCGCCGCGATCGATCGCGTCCATCTTCGCTTTGAGCAGGTCAAGGCAGACCTGCTTCTCATAGATGGGGGCGGGCGCGTCCACCATCGCGGCATCGGCCATCATCGCCTTACGCAAGGCCAGGCGCGCACGGTGGAGGCGTGTCTTGACGGTGTTCTCGGCCAGGCCGAGCGCGACGGCGGTGTCCTGGACGCTCAGCCCGAGCACGTCCTTGAGCACCAAGGTCAGGCGCAGGTGTTCGGGCAGGCGGGCGATCTCGGCCTGCACACGCGCGATCGCCTCGCCTCGTTCACTCTGGCTTTCCTCGCCGGGCACGGCCGCCGCGACCTCCATGACCGTCCGCTCGCTCCACGGCATGAGTTGCGACACGGGGATCTGACGAGCGTCGGCGCCGCCCTTGCGGCGGGAGTGCGCCTTGCAGGCACGGGCGGCGATGGCGTAGAGCCAAGTCCCGGGGTCGGCCTCGCCCCGGAAGGTGTGCCACTTACGGAGGGCTTGCAGAAAAACATCCTGCACCATGTCCTCGGCGTCCGCCTTGTTTCGGCACAGACGCAAGGCCAACGAGTGCAGGCGTGGACCGTGGGTGTCCACAAGTGCGGCGATGGCCGACGCGGCGTTGGCGGCACCATTCTGGTTCTGTCGGTGGGCCGTGATCGGATGCATCGTCGTGAAGGGTATTCGGCGTGGCGAACGGATCGGCGAACGCGGCCCCCATCACCCCCGTCTCCCCCGTCACCTGTCTGGATCGATGGGCGTTGGTGGTCGGCGGGTCCGCACCTGCGCGGGTGTGAGCGGCTGGTTACGGTGCTCGACCAAGTCCCGCGGCTCGTACAGGGGCTGGTCCGCGGCGAGCAGGGCGGCGTTCTCCCAAGCCGTGAGCATGTAGTTCAGCACGGCCGCGGCCTCGTCATCGGAGAGCCGGCCCTCGTAAGCCGGGTGCCTTTCCAGCCCGTACAGCAGGAAGTCGGCCAGATAGGCCCGCCCGCCCTCGGCCTTGAACAGTTCAACGGCATCTCCCCGCAGCGGCGGAACACGTTGTGTTCCTTGACCTTCGGCATGGCATGAGGCGCAGCGTGCCTCGTACGTTTGCGCCCCAATGACACGCCAATCGAAGCCCGCTCCTTCCACAGATTCCGCTGCGGAGGAGGCCGCTGCAACCCCCGGTGCCACCGGAGCTGACCGGCTGCGGATCCAGGCAAAGACCACGGCCGCAGCCAGCAAGAGCCCGGCGATGAGCAGCACGACCTCGTTTGTGTGGATACGACGCATTCCGTGTTCCTCCGGCGTCAGACCAGATCGAACCGTTCCGCGTGCAGGCGTGCGGCCGGAACGCCCATGTGCCTGAACGCAGAATCCACACTCGTGATCATGGGGTCCGGCCCGCAGATCAGCACATCGCGGGTGATCCGCTCTCGTGGCCAGTGTTTTTCCAGAAGTTCGCGCGTGATCCAGCCGGTTTCGCCGGTCCACCCCTCGGGCGGCTGTTCGAGCACATACACGAGGTCGAGCTGCGTCGGGGCCCGGAGGCGGAGCGCTTCGAGATCATCCCGGTAGGCGAGGTTTTCCAAAGATCTTACGGCATAGATCAGCCGCGCCGGTCGGCGGTCGCCGCGGTCGATCATGGTGCGGAGCATGCTCAGGATCGGCACGATGCCGATGCCGCCGGCGACGAAGACGTAGCCGGCGGAGGGCACCCGGTCGATCGAGAACGCGCCGTGCGGGCCGTCGAGATACACCCGGGCGCCGGGCTGCACGGCCGGGAGCGTGCGGGTGAAGTCGCCGACTTCTTTGATGCCGAACTCCAGCCGTTCTGTAAGCTCGGAGCTGGAGGAGAAGGAGAACGGGTGCTCATCGATGCTGAACGGGCTTTCCATCTTCACCCATGCGAACTGGCCCGGCTCGAACCGCAGCCCCTCGTGCCCCACCGGCTCGACCACGAGCGTCCAGACGCGTTCGGCCTCGGGCCTGACCTCGACCACGCGGAAGGGGCGGCGCTTTTCGCAGAGCGGCAGGATCAGCCGCGGGTAGGCCAGCGCCGTCATACCGAGCGCGACGAAAACGGTCCAGAACGCGAACTTCCAGCCCGCGGTCACATACGGGCCGATCAACGCCACATGCGCGACGGCCAAGCCTGCCGCGACCATCGCCAGTACGGCATGACCTATCCGCCACCGCTCGTATGACAGGCGAAGCGGTCGGCGGAAGTTGGACAGGAGCACAAGGAGCACCAGTGCAATCGCCGACCAGACGCCGGTGCGGCTGGCCCAGTTACCACCCGCGGGGTTCAGCAAGGAGAGCATCGCGGGCTCATGGATGACGAGAACCACCGGGTGAGCCAGAATCACCAGGACCGCAAGTGTCCCCACCTGCCGGTGGTAGTACATGATCGCGTCGATGCCGTAGGGCGCGGTGACACGCTTGAAGCGAGCGATCAGGACAAACTGGACCACCAACTGCGCCAGGCCCAGGAATCCCAGCGCCATCGAGAACTCGATCCAGAAGCCGCGTGCGCGCGGCGCGCCGCCGATGAGCATCAGGACGAGCGGCCCGACCACCAGGATCGAATACAGCGATGCCCACCCGAGAACTGTGAGGGTTCGATGCATGTTGAGCGTGCCCCTGATCGCGCCGCTGCGGTGAGCCCAGAACGATCGGAGAGGGTGCTCCTTGTCGGTACACAGCGCGGTCAGTGGGGCATCTCGCCGGCACACTGCCGCTGAATCGAGAGAGCCTACGCCCATGCGCGGTACACAACGATGACGTAGGCACGTCAAGACCCACTTGGTGATCGGCCGGCATTTTGACCATCCAGTTACCAATGCGCGGCAGGGCCTGTCGGCCTTGACGCGCACCCCGCCCGCCCCCTTACCCACCCGGACGGTCTCAACTGGCGACGGCGACCTTCTTTGCGGCCGCCTTGACCTCGATCTGCTTGGGCTTGGCACCGGGCTTCTTGGCGATGTGGATCGTCACGACGCCGTTGTCGGACTCGGCGCTGATCCTGTCGGCATCCACGGTCTCCGGCAGATCGATCGACCGACGGAACGAGCCGAAGCGGCGCTCACAGTGGTAGAAGTTCTCCTCCTCCTTCTCGCTGGACTCCTCCTTCTGGCCGGCGATGGTCAGCGTGTTGCCGGAGACAGAGATGTCGAGTTCCTTGGCGGGGATTCCGGGGGCCTCGGCGCGGATCGTGACTTCCGCGTCGGTTTCGCACACGTCGATCGCCGGGGCCCAGCCCTCGGGCCGCGGCGACTTAGCCTCGATGAGGCCGAACGGTTCGCTCATGAACCGCTCGAACGTTCGGTCGATCTCGTCACGAAACCGGCTCAGGCCGCCGTTGAGGGGGTCACGCCTTCTCCAGAGACTCAGGTTCATGGGTGCTTCCTTTCTTTGCTTGCGGGGTGAATGCGTCCGGCCCACGGCACACGCCGCACGCAGGAACACAGCGGGGTATCACTGGTACGGATCGACGGTCGTGCGGTCCATCACACGGCGCACGCCCGGGGCGTATGAGGCCGCCCGCCCGATCGCGTTCTTCTCGGCCCAGGAGCGCAGTTCGCCGGTGAGGGTGACGACGCCGTCGTCCACCGACACGCCGATGCGCTTGGCCATGCGCTCGGCCTGGCGTTCGAGCGTCCCCTCGATCTGGCGCTTGATCGTGCCGGAATCGATGGCCGCGGCCTTGACCCCGATCTGGTTGAGGACGCCGCGGATCCCCCTGAGCCGCTGCACTGCCTTCTCGGCATCGTGGCGCTGCGTCCACGTGTCCACGCTGCCCTGGAGCGTGACGACCCCTTTCGCGACCGTTGACGTGATCCGTTCATCCGGCACCATCACGTCCCACTGGAGGGCGTTGCGGACTGCGCCCGCCAGATCCTGGTCGGTCCGCTCCCAGGCCGACGGGATGCTGATCTTCATGTCGTCCACAACGTCGAGGACGCCGTGGACGCGGTGGGCCGCCCTGGTGGCCGCGACCTTCTTCGCATAGGCGCTGATGGTTCCGGTAAGCGTCACGATCCCGTTCTTGACCTGCACGCCGACCTCGGTCTCATCGACGTGCGGGTCCCACTTGATCTCGTTGAGCACGTCGGTCTTGATCTGGCTGTCCGTCCTGGTCATTGTGGCGGTTGTCATCGGTGGCTCCTTGCTTGAGTGTTTCCCCAACGCCCGAGATCCCGTGTCCCCTGCGGTCACGGGCACCCGGCGATTGAGACACAGCATTGCGCCGCGCGATGCGCCGCTCAACGGGGAAAGTTCCGCATTCCACACCGGGCCTCGCGTCGTGGTCGGGGCAAGTCCTACGCGCCGGAGCTCAACCCCGCCGAGCGGTTGTCGTAGGGGGCGACTTCATCCTCTCGCATCAAGAGGACGATCGTCTGCACCTGCTTCACGACGGCGCGAAGATTGAACCTGCTCCCATCTTGGCATCGAACGCGCCGTGGGCCCCACGACGAGCAGGTCCGTCGCTCGCGCGCGCTCAACAAGCTCCATTGCTCCATTTGGGAGATCAGGCCGATCACGCTGAGCCGATCCCGGCGTTGTACGAAGGGCGTCACGCCCCGGAGCGAACAGGTCTGACGCACAAGCAGCCACGGCATGTTGCCGGATGCCGGAGTCGTATCTCGTGATACACGCCAATAGGGGAACTTTCCGCGCTGGCGATCGGCGTTCACTCTCCGAATACTTGTAGTGACATGGCCGGCCGAGCCGTGCTCCAGACACTCCCGCATCCCACCCGCATCTGACGTGTTCATGCTCACACAAGGACAGACTATGCGACTGCAAAACATCATGCGCACGGATGTCGTAACGATCGACGCCGCAAAGACCGCTACCGTGGCTTGGACGCGCATGCGTCAACAACGGATTCGCCACCTCGTCGTTACGGACAACGGGCGACTCGTCGGACTTGTCAGCGAGCGGGATCTGGGCGGCCGGGCCGGCGACGCCAATCGTGAGGGGCGAGCGGTTCGGGATTTGATGAGCTCTCGCCTGGTATACGCCGATCCAAAGATGACTCTCCGCCAAGCCGCCAACCTCATGCGCGGGCGCTTGGTCGGCTGTCTGCCCGTGATGGACGGAGATCAACTCGTCGGCATCGTCACAGCGACCGACGTGCTTGATGAACTGGGTCGAGGGTTCACTCGACCCGCGGTACGCGCTCGGCGGCACCCGCTGCGCTCGCCACCGCCGAGCCGAACACAAAGGGGCTCGAAATCGGTGGTCGTCCGAGGGCCACACGCGGCCCGCCGGGTGGGTCGGGCGCGGCATCGGGAGCCGGACAGCGAAATGCGATCCGCATTGGCCGACCGGTTACCAAGATCGTCCAAATCCCGGCGCGGCCGCACGGGCACGTCGCAAGTTCCCGCATTCATTCGTGCGGGGCCGGGCGACCTTGCGGCGAATGATCGGGCGTATATCCGACGGAAGCTCGGCATGAAGCTCGGAAAGTTCGCTACATCGATCGAGCGGGTGAGCGTACGCGTTGACGATGCGAATGGTCCCCGTGGCGGGATCGACCAGGTGTGCCGGATCAAGGCGACACTGAGCGGTGCGCCCAGCGTGATCCACGAAAGCCGCGACGCGAATCTCCATGCCGCGATCGATCTCGCCATGACGGGCATTGAGCGGGTGGTTCGACGCGCGTTGGGCCGCCAGCGCACGAAATCACTCAAGGCGGCAGCCTGAGCCGCCAAGGCACGCCTGCGTGCCTCTCGAAGCGTAAGCGTATCGGAGCCCGCGACTGGTGATGGAGGTCACTTCGAGCACGCCGGTGATCGATGCTGCACTCGCGATCGAGAACAAGAAGATTGGTGTGGTGCCCGTGCAGGACAACGGGCGTGTGGTTGGTATCGTGCGCTCGCGTCTCATATCACACGCGCAGCACCAACGGCAGCACCCACAGGTACCCCGCCATCAGCACGCCCACGGCGATGAGCGACACCAGCAGCCCCACGCGGATCATGTCACGCGAGGAGACCAGGCCGGTCGCGTAGGCCATCGCGTTGGGCGGCGTCGAGATCGGCATCGACACCGCGAAGCTCACCGTGAGCCCCGCGAGGACTGCCAGACGGGCCGCATCGCCCACGGCCGCGCCTCCCGCCACCTCGGCTCCCGCCGCGGCATCGCCCGCCGCCGCCGCGCCGCCCATCGAGAGCGCGATCGCCAGCGGCACCAGGATGTTCGCCGCGGCGGTGTTGCTCATGAAGGTCGCGAAGACCATCCCGCCCGCGATGATCGTGAGCGCGAGCGCCCAGCCCTCCGCGTGCCTCAGCAGCGGCAGCCCGCCGACGTACTCCAGCACGCCCGTCAGGTGCAGGCCGTTGCCCAGCGCCAGCCCGCCCCACATGAGCAGCAGCACATCCCAGTCGATCGACCGCACGTCGCGCCGGTCGAGCACGCCCACCGCCGCCAGCAGCGTGGCCGCGATGAGCGCCACCGCGGCATCGTCCACGCCGTGCAGCGGCCCGGTCATCCACGCCGCAACGGCGCTGAGGATGACCATGACCGTTACCCAGGCCCGCCACGAGAGGCGGCTCGGCCCCGTGGTACCCGCTTCCGGCGCGCCCGCATCGCTCAGGTGCAGCGGCGGCAGGTCCACCCCCCGTGGCGGACGCAGCACCGCGCACAGGAACAGCCCGGTCACCACCAGCATCCCCACCGACAGCGGCGCCGCCATCAGCACCCACTCGACGAAACTGATGTCGATGCCGATCGCTCGCAACTGCGAGATCGTGATGGCGTTGGGCGGCGTGCTCACCGGCGTCATGAACCCGCCGATGCTCGCCCCGAACGCGACCGCGAGCACCACCGCCGTGGCGAGCCGCCGCGGCGTCGCCGGGTTCCGCGCCAGGGGCGTCACAATCGCCAGCATCATCGCGGCCGTCGCCGTGTTGCTGATCCAGATCGAAAGGAACCCGGTCGTGAGGATCACCGCCATGACGAGTCGGTACGAATCGCCCGCGAACGGCCGCAGCAGTCGCGACGCGATCGCGCGGTCCAGCCCGTGCTTCCGCACGGCCGCGGCCAGGAGGAACCCGCCCAGGAAAAGAATGACCGTGCTCGAAGCGAACGGCTCGAAGAACTGGGTGTAACTGAGGTCGCCGGTGGTCGCCAGCCCGCCGCCGCCCATGTCGCCAGCGCCGCCGCGTCTCCGCGCCAGCAGAAGCACCTCCAGCCCCACGACGCTGAGGGACGCGGCGAAGAGCGGGATCGCCTCCGTCGCCCACAGCGCCGCGGCGAACACCGCGATCGCCACGGCCCGGCGCCCCAGTTCGCCCATGTCCTGTGGGAGCAGGAGGTAGACCACAACGGCGGCGACGAAAGACGCCGCGACGACCCGCGCCCGCCATCGGTGCGTGACTGCTGCGGCGGGAGAGGGGCGGGGGCGTGGCGATGGGAGAGGATCGGTCGGCACGATAACTCCCAGGCGAGACACGACCGCTCAGCGTAGTCGTTGGCCCGGACCAGGCCGAGGTCGAGGCTTCGGTGGCGGCCGTACGGGAAATAGCCGTCCGCATTTGGAACCCGAGTCGGCGTACGGCCCTCCAAACGTACGGGATCAGCCCATGAAGTACACCCTCTGCCCGCGGCTTGCCGGGCAAACGGCCCGAACGGAGCATCCAAGGAGACAGCCGATGACCGCGATTCGCAGCAAAGAAGCATCAACGACACAGAGCGCCACCAAGGCGGGCGCTGCCATCGGCCAAATCAGCCCAGCACAGGTGAGGCAGTGGCTGTATGAGAGCCGATGCGTGCTCATCGACGTCCGCGAGCCCGACGAGCACGCCCGTGAGCACATCCCCGGATCGAAGCTGCTGCCGCTATCGTGCTTTGACCCGGCTCAGGCGGCGGCGATGGCCGCGCCGAGGCAGGCGATCGTGCTCCACTGCCGCGGGGGAAGCCGCTCGGCGGATGCCTGCCGCATGGCGGCGTCTCTCGCTTGCTCGGGGGCGAAAGTCCTGAGCATGTCCGGCGGGATCGACGCCTGGAAGAAGGATGCTCTGCCCGTCGAGGTGGACACCAGGGTCTCGGGGATCAGCGTGATGCGTCAGGTGCAGATGGTCATCGGCGTGGCCGTGCTGATCGGCAGCGCCCTGGCGTGGTTCCTTGACCCGCGCTTCATCGCGGTCCCCGTGTTCTTCGGCACCGGACTGACCGTCGCCGGCGCAACGGGCACATGCGGGCTTGCGGCGGTGATCGGCTGCATGCCGTGGAATCGAGCCGGGCCCGACGGATGCCGCCGCGCCGGGGGCTCGTGCCGGTAGTCGGACGCGGTAGCCGCAACGTCCACACGATGTTTGTACCAACCGGCGTGCCGGGCAGGCCCGCCGCCAGTAAGGAGTTCGGAACCGATGAAGCACGACGCGACCAAGTTCTACGAATCCTGGCCGGCGACGATGAACACGATGAAAGCCCGACCCGGCGGCGGGGACATCGGCAAGGCATTTGGGCCGTTCTTCCAGGCGACCATGAAGGATGCCTCCGCCGAAGGCGGCCTGTCCGTCAAGCACAAGGAACTCATCGCGCTGGGCATCGGCGTCGCCGTACGCTGCGAGCCGTGCATCTACGCCCACGTCGAGAAGTGCGTGAAGGCTGGGGCAACGCCACGTGAGGTGATGGACGCGACGGGCGTCGCGGTGATGATGGGCGGCGGGCCGACCTATACCTATACACCCGTGGTTGCTGCGGCGCTCGAGCATTTCGAGGCACTGGCAGCGCGGGAGTGACGATCGACGGGGCGAAGGAGCGCCGTCAACGGTTTAGACTATCCCCCGGAAGGGGCCGCCATCATGCACGCCAGCGACAACGCCCCAAAGCCGGATGAGCCGCTGCGCGAAGCGACGGGCGCCTCTCGTCGCATGGACGCAGCGGCTTCCGGCCTACAACCAATACAAAGCGCGCCGACCTGGTGGGAGCGTCACTCGAGAAGTATTCGCCACGGGCTGCGGTTTGCGGCCCTGCTTGCGGCCATCGCTTTAGGGATCTGGTGGTTCGCGCTCACCCCTGTGCCGGTGTCGTCCTACACGGTGTCGAGCGGAAGCGTCACTGCGGAGGTCTTGGGCACCGGGACATTGGAAGCACGCATGAGCGCCACGGTGGGGCCGAAGATTGCCGGTCTGATCACGCGGATTACCGCCGACCAAGGCGATCGGGTCGTGGCCGGTGCAACGCTCGTTTACCTCGAGGACACGGATCTCCAACAACTCGCGGCGCTGGCGGAGGCGGAAATAGCCGCGGATGTAGCCGGGCTGGATCGCCTGAAGGCCGACGAGGCGCGGGCCGCCGCGATACTCGCGCAGGCGCGGCTCACACACGAGCGCCTTGTCAAGGCGGCGGCGAGCAGCGCAAGTTCTCTTCAGGAGGTTGACAAGGCCGCCGAAGCGCTGGCCATCGCGGAGGCTGAGCGAGCACGGGCAGATGCTGCATCGGTCGAAGGGCAGCGGCGCCTCGCGGCGGCTGAACGAACTCTTGACTATCACCGCGCGCGGCTGCGAGACACGACCATCAAAGCGCCGTTCGATGCCCTTGTCGTGCGGCGCGACCGTGACGAGGGTGATGTCGTGACGGCCGGATCCTCTATCCTCCAACTGGTCTCACTCCAGGAGATGTGGATCACAGCGTGGGTGGACGAGACGGAGCTTTCTCGCCTTGCCGGGGGGCAGCCCGCCCGGGTGGTCTTTCGCTCACAACCCCACGCGGAGTTTCCAGGCGTCGTTGCCCGTGTGGGCCGTGAGACCGACCGCGAGACGCGGGAGGTCGTCGTGGACGTGCGAACCGAGAAGCTGCCCGAAACGTGGGCGATCGGGCAACGGGCCGAGGTCTACATCCGCGTTGCCGAAAGAGAGAGTGTCACCACAATCCCCGCTGCCTTCGTCCTGGTTCGTGACGGGAGGACCGGGGTCATGATCGATAATGACGGAAGGGCTCGCTGGCGAGAGATTGTCGTGGGCCTGCGCGGGCGAGACACCGTCGAGGTGGTTAGCGGCCTCTCGTCGGGGGAGACCGTCGTAACGCCGATCAAGACCGCGACCGGTGCTCTGCGCGAAGGGCGGAGGGTCAGGCCGGAATGAACCTTGCCATACGCGACATCCGCCGCAACTCCGGTCGGTTTGCTCTGACAACCATCGGCATTGGCATGTTGCTCATGGTCGTTCTGGGCATGGGCGGGATCTACCGCGGGCTGGTCGATGATGCGCTGGTCGTCACGCGAGGTGTGGGAGCCGACGTGTGGGTCGTGCAGCGCGATACGCGCGGGCCGTTCGCCGAGATCTCTCGACTGCCTCGCAGCGTCGTTGACCGCGTGGCGACGGTGCCCGGAATCCACGGGGCCAAGGAGTTTGTCTTCCACACCATCCAGCGGGAGCACCGCGGGAAGCCCCTGCGCATGGGCGTGCTGGGGCTGGGTTGGCCCATCGATAAGGGTGAGGGCTTACCGCTCGTCGCGGGCCGTCCGCTCGCGCAGAACCACTTCGAGATGATCGCCGACGAGTCCCTGGGCCTCGCACTCGGTGAGAAACTCCGTCTGGCCAAGGACACGTACACGGTCGTCGGGCTGACACGCTGGTTGGTTGCGTCGGGGGGCGACGGGATTGCGTGCTTCACTAGCCGCGACGCCCAGGCCATCCAGTTTGACGAACCCGGCGAATCGATTCGGCTCGAGCGTCGGGCCCGACGAGCCCGGGCGGATGCGATCGACTTCGGACGCACACAGCCACGCGTCCTTGAGCGAGCCGCGGGCACCTCCCGTGACATCGCGGCGCTCCCCGGCCCAGCGATCAGCGCGGTGATCGCCGGGCTGGCCCCGGGGGTAGACCCGGCCAATGTGCAGCGGATCATGGGCGGCTGGGGTGATGTCACGGTCTACACCGCCACGCAGCAGGAGGAACTCCTGCTCAAGGGAAGCGTCGATCGCGCCCGCCGCCAGATCCTTCTCTTCCGCGTGCTGCTCACGATCATCTCGGCGGTCATCATGGCGCTCATCATCTACACGCTGACGCTCGACAAACTCCACCCCATCGCCCTCTTGAAACTCATCGGTGCACCGAACCGCACCATCATGGGCCTGATCCTGCAGCAGTCCCTCATCATGGGCGCACTGGCCTACGGCGTGGGCTACCTGATTGGTATGCGGCTCTTCCCGCTCTTCCCCCGGCGTGTGCTCGTCACAAACGACGACCTGCTTCGCGTCGCGGGGATCGTTCTGTTGATCTCGGTCGTCGCGAGCCTCTTGGGAATCTGGAAGGCGATGCGGGTCGCACCCAACGAGGCGATCGGCTGAGGCGAGCGAAGGGAGGACCGCAGCGGCATGGGCGAGCCCTTGGCACTTGAAGCGAGCGGACTGACCAAGGTGTACGGGCACGGGCACACCGAGGTCGTCGCCATGCGCGATGCGACCATGCGCGTCCGGCGAGGCGAAGTGGTCGCGCTGCTCGGCCCCAGCGGCGCGGGCAAGTCCACCTTCCTCCTCTGCGTGGGGCTCATCAACCCACCCACGCGCGGAAGCGTAGCCATCGGCGGGCGGCTCATACAGGACGGCCCCGATTCGCTGGGCGACCTGCGCCGGTTCCGCCGCGAGCACATCGGCTTCGTGTTCCAGAAATCCAACCTGATCCCGTTCCTCAGCGCGGTCGAGAACGTGCAGGTCGTGGGCGAACTGGTCGGGAAGGCTCCGTCCGTCGCCCGCCGCCGAGCGATGGAGTTGCTGGGCGAGCTGGGAGTGGGGGCGCGGTCCCTCAACATGCCCACGCAACTCTCCGGCGGTGAGCAGCAGCGCGTGACCGTCGCCCGCGCCCTGGCGAACCAGCCCAGTCTCATCCTCGCCGACGAGCCCACCGCCGCCCTCGACAGCGTGCGCGGGCGACAGGTGATGCAGCTCTTCCGCGATGTGTCCCACACGCACGGCACGGCCGTGATCGTCGTGACGCACGATCATCGCGCGCTCGACGTGTTCGACACCATCTACGAAATGGAGGATGGTGTGCTGACACAGACGACGCACGCGAGCGTGCTCGGGCAAAGGTCGGCGGGTTAGGGGAAGTTTCCGCGATGACGCCGATGCACCCGGCGACAATGCTCCGGAGGGTCGAGTATCGCCGCTACCACGAACTCCACCCGCACGGAGCGACTCATGGACCGCACTCTCGTCTGGGACCTTCCGACCCGCCTCTTCCACTGGCTTTTCGCCGGGGGCTTCATCGCGGCGGCGGTGATCGCCCTGGGCCTGGGCGATGACAGCCCGCTGTTCCCCTACCACGGGATCATCGGGCTGGCGCTGGGGCTAATGCTCGTGCTCCGCGTGGTCTGGGGTTTTGTGGGCTCGCGCCATGCGCGGTTCGGCTCCTTCGCGTACGGCCCGGGCGCCGTCGCCGGGTATCTCAAGGGCGTCGTGACCGGGCGCGGAACTCGATTCGCCGGGCACAACCCCGGCTCCGCGTACGCCATCTTTGCGATGCTCGCCCTCATGCTGGGGCTGGCCGTGACGGGCGTGATGCTGGGGCGGGGCAATGAGGGTGTCAAGGGCGTACATGAGGTGCTGGTGTGGGCGATGATCGCCGTGGCGGGCGTGCATGTGCTGGGCGTCATCGTGCATTCGCTTCGTCACCGCGAGAACATCACCGCCGGTATGGTCCACGGCCACAAGAGCGTGCCCGAGTCCGACGGCATCCGCTCGTCGCGCCCGCTGGCTGCGGCGGTGTTCCTCCTGATCACCGGGGCGTGGACCGCCGCGTTGGTCAACGCCTATGACCCGGCGACGCGCTCGACCACGGTCCCCGCGCTTGGCGTGAGCCTGCAACTCGGCGAGGCGCACGATGGCGGTGACCGCCAACACCGCGATCACGATGGCCATTGAGTTTCTAGACGATGCGCCCAACCGGGGTGCGGCTGAACCACCTATGAGGAGCGATGACATGACCAAAGCGACAATCTCTCGATCCGGCAAGTCCAGTGTGTCCATGCAATGGGCGCGGATCGCGGCGCGCCCCCTGATGGGCCTCTCCGTACTCCTGGCGGCCGCGGGATGTGCCGCCACAGCCCCGGGCTCCGGGCCCGGATCGGCGTCGGCGCACAACCAGCCGGACTCGGCAGCTCGGCCGACTGACGCGTTCCGCGCTCATCACGCCGAGATCATCGAACATCTGGGCCATATCGACGCGATGGCGGTCGCCCTCCGCGGGCAATCCCCCGAGGAGCAGCGCAGAACAATGCAGCGGGCCGTCACGTTCCTCAAGGAGCACATCGCGGCCCACGCCGCCGATGAAGAGCGCGTGCTCTACCCGGTCGTGCAGCGGGAGAGCGGCCCGGGCAGCCGGTTGACGGCCGTGCCCATCTACGAGCATCGCATTGTGGAACGACTGATCGCGGCCCTCGACAAGGAGGCGTCCCAGCGCACGCCCGACGCCGCGGCCTTCGCGCTCACCGCGCATCACCTGACCGGCCTGTTGCTCGGGCACTTCGAGATCGAGGAGCAGGTGCTGCTGCCCGTTCTCGACCAGACCATGACCGCGGAGCAGTTCCAGCGGGAGGTCGCGGACAAGATGCCCCATTAGCGCAGCATTCGGTGGTCGTCAACCGGATCTTCGCGCCCGTGCTTCGGCAGTTCGCCCGACCGCCCCCTTACGCACGGCGCGACAGCCTCCCGGCGATCCTCGCAACGACCGCCGGGACGAGACCCACGGCTGCCGCCGCGACGGCCGCCAGCGCCCAGTCGTCCCAGTGCAGTCCCTGCAGGTGGACCAGCCTGTCCAGACGCGGCGTCTGGATCAGGAGCACGCTCAGTCCGACGGTGATGACGAACATTGTGCGGGCTGCCACGGTCCGAAGGCCGCTGAGCTGGGCGGTGACCGCTGCACTCCCCAACGTGAGGACCGCGATCGCCATCGCGCGGCCGTGCTCGACGTTGCCACCCTGGACACTCCGGAGATAGCCGAAGCCAACAAAGAGCGTGAGCAGCAGGCTGCTCGACCCAATGCTGGTCCAGTCCACGGCATCAAAGAACCTCGCCCGGCCACGAGGAAGGGCTGGCGGCATATTTCCTCGCGCCGGCAGGCCTTGGAACACCAGCATCGCGGTGGGGTGAAGGATCATCTCGAGCCACACGATGTGGACCGGCAGGTAGAGCAGAGGGAACCCCGCCAAGGGGATGATGGCCGCCGTGAGCACCAGCGGGATGTGCACCACCAGCAGGTAGTGGAAGCTCTTCTGAAGGTTGCGGAACAGCTGGCGGCCTTCGGCCACCGCGCCCACGATCGTGCGGAAGTTGTCGTCGAGCAGGACGATCGAGGCGACCTCGCGCGCGCTGCGCGTCCCGCGCTCGCCCATCGCAACCCCGATGTCGGCGGCCTGCAGCGCCGGCACATCGTTGACCCCGTCGCCTGTCACGGCCACGATTTGGCCGTGCTTCTGGAGCGTGCGGACGAGGAGCAGCTTCTGTGCCGGCTTGGCGCGGGCGACAACATCGACGCTCAGCAGGTCCCCGCCCTCGCTTGCCGCGATCTCCATCTGCTCGCCCGTCAACAGGCGCACGCCGCCGTCGAAGAGCCCAATCTCTCGCGCCACCGCGGTCGCAGTGGCAGGGTGATCGCCCGTGACCATGATCGTTCGAATGCCCGCCGCCCTGCACGCTTCCACGGCCTCCGGAACACCGTCCCGCACCGGGTCCTCGAAGGCCAGGAGCCCTAGGAACCGCAATCCGGACGCGGGCTCGGCCATCGGCTCCAGCACGCCATCGATGGCGCAGGACGCCACGGCGATCACTTTGTGCGCGTCTGCTGCTAGGGCTTCGATCCTCGACAGCCATGCGGCTCGCTCGTCGGAATCAAGGACCGATTGCGAGAGCACCACCTCGGCCGCCCCTTTGGTCGCTGAATAGACCTTGCCATCCGGGGCGCGCGAGATCGCGGTTTCTTTCTTGCGGTCTTCGGTGAAGGGAAACAATGCGAGACGGGTGTGGCTCTGGGGCACCCCAGCTTGCTGGGCCGACTCGATGATGGCCTCGTCCATCGGATCGCCGCTCTCGCTGCGCGAGGCGAATGCGGCAACCGCGAGCACCTCGCTTTCAGACACCCCCTGGCGCGGAAGCATGTGCGCAAGCCTCAGTCGCCCCTCCGTGATCGTGCCGGTCTTGTCGGAGCAGATGCATGTCACCCGGCCAATGTTCTCCACGGTCACGGCACGGCGAACCAGCGCCTGCCGCTTGGCCAGCCGGTACACCCCCACCCCGAGGAAGAACGAGAACACGACCGGGAACTCCTCCGGCATGGCCGCGGTCGCGAGGGTCACCGCGCTGATCGCCGCGTCCAGCCATCCGTGACCCTGGTACAGCCGGATGGCGGCGAGCACCACGCACATGGCCACGGCAACGCCGAGGAGGATGAGGACCAGGTGGCGGATCGCCGCTTGGAGCGGTGTGCTTTCATGAGAACTCTGAACCGCCGATCGCACGATCTCGCCGTAGAGCGTTTCAGCGCCCGTGTGGACGACCCAGAAACGGCACTCGCCCGTGAGCACGCGCGTGCCGGCGAAGACCCAGTGGGCCTCGTCTATCGGGTGCTCTCGGTCGTCAAGAGGCGCGGCCGCCAGCGGTGACTTCGTCACCGGAAACGCCTCTCCGGTGAGAACCGATTCGTCCGCCTGCATTCCGGTGGCGGCCGCGAGGACGCCGTCGGCCGGCACGGGATCGTTCGGCTTCAGCACGACCAGATCACCGGGCACCAGGTCGGTCACCGGCACATCCCGCTCGGCGCCGTCACGGATGACGCTCGCTCTGGTGGCCAAGCGAGAACTCAATCCCGTGGTGGATGCCCGGGTGCGGCGGTGCAGATACAGGTCCATCACCACGAGCGGGGCGATTGCGACCAGCAGGGTCAAGGCTTCGGTTCGCTGCCCTACCAGGGCATAGACACCTGACGTCGCGCCAAAGAACCAGAGCATCGGGTCCTTTGCGGTGTCGCTGACCAGCGACCACCACGGATGCGGTGGCGACTCCACGATCTCGTTGGGACCGTACTGCCGCAACCGCTGCGCCGCTTCCGGCTCGCGGAGCCCGTCGGTCGGCGACAGGTGCCCCGTCAGTCGTTGGAATGGCACCTGCCGAAAAGCCATGAACAAAAATAGCCTGTGGCGGTTCGCGAGCCTTGGAGCGACCTCCCTCAGGCGGGAGTCCGGTCGTTGACGCGACCAGACGCCCATGGAGCCGCCATCCTCCACGCTCACGCGGCGTGGCTCAACTTCCCACTACGAACGGGACACCCACTCCAACTCGGCGGCCCGGCCAGTCAGATGATGACGCCTTCCGGCGTCGTCCTGTTGTCCAAGGCGGCCAGTTCCTCAGCGGTTAACAAGTTCTCCCGGGCCAACCCGAGCATCGGGGCGATCCGCGACAGCACATGGGCCCAAGTGCAGCCGTTGATGAATAGCAAGCCGGAAGTGGTGAGGGTGCCACCTTTGCCCAGGAAGCCGAGGGCCACCGACTTGCCGGAGCCGGTGTGAAGTGGCTCCAAGACCCCCAAGAGGGGTTCCGGGCGGGTGTGGCTGACGAAAAGGCGGTGCGGGACGGCTGGCGAGTAAAGCTCGTCGCGCAGCCTGGCCGCCGCCGCGTGGCCCTCTTCCCCCGCCGTCCGGGGTTTCCGGAACCGGCCCGGCTCCAGCAGGTAGACCACCGTGTGGGGCAGGTCCCGTTCAACCAGTCGCGCTGAGGCTTTCAGCACTTCCTCCAACTGGTAGGCGCCCACGGCCGTCAGTATCAACCGTTGCCGCCCCGCCTCGTGACCCGCCCAGTCCAGGCGTAGCGCGCCCTGTTCCAACAGACATGCCGCTTCTTCCGGAGTGAAAAGGTCGGGCACCACGGGCGTCTTGGGCACCACCAGCGCCCAGATCTGACCGTGCGTTTGATACAGACCCCGAAGGGTGACGGCCGCGGTGTTGAAGTCGGGGACGAACACCACCCGTGCGACGTCGGAATGTTCACCCAGCAGCGCCTCGGCCAGGGATGGGTCCTGGTGGGAAAGCTCGTTCTTGGCGTTCTCCCAGGTGTGGGAGGTGAGGACGAGCGGCACCGAGAGCCAGCCCTGTCGGCGGCCCGCGTCACGGCAGTGTTCGGCGAAGATAATCTCCTGGCGCAACACTCCTTGCATCTTGGGGCCGAACGCCTCGTAGGTGTGGATCAGGTTGATGCCGCCCTTGTTGGCCAAGGCCGCGCAGGCCACAGCCTCCTCGTTGAGTGCCGTGACGACGGCGCCATGAACGTCTTCCGGGATGCCCGGCTCTGGGTCAGTTACGCGGAACTTGAGCGCTTCCAGCGTCCGCACCAGCCGATTGGAACGCATCTCGTCGGGGTTGCCCACTCGAGGTCTGAGGTGGGGGTTGGCCTGGACGGCGGCCAGGAAGGTGTCGTCTATCGCCGACATAGGGGAGGACCGGGTCCACCGCGAAGAATCCCGGCGGCCCCGCGGGACGGGCCGGAACGCGAGCGGCGGGACCGTTTGCAACCGCACCTGCCGGTTGGCGAGGGGGTGGTCCTTCTCCCGCGGGCGGTTGGAGCGCCCGTGGTGCCGGAGCTTAGTCGCCGCGTCCCGAAGTTCCGGTAGGGGCACCCATAGGCGGCGGGCGCTCTCATTGAAGTGCCGGGCGGCGGCTGCGTCGGTATGCGGGTTGGCCATCAGAGGGAGGTTGTGGGCCAGGTTGGTCCCCTCCCCATAGAACCCGGCCCCTTTGGGGGCCACGGCAACCCCGTAAGGCAACGGTACCGGATATTGCGCCCTGCCGGTTCGTATCGCCTCGGCGGCCGCTTCCAGCCGGCTCTCCATTTCCCAGACGGCCCAGGTGAAGGCCGCCGGATCCCGGCCGTCGAAGACGATCGGGTCGAAGCCATTGAGCAGCAGATGCCGGACGAACCAGTCGGTCCCCCCGTGCTGAGACATGGTCGTCCGCTGGTCGATGCGCCGACCGTTCTTGATCATGATGGGCGTCACCAGGCCGCTGTCAGCGGACCGCCACCAACGCGGCGTCCAGTCGCTGCCGCGCTGCTCCTCGAACGCACCGTCGCTCAAGAAAGCCACCAGTCGCTCACCGGGTAGTGGCATGTGGACGTACTGCAACTCCACAAAGCCGAGGTAGCCTCCTTCGGCCAGCCCCCCCGCCGAGTGCGCGTTGACGTGACTGCCCAGGGGCGAATCCTGTTTGCCGTCTGCTCCCAGCCGGTAGGAGTAGAAGTCCCGGACGTAACGGCTCAGCCCCTCGTCCGTGAGGGCGTAGCGCTCCGCGTGGGCCGGCATCATGTTGTCCAACAGCAGGTTGATGCTGTCGATGGCGGCGACGCAGTGCCCCTGTCCCATGACCCAGGACCGTGTCAGGCCGGTGAGGGCGTTGATCGCCATGTATCCGGCGTAGGCGGGCACCATGTTGAGCGACCCGCCCGTGTGTCCCTCGGGCTGGGGCTTGAAGTCCCCGGCGGCCAGCTCCCGGCCGTCCAGATAGACGTTCCGCGCGTAGGTCTCGTGAACCACGAGCCACATCGCGGCGCTGGCCACCCGATCCGCGGCATGGAGCACATCGAACAGTGGCACGCCGTCCCCATCGTTCCCGCGGGCGGCCAGGGCTTCCGCCATCGCGACCACCCGGGCCTGGGTCTCCGCCGAGTGTTGGATGGGACCGTAACCCGCGGCCCAGCGGTGCGCCTCAGGGCCGTTGATGCGGTGGTGAGCGACCTGTTCTTGCGAGCGTCGGGCCACGGCGTCTTGTCTTGGCAGCATGGCAGCCTCCATGTACAGGATGTGCTTGTATCACTTCTCTAATGAGGGCCTTCGTGCGTCCGAGCGCCCCTGTAACAGGTGAATCGTCTCCCGAGCGATGATCACTCCTTCATCCACCGGAATGACGTGAGCGTGTATCCTCGCCCCTTCGATACTGATGCGTGCTTCAGTTCCCGTCGCCTCACGGTTCCGGTCCCGATCGAGAAGCAACCCGCACCATTCCATTCCTGTGCAAATCCTGGCCCGTACGGCCGGTGCGTTCTCCCCAATCCCACCCCCGAAGATGACCGCCTCGGCCCCCCCGAGAACAGCCAGGTAGGCCCCGATGGTCTTTCGCACCCGGTAACAGAACATCTCGACCGCCAGGGCGGCACGGGCGTCTCCCTGAGTTTCCAGCTCTTGCAGTTTCCGCATGTCCGGCGAGGAGCCAGACACGCCCAGGAGCCCCGACCGACGGTTGAACCAATCCTCGACTTCCGCGATGTCCGCCCGTTCTTGGCGGGCCAGGAAGCCGCCCAGGGAGGGATCGACATCGCCCGACCGTGTCCCCATGACCAGCCCTTCCAGCGGGGTGAAACCCATCGAGGTGTCCACCGACCGGCCCTCATCCACGGCCGTCGCCGAGCAACCGTTGCCCAGTTGCAGGGTGACCAGCCTGACACGATCCACGGGTTTGCCGGCAAGGGCGGCGTAACGCTCCACCATGTATCGGTGGGCGATGCCGTGGAAACCATACCGCCGGATACCGTGCTTCGCCGCAAGTTCGTGCGGGATCGCGTAATGAGCGGCCTTGGGGGGCAGGGTGCGGTGGAAAGCGGTGTCGAAAACGGCCACCGCGGGAATGTCGCCGCCCAGCACAGAGCGGACGCCGCGAATGGTGCTCAGTGCAGGAGCATTGTGCAACGGTGCCAGGCCAGCCAGTGCGGCAAGGTCGCTGAGCATTTCCTCATCAATCAGGACAGGCTGGCCGAAACGGTCCCCGCCGTGGACGACCCGATGTCCGACCGCCCCGAGCCCGTCGGGCTGCAGGAGGATCGACGAACCCAGCCATTCAAGCATCTGGCGGGTCGCCTCCAAGTGATCGCCGACAGGGACGACCTTCCGAAAGGTTTCACTCCCGGTGAACTCAACAGTCGCGTGCTCCCCGATCGCATCGACGCTCCCAAGAGCTAACTGGCGCAGCGGGCCGAGAGCACCGGCCGTCTCGAAGAGCTTGAACTTCAGCGTCGAGGAGCCACAGTTGATGGCCAGAACCTTCATGACACAACGTCTCCTCTACACCACCGGGAATGCGCTCATTTCAGCAGATCTGCGTGATGAAGGACTTCGACAGCAAGACCACGGGTGTGTTCCCGGCTCCCCTCTGCGGCCAGTTCGTACAGCACCAGCCGCGTCACCAGCCCCGGTTCCTCCGAGACCTCGTGCCCCTTCACACAAACGGCCAGTCAGCATCCGAAGCGTCGTCCCGGCGTCTGGCAGCGAGCGGTCCATATTGTCCCTCCTTCACGCTACACTCGTTCGGCGCAGGAGCTGAGCGTTGATCGCCACGATCATGGTGCTCAAGGACATCAGCACAGCGCCGATTGCGGGCTGCAGCACAATGCCCCAGGGTGCAAGCACCCCGGCGGCCAGCGGGATCGCGACGATGTTGTAGCCCGCCGCCCACCACAGGTTCTGAATCATCTTGCTGTACGCTGCCCTGCTCAGGTCGATGATCTCCGGCACGCCGCGCGGGTCGCTGCGGACAAGCACGACATCGCCCGCCTCCACAGCGACATCCGTTCCCGCGCCGATCGCGATGCCTACGTCGGCCGTGAGGAGCGCCGGGGCGTCATTCACGCCGTCGCCTACCATCGCCACACGTTTGTGCTGCGCTTGCAGTTCTTCGACCTTCGCCACCTTGTCCTCGGGGAGGACCTCTGCAAAGACGGTGTCGATGCCGAGTTCCTCAGCGACGGCGTTTCCGACCGCGTTGGAATCGCCCGTTAACAGGACGACTTCCAGCCCGTCGGCGTGAAGACGTTTGACTGCATCGAAAGACTCGGGACGGATGGCGTCGGCGATCGCAAACACGGCGAGGACCCGATCGCCTTCAACCAGATAGGTTGCAGTTTGACCGTTGGCTGCCGCCGTTGCCGCGGCTTGGCGAAGCGCATCCGACGGTTCGACAGTGAGCATTCTCAAGAGCGCCGGTCCGCCAACGTAGAACGAACGCCCATCGACGACTGCGCGCACACCGCGGCCGGGCATGGATTCAAAGCCCTGCGACCTCGGAACGTCTATAGCCCGCTCCATGGCGCTCGTCAGCAGTGCCTGCGCGATGGGGTGCTCGGCGTCGCGTTGAACGGCCGCTGCCAGGCGAAGAACTTCGCTGTCGATGCTCCCCTCGGCCGCGCTGATCTTCACGACGCGATGCGAGCCGAGCGTGAGCGTCCCCGTCTTGTCGAACACGACTGTGTTCAGGAGGCGAGCCTCTTCCAAACCGCGCCGATTGCGCACGAGCAGGCCGTGCCGCGCGCCGAGCGTGGTCGAGATCGCGATCACCAGCGGGATGGCCAGGCCCAGCGCGTGCGGGCAGGCGATCACGAGCACGGTCACCACCCGCTCCATCACGAAGTCCCACGGCCGACCGAGGATGGGCCAGATGATGGCCGTCATCGCAGCGGAAGCAATGGCGATGATCGTGAGATAGAATGCCGCCCGATCCGCCAGCGCCTGGGCGCGTGATCGCGACGACTGAGCCTGCTCGACGAGCCGCATGATCCCGGCAAGCGCGGTCTGGTCACCGGTTCCTGTCACGTCGACGCGCAGCGAGCCTTGCCCGTTGACGGTGCCGGCGATCACCTTCTCGCCCGTTGTCTTGTCCACCGGCTTGGACTCGCCGGTGATCATTGACTCATTGACCGTGCTGCTGCCTTCCTTTACGACGCCGTCGGCGGGAATGCCGGCGCCGGGCCGGATGAGCAGAACATCGCCCCGTCGTAAGTCCGCAACAGGCACATCGCTGCTGTTGCCGGCCTCGTCCAGCCGTACGGCCATATCAGGCAGCAGCTTGGCAAGCTCCCTCAGCGCGCCCCGCGCCTGCGTGATCGAGCGCATCTCGATCCAGTGGCCCAGCAGCATGATCGCGACCAGCGTTGCCAGTTCCCACCAGAGGTCCATTCCCGCGACGAGGCCGAGCGTGACCAGAGCGCTGTAGAGGAACGCGACGGTGATCGCCAGCGAGATGAGCGTCATCATGCCCGGAAGTCTCGCACGCAACTCGTGCCAGGCTCCTTGCAGGAACGGCCTGCCGCCGTAGAAGTACACGGTGGCGCCGAATACCGCCGCGATGTAGTCCGACCCGGCGAACCGCGGCGCAGCGTAGCCGAACCACCGCTGGATCATCTCGCTCCAAATGATGGTCGGAATGCAAAGCACCAACGTCAGCCAGAACTGGTTGCGAAACATCGCGACGCTGTGGCCAGCGTGCTTGTCGTGACCGGTGTGGGCGTCGGCCTGACCAGCCCTGCGATGTTGCGGAGCGTGCTCGCCATGCGCTTGATGGTCGTGCCCATAATGACCGTGGCCGTGAGTATGGTTGTGCCTGGTCAATGGGTCTCCAATCTCCAATCTATCCGGACCGCGTTCACCTGGCGGCTACACCAACCAACAGGACTCACAAATAGGGGCAATGGATACCCATCCGGTCCCAGAACGTGTGCGGCAGGGGCGAGATGATCAGGAGCAAGATCAGGAACGCGGCGTATCCCAGCCAACGGCGCCCGGACGTGATGGGGGTGACGTCGTTCAGTGGGGGCATGCTGCGGCCGGCGATGAAGAAGATGATGATCGCCCACATGAACAAGCCCGGCCAGACGAACAGCGCCAGCAGAATGAGCGTCCACATGGCGACCGTGCTGATCGTCCGTCCAACGCGATTACCGAACATGGCGCGAGCGATGTGGCCACCATCGAGTTGCCCTATGGGAAGCAGGTTCAGGGCGGTGACGAACAGCCCGAGCCATCCGGCGAAGGCCAGCGGATGAAGCCGGAGAATATGGCCGTATTGCAGTGCATCGCCCAGCGAGAGCTTGGCCAGCACGGCGAACAGGATCGAAGAGCCGACGGACGTGCCGCCCATCATGTGTGATTCGATCGGAGTGCCCACCGGGGCTATCTGCGAGAGGCGCAGGCCGACCAGCAGCGCCGGGATCGCCACGGCAAGTCCGGCCAGCGGCCCAGCCACGGCCACATCGAATAGCGCCCGCCGGTTCTCGACCGGACTCCTCATCTGGATGAAGGCGCCGAACGTGCCGAGCGCAAGAGGCACGGGGATGAAGTAGGGAGGCGTGACGCGAATGCCGTGATATTTTGCCGTGAAGTAGTGTCCCAGCTCATGCACACCGAGGATTGCCAGCAATCCCAGCGCGTACGGCAGGCCGACCGCGAAACGCGCGGGTTCTCTGAGAAGATCTACACCCTGATGCGCAGCACCGGCCCACGTCGTGGTCACCACCGTCAGCGCGAACAGAAGCCAGTTCACCCACGGCCGCACCGGTCTCTCCATGGTTGCCTGTTCAACGTTCTTTGGCACCAGCACGACCGCTGCCCCCAGTTGCTCGTCTTCCTGCACCAGGGGGACCGTCTGGGCGCCGGCTTCACGCTTCAGGTCCTCGTACGCCTGGTCGGCAGGTTCCTTCAGCGGCCCGTGGAACGCCAGCACGCCGTTGTGCTCTGTCGCTAACCGCACGTCCATCACCCGCCGCACGACTGGCGGCAGTTCGTCGGTGGCGAGGGCCCGCGGGCCCGCGCTCACCGAGGCTACAGGCGCACTCTCATCGCACGGGACGCCCAGCACCATCCAGACCATCCAGAGGCAGAGCATCAGCGCCAACCAGAACCACATCGTGCCCAAGACCATGCCGGTCCCCGGCATCAGGAACAGCACCGCCAGCGGCAGCATCAGCAGAAGCATCAGCAGGAGCCGAAGCCACGCGAAATCACGTTGACGCATCGATTGACCTCCTGAATAGGTGCAGCTCGTCCGCACGCCCACGCTCACCCGAACGTGATGAGCGGCTTGATCATGCCGTCCTCCTTGGTCTGCATCATCGTGAACGCACGCTTGATGTCCGCGAACTTGAAGCGGTGCGTGGTCATCGCGAGCGGGTCAACACGCCCGGTCTGGATCAACCGCATCAGGCGGCCCATGCGCTCCGAGCCGCCGGGGCACAGGGCCGTGCGGATGGTCTTGTCGCTCATGCCCACGCCCCAGTCCAGGCGCGGGATGGGCACGGTGTCGCCGTCACCGTGGTATCCGATGTTGGAGATGGTCCCGCCCGGTCGCGTCGCGCTGACGCACGCCGCGAACGTCGTGGGCGATCCCAGCGCCTCGATCGCGGTGTCCACGCCCGCGCCGCCGGTGGCCTTGCGGATCGCTTCAACCGGGTCCTCCTTCGTGAAGTCAACGACCAGGTCGGCCCCAAACTTCCGGGCCATCGACGCGCGATCCGGCCTGCTCTCCACCCCGATGACCAGGCCCGCGCCGCACAGCCGCGCCCCGACGATCGCCATCATCCCGATCGGTCCAACGCCGAAGACCGCGACGCTCCCGCCGATGGGGATGTTCCCGAACTCCGCGGCCACGAAGCCGGTCGAGAGCATGTCGCAGCAGTACGCGGCCTGCTCGTCGCTCAGGCCGTCGGGGATCGGCGCGAGGTTGGCGATCGCGTCGTTGACGTGGAAGTAATCCGCCATGCTCCCGTCCTTGGTGTTGGCGAACTTCCACCCGCCGAGCATCCCGCCGCACTGCGACGAATAGCCGCGCTGGCAGTTGTCGCAGGCGTAGCACGGCGTGATGGCGTTGACCGCGACGTGCTGGCCGATCCTGAACATCCCCGTCGCGGCGACCGCCTGGCCCAACTCGTGGACGACGCCCACCGCCTCGTGGCCGAGGGTTAGGTCGGTGCGCGGCCCGATCGCGCCGGCGACCGTGTGCATATCCGACGTGCAGATCAGCGCGGCGGTCGTGCGGAGGATCGCGTCGTTCGGGCCGGGCCGCGGGATCGGTTTGTCGATGATCCCCACCTCGCCGATCCCGTGCATAACAAAGGCTTTCATCGTTGCGGTCATGGTGCGCTCCGATTGAGGATTGGTGTGGTGCTGTTCCCACAACCGTCAACTATGCCGCCGGTGCGCCGCGGACTCCGTGTGTGCGGCGCTCCCATCGTTCAAGGAGCACGAACCCGGCGATCGCGCTCGCCCCTAGCAGCGCCATCAACCACCACGGTGACAGGCCGGTCGCCGAATCCAGCGTCACCTTCCCGAGGTCGCCGATACCGAGAACCTCGGACTTGATCCACGGATAAGCCTCGGCGTAGATCGCCGCGCCCACGAGTCCGCCGAGAACGCCGGGGATGGCGTGACGTGAGCCATCCCCAATCGCGGCGACGCCTGTTCCCGGGCAATAGCCGAGGATCGCCATCCCGACACCGAAGATCGCTCCGCCCAGCACGTTTCCGAGCAGCGTGGCATCTTTTACATGCAGCGGCACGTCGAGTCCAATCGCCCTCATGCCGAAGATGCCAAGGGCGCCGACGACGATGGCTGTGCCCATGACCTTGAGCACGGTAAAGTCCGTCAGAAGGAACTGGCCGAGAATGACGCTGAACCGCGTCACCCCACCTTTCTGGAGCAGGAATCCGAACACCAGGCCGGTCACGGCGCCCGTCACCAGCGCCGACGGACTCGCGAATATGTGGCTAAACATGTGACCGGCCCTCCCTGCCGTACATCAGGAACGCAGCCGCGACGCCCGTGCCGAACATGGCGCCCAGGAACACCCACGATGACACGGCCAGTTGCAAACCGCCCGAGATCCCGTGCCCGGACGTGCAGCCGTCGGCCAAGCGTGCTCCAAACAGCAGGAGCGCCCCACCCAGGATCGCGCCGCAGTACCTAAGCGGCCTTGAGCCGCCGAAACGCCACAGCCAGAGCGACGGTATGTGCTCGCGGAACGTCGAACCGGCCAGGCGCGCCGCGGCAAACGCGCCGACAGCCAACATCACGACCAGGGCGAACTGCCAGCCCACGATCGGCCGTGCCTTCTCGGCCGTGCTGACGATGTGCCTGGCGAGGTACTCGTTGGACTCGACGTGCGCGGGTGCCACGAGCCCCTCGATCGCGCCCGCGGCGTTGACGAACGTGGTCGATGTGCCCAGCGCCCTGCCCATGAGGCCGAACGTGATCCAGGAAAGCACGCCGATCCCAACGCCGACGGCGTAGGGCGACCAACGGGGCATGCCCAGGATTCCCTTCATGATCCACTCCTTCTGTGAGTCGGCGGGCGAGCCGTGGAGACTGCGCCCTCCATTCACCTCGCCCCGGTCAACAACCGCTCGCCGCGTGCCCGACCCTTGACCTCGATGTCGGCGCCGACCGATGGATCGGGCGACGAGCCGTTGAGTTCGCGCTCCGCCTGCAGCCAGTCCGTGACCTCATTGCCCGTACCGCCGTTGCCCCGGCGCGCCTCGAAGATCTCGTAGGCACGCGCCTCGATCCGCTGGCGAGTGACCTCGCCCGAAGCATCCGGCGCCTCCGCTCTCCGCTCGTGCGCGATGGCCTGCCTCGTGGTGCGCGACTCCGACTGCCCGATGATCCCATTCTTCCGTGTCGTTGTGCTCACGACGTGCTCCTTTGCGTGTGTGGTTGATGTGTTCACTCAACCGTCGAACCGCCCGCTTCCTCGCCCACCCCTGCCCGCCTCTCCTGCCCGACCGGCATGAACCAGTCCGTGCAGAACCATTGGCACCTCGTGGCGACTCGCGCGTGTGGGGGCTCTGCTCGCCGCGACAACGTGCCTGATCGCACGCTTGCCACACCATCGTCGCGAGTGACGACCCGGTCCAGCCCGCCACGAAGCAAGTGTTCCGCTCCGCCGGGAATGCGGCCGGTCTCAGGGTGTTTCGGAGTGTTCTTCATTGGCGCCTCTCCTTGTGGGTTCCCTGGCGATCAGCGGGCTATCGCGACAGCGCCCCGAGCACGTCCATGCTCGTAATGATGCCAAGAGGAAACCGTTCTTCATCCGCCACGATCACGCGGTGGACGCGTTTGTCATACATGAGCCTCGCCACCGCCGCGGCGGAGTGGCCGGGAGACACCATCAGCGGGTCTTCGGTCATGAAGTCCTCGACGCAGACCAGCGGCTCGGGTATCACCTCGCTCGCCTCGTCGTCGTGACCCTGCTCCGACAGAACCTCGAAGAGATACGCCGGTGGGATGTCCGCGGTCCCCTCCGAGCACCGCCGGATCAGGTCCGTCTTGGAGACGATCCCGGTAACCCTGCCCTGCGCATCCGTGACCGGCACCCCCGAGATCTCGTGCTCCTCAAAGAGGCGTGCGAGTTCGCGGATCGTGGCCGACGGCGCCACGCACACCGGGTCCGCCGTCATGATGTCACTGGCCTTCAGTTCTGTCTTCACGATCGACATGGCTGCTCCTTTCACTCGTGTCCGATTCCATTCGTCACTCCGCCATCCTCGCGTCGTACCCCACCTCGATGACCGTCCGCACAAGGGTGATCGGCTCGCACCGGCGCTCATGAAGCACGGTCGCCCGCGCCCGGAGCAGGCTGACATCCACCTGCACTATTCCCGGAACCCTCTCCAAGGCCCTGACGATCCGTTCGCGGCAGCGGTTGTCGCACATTCCGGTGATCACGAGAACTGTCCTTTGCATCACGCTGTTCATCACCCAGGCACCTGCCCGAATCGTCCTTACGCACCCGCGACCGTCGCGTGCATGGCACCGAGCTCGCGTGCGCGGCTTCGTCGGCCACTGGCGCTGCGTGTCACGCGCCGCTCTCGGCGACGCGGGATCGGGGCCTTCCAGCCCGGGAAGTCTGGGGACTCAGGTGCGAATGGTTCCGGTTCATGACGCGGCGAGGCTCGTGCCGCCGCCAGCGGTACGACGTACGTGCGGGCGGCCTCCGCTCGGGCCTCTCCAACGATCCGTTGCAGGTGCCGCTCGGCCTCCAGCCAGTTGAGTTGCTGGTTCCCGCCGTGCATCCGCCAGAGTTCCTCGGCGATGGCCGAGACGAGGCTGTGCGTCAGGTCGATTTCGCGCTGAGGGTCTGCAACAGGACGAACGACGATTCTCATAGCCGGACTCCTCGAGTTGGAGGCTTTGATGCGATCATGATGCCGCCCGGACCCTCTCGGCTCTACGCGGAAACATCCCCTATCTCCCGGTGTGGAGTGCCGTGCTTGATCCCTCTCTCGGGCACCCTCGGCGATCGGACCGCTCCGGCCTGACGATCCCGATACAATGACCTCAGTGGCCAGGAACCGCTCCACACCCGTCGGTTTAGCGGGCCCGCCGCGCGTGGTGCAGCCGGTGGTGCTTCCGACCAAGCCTCCGGTTGAAGGGCGGATTGTCAACATGTCGCCGGGGGCCGAACCTCGCCCCGCATCGCGCGATGCTCTGTCCGCCGTGCGCGACCGCGCCGTGCTGGCCGCGGTCGTGGACCCGATCATCACGATCGACGCCTACGGCCTTATCCAGTCCGCCAGCCAATCGGTCGAGCGGGTCTTTGGGTGGACGCCGGACGAACTCTTTGGGCGCAACGTCAACGTCCTGATGCCCGAGCCGCACCGCTCGGCGCACGACGGGTACCTGGCTAACTACCGTCGCACGGGACAGACCAAGATCCTCGGGCGGGCACGCGAGTTGGAGGGCGTGCGCAAGAGCGGTGAGTCAATCCCGATCGAGGTCTCGATCTCGCGTGTGGACCCACCCGACGGCGGTTTGCCGTTCTTTGTCGGCGTTATCCGCGACGCCACGGAACGCAAGAGAATGGAATGGGAACTGCGCGTAGTCAAGGATCTGGCGCTGTCGATCAGCGGCGCGGCGATCCTGTCCGAAGCGCTCACCGAGACCCTCCGCCTCGTATGCACCTTCACCGAGTGGGACTACGGCGAAGCGTGGATGCCGACCCCCGAGGGCGACGAACTCGTGGGAACCGCGTCCTGGATGCGTCCCGACAGCGGGCTCGACAACTTCGCCAGGACCACGGGTCAGATCCGCCTCCGCCGCGGCGTGGGCCTGGGCGGACGGGCCTGGGTGACGGGCTCTCCCGTGTGGGCCGCTGACGTTGCGGTTCTGGGCGATACCGATTTCCGTCGATCAGCGGCCGCACGGGAGGCCGGACTTCACGCCGCCACGGCGGTGCCCATTGTCTCCGAGGGCAAGGTCATCGTGGTGCTCCAGTTCTTCGTCCGGGTGACAAGGCTTGAAGACCTTCACGTCCTGGAAGTGGTGCGAGCAGCGGTCGCCCCGCTCGGGACGCTCATCCAGCGCAAGCGGGCCGAGGAGGAACTCGACAAGTACCGTTGCCGACTCGAAGAGAAGGTTGACGAGCGCACGCGCTCGCTCAAGGAGGCTCAGGAGAAGCTGCGCATGGCCGACCGTCTGGCCTCCATCGGCACGCTCGCTGCCGGCCTCGGTCATGACATGAACAACGTGCTCATGCCGGTGCGTGCGAGACTCAACGCCATCCGGGCCGAGCGCGCGGGGCTATCCATCGGGGTACGGAAGCACATCGACACCATCACCAAGAGTATCGCCTACCTCCAGCAGCTCGCCGACGGCTTGCACTTCCTGGCGATGGACCCGGAGAATGACGACGGCGATGCAGGCACGACGGACTTGGCGGCGTGGTGGGCGCAGACCGGGCCGGTTCTGACGAAGGCCGTGCCGAAGCACATGAAGGTCACCGCTTCGATCCCTTCGACCCTGCCGCGAGTAGCCATCGCCCCGCACGCGCTCACGCAGGCGGTCCTGAACCTGATCGTTAACGCCGGGGATGCGATCCCCGCCGACCGAAAGCGACGCCAGGGGCTCGCGCGCATCTCAGCTGTCGCGGTGGGGGCGGGGCCGGCGGGGGAGGAGCGCGTGCGACTGTCCGTTACGGACAACGGCAGGGGAATGAACGAGGAGACCAGGCGCCGCGCGTTCGACATCTTCTTTACGACCAAGGCACGGGGCGTGGGGACGGGCCTTGGGCTGCCCCTGGTCCGCAGAGTGGTCGAGCACGCCGGGGGTTCGGTTGACATCGAGTCTGAACTTGGGCGGGGCACGACCATGAGCATGACGTTCCCGGCGGCGCGGGCCATCGACCAGGACCCGGGCGGCGTCGTCCGCAGGGCCGTGGTGTCAATAGGCGATGGCCGAGCCGCGGGCCTGATCCGGCACCTCCTCGAAGCGGCCGGATTCAGTACGGCGATCTCCCAGGCGCCGGGCGATGCGAGCGTGTGGGTCGTAGATGCCAGGACGGTGACCCCGCAGCAAGCAACCGAGTGGCGCGACCGGCAAGGCGGGCACGCAAGGCTCGTGGTGATCGGCGATCCAACCGTGACCGACCCTGCTCGGGCAAGCGAATGGCGATCTCTCGAACCGCTGACCTGCCATGATCCGAGTGATTTCGAGGCGGTGAAGGCGATGGTGGCCCTCGTGGCTGCCAGTGAGTGATGAAGAAAGGATGACGTGGTAATGCCGACTTCCCAAGCCGATCGGACTGGACGAGCGACCCGGAGCCCCAAGCCGACCCTCCGTTCCCAAGCCGACCCATTGGTCAACTCCATCGGGAGCGACCCCGGAGTGCGTGTGCTTTGCGTTGACGACCACGCCGTGCTGGTCGAGGGGTTGAAGGCGCAGTTCGCCATCGACGGTCGTATCCGCATCGTCGGACGCCTGCCGTCGGCGGAGCGTTTGCTCGACGAGGTCGCCCGCCTTCGACCCGACATCGTCCTCCTGGACATCGACATGCCCGGGCCCGACGTGTTCGAGGTGGCCGATCGCATGCGGCACATGCACCCGAGCCTGCGCTTCGCCTTTCTCAGCGCGCACGTCAGGGATGGCTACCTCGCCGCGGCGTACACATGCGGCGCCTGGGGCTATTTCGCCAAGGGCGACGACCTGGAGGACATCGTCGCAGGCCTCAAGGAACTGGCGCGGAGCACGGGCGGCACCTTTGTCATGGGCCCCAAAGTTCGCCAACGCTGTGGCCAGCCGAAGACGGCTTTGGCACGCTCGAACACACGCCCAGCGACGCCGTTGGAGTCGCTGACGGCACGAGAGATCGAGGTGCTGCGGCTGATCGGCAAGGGCCTGTCCCGCAACGAGATTGCGGCCGAGCTTTCCAGGAGCGCCAAGACCATCGATGGCCACCAGGAGCGGATGATGAAGAAGCTCCGCATCGAGTCGCGGGCCGAGCTCATGCGCTTCGCCATCCGCGAGGGCCTGGCCGAGGCGTAGGTGCGCGTCTGTCGGGTTGACGACGAGCCGCCGTTCGCTGCGACCGAACAGAGAGCCGCGACGCACGTCGCGGCTGGGGGGAAGCGCTGATGCGCTCAGAGCGTGGATTCGGCTGGGATCACCCGGCGCAGCCGCGCCGGCGAGGCGAACGTGGTCTTGCGCCTGGTGCGCTCGTTGACCACATCGATGCGGGTGCGCCACCGCCCCTGCCCGGGGTTGTGCCAAGCTGGGGGCGCCTCGCGGATGCCGAGAACGCGTACGGTTGTGATCACGCCAGACACCTTGGAGATGTAGCGACCGCCGACCTGAACGTCTGTGATCTTCAAGGATCAGGCCTCCTTTCCCGGATTGGGGTTGTCGTCCTCGGGGTCGTACCGCAAGGTCGCGGTGCCGTCGGGGTTGATTGTGGGCTGCTGCCCTTCCCACGGGCGCGGCTGCTCGTAGCAGCAGAGGTAGAGCACCGGCGCGGCCTCCTCTCGCAGCGTCAGACGTTGATCCTCGTCAACGTTCGCCGTCGCGCAGACTTGATGCTCCGCGTAGGCGGCGTTGAACCGGGGGCCGTTGATGATGCCGACGACGACCTGCGCGTTTGGGTCGAGCCCCTGGAGCGCCTCGAACAACTTCTTGACGGTAAGCATGGGTCAAGCCCCCTTCCCGGCGACGAAGACGCCCTTGTCGTGTTTCTTGAAGCGGGCCTTGTCGCCCTTGGCGGCGATCTCGCGGATGATGGCGGCGTAGAGCGTGGCCTCCGGCGTCTTGCCGTCGGGGCTCTTCCACAGGCCCTTGGCCTCCATCTCCGCGATCATCTCCTTGGCCCGCATGGGAACCTTCGCGCCAGCGATCACCTGCGCTGCGGCGTCGAGGCCGCTGACGCGCTTCGGCTTGGCCTCCTTCGCGGGCTTCGGGGCCTTCGCCGCCTTGGACGGCTTCGCGGACTTCGCGTCGTTGCTCTTGACCGGGGCCGCAGGCTTTCCGTCCAAGCGGTTCTCGATCTCGGCGAGCGCGGCCTTGCGGAGGCGCTCGGTCTTGGCCGCCCCCTCGGCGCGGGCGGCGCTCTTGGACATCTTCGGGGTGCGGGGCTTCTTGGTCTTCGTACTCATGCGAATCTCCCAACTACGGGTGCGGAATCCCGCCGCACGCTGCGGCGGGGAATCGGGGCCGGCGCGGTTCCCCGCGCCGCCTCGCGGTTAGCAACCCGCGACGCGCTCCATCTCATTGAGCACGTCGTGGACCATCGAGTTGGTGGCGGCGGCGCGCCCGCGCCGGTCGGTCCCGTAGACCGCTTTGGCCACCTCGACGGCCTTGGCGTAGTGGGCGTCGCGGTTCTCGTCGCGGCGGATGGCGGCGATGCAGACCTCGCCGTCCATCACATACGCGCCGTCGTCGTTTCGGGTGATCTCGATGTCCCCGTTCTGGCCTGCGATCACGATCGTCTTGATGGTCATGGGTGTGCTCCTTTCCGTGGGGGGCGTGGTACATGTTCATTCGCCTTTGAGAAAGTCCTCGACGTACTCGGGGTCCATGTTGGCCATGAACCCGACGAGGTTGACCAGGTCCTCACGGACCTTCCCGAGGTTGCCGACGAGCCCCCAGTTGGTCGGGGCGGCGGCGTGCTCCTTGTCGTTGATGTCGAGGTGCATGCTCAGCACGTCGAGGAGGCGGGCGATGTCGTTCCGCCTCGCGGCGTACATCTCGGCGGCGGTCGGTTCCGGCTTCGTGGTCTTGGGCGTTGTCATGGTCGTGCTCCTGTGCGGGGGGTGCGTGGGGGGTGTTGTGCTCTGGTAAACAGCGAAGCCCGCGTGTTGCGGGCTTCAGGTCGTCGGGTGGCTCGAGGGCGGGTTGCCGTCGCGGGTCGGCGGCGCTTTGGGTTCGCCGACCGCCTTCAGGTAGTCGATCAGGTCTCCGGCGTCCCAGGTGTCGCCCTCGACCGCGTCGTGTTCGTTCGGCCCGTCGCGGCCGTCGCGGTCGATCTCGAAGAGGCGGAAGCCGCCGGTGTTCGTGGTGTCGATCGCCCAGGCCCGCCCGTCGGGGGTGTGGACCTCGACGCTGGCGACGGTGAATCCCCGGCGGCCCAGGTCGCTGGCGATCTCGATGGCGTTCTTCGTGCTGGTATTCATCGCGTGGTTCTCCTTCGCGGGGTTTGTGGTTCTTCGCCCCGCGTTGTGACACATGAAGCCATGACATCCGCGCACCGGCAAGGCGAATGCGCGAGGAATCGCCGTCAATCTCGCCCTTGTGGGCAACTACGCGGACGATTTGGGCAATGCGTGATTTGCGCGCCAGCGGAAGCCCGGACGTCGCGCCCGCGCGGGCCTCCGCGTCCGTTGGCCACCCGTTGGCCCACGTTCGCCCACGTCGCGTCCGTGCTGCAAAGGGGTACCTCACCCCGCACTCGGACAACGCAAACAAACTCAGTGACTACTCGGACCTGTTCCCGCGGGCGTCGGCTTTCGATTCCGGCGGGGAAGTACCTATTGACCCCCTCCCCCGTTCGGACTCCGGCTGTGAGGCTTCGGGTAGGCGCTGCCTGGCACGCCAACTGCATGTCCGAAACCGTGCGTCGATGGCGTGCGATCCGCACGCCGGTTGGCGAAGCGTTGCCCCTGGCCCACATGGTTGGCGCACTCCCGGCTCGCGTAGAACTGGAGCACCTTGTTGGTCAGCTGCCCGAAAAACTGTTTTCCGAGCTCTCCAAAGTTCTTCTCGGTGCCCAACTCTTTGAACGCTCGCTGCACGTCCTGGGCTGTCGCTCCAAAGAGAGAAGATGCCTTTCCCGTCACGAGCTGATTGGTGACCTCGACTGCGGCGCTCTGCGCCATCTCGCCGAGGTCCGTCCGACCCTTGTTGTTGGGCATCGCTTTGTCGACGTTCTGCGAGACCGCGCTGAGGATCGCGGGCAGGCTGGGGTTGTCTGGGACGTTGAGGGACACAGCCCTCGCCCATACCCCTCTGCTAACCAGCCGGGTTTGTCGCGCGCCATCGCGGAGTCCCAGATCGGAGCGGCTCGTCGAGCGGCAGCGGGTCAAGGGCTCGTCGATTGCGGACGTACTTGAAACTCACGCGCCGCTCAAGTGGCGCCGGGTTCCTGCCCGGGACCTTCCACACAATGCGGCGGGGATGGCTGTAGAGGACTGCTCAAAGAATGCAGCTCACGGCGAGCGTTCCGCAGGATCTCCATCGCGGAGTGCAGGAATAGCCCCGCGATGAGACCGGCGGTGACGATG
>JADLGW010000009.1 GCA_020849105.1 Phycisphaerales bacterium | reverse complement strand
TAAGGGAGGTGCTGCACGTCCGTGCCGCGTGCGTGTGACGCCCGGGACCGGATCTACAATCGCCGCCCATGACGAAGTTGAGCCCATCGCCGGTGCCGGAGTTGCCGACCCACTCGGAGGTCATCGTGATCCGGCGGGTCGGGTTCCGGGCGCCGATCGACCTGGGCGAGTTGTGGGCGGGGCGCGAACTGTTCGGGTTCCTCATTTGGCGCGATATCCGCTCGAAGTACAAGCAGACAGTGCTCGGGCTCGCGTGGGTGTTCCTCCAGCCGATCCTGGCCAGCGGCATTTTTTCGGTGATCTTCGGGGCGATGGCCAAGATGCCTTCAGACGGGCTTCCCTACCCGATCTTCGTGCTGGCCGGCGTGCTCCCGTGGACGTATTTCATGAACGCGGTGACGTTCGCGTCCAACAGCCTGATCAACCAGCCCTCTCTGCTGACGAAGATCTACATGCCGCGTTTGATGATCCCTGGCGCCCCGGTTGTCGGGGGCCTGCTCGACCTGGCGATCGGCTTCCTGCTCATGGTCGGGGCGATGTTGTACTTCGGTGTCGTGCCGAACTGGACCATCGTGTTCCTGCCGGTGCTCGTGCTGCTGACCGCGCTGCTGGCTGTCGGGGTCGGTTCGGCCCTGTGCGCCCTGACGGTCGCGTACCGGGATTTTCGCTACGTCATCCCGTTCATGCTGCAGATCTGGTTCTATCTGACACCCGTGGTGTACTCGGCGACGCTCGTGGAACCAAGGTACCGGTGGGTGCTGGCGATCAATCCTCTGGCGGGGCTCGTGGATGCGTACCGGGCATCCCTGCTGGGGCGGCCATGGGACCTGACAACCCTGGCCGTCTCCGCGGGCGTGACGCTGGTCGTACTGGCTGCCGGGATGAGGGTATTCAAGTCACTGGAAAGGCGCCTGGCTGATCTGGCGTAGCCGTACGAGCGCATGAGCACGATCATCGAGATTGACAAGATCGGGAAGAGATACCACCTGGGGCGGCGGCGCATTGCGCGCTCGTTCCAGGAGGCGGTGGTCAATGCGCTCAGGGCCCCATTCCGTCGCATCCAGGAACTCAGCCTCGGCGGGGCCGCCGATGAGGAGTACTGGGCCCTGCGGGACGTTTCCCTCGATGTGGAGCGCGGAGAGGTGCTCGGCCTCATCGGGCGCAACGGTGCGGGAAAGAGCACCTTACTGAAAATTCTCAGCCGGGTCGTTGAGCCCACGGAAGGGCAGGCGGTCATGCGCGGCCGCATGGCCTCGCTCCTGGAGGTGGGCACCGGCTTCCACCCGGACATGACCGGGCGTGAGAACATCTACCTCAACGGGTCGATCCTGGGGATGAAGCGGGCGGAGATCAGGCGGCGCTTCGACGAGATCGTTGCCTTCGCCGAGGTGGAGAACTTCATCGACACGCCGGTCAAGCGGTACTCCTCGGGGATGTATGTGCGTCTTGCCTTTGCGGTGGCCGCCCACCTGGAGCCCGAGATCCTCATCGTGGACGAAGTGCTGGCGGTCGGCGATGTCGAGTTCCAGCAGAAATGCCTCGGACGCATGAAGGAGGTGTCGCAGGGGCACGGGCGCACGGTGCTGTTTGTCAGCCACAACATGGCCGCGATCGAGGCGCTGTGCCGTACCTGCGTCGTGCTCGAGAAGGGCCGCCTTGCTCGCGTCGGTCCGGCGACGGAATGTGTGCGCCACTACCTCAGTCTTTCGAAGGGCGTCAGCAAGGGCGGGGTCGTCACCGTGGAACGCCCGGGTTCGGTCACGCCGTGGGCAACCGCGGTACGCGTTCTCGTGGACGGGCAGCCGAGCGACCACATGCCGATGGGGTCGGCCCTGTCGTTCGAAGTGGACTTTCGGGCGGCCAACCCGCTGCGCGTCGTCAATGTCCGGATCGTGATCCACACCACCGGCGGGCAGGAGATTCTCCACGTCTCGAACCAGTTTCAGCCGGCACCCGGGTACACCGACCCGGTCATGTCCGGCCGAATCCGCTGCCATCTCGGCGCCGTGACCTTGTGCTCGGGTGTGTACCCCGTCTCCGTGTGGGTGGGCGACCGCGCGGCCGAGACACACCACATGGAGCGCATGTTCTCCTTCGAGGTGGTTGAACGAGCCGCCGCTGACATGGGCCGGGTGCCGGAAGCCATTGACTCGATCATGTGGTGGCCCGCCAAGTTTGAGTTTCTTTCGACCGACGGACAGGGGTAACTCGGGCTGCGAACAATCGCCCGCTGGACGGCGGTGCAGCACTCGGCGTTCTCCGAGACGCCGGGCACGAAGGAGGCGGCGGGCCGATGCGAGTGACCTTCATTCTTCCGCACGCGGGTATTTCCGGCGGGACCCGGGTCGTCGCGATCTACGCCCGCAAGCTGATCAATCGCGGTCACGACGTGCGCGTCGTCAGTGTGCCGCTGCGTCCTTTGCGGTGGAAGCAACGGGTGCGTCAGTGGTTACGGGGCGCCCCGGACAGGCCGTCGAGGGCGACGTTCTTTGATGACATGCCCGGGGTCCTGCATGTGATCGACCGCAGCCGCCCGGTGGAGAACCGCGACGTGCCCGACGCGGATGTCGTGCTCGCCACATGGTGGGAGACCGCAGAATGGGCCTGGAACTTGTCGCCGCAGAAGGGAGCCAAGGCGTACTTTGTGCAGGGACATGAGGTCTTTCCGTACCTCCCCCGCGAACGGGTCGAGGCGACGCTGCGTCTGCCCATGCACAAGATCACCGTGGCCGGGTGGCTCCGCGGGAAGATGGCGGAGTTGTACGATGACCACACGGTGTCCCTGGTTGAGAACAGCGTCGACACCGAACAGTTCGACGCTCCGGCGCGGGGGAAGCAGCCTCGCCCGACTCTCGGCCTTCTGTACAGTTCCGCGGTTATCAAGGGGTTCGCCGATGCGCGCGACGTCATTGCCCGGTTGCGCCGGCGTGTGCCGGAGCTGCGGGTCGTGAGCTTTGGGTCGGAAGCTCCGGCCGCGACGGTGCCGCTCGCGCCCGGCACGGAGTACTTCCGCGCTCCGCCGCAGGACCGCCTGCGTGAGATCTACGCCGGCCTTGATGTCTGGCTCTGCCCGAGCCACACCGAGGGGTTCCACCTGCCGCCGCTGGAGGCGATGGCGTGCCGCACTCCCGTCGTCTCGACCCGGGTGGGCGGCGCCATGGAGGCGGTTGAAGTCGGGCGCAACGGTTACCTGGCGGACATCGGTGACATCGGGGCCCTGAGCGAGCACACGCTGCGTGTGCTCACACTCGACGACGCGGCATGGAGGGCCATGTCGACCGCGGCGTACGAGCGCGCCCGCCGCTACTCCTGGGATGACGCGACGGTCCTCCTCGAGAGGGCCCTGGAGACGGCGGTCGAGCGCTCCGCGCGTGGGGAGGTTGCGGGCGGCGCCCGGGCGGCCACACAGTGACGTGGCTCGCACCCACGGTGCTGTTCGGGTGGATCCCCGTGATCATCGTGATGTTCATGGTTCTGCCGGCCCGGCGCGCGGTCCTGGTCGCGTACTTCGGCGCGTGGCTTTTCCTTCCGAACCTCGAGTACCCTGTACGCGGATTCCCGAATATTTCCAAGGTTTCAGTCACAACTTATGCCGTGCTGCTCGGCGTGGCCATGGTGGATGCCGGACGCCTCACCCGTCTTCGGCTGAGGTGGTGGGACGCCCCGTTGCTTGCCTGGTGTCTTGTGCCACTCCCTTCGGCCATCCTCAACGGCTTTGGCCCCTATGACGGTGCGGCCGGCGTCGTGTCCAACCTGATCTTGTGGGGGCTGCCGTACCTTGTCGGGCGCCTGTACTTCAACACGACCGAGAGTGTGCGTGACCTGCTGGTCGCATTCGTTGTCGGCGGGCTGATCTACCTCCCCTTCATCGTGTACGAAGCCAAGATGAGTCCGACGCTGCATTTCGACATCTACGGCTTCCGGCCGGAGCAGGACTTTGCCACAGCTCGCCGTATGGGCGGGTGGCGGCCCATGGTCTTCATGCAGCACGGCCTGGCAGTCTCGCTGTTCATGACCATCGCCTGGATCGCCTCACTCGGCCTCTGGCTCTGGGCCGGCACGCGTACGGTGATGATGCTGCCCACCATCGCGTGCTGTGCGGTCCTGTTTGCCGGTTCGTTGCTCTGCCGGTCCGCATACGCGATGGCTCTGATGTTCGTGGCCGGCGGGCTGCTCCTTGTCGCCCGGTACAAGCCGTCACGCCGCGTGGTGCTGGTGCTGGGCGCCATCCCGATCGCCTACATGACGCTCCGCACGGTTGGGGGGTGGGACGCCTCGGCGCTCGTGAACCTGTCCACGCGGGTCTTCGGGGCGGACCGCACGAGTTCGCTCACCTATCGCCTGGAAAGCGAGTCGAATCTCTGGGGCCTCGCCCGGCAGAAGCCGATCTTCGGCTACGGCCGCTGGGTCTGGGAGGGAAGGGCGCCCAACGGGGGCATCATGGTGCCGGACGGCCTGTGGATCATTGCACTCGGTCGCAACGGGATGGTCGGTCTGGCCGCGGTGACCCTGATGTTGGTGCTTCCGGCGTGGCTTGCATTGCGGCGCCTCAGGGATCCGGATACGACCACCCCTGGTGGCGGACTGTGGATTACGGTGACCACCATCCCGGCGATCTACGCGATGGACAACCTGCTCAACGCCATGGTGAACCCCCTGTTCATGCTTGCCGCGGGCGGGATTGCCGGGGGAGTCTCCATCCTGAATCACCGCCCACCCATCCAGCACGCAAACACAACCGGTGCACTGCCGCGGAACACGGAATGGAACAGCGCACCGTTCTAATCATCGTGAACTATCGCACGGCGGCCCTCACGCTGCAATGCCTGGAGTCGGTGGAGCCCCAGCGCCGTACGGGGCGACTGGGCTGGCGCGTCGTGGTGCTCGACAACGCTTCACCAGATGGGTCGGGCGCGACCCTGGCCGCTGAAGTCGCGGCGAGAGGGTGGACGGGGTGGGTGCAGGTGGTGCTCCACCCAGTGAACGGCGGATTCGGGGCGGGGAACAACGCCGCCCTGTCGCCCTTTCTTGGCCGGGCATCGCCTCCCGAGTACTTCTTTCTGCTCAATCCGGACACGATTGTGCTCACCGGCGCACTGGACATCCTCATCGAGTTCATGGATGCGCACCCGGATGCGGCCATCGCCGGCGCCGGTCTTCAGTTCCCTGATGGTCGGATGCAGGGGAGCGCCCATGTGGGCTTCGGCCTTGTCCGCAATCTGGTCGACGGGGCGCACACCGGGTTCGTGGACAGGTTCGCCCGACGCTGGAGCCGGACGCTGACCGCCTCGGCGGGCATCCACCGCTGTGACTGGGTCTCTGGAGCCGCGATGTTTCTGCGCCGCGAGGTGTTGGAACGTGTCGGCCTCTTCGATGAGGGATTCTTCTTGTATTTCGACGAGGTGGACTTGTCGCGACGGGCGGCCCGCTCGGGGTTCGCAAGTTGGTATGTGCCCGAATCCCGCATCATTCATCTCGAAGGTCAGGCGACCGGAATGAAGCAGGACGCCAGGCCATTGCCCTCGTATTGGTTCGCCTCACGCCGCCGATTCTTCCGCAAGCACTACGGTACCCTTGGCATCCTCGCGGCCGATGCGCTGTGGCTTTGTGGCCGCTCGGTTCGCGAGGCCCGGGCTTGGCTTGCTCGGGATCCCGTTCGTCGGCTGGACTTTCGCGGCGGGCCCAGGGGCTTCACGCGCGACATGATCGCGGGCGACGCCCGTTGGCTGCTCGGGCTCGGAGGACCACGGGCGAACTGGCCCGCGCCCCCGCCGCGTCTCGCGGTCACGCCCATGCGAACCGGTGTCGTCGTCATCGGGCGGAACGAGGGCCCGCGGCTGGAGGCGTCCCTGCGGGCCGCACGTGCCGGCGGCGGACCCGTTGTGTATGTGGACTCGCGATCGAGCGACGGCAGCGTGGAACGTGCTCGCTCGCTCGGGGTGCCCATCCTGGGCATCCCAGAGGGCCAGCCGCTTTCGGCGGCGCGGGCGCGAAACGTGGGCTTTGCGGCCCTGCTGGAAGCGGACCCGGCTCTTGAAGTGATCCAGTTCATCGACGGCGACTGCGAAATGATGGACGGCTGGTTCCAGGCCGCCTGGAACGAACTGGCCGCCCGTCCGGACGCCGCCATTGTCTTTGGTCGTGTGCGTGAGCGAGATCCGGACGCCAACATCTACACCCGGCTGTGCGATATGGAGTTCGACCGCCCGCCGGGCGACGCGGTCGCGTGCGGCGGCATCTTCATGGTTCGGGCCGCGGTGATGAAGGAGGCAGGGGGGTTCAACCCGGATATCGTCGCGGCGGAGGAACCGGAACTGTCCAAGCGGATCGCGGGGCTCGGCTGGAAGATCGTCCGGCTCGGACGCGACATGTGCCTGCACGACTCCGGCATGACGCGCTTCGGGCAGTGGTGGAGGCGAGAGATGCGCGGTGGGTACGCGGGGATCGACGCGGCACGACGATTCGGCTTGACGCAGTACCGGCGGCAGAACCGCAGCGCACGGATGTGGACGGCCGGGGTGATCGCAGGGGCCGCGGCAGCGGGCGGTGCGGCGGCCTGGGTGTGGGGGTCGTGGGCGGCGCTGGCCGCGGTCCTGATTGTGCTTGCGCTGGTCCCGTTCCAGTCGGTGCGGCTGGCGGTTCGCGCGGCGAGAAGGGGCGCCCCGCTCTCGACCGCGTTCGCCTACGGGGCCATGATGATGGTCTCCAAGTGGGCTCAGGCGTACGGGCAGACGAAGCGGTCGCTGGAACTGGCCCGCGGCCGGTCCGCCCGTATCGTCGAGCACCGCGGCCCGGCGGCGACCCCGGCGGGAGGCACGCCATGATCCACTACATCACGACAAACGGCATCGGGAACCCGTGGGTGGCGGCGGAACTCCGCGAACTTGACGCGAGTTACGGCATCCGCTGCGAGTTGCACTCGATGCGGGCTCCGAGCAACCCGTACTTCAAGTCGCCATGGGCGACGGACATGAACCGTCGCACGCGCCTTGTGTACCCGCTGCCACCCCTGCGGCTTGCGGCATCGCTCCTGGCGGCGCCGTTCCTCTTTCGTGCCCGGTTCCTTGCGGCCTGCCTCAACGCGGTGTTCGGCGAGCGCGAGTCGATCCGGGCACGCGTGGCCGGCTGCGCCCATGTGCTGGTTGCGGCCCACTGGGCCCGTGGCCTGCGGGGTGAGCCGGTGTCACGGATCCATGCGCAGTGGGCGCACTCCTGCGCCACAATCGGGATGTACGGGGCGTGGCTGCTGGGCGTGCCGTTCAGTTTCACGGGTCACGCGGTGGACCTGTTCCGGGACCGCTGCGCGCTCAAGGACAAGGTGAAACGGGCCGATCTGATTGTCTGCATCTCGCGCTTCCACCGCGACCTTTACCGAGAGCTCGGCGCCACGGACGCACAAATGCACATCGTGTACTGCGGCATCGACCTGGACT
>JADLGW010000008.1 GCA_020849105.1 Phycisphaerales bacterium | reverse complement strand
GAGACCGCTGACCGCTGACCGCTGACCGCTGACCGCTGACCGCTGACCGCTGACCGCTGACCGCTGACCGCTGACCGCTGACCGCTGACCGCTGACCGCTGACCGCTGACCTGAATTCTATCGTTCATCGCCGCCTCCGCTTCATTCGCGGACACCGCGTGCATCCATACCGGGCTTGTACACACGGAGCGAACGCCCCGGCCCGGAGGATGCGCGCAGTATCGCACGGGCCACCTCGATCGTCAAGCACAAACTCGCCGGAATCCTTGGGTACCCCACCGCTCCGCGGCGGCGCCTCCCCTGTTCCGGGGGTGCCTCGGATCAAGCCGAGAACCCGCGCTTGACCGCCACGGGGCGCACAGGAGTCTTGACCGCCGCGGAGTGGCGGGGTACCCAAAGGGCGGTACCCAAGAAGGCGGGGTACGCGGCGTCGTTACGGGCAGCCGAGGGCGAACTTCGTGGTGAAGCAGCCGAAGTCGGCGAGGTTGCGGACACCGTCGTTGTTGCAATCGGTGTAGGCATCACCGAGGGCGAACTTCGTGGTAAAGCATCCGAAGTCGGAAAGGTTGAGGGCGCCGTCGGCGTTGCAGTCGGGGTAGCAGGCGGCGCAGACGAGGCCGGCGGCCTCGATTCGGACGTTGTCCACCTGCCAGCCGCGGAAGGTGTTGAAACTGCCGTCGACGGTGTCGAAGAAGAACTCGATCGTGACGGACTGCCCGGCGTAGGCTGTCAGGTCGGCCGACCGCTGCTCCCAGGCGGCGGATTCTCCCGCGCGGTCCACCTCGGTGCCGTTGACGCGGACGATGGCCTCGTCCCAGCCGGACAGGTTCTCCGTCTCCAGGGCCGAGCAGTACCTGAGCGACACGGTGCCGCCGGGGGGCACGGCCGGGATGCTGATCGGCGGGCTGGTGAGCGAGCCGGAGTTCGTCACCCCGGTGTCGTAGGTGCAGGTGGCGGTATCGCCGTAGTACGCCCAGCGGCTTCCGTCGCAGGCGCCGCCGGCGCCGCACAGGTCCGTGACGTTCCACAGGCCGGTCGCGGTCCAGCCCAGGGGCAGCGGGGCGCTCTCAAAACTCTCGGTGAAGGCCGGGGTGACCTGGATCGCGCCGACGGTTGCCGAGAGCACGGCGGACGGGGCGGCCTGCGGCAGGTTGACCAGTGCGCCGCCGTCACCGGCGGCCTGGAAGTAGAACTCCGGGTGGTCGGTGCAGGCGAGCGCGGGGAGGGTGGCGCGGTAGTCGGGCCCGGAGAGGTGGGTCAGCACCTGCTGGGTGAAGGCTCCCGGGGCGGTGCGGTAGAACATCGTCTCGCTGCCGGGCACGACGTTCTGGCCGCCGGCCTGGACGCGGACGTCGATGTTCGTGGCGACGCCGGGGGCGATCAGGGGCGGGGCGCCCGCGGGCAGGCTGATGACCAGGGCCGGCGGCGGGCCGCCCTGGACGTCGCCGGTGGCGACGATCGCGAAGCCCTGGGCGCCCTGCGCGACGGCGGCGCCCTTGACGCGCACGGTGTACTGGCCCGGCGCCGGGTTGTTGATGTGGACCTGTTCCACGTTGTTGCGGTCGTCGCGTGTGCCCCCGGGCGCGGAGGAGCCGCCGACGAAGAAGTTGCCCTTGTAGGTGCCCGCGGGTCCGTCCACTTCCAGGTCCAGGTCGTTGACAGCGGCGAAGGCGGCGCCGGCGGTGGCGGGCGGCTCCGTCCAGACGACGGTCACGCGGAACTGCTGCCCGCTTCCGAGCACGTTGACGGGCATGGTGTAGATGGCGCCGGTGGTGAGGCCGCCGGCGTTGTGGCGCACGTCGCTGACCAGGAGTTTGCGGGCATCGCCGAAGAAGTACATGGAGTTGTCCACGAGGATGCGGCCCCAGCCCTCGGCGTTGCTCGGGTAGCCCGCGGCGGCCATGTCCACGGCGGAGTTGATGAGCATGGCCTTCATAAGGGCGGCGGTCGGGGTGATGGCGCTCCCGGAGTTCACGACGCCGCCCGGGTAGTAGCCGTCCTGGAAGTACTGGCGGATCAGCATGCCGGCGCCGGCGGTGGCGGGGGTCGCCATGCTGGTGCCGGTGAGTTGGGTGGTGCCGCAGGACGTGCCGGCGGCGGCGGAGGCGACGTTGCATCCCGGCGCGAAGACTTCCGGCTTGCGGCGTCCGTCCGACGTGGGCCCTGCGCCGCCGGTGCAGATGCCCTGCTGGGACGGGGCGTCGTTGGAGTTCCCGACGGCGAGCAGGTTCTTGGCGTTCTCCGGGTTCTTCAGGAGCGAGCCGTTGGTGACGGCCAGGCAGACCAGGTCGTCCTCGTTGGCCCAGTTGAAGGCGTCGAAGCCTCGGCAGAGGCCGTTGTACGCGGTCGTGCCGTCGTCGCCCCAGGAGTTCGTGTGGACGCGGCCGCCGTCGGCGTGGCTCAGGTTCAGGGCGCTGACGACGGCGGTCTCGGTGAACGCGGGCATCGGACCGTAGGTGAGTCTGCCCAGGTACGCCATGCCGCGGGTCTCGGCCTCCACGCCCGCGTCGCCCACGGCGATGCCGGCGCAGTGGGTTCCGTGCAGGGCGGCGGCCGGCGTGGCGTGGTACCCGACGATCTTGCGGTGTGCCGGCCCGATGGGGACGGTGTCCTTCAGCGAGCAGTGGTTGATATCCACGGAGGTGTCGAGGATGCCCAGGATCTGCCCCTCACCGTGGAGGCCGTTGGCGTAGAGGGGCGTGACGTTGGGGACGTTGCTCTGGACGATCCAGCGGGTGCTGAGGTTTCGGGTCTGGATGTCGTAGCCGGGCTCGATGTACAGGACGCCCGGGATTCGGGCCAGCGCGTCGATGTCCTGCGGGCGGATCGAGAGGGACATGTTGAGGCTGCCGGCGACGTCCTCCTCCCAGTGGCTCACGACCCCGGGCAGGGCCCAGACGGCGCGCTGCGCGGCGATGACCTCCGCGGGCGATAGGGTTGAGAACAGGCTGACCAGGACGGGGCGCGCGGCGGTTGCCTGCGGCGGGGCCGGCGGCTGCTGGGCGAGGTCGGGGTCGAGTTTCCAGACCTGCTGGTACTCGGAGAACCAGCGGAGAAAATCGAGGCCGGCGACGGCGGCCGGGGCCGCCCTGTCCAGGCGCACGATGTAGGCGTTCATCGGCAGGTAGGCGCCGACCTGGATGCCGGCCCGCGCCATGCGGGCGCGGCGGTCCGGCGTGATCGGGCCGTCGAGTTGGACCACATATTGCCGCTGCCCGGCGGCCGGTCCGGCGAGCGCGGCGAGGCCAGCCCTGCCGGCCGAGGTGTCCACGGCGCCGGCCCGGAGGTAGATCATGGTCGGGCGGACAGCGCCGACGGTGATGGCGGGTGGCGCATCCTGGGCGCCGGCGGCGGGGGTGAAGCCGGCCACGAGGCCCGACGCGGCAATGATCGCCGCACAGATGGATCGGTGGTCGTTCATGGTCTGGTTGCTCCGCGGGCTGGGGGCTTGCTCCTCGGAAGCCACGTCCGGGCATGGACCGGTAACGGCCACGTCGTGGCCCGGGCGGCCCCGTGCTCATGTGTACCCCGAGAGCGGCAGGAACGCAAGGGGATTGTGCCCGGGGCGGGCGGAATCCCGGCGGTGTTCACGGGCATCCCAGGGCGAACCCGGTCAGGAAGCATCCGAAGTCCGAGAGGTTGCGGGCGCCGTCCCCGTTGCAGTCGGCGTAGGGGTCGCCGAGAGCGAACCGGGTCTGGAAGCAGCCGAGGTCGGCGAGGTTGAGGGCCCCGTCGCCGTTGCAGTCCGGGCGGCAGGCGGGGGCGCCTGAGGACAGGACAAAGGACGTGTCCTGGTCCACCCCCTGCCACATGCCGGGCGAGAACACCCACTGCCTTGCGAGCGGCTGGAGCGGGTTTGGGCATTTGAGCCACCGCCACTGAGCGAGCGGGTTCGGGCCGCCGCTGTCGCGGACCGCGACGATGCTCAGGTAGTAGTCTCCCGCACCGGGGAGCGTGCAGGGCGGTGAGAGTGTGACGGAGCACTTGTAGTTCGTCGTGAACCCGATGTGGAAGGCCTCCTCCTGTGTAAACACCGTCGATTCACGCTCGAAGAGCCTGGTCCCCGGTGTGCCCGCGGCCGCGGAGTAGACACGGATGATGAAGGCGTCGGTGGCTTCGGGGGCCGGGTCGTGCGAGGCGTAGAAGCCCCAGAACTCGACGTGTCCGATGGACCAGGGCCCCGCCGCGGTGAAGTTGTCGGCGGCCTCCGCGTACCAGCCGGGCCCGCCCGGGTTCCGGGCTTCCTGCGAGTCAAGCCCCGACGTGCCGGGCTGGGGGGCCTGGCGGTACAACTCCTGGGCCGCGGCGGCGGGCGCGAGAAGGGCAACGAGGCAGAGGGCGGGCCTTCCCATGATCGGAGACTACCACGGGGGCGGCCGCCTTCAAGGGTGGCGCGACCGGGGTCCGATACTTGACGGGTTGCGGTGCGCCGCGGGAGGCCCTGATCGCATGGCGGACATCCTGGACCAGAGCGAGGTGGACGCCCTGCTGGCGGCGGTGGACTCGGGCACGATCGAGGAGGAGCACGAGGAGAGCCGGATCTTCAGCCGGAGCCGTCGGCAGGCGGAGCGGGTGGAGGTGCGTCCGTACGACTTCAAGCGTCCGGAGCGGGTGTCCAAGGACCAGATGCGGTCGCTCCAGACGCTGCACGAGGCGTTCGCGCGGAACTTCGGGGCGTCGCTCTCGGGGTTCCTGCGGACGATCATCGAGGTGAAGGTCGCCACGTGCGAGCAGATGACGTACTCGGAGTTCATCTCCGGGCTGCCGAACCCGACGAGTTTCAACCTGATCCAGTCGAGCGCGCTGGAGGGGCAGATGTGCCTGGAGATCAGCCCGCTCATCATCTACCCGATCATCGACCGGCTGCTGGGCGGGACGAGCCAGGACCTGTTCATCCCGCAGCGGCCCATGACGCTGATCGAGACGCGGCTGATCGGGAACGTGACCAGGAGGGGGCTGGCGGCCCTGTCGGAGGCGTGGGCGGGCATCCGGCAGATGGACTTCAGCGTCGCGACGACCGAGAGCAACCCGCAACTTGTGCAGATCGTGCCGCCCAACGAGGTCGTGGTGGTCGTCGGGTTCGAGATCAAGATGACCAACCGGGCCGGCACGATGAACCTGTGCATCCCGTACAACGTGATCGAGCCGGTGGTCGAGGAACTGAGCGCCCAGTCATGGTTTGTCGCGGCCAAGAACCAGCGGTCCAGGTCGCTGGAGGACCGGATCACGCGGGGGCTGTCGCGGGCGCCGCTGCTGGTGACGGGGATGCTGGCGCAGACGACGATCACGCTGCGCGACCTGATGGAGATGTCGGTGGGCGACCTGATATCCACGGACAAGCCGGCGGGGCAGGACGTGGTTGTGTGCGTGGAGGGCGAGCGCAAACTGCTGGCCAAGATCGGCCAGTTCAAGGGCAAGCGGGCGCTGCGGATCGTGCGGGGGATCCAGGAGGGGGATCGGGTGGTGTGACCGCGGGTCTGGTCAGGGGCGCGGCCGCTGAAGGCCGCGCCGGCGCCACCTGTCACGCGGCGTCGATCAGCCGGTTCAGGACCGCGTTGACCAGGGCGAATCGGGAGGGCCCGAACTGGCCGGAGGCGAGGCGGTCGGCGCGGCGCTGGGCGGTGCGCAGGTCGTCACCGAGGGCCCGGATGCGCTGCGGGGCGGCGTCCTGCCACTGTTCCAGCGTCTCCTGGATGCGTTCGAGTTCGCTCGCCTCCAGCCACAGCCCGCCGCAGGCCCCGCAGCGGTCCACGAAGATGCCGGTGTCGGTCGCGTAGTTCATCGGGGCCATGTTGCCGGAACACTTCGGGCAGTTGAGGGTGCGGTCGGCACGGGGTTCCGGCGGGCCGAAGCACGGGGCGGCCGGGGGCTTCTCGGACGCGAACTTTGTCTCGCGGATGTTCACGATGTGGGCGATCTGGTCCGGGCCGACGAACTCGCCGCCGCAGCCGTCGCAGGTGTTGATCTCAACGCCCTCGTAGCGGATGCGGCGCAGGGCGGCGGTGCAGATCGGGCAGTCCATGGCGTGGGCCTCCTAAGGGGAAAGTCCCTAGACCATCGGACAGCGGCGCTCCCTACTCCGCGGCACGGCCGGTAGGATGATCCGGCTGTGCCGGACAGGGTGCGCATAACGGATGTCTCGCCGCGGGACGGGCTCCAGAACGAGTCCGGGGTGATCCCCACGTCGCGGAAGGTGCACCTGGTCCGGATGCTCGCGGCGTCGGGGGTGGACGAGATCGAGGTGAGCAGTTTCGTGTCGGCGCGGTGGGTGCCCCAGTTGGGCGATGCGGCGGGGGTGTTCGCCGGGATTGCGGCGGAAGCCGGGGCCGGGTGGCCGGTGCTCTCGGCGCTGGTGCCCAACGAGAAGGGCCTGGACGCGGCGCTGGAGGTGAACTCCCGGTGGCGCCGGGATCCTTCCGGTGGGCTCATCGGGAAGGTCTCGGTGTTCACGGCGGCCAGCGAGACGTTCGCGCGGAAGAACATCAACGCGGGCATCGCGGAGTCGATCGAGCGGTTCGGGCCGGTGGTGCGCCGCGCGCACGAGGCGGGGTTGCTCGTGAGGGGCTACGTCTCGTGCGCTATCGCGTGCCCGTTCGAGGGGCCGGTCGGTCCGGCGCGGGTTGCCGACGTTGCCCTGCGGCTGGCGGATATCGGGGTGGACGAGGTCGACCTGGGCGACACGATCGGCGCGGGCGAGCCGGCGAGCGTGCGGCGGATGCTGGAAGCGGTCGGCGTCCCGGTGGAGCGGCTGACGCTGCACCTGCACGACACGTTCGGGCGGGCGGCGGGGTGCGTGCGGGAGGCGCTGGGCTTCGGGGTGCGGTCGTTCGACGGGGCCGCGGGCGGCCTGGGCGGGTGCCCGTACGCGGGGACGGCGGAGAAGCCGGCGCCGGGGAACATCGCGACGGAAACCCTTGTCGGCGTTGTGCGCGAGTCGGGCCTTGCGTGCGGCGTGGATGATGAGGCGCTGGCGCGGGCGGGGGTGTTCGCGGCGTCGCTGCGGGGCGGCCCGTGATCGTCCGCGAGCATCGCGGCGGCGTCGCGCTCATCCGGCTGTCGAGGCCGGATCAGCGCAACGCGCTGACGCCCGGTGCGATGGCGGACCTTGTGCGGGCGGTGCGCGAGACGACCGCAGGCTCGCTGGTGCTGGCCGGTGACGGCCCTGTGTTCTGCGCCGGGTTCGACCTGAAGCGGTGCGCGGAGGATGCGGGCGCGATGCCGGCTCTTCTTCGCGGCCTGTCGGAGGCCGTGATCGCCCTGCGGGCGCTGCCGGGGCCGGTGGTGGTCGCCGCGCACGGAGCGGCGATCGCGGGCGGGTGCGCGCTGCTGGGCGGCGCGGACGTGGTGGTCGCGGACCGGGGGTGCAGGCTCGGCTATCCGGTCGTGCGGATCGGCGTGTCGCCGGCGGTGTCGGCCCCGTTCCTGCGGGGGGCGGTGGGCGACGGCCCTGCCCGGGCCGGGATGCTCGACCCGGGCCTTGTCTCCGGTGACGAGGCGGCACGCCTCGGGCTGGTGCATGAACTGGTGGAGAGCCCGGACCTGGTGATGCCCAGGGCGCTTGAACTGGCGGCGGCGCTGGCCGCCAAGCCGCCGTGGGCCGTGGCCGCCACGAGGGCGTGGCTTCGGGAGATTGAGGATGCCGAGGCGGGCGCGGAACGGGGGCTGGCGGCGTCGATGTCACTGGTCAACGGAGAGGAGGAGCGTCGGCTCCTGGCGGCGGCTGTGCGCAGGCCCTGATCGAGGGTCAGCGCAGCGGGACAACGGGGTGACCGAGGAGGCCGGCATCCGGGCGTCGGGGTGCGGAGCCTTGGGGTAGAGTGTGCCGATGCCGGGGCTCGTTCAACTTGAGGTCGCGGGGCGCATCGCCACGCTGACGCTGCACCGGCCGGAGGCGCGGAACGCGCTGTCGCTCGATCTGCTGGCGGACCTGCACGCGCGGGTGGATGAACTCGCGGCGCGGGCCGACGTGACGGTGCTGGTGGTCACCGGCGCCGGCAAGGCGTTCTGTGCCGGGATGGACTTGAAGGCTGTCGGGAGTGAGGACGGACTGAGGCACGGGCTCCATCGGCGGCTGCTCCAGTCCCTCGCCGACTTCGCGCTCAAACTGCGCGGGCTGCCGATGGTGAGCGTCGCGCGCGTGAACGGGGCGGCCATTGGAGGCGGATGCGGGCTGGCGACGGTGTGCGATCTGGCGGTGACCCATTGCGACTCGAAGATGGGGTTTCCGGAGGTGGACCTTGGCGTGTGCCCGGCGGTGGTGGCCCCGTGGCTGGTGCGGAAGATCGGCGCGGGGCGGGCGCGGCGGGTGCTCCTCTGCGGCGGCGTGATGAGCGGGCAGCGGGCGTGGGAACTCGGCATCGTGGATCGGGTGGTGCCAACGCCGGCCGACCTCGACGGCGCGGTGGCGGAGGTGGCCGGGCGTCTGGCGACTGGCGGGCCGGGTGCTGTGCGCGCGACCAAGGCCCTGCTCAACGACCTCGACGGGTCTCTGGACGCGGCGACGGCGCGGCGCGGGGCGGAGGTCTCCGCGGGCGTTCTGGAGACCCCTGAGGCGCAGGCGATGCTGCGGGCCAGACTGGGCGGAGGGGCCTGAGGCCATGGGGGCGGGGACCGATTTTCTGCTGGTGGGGCTGGGCGGGGCCGCGGGCTCGATGGCGCGGTACGGCGTGGCGCTGGCGGCGACACGGTGGGGGTCCTTTCCCGTCGGGACGCTGCTGGTCAATATCGGTGGGTGCGCGGCGATCGGCGTGCTCGGGTATCTGTCGCTGGGCGGGGGGGTGATGCGGGCCGAGACGCGGCTGCTGCTCATCACGGGGCTGCTGGGCGGGCTGACGACGTTCTCGACGTTCGGGCTCGACACGTTCCTGCTGGCGCGCGAGGGGCGGTGGGGGGCCGCGGGGTGCTATGTCGCGGTCAGCGTGCTGGTGTCCCTGTCGGCGGTGTGGGCGGGGTGGACGGCGGCGCGGGTGCTGGGCTGAGAACAAAGGGCCGCGGCGGGCCGATAATGACGGTCGCATGACGACCGACCCGGATCAACGCTCCATCTGGACGGCGCCGATCACGCTCCCGGTGCGATGGGGCAAGGCGTCGCGTTCGCCTGATGAGCGGCGGTTCCTGGAGGGGCCTCGGCGGCGGCTGAGCGAACTCTACCTGGCGATCAAGGTCTTCAGCGAGTTCATCAGGGGGTTCCGTGCGCTGCACTTTGCCGGGCCGTGTGTGACGGTGTTCGGCTCGGCGAGGTTCAAGGAGGACCACAGGTACTACGAACTGGCGAGGGAGATGGGGCGGCGGATCGCGCGGATGGGGTTCACGACGATGACGGGCGGCGGGCCCGGGATCATGGAGGCGGCCAACCGCGGGGCGCGCGACGTCGGCGGGGCCTCCATCGGGTGCAACATCAAACTGCCGATGGAGCAGGAGCCGAACCCGTACCTGGACACGTTCATCGAGTTCAACTACTTCTTCGTGCGGAAGGTGATGCTCGTCAAGTACAGTTACGCGTTCGTGGTGATGCCGGGCGGGTTCGGGACGCTGGACGAAATGTTCGAGGCCCTGACGCTCATCCAGACGCGGAAGATCGAGGACTTCCCGGTGGTGCTCATGGGCGTCGAGTTCTGGACGCCGATGCTGGGCTTCTTCCGGGAGCGGATGCTGGCGTCGGGCACAATCAGCCCCGCGGACCTTGACCTCGTGGTGCTGACGGACTCACCGGATGAGGCCGCGGCACACATTGCCTCGTGCCGCGTGGCCCATGCCGACCGGATCTCGCGGTGTCCGAAGCCGGCGGCCGTGCTGGGGGAAAAGGGACCGGCCGGACGGGCCGCGGAAACGGCGTGAGGCGCGGCGTTCGTGGTCGTGACCCTCGGCGGGTAGGCCAGCCGCGTCCTGAGACTGTGTTGGGTCTCCCTTCTTCCTGTTCTTCGTCTTCGGCATCCTTCGGGTGCTTCGCGAACGCCGTGGCGGGGCGCGATCAAGGCCCATTCTCGGCGTTTTCTTCCCGTACCATCGGATCATGCAGGAGTTCGAACCGAGCGTGGACTGGCGGGCGAGCCGCGTGATCGTGACGGGGGGCGCGGGGTTCCTCGGGCGCGTGGTGTGCCGCGTGCTGCGGGATCGCGGCGTCGCGGAGCACAACCTGTTCGTGCCGCGGCGGCGGGACTATGACCTGACGAAGGAGGCGGACGCGGCCCGGCTCTACCGGGAAGCCTTCCCGGGGTCGAAGGCGGACATCGTGATCCACCTGGCCGCGGAGGTGGGGGGGATCGGGGCCAACCGCGCCAACCCCGGGCGGTACTTCTACGCGAACATGGCGATGGCGCTGCACCTGGTCGAGCAGGCGCGGCTCGACGGGATGGTGTCGCGGGGCGGGCGGTTCGTGCAGGTCGGGACGATCTGCGCGTACCCGAAGTTCACGCCGGTGCCGTTCAAGGAGGACGAACTCTGGAACGGGTACCCGGAGGAGACCAACGCGCCCTACGGCGTGGCGAAGAAGGCGGCGTGGCAGATGCTCGACGCCTACCGGCTGCAATACGGGCTGCGATCGGCGTATGTGCTGCCGGTGAACCTGTACGGGCCGGGCGACAACTTCGACCTGGAGTCCTCGCACGTGATCCCGGCGCTGATCCGCAAGTGCGTGGAGGCCCGCGACCGGGGCGATGAGAGGGTCACGGTG
>JADLGW010000007.1 GCA_020849105.1 Phycisphaerales bacterium | reverse complement strand
GGCCCCGCGATCGCCAAACGGGCTGGATTCTGCGGGCTTTCTGGCCAAGTCGGCGCAGAGGCCGAAATGGACCACCTGTAAACCAAACGACCCCGCCGTGAGGCGGGGTCGGAAGGAAGCTCCCCGACTAGGACTCGAACCTAGAACCTAGCGGTTAACAGCCGCTCGCTCTACCATTGAGCTATCGGGGATTGTGCCGCGGGGGCGGTGGCCCGCGCGGGTGAAAAGGCTAGCGGGGCGGGGGTGGGGGTCAAGCGGGCACGACGAGGAAGTGAGGGCATACGACGGGCCCCATCTTGGCGAATCGTCACCGGCCCTGTGATCGGGGCAAGGAAAGCCCCGCCGGGCCGCCGAAGAGCAGCCACAGTGTCCAGACAGTCCCGGATCAGCGGACTCCGACCGGCAAGGTCATGGTCCCCGGCCGCGTGATGCGGACCTGGTCACGCCGCAGGTCCCACTCCAGTGCGGCCGCGGTGAGCGGGGTGGCGCGGGCTGAGTCAAACATGGTCACGGTGTTGCCCGGGGCGGCGGTGGCGGTGAGCACACCGCGGCGGGCGTCGTAGTGGACGTGATCCGCTGCGAGTTCCTTGGTCGGGCCGCCCCCCGGGGGGCCGGCGGCGACGTACACGGCGCCCTCCGCATCCGCGGCCACAAGGTCCAGATCGCCCTCCTCATCCGCGGGCGCCTTGCCGGTGGCAGATTCCACGGTGCCCCGGAGTGATTCGCAGACGAGGTTGACGGTCTCGCCGGACTCGAGCGGTCGGTGGGTGAGCCGGACGTTCCGGGACATCACGAGCGTGCCCTTGGCCCTGTCCAGGTGCATCGAGCCATCCCAATCAAAGAGAGCATCGCCGCGGGCCCGTTCGGCGAGCGGGGCGGCGGCGCCGGGTGCGGCCGTGTCCGTGGGTGTTTCCCGCTGGTCCACGAGCAGCAACCGGCCGGGATCGTTCACGTCGAGGGTGCCGTCCGTCTGGCTCGCCAGAATTTCCGGCGCCTCCAGATAGAGCATCCGGTCAAGCCGGCGGCCGTTCGGAGCCGTGGCGCGTTCGGCAAACCGGCGCGACTCGACCTTGGCGTTGCCCCCGCCCTCGATCTCGCGCACGCCGCCGATCGCGGTGGCGCGAAACAGCGTGCGGTTCTTTAGGTCCGGCGAGCCGCCCCCCGGGTTCGGTGTCAGTTCAAGTTTGACACGCTCAGATTTCAGCGTATCCGTCCGGAGCGGAGCGGGAGAATGCACCGCGATCACGGCGCCGGCGCACTCGGCGATACCGGTTGAATCATCGAACGTGAGCGACTTGACGCCGGCCGCCCGGACCTGCGGCGTCGCCGAGGGCGTGCCGCCCGCGGAATGCTCAAAGGTCCAGGGTCCGAAGGCATTCACGATCCCATTCTTTCCGTCCAGGTGCAACTGCGGGGCCGCGATCCGGGTGCCGTCGCGGGTGACGAAGGCCCCGTCGCCGGTAAGGTCCACGGTTTCCGCCGGGGGTATCGCATGCACCTGATCCGCGTGGGCGCTCGTGCCGCGCTGGGCGAAGTTGACGTTCCCCTTGACCGTCGCGTCCGTCACGATGACGCCCCCCGAAGTGTCGCGCGCCAGGTCGGCCTCCAGGTGCTCGCCGGTAAGCGTGGAATCCTTGTTCTTCGCCTCCACGTTGCCCGCCGCCGACAGGTGAGACGGAGATGGATTCTCGGGATCGGATGCCGGGTCCAGGGCGAGTTCGATGGAGAGAGCCCGAAGCGACGAGTCCGCCGCGGAGGCGGCGACCCGGGCCGGGTCCTCGATGTGCACCTTCTTCAGGACCGAGCGACCGTCCGCGCCGGCCGCGAACTCGGCGCGAAGCGTTTCGCCGCGGACTGTCTGCGTCCCATCGGTGACCTGCACGGCACCGACAAAGAGTCCCTCCTGCGGGTTGGACGTCACACGATCCCCGTCCATCCGCAGCACCAGGTCGCCGCTCTTGGTCCAGGAGAGCTGGCGGCCCGAAACCTGGCGCGCCACGCCCGGGCCATCGAACCGCACCAGGCCGGCGGAGAGATCCAGGGTGGCGCGGACGAGTTCAAAACGCCCGGAATCACCGGCGGTGAGGGTAACGCTCGAGGGCCCAACGCCGGAAAGGAGCAGGTTGCGGGACGTTAATCCGTACTCCAGCATGGCACAGTGCCCGGACGCGTTGCGGTCTGGGGCGGCAAACGTGACGAGGCCGGCCTCCTCGGCGGTGGCGCGCAGCGCCATGTCGTCCCGGGCCAGTTGGGACGGGCGCTCATCGAGTGGGCGAAGGGTGCACGGGCCCGCCCACGTCATCACCACCGGGTCCGGCCCTTCAACCACAGGTGTGGAGGCGGCCGCACGGGATGACGGGGCGCTCGCAGGGGGCTTGGCCGCAGACGACGCAGCCGGGGGGGTGGCAACGGAGCGGTCGGGGAGGGGCGGCGGTGCACTCGGGGTCGGCGTCGCCACCCCGAACAGGGGCGCGATGGCGCCCGCCGGCAGGCGATTGTCCACAAGGTGCGCCCAGAGTTGCAGCCTGTCGGCCGTGAACTCGCGCCCAACCTGATGCACCTCCACCTGCTTGTCGAACGTGACGTGGTAGAACGAATCGGTCGCTGGCGGGGCCGGCTTGGACGGCTGGGGTCGCGCCTCCGCCTGCCGGGCCGGACGGTAGTTGACGAGGGTGGTCAAGGGGCGAACGGTCGGGCGCGACGCCCGCGTACCCGCCAGAGCACCGTGATACTTGATGTACTCGCCCTGCTTGATATCCAGGAGTTCGAGCCGCTCGCGGACCTCGTTGAAAACGGCGCGAACGCCGGTGACCGCAAACTCAACCTGATCGCCCTTGCCGACCACGCGGTCCTCCGTCGTCGCCTCCCACAAGTTCAGGTCAAACGACAGCGTTCCCGTCGTCGCGACGAACTCCGGAGTGTCGTTCCCCACATCGAGGGGGCGGCCCGGCCGGGCGGCATACAGCGAGATGACCACGTTGCCGGTGAGTGTTCCGGACTCCGGGGCCTCGCCCCGCACCGGCTGATAGACCCGGGCCCGATCCGCGCTGATGTGCACCGTGCGCCCGTCCTTCGCATAGATCCACGCCTCGGGACCGGTCAGTTCATAGCGGTGCTCCGGCAGCGGCTCGGTCGTCCGGGATCGCAGCCGCGCTGTGACGCGGGTCGGATCGGCCGTGTCCGTCACATGGATGTCGGCGCCCTCGGTCGCCCCGATGTCGGCCTGATTCGGGCCCGCTCCCGCTGTCGTGTCCGGGGGGCGCAGGTCGAGGTCGGGCGGGATAGGCGGGGCGCCGGGCCCGGGCCCCCCGGTCATGACAAAGTAGCCCACGACAGCGATGAACACGACAGCCAGGAGCGCGGCCGCGATCAGCCCCGCCTGTCTCGTTCTGGATTCCGATCCGGTGGGCATCTCAGGTATCGTACAGGGCGAGGGCGCGGTCCATGAGGCCCTTGGAAGAGATCAGGTGTTCGATGACCTCGCGGACGGCGCCCCGGCCGCCCCGCGTGGCCGTCACGAACGCCGCTGCGGCTTTCACCCGTGGGTCGGCGTCTCCGACGGCCATAGGGTAACCGACGCGCCGGAGCATCGGAAGGTCCGGCCAGTCATCGCCGAGGGCGCCGCAATCCGTGAGGTGAACGCCGGCGGCGGCCGCGAGGGTGACGAGCGCGGACCCCTTGTCCGCCGAGCCCTGTGCAACAAGGTCGATCCCCAGTTCACGGGCACGGTGCGCGACGACCCGCCCGTCGCGGCCGGTGATGATCGCCGTGCGGAAGCCGAGGCGTTGCCAGAGTTTGATCGCCAGGCCGTCACGCACATGGAAGCACTTGGTTTCGCGTCCGTCGTCGTCGAGCACGATGGACCCGTCGGTCATCACGCCATCCACGTCGAGCACCAGGAGCTTCACACGGGCGGGGTCGTGCACGGGGTGGTTCCCGGAAGGGTGGCACCGCCCTGTAGAGCGGTGGACACGATCTCAGTCCTTCACAAGGCGCATGGCGACGAGGTCCTGCACGTCCAGCAGGCCGACGGGGCGGCCCTCGCCGTCAATGATGGGGATTTCGTCCTGGCGGTGCTCCCGCACCATGTTGACGGCATCGCGGACGAGCGCCGTCTGCGGGAGCGCGCGCGGCGATCGGGTCATCACGTCCCGGATCGGCCGGGACAGTTCGCCGGGGTCCCGCAGCACCAGCCGCCGCAGGTCCCCGTCCGTGAAGATGCCGGCAAGGCGCCCGGTCGCGGCGTCCGTCAGCATGATCGCGCCGGGACGGCGGCCCGCCCCGGCGGCACGCAGCAGGGCCTCCGACACCGGGACCGAGTCCGGGATCAGTGGAAGGTTGCGCCCGGCGGAGAAGCGGAGAACGTCGATGATCGGGCGGAGCAGCCCGCCGAGCGAGCCGCCGGGGTGGTGCTTGGCGAAGTCCCGGTCGCTGAAGTTGCGCCGTCGGGCCGCGGCCAGCGCCAGGGCGTCGCCGAGGGCGAGGGCCGCGGTGGTGGAAGAGGTCGGGGCGATGAAATCGGGTCCACCGGCCTCCGCCGCGATCACCAGGCGAAGCGTGACAGTCGCGAGGCGCTGGAGGCTGGAGGGCGCGGTGCAGGCCGGGCCGCCCGTGATGGCGACGATCGGGATCGAGTCCTGGCGGAGGGCCGCGGCCAGTGCGATCACCTCGTCAGTCTCACCGCTGTTGGAGAGGGCCATGCAGAGGTCGTCGGGTCGGAACCGCCCCAGGTCGCCGTGGGCGGCCTCCGTCGGGTGAACGAAGTGCGCGGGAATGCCCAGCGAGGTCAGGGTTGCCGCGATCTTCGCCCCGATGAGTCCGGACTTCCCGAGCCCGGCGACAAGGACCGTCCCGCCGCGACCGGCGCACGACTCCACCAGTTCCACCGCCCGGTGAAAATCCGGGCCGATGGCCTCCGCGGCGGCAGCGATGGCGGCGGCTTCCTCGGTCAGGATTCGACGTGCGAACTCTCGTTCGGCGTCCGGGTCATGGGCGCGGGGCATGGGAGTAAGGGTACACTGCGCCGCACCGCCGCTCCGGAGCGTGGCGGTCCCAGTGCCTGGCGGTCCCGTCACGGAGGGCCCATGACCGTCGAATATCGCGTGCAACTCGGGGCGTTCGAGGGCCCGCTGGACCTGCTGCTGTTCCTGATCCGCCGGGCGGAGGTGGACGTCACCGACATCCCCGTCGCGCAGATCGCCGAGCAGTACATGCAGTACCTGGCGGGGATTGAGCGCATCGACATCGATGTCGCCGGTGAGTTCCTGGTGATGGCGGCGACGCTCATGGAGATCAAGTCGCGGATGCTCGCCCCGCCGGCCGCGGACGAGAGCGACGCGGCGCCCGCCGAGGCACCGGCGGGTGGATCGAACGCGCCCGAGGATCCGCGCGCGGACCTGGTACGGCAACTGCTGGCGTACAAGAAGTTCCGGGATGCGTCCGATGCGTTGGAGTCACGGCGGTCCGAGTGGGACCGGCGATTCCCCGCCGGGCGCGCGGGCGTTGACGACGAGGCGCTGCGGGCGGAGATCGACCAGCACGCCGCCGGGATTGATCTTGAGGACGTGAGCCTGGTGGACCTGGTCGAGTCGTTCTCGAAGATCATGGCGACGGTCAACTTCGACCGCCTCGGCGAGCACACCGTCGTCTATGACGACACGCCGATCGAGGTGCACGCGGAGGATCTGCTCGACCGGCTGCGCCGCGAAGCGCCCGGTGCCGAGGGGTTCCCGCTCCCTGCCGTCTTCGCGGGCCGGACGCGCCCGGAAATGATCGGGCTCTTTCTGGCCGTCCTCGAACTCGTGCGGCGCCGGGCCGTGCGTGTGACTCAGGGCGACCCCGGCGGCACGATCCGGCTCTCCCTGCGCGATGAGGACCCCGCTCCGCTACCTTGACGCCGTGGCCGATCCGGGACTGACTCCGCTTGAGACAGGTGCGACGCCGGGCCGCGGTCGGCGCCGCTGGTCCCTCACTGGTGTTATCGGTCTCACGATCCTTGTGCTGATCGGGGGTGCGTGCCTGGCGACGCTGCCCTACACCGTCGGCTCCGGGCGATACGACGACCAGCGACAGTCCGACGCCCGCCTTCCCCCGTTCTGGACGTACCCCCGCGGTGCCGCGGATGGGGCAAGGGCCGACGACATCCGCCGGTACAACGAACTGGTGCCCGCGGCCACCCTGGCCCGGGTCGCGGCGGCCCACGACATGACTCCGGAGGAAGCGCTGTCGTCAACGAGCGGGCCGGTCATGGCGGACCTGCGCCGCGCCTGGCCCAGGTACTGGCTGGGGACGGACCGGCTGGGACGAAGCCTGCTGCTCCGCTGCCTGGCGGGCGGGGGCATCTCGCTCGGGATCGGCCTCGCCGCCGCCGCCATCTCCGTGTTCATCGGCACGTTCTACGGTGCCCTCTCCGCGTACGCGGGGGGCAAGACCGACGCGGTGATGATGCGAGTTGTGGACGTGCTCTACGGGCTGCCGTACGTCCTTCTGGTCGTCCTGATCGCCGTCGCCGCTGACGCGGGGGTGGACGAGTACGTCTCACGTGCCCGTGCCCGGCAACACTGGCTGGACGCCGGTGTTGCACGCGTGTTCAGGGCTGAGCATGGGCGGCCTCCCAACGCTGCCGAACGCGCCGCCGTCCTGGCTTCGCCGGTCAACCGGCACGCGGAACTGGCGGCGATCGCCCTCCAGCAGGCTCGGGCCGATTGGGGCCGTGACAGGCACGGTCCTCAGCCGACGCTGACCAGTGCAGCCGAGGTGCTGCAAGGTACGTCCAGCACCGGCGAGGCCCTGGGCACGATCGCCGCCCGCGCCGTGCCGCCCCGGAGACTCGCGCCGGGCGCCCGAATGGCTCTGGACCTGACGACCCTCTTGGCCGCCATCGGCGGCGTGAGCTGGCTGACCATGGCCCGGGTGATCCGCGGTCAGGTGCTCAGCCTGAAGGCCCAGCCCTTCATGGAGGCGGCACGGGCAATCGGGGTGCCGTGGCGGCGGCAGTTTACCCGCCACCTGCTCCCGAACCTGGTCGGGGCGATCGTGGTCTACGCGACCCTGACCGTGCCGCAGGCGATTCTTCAGGAGTCGTTCCTGAGTTTCCTCGGGATCGGGGTGAAGCCCCCGCTCCCCTCGTGGGGCACGCTCGCGGCCGAAGGGCTGGGGGAACTGAACGGGTACAAGTCCCATTGGTGGCTACTGGTTTTTCCGTGCCTGCTGCTGGGAACGACGTTGCTCGCGCTAAACTTCGTCGGGGAAGGGCTGCGCGAAGCACTCGACCCCAAGCGGGGCCGGCGATAAAAGGAAACGAGAAGGACTGACTATGCAAAGCAGGTTCGGCCTCAAGGATTTCGTGCTCCTCCTGGCGATCATCGCCGTTGGCGTGATCGGCATCCTGGGTTGGCGACAGAACGACCGCGTGTGGGAGAAGACACTCGTCCTGACCGACAAGGTGAACCAGGTCGCGGCCGCCCAGCGGGAGCAGCCGGCAAGCGGTGGCCGCGGCGCGGAAGCCGTGGAGCGACTCTCCGGGGAACAAGCCCGGCAGAACCAGGCTGTTCTTGCCGAAGTGGCTCGGCTGAGTTCCCGCGTGGAGGCACTCGCCGGTGCGCCGCGCGTGGGGGCGCCTCTCGGGGAGGCAACGAAGCCGCCTTCTCCACCCCCCGCGACTGTCGGGGGCCCAGCGCCGGAAGTGACGGCCGCGCCGGCCACGGTGGCGGACCAGCACGACGAATCCTGGGCACGGCCGGGTGTCCCGGTGACGCGGGCCGAACCCCTGCACCTGGCGAGGCCGCCGCAGGCGATGGACGGGTATGCCCCCGGCGGCACCTTCGTGGAGGTCTTCGAGGGCCAGCCGCGGACGCTGACCCCATACAGGTATGCCGACGTTTATGGGCAGCGCGTCGTGGATCAGGTGTGCGAATCGCTGGGAGCGTACGACCCGCAGACCCTGAAGATGGAGGGTGTGCTGGCCGACGCCTGGCAGTACGACCCGGATGGAATGTGGCTGCGGGTGCACATCAACCCGAGGGCTGTGTTCAGCGACGGCACACCGGTCACGGCCGAGGACGCCCGATGGACCTACCAGGATTTCCTGTACAACCCGGAGATCGAGGCCGACCGGTTCCGCGGGACCTACACGGCGGTGGACAAGATCGAGGTGCTGTCGGACCGGGCGCTCGAGTACACGTTCAAGGAGAAGCGGTTCGACAGTTTCGACCAGGTGTTCGGCTACCCGATCATCCCGAAGCACTTCTATTCGCAGTTCACGCCCCGCCAGATCAATGAGGGCGCGGGCCTGGTCATGGGTTCCGGCCCGTACCGGCTGGAGAGGCTGGACCCGAGCAACCAGTGGGCCCCGCCCCAGGACGTGGTGCTGGTGCGCAACGAGCGGTTCTGGGGCCCGCCTCCGAGCATGGACCGGCTGCGTTACCGCACGATCCAGGACAGCCTCGCCCGCCTCACGGACTACACCAACGGCAAGTCGGACATGATCCGCCCCAGCACGGACCAGTTCCGCCTGAAGGTGGACGAGCCCGGGTTCACGAACACGACGCACGCGCTGAACTGGGTCAACATGCGGTCCGGGTACTCGTTCATCGCCTGGCAGTGCGGCGAGCGCAACGGCAAACTCCGGCCGTTCCACGACAGGCGCGTGCGGATGGCAATGACCCACCTGATCGACCGCCAGCGGGTGTCGCGGGATATCTACAAGAACCTGTACACCATCGCCACCGGCCCCTTCAGCCCGTCGACGGAGCAGGCGGACCCCGACATCAAGCCCTGGCCGTACGACGTGGACAAGGCCAAGCAACTCCTGGAGGAGGCCGGGTGGAAGGACCGCGACAACGACGGCATCCTGGAGAACGAGCAGGGCGAGCGCTTCGAGTTCGAGTTCGTGTTCGCCACGGGCTCGGAATCGACGGAGCGACTGGTGGCCTATATCAAGGACCAGTGCGCCAGCGTGGGGATCAAGTGCACGCCGCGCCCCACGGACTGGTCGATCTTCCAGACGCTCCTGCAGAACCGAGACTTCGACGCCATCACGTTCGCGTGGTCGCAGAGCGCCCCGGAGAGCGACCCGAACCAGATCTGGCACTCGTCGCAGATCCAGAACCAGGGCGACAACTTCATCCAGTGGAACAGCCCGGAGGCCGACCGGCTGATCGAGGCGGGCCGTCGCGAGACCGACCACGACAAGCGGATGCTGGTCTGGCACGAACTGCACCGCCTGTTCCACGAGGAGCAGCCCTATACGTTCATGCTCAACCTTTCGTGGCTGCGCTTCGTGAACACGCGGATCGAGAACGTGAACACCTACAAGACGGGGATCGAGCAGCGTGAGATGTTCATCAAGACGCCGAACCAGGGGTTGCTGAACTAGTCACGAGTCCGTGGCGCGGGCGCCAGTGCCTGCGGAGCAACCCGCATGGGAACCTACATCGCCCGCCGCCTCCTGCTGATGATCCCGACCCTCATCGGGATCACCTTCCTCGTCTTCATGCTGGTGGCGCTCAGCCCCGGCGGCGTCGGTGCGGCGCTCATGGTCTCCGGTGGCGGCCAGATGGAGGCCCAGAGCCGGGCCATCCAGCAGGCATACCTCGAGGACCGGTACGGGCTCAACGACCCGGCCGTCGTGCAGTACGTCCGATGGCTCGGGAGGATCAGCCCGATCAAGTTCGGCGTGCGGGACCAGGTGGCGCCGGACGGTGAGCGCTTCCGTCCGCCCAAGGACGTCGAGCCGCCGCCCGCGTGGTCGCTCTTTGACGCCCAGCCGCCGCCGCCGCCGCCGAGTGTGCCGCCCGTGACCGGCACCCAGGAGGAACGACAGAGGGCGTACCGGAGGGCGAGCAACGACTACGCGGGAAGCCGCGGCCGCCTGATCGAGGCCCGCCTCCGCCTGGAGCGCACCCTGGTCGAGTTTGCGCGCGGGTCCGGACGCAAGGACCTGGTGACCCGCGACGGCAAACTCGTGCCCGGCGCGTTCGAGCATGAGAAGCCGACCATGACCCAGGAGCAGTGGGCACAGGTCGGGCCCGCGGGTGAGGCCGCGGTCGCGGCGTACAAGCAGGCCATCATCGACCGCGCCCGACTCGCGAAGGCCTTCGAATCAAGGCCCTTCGAGGAGGCCGGGGTACCCATCATCCCCGGCGTTCTGAGCCTGGCCGCGCCCGACTTCGGCAGGTCGTTCACACGCAGCCGGCCGGTGCTGGACCTCATCATGGACCACCTGCCGGTGACCATCACGCTGAACCTGATTGCCTTTCCGATCATCTACATGATCGCCATCCCCAGCGGGATGCTGGCGGCCACGCGCCGTGGATCGATGTTCGACGCGGTCTCGGGCACGGTGTTCATCGCGCTGTACTCCGTGCCGGTGGTGCTCGCGGGGGTGCTGGCGATCGGGTACCTGGCGAGCAACCAGTACCTCGGGTGGTTCCCCGCGGCCGGGCTGCACGACACGCTCGCCGAGCGGATGACCTTCCTGCCCTCGACCGGCCCCGACGGCGTGTGGGTTCGGGGCTACCTGCTCGACGGTATCTGGCACATGGTGCTGCCCGTGACGTGCCTGGTGTACGCGGGGTTCGCCGTCCTCTCGAAGCAGACGAGGGCGGCGATGCTCGACAACTTTAACGCGGACTATGTGCGGACGGCCAAGGCCAAGGGGGTCCCGGCGCGCGACATCGTGCTCCGCCACGTCTTCCGCAACAGCCTGCTTCCCCTCATCACCATCTTCACGACGATCTTCCCGGCCATGCTCGCGGGGTCGGTGGTGGTCGAGCGGATCTTCACCGTGCCGGGCATGGGCAGCCTGCTGCTGGACGCGATCTCGCTGCGCGACCGGGAGGTGATCCTGGCCAACACCCTCATGATCGGCGTGGTCAACCTGCTGGCCCTGCTCATGGCCGACATCCTGTACGCACTCGCAGACCCGAGGGTCAGTTACGAATGACCACCCCGCCCGCCCATCCGGGGGCCGAAACGCCCGAGGCCGTCACCGGGGTTCACCTCATGCAGGGCGTGGGCGTCGCACCGGCCAAGGGGTTCTGGGCCGACGCGTGGTCGTATGTGCTGCGTCGGCCCGGGGCCATCTTCGGGCTGGCGTGGACGGGGATCGTCGTCTTCTTCGCCGTGTTCGCCCCGCTGATCGCCAGCGGACGCCCGTGGGTGTACCAGGAGACGGGCGGGCCGCGGTGGTCGCCGCTGCTCTACTACCTGAATGATGTAGACCTGGTGATGCTCGCGGGAACGCTCGTCGGCCTGCCGCTGGTGATCCTCCCGCTGCCGGGCAAGCGTTCGGATCGTGCCAGGGCGCTGCTCGCGGGGGCGGTGCAGGTCGGAGTGACCCTCGTCATCCTGGCGCTGACGAAGAAGCATGTGGACCCGGGCGCAATCTGGGGCGGACTGCTCCCGAAGGAACTCGGGTGGCTGGCGCCCTACCTGTGGTCGGCGGTGATCGCGGCCGCCGTCGCGCTGTGCCTGCTCTGGCTGCCCGGCACCCGTGGGATCGGGTCACGGCTGCTCCTGGCCCTGGTGGCAGCCACCCTGGCGGCCTGGGCCGCGGGCTACGCATGGGTCATACCGATCAGCGAGACCCGGTACGCGCAGGAAGTGGCGGCGGGACGGGCCGTTGCCTGGTGGACGCTCATCCCGCGTTCGCCGACGGATCGAAGCACGGAACTCAGCCTCCTCCCACCGGGGGCGAACGTCGAAGGGGTTGCGATCCGGGAGTTCCGCCGCGTGCTGCGGCGTGCCGGCGGGCCCAACATGCGGGCGGATGATGTTCCGCTCATGCCGGACATCATCGCGCAGGTGCCGCGCGCCGCGGCCGAATCCGGGCTTGCCCCGGAGCGGGCCGGGCCGCTGGTGGACCGCATCAGTTCGGCCTACCTGGCCGGCACGCTCCACACCGGCGCCGACCTCATCCGCCTCACCGAAGACACGCCCGGGCCGCGGTTCATCCTCGGCACCGACGCGTTCGGGCAGGACGTGCTGAGCCAGATGCTCCACGCCTGCCGGCTGGCGATCTCGATCGGCCTGGTCTCGACCGGCATCGCCGTGCTCATCGGCATCACCCTCGGCTCGGTCATGGGCTACTTCGGAGGCCTGATCGACCTGGTCCTGTTCCGCTTCGTCGAGATCATGATGGCCGTGCCCGTCCTCTTCCTGCTCATCCTGGCCGCCGCGGTGCTGCCGGAGGACCTCCGCACCACCTACACCATGATGGCCATCATCGGGGCGTTCACCTGGACCGGCGCCGCGCGCTTCACCCGCGCCGAGTTCCTGAAGATGCGCCACCAGGACTTCGTCCAGTCGTGCCGGGCCGTGGGGCTGCCGCTGCGCTCCACGCTCTTCCGCCACATGCTTCCCAACGGGGTCACCCCGGTGCTCGTGGACGCCTCATTCTCCGTCGCGGCCGCCATCGTGATCGAGGCGACACTGAGTTACCTGGGCCTCGGGCCGGTTGACCAGGCCAGTTGGGGCCGCCTGCTTGCAAGTGCGTACAACCAGGTCGGCACGTTCCAGTGGTGGCTGGCCATCTTCCCCGGCGCGGCGATCTTCCTGACCGTGCTCGGGTACAACATGATTGGTGAGGCCCTCCGCGACGCCATAGATCCCAAACTGAAGAAGGCGAGGGTGTGATGTCTCAAGTTCGGGCCATCGGCCTGGAGTCGGGGGGCCCGGCAGTGGGGGAGTGGGGACCCGGTACCCTGTTCCTCCGGCCGCCCGATGCCGCATGCCCCCGGAGCCCCGTTCCCCAACTCCCGTCGGGATGCCACGGATGACCATCGCCGCGCCCACTGCCGCGACCGCGGCAGCCCCAGTCGCCACCCGCCCGCTCATGCGCGTCCAGGACCTGGCCGTCTCCTTCGACAACGGGGCCGGCCCGCGCATCCAGGCCGTGGACGGCGTGCGGATGTCCATCTACCCGCGCCAGACGCTCGCCGTCGTGGGGGAATCCGGCTGCGGCAAGTCCGTGACCGCCATGAGCGCCCTGCAACTGGTCCCCAGGCCACCGGGACGGGTGGACCGCGGCCGCGTCCTGTTCCGCACCAAGGCCGATCCGGACCGAGACGTCGATCTCCTGTCGCTCACCGACCGGCAGATGCGGGACATCCGCGGCAACGAGATCGCGATGATCTTCCAGGAGCCGATGACGAGCCTGAACCCGGTCTACACCGTGGGCGACCAGATCATGGAGGCCATCCTTCTCCATCAGCAGGTCTCCCCCGCCTACGCCCGGGAGATCGCGCTGACGGCAATGCGGGACGTGGGCATCCCGGAACCGGAGCGCCGCATCACCGGCTACCCGCACCAGTTCTCCGGCGGCATGCGTCAGCGCGTGATGATCGCCATGGCGCTGGCCTGCCAGCCCTCGCTCCTGCTGGCCGATGAGCCCACGACCGCCCTCGACGTGACGATCCAGGCCCAGATCCTGGAACTGCTGCGTGAACTGCAGCGCACCCGTGACATGGGCATCATGCTCATCACCCACGCCCTCGGCGTCGTTGCCGAAAACGCCGATGTCGTGTGCGTTATGTACGCCGGACGCGTGGTCGAGTACGCCACCGTCCTGGAACTCTTCGACAACCCGCTGCACCCCTACACCCGCGGCCTGCTCGCCAGCATCCCGCGGATCGGCACGCGCAAGGACCGCCTGGTGACCATCCGCGACGTCGTCGAGAGCCCGGAGGAGTTCACGCGGCTCCCGGGTGCGGCCGAAGGGGTGCGCCCCTGGTGGCCGTGGCACCAGCCCCCGGCCGATCTGGCGCGCCGTACCGGGCCCGCGGGGGACTTTGATCTCCGGGAAGTGACGCCCGGCCACTGGGTCGGACTCTGGCGCACCGCCGCCGTTCGCGAGCAGGAAAGCCGCGCCCCGGACCTCGACTACCGGCGCGAGGCCCCGGCGTGACCCCGGATCCGCCCACGCTCCGCGTGGCCGTGATCGCGGACGAGCCCATCGCCCTCCGCGAGCGCGAACTGATCCAGCGGCTCCAGATCGGCCTCGCCGACGAGGGTGTCCGCGTCGCCTCCGCTGTCCCGCGCTCCGCACTGACTCGCCCGGGCGCCACCCTCCTCGCGTCGTCCGACCTGTTCGCCCACGCCATCGTGTACGACCCCGCGGGTGTGCGCTGGGGGCGCTCCCGCCGCATGACGGCCCTCGTCGGCGCGCTCGGCATCCTCGAAGGGGCCACGGACCATCCGGTGGACGTGGTCCACGCCCTCGGCCCCGGGTCCTGGGACACGGCCATGGAACTGGCGCATCGCACCGGCGCCGGCCTGGCCGTATCGATCTGGAACCCCCCGATGGCAAGGGCCATCGGGCGTGCTCGACCGCCCTCTGGACAACGCGGGGAACCGGCCACCGCAGCCGTCATGCTCGTGCCGGACCCGGCCCTGGAGCGGATTCTGCGGCAGGAACTCGAGGATGCTCCGCTGCACCCGTCGGGCGTGCGGGTCATCAGTTGGGGCGTGCACAGCCACGCCGCCCCGCGGGACCTGCTCCGCCCCGGGCGGCTCGTGTCGATGGTCCTCGGTGGCGGCGGGAGCGACGCGAGCGCCTACGAAGCCGCGCTCGAAGGGGTCTCGCGCCTCAGGGGCCGGTCCGAAGACTTCATGGTGCTCGCGGACGCTGAAATGGCCGAAAGGGCCGGACTGGCCCGCATCGCCCGCCGCCTGTCCCTGACGGACCGCTTCACGCTTGTCCCGGAGGTCGAAGCCCGACGCGAACTGATCCTCGCCGCCGACATGCTGCTCCTCCCGGAGGCCGCGGGCGACCACCGCAGCCTGACCCTTGACGCGATGGCGAGCGGGGCTCTGGTGGTGGCGATGGAGGACCCATTGGTGTCGTACCTGATCGATGGGCGCACCGCGCGCCTGGTGGCGAAGCCCGATCCGGACCTGTGGGCCGCGGCCCTGGCCTCGCTCCTTGACCGCCGGGACCGTGCGGCCGCGCTCGCCGACTCCGCCCGGGACTATGTGCGGCAGCACCACCGCGCCAGCACCCACATCGCGGGTGTTCTGGATGCGTATGAATGGCTCGCGGGGCGTGAGCCGATCCCCTTCGGCGCCCGCGGCGCGGGATAGCGCTTCATTTCACGGGCGCCCGCCGGATCATCCGGACGACGTCCCGGGCAAGGTTGTTGGGAATGAGCACGCTCAGGTTGTACTGCGCGAGCCGCCACATCCCGTCAGCACCCCGCACGAGCACGCCCGACCCGCGGCAGGTGCCGTACGAATCGTTGTCGAGCAGTTCGTCGAACCACGCGACCTGTGAACCGGGACCGAAAACGATGTGGCGGTCGTGCGGCCGGTACGTCCAGCCCTTGCCCGCTGCAAAGGAGGGGCGGCAGTATGCCTCAAACGCCGGACGATCCCACCGTTCTGTCGCATCCGTGCCCAGGAACACCGCATCGGCAGTCATGTGCCCGAAGTAGCGGCCGAAGTCGGCCCTGGACGCGGCATCGTGAAAGTCGTCCAGGACATCGCCCGGCGTGATCTCGGCAGTCGCGCCGTGACCGGCCGCGCCGCTGATCGGGCGGGCCGCGTTCCTGTCACCGCTGCTGCACGCGGAGCCGGCCATGATCACGCACGCCAAGACGGGGTACAGCGGCTTCATCGGGTTTCTTCCTTTGGCTCGTGTCCGGGCCACTCCCGGTGCAGCCACGACGTGTAGGCCGCCAGTTGCTCCGGCGTGGGATTGTCCACGCGGCTGACGGTCCAGCGCCCGGCGGGTTTTCCACCGACCGTTACCGCAACGTCGTGTAGCACGTCGTAGCGGAAGAACTGGACCCGGGCCGTGTCACCGGGCTGGAGCCGCCGGGTCATCGCATCGAGGCCGGCCGCGGTCACGCGCTGCCCGTTGAGCGCCACCACCAGGTCACCGGCGATGAGCCCCGCGCTGAACGCCGGTCCGTCCGACGCGACGCCGCTCACGGAGGCCAGCCCGCCGCTGTCGGTGACGTTCAGCCCGAGGTAGGGTCGGTCCGGATCATCCTTCCCGGTGCCGCGTACGAGCCGCAGCCCGACGACGGCGAGCGCCGATTCGAAGTCCACCGGTTCAGTCCCGGCGACGTGCGCACCGAAAAAGTCCTCGAATCCGCTCCCCGCCGCGGCGTGCAGCGCGGCCAGCACGTCGTCAGTCGTGTACGCGGGCCCCCCGAGCGGAAACCGCTCGAACAGCGCCCGCATCACGTCGTCCAGGGAGCGCCGGCCGCCGCTGCGTTTGCGGACCTGCATGTCGAGCGCAAGGCTGACCAGGGCGCCCTTGTCATAGAACGATACCGTGGTGTTCTCGCTGTCGGGCGAGCGCTTGCTGAACTTGATCCACGCGTCGAAACTGGACTCCTCCAGGCTCTGGACCGCGGCGCCCGGACGGGACCGGAGCGCGTCGATGCCCGAACCCAGCGCGCGCAGGTAATCGTCGGGCCGGGTGATCCCCGCGCGCACCAGCGTGAGCGGTGAGTAGTAACTCGTTGTCCCCTCGGCGACCCAGAGCAGCCGCGTGTAGTTCTCGTGCAGGTAGTCGTAGGGCTTGATCCCGGAGGGCCGGAACTGCTTGACGTTCCAGGTGTGGAAGAACTCGTGCGACACCAGGCCCAGGAACCCGCGGAACGCCTCAGCATCCGCCAGCCGGCCGGGCGAGGTCTGGATGACCGTGGAGTTGACGTGCTCCGTGCCGCCGCCCCCGCCGGGGTAGTCGTGCACCAGGAAGACGTAGCGCGTGTACGGGAACCGCCCGAAGATCGACTCCTGCTCGCGGATGATCTTCGTGAAACTCTCCGGCCACTCGGCGAGCGGGTAGCCGGGCGGGCCGCCGGGGTGCCAGACGACGATCTCGTGCGGCACCCCGCCGACGCCGAAGGTGACGCGCTCCTGTTCACCGATCTCGATGGGGGAGTCGGCAAGCACGTCATAACTGGGAGCGGTCAGGACGCGGGGGTCGTCCGCCTCGGGTGACAGGCCCGTCGCCACGCCCCAGCCCTCGGGCGCATCGATGCGGATGCGCAGCGGCCCCCCCTCGGGTCCGGTCAGGCCGGGCCGGAACAGAAAGACAGTCGCGGGGCTCAGGAAGGCGTGCGTGGAGTCGGCGTGCCGCGTCCGGTCCCCGAGTGAGTTCGCGTACAGGTCATAATCAACCGTCACGCCCCCGGCGCCGCGATCCGGGAGGGCGATCCGCCATGTGCTGGAGGCGATCTTGTCCGCCCGCAGCACCCGACCCTCACCGTCGTGCGCCGACAGCGTGCGGACCGATCCCGCCGGGTTGATCACCTCGTACCTTCCGGGGCGCCACACCGGCAACGCCACGTCCAGTTGATTCGCCTCGACCCCGCGCACCACCATGCTGACGTGGACAACCTGCGACCGCGCGTCACCGAGACGCACGACATACTCAACCGGCGGCTCCGCCGGCAGGACAAGGACCACGGATGCAAGAGCAAGCAGGCTGAGCATGGCCGGAGTCTACATGGCGCGCCCGCCGCATGCCCGGTACGCTGAACTCCGTGGCCGAGCCCGTCCCGTTCGACGCCCCGTGCAACCGCTGCGGCTACAACCTCCGCGGCCTGGACGCCGCGGGCCTGTGCCCGGAGTGCGGGGCCGGGGTCGCGGACTCGCTCCGCGGCGGCCAGTTGCGCTTTGCATCGGTGGAGTTCGTGCGGTTGCTGGCGCGCGGCGCACGCCTGGTCCTGTGGGGCATGGCGATCATGTGCTTCGGCACGATCAGCGCCGTGGTGCTGGAAGGTGCGGCACCGTCGGCACCGGCATCAACCATCGTCATCGAGGCCGTTGCCACGGGATCGACGGTGATGGGCCTTGTCGGTTGGTGGCTGCTCTCGGCGCCGGACCCCGCGGCCGAACTCGACCGGACCCGGGGATCGACCTCGCGGGTCGTCCTGCGCGGTTCGTTGATTGTATCGCTGGCCGCCTTCGGGCTGACGCTCCTCGGTCGCGCGGTGGCCGTACCGGCCGTCCCATTTCGCGGCGTGCCGACGGCGGTGGACATGATGTCGATGCTGGTCATGGCCGGGCAGGTCGCATCCGGGGTTGCCTGGATCGTTCACGCGCTGGCCGCGAACTTCTATGTGCAGCACCTGGCCCGGCGCCTCGCGGACACCAGGCTCGCCCGGCGCGCCCGCGCGGTGCTGTGGACGGCGGCGATCACGCTGGTGCTGGGCATCGGCTCCCTGCTCATCCTCCTGGTTCCCGGCGGGTTCCTGATCATGTGCGCGATCCCGGTCCTCGTGCTCGCCCTGCTCGTGATGTACATCGGAATGATGATCCGGCTCAGTTCAAGCCTGCGGCATGTCCTGGCGGATATGGGCGGCGTGCAACCGTACTGACCCTCGTCGGAACAATCCTCATGCGCCGCGTCACGCGACGGTTGGAGACAGTTCAGACCGAGTACCCGTGCCGCCGCTGCGGATACGACCTGCACGGCCTGGTCATCGGCGCCGCCTGCCCGGAGTGCGGCACACCCATGGCTCCGCCGCAGGTGCGCGAGGGCGGCGACACCCTGGTTGATGCCCCCGATGGCTACCTCCAGAAACTGTGCATCGGGCTGGTGCTCATGTCCGTGGGCGCCATCGCGGTGCTCCTGAGTGTCGCGGGGCGCGGAAGCCTGCACCTGTACGCCGTGGCCGGGGGCGTGCCCGCCTGGCTCGCCTGGGGCGCGGGCGCATGGATCGTGACACGGCCGCGCCCGCGAACCGGTCATCGCAACCGCGTGCTGGACGCCGAGTGGCTCCGGTGGAGCGTCCGCGCGGGCGCCGCGGCATGGGTCGTGGCGAGCGCGGCCGCCGCGGCAGCGATCTTCCTGCCCATCGTGGCCCCGCCGCGTGCGATCCCGGGTGTCCCTGCCCCGCTCGGGGCTCCATTGTTCTCGGCGATCAACGTCGCCCGGCTCGCCGCTGTCATGCAGGGCCTCGCGATGCTGGGGCTCGCGCCCATAGGAGTTTTCCTGGGGTCGCTGGCCGCGTGGGCGGGCGACTCCGGCCTTGCGGATCGCTTCCGTATCGCCGCGTGGACTGTTGGCGTCGGGAGCGCGACCGGGCTGCTCCTGCTCGTCGCGGCGCCCAGAGTCCCCGGGTTGGCCGGCGCTCTCACAACGGGTTCTATCGTGTCGTGGGGCGTGGCGATGCTGGGAGTCGTGCTCCTCTTTGCCTCCGTCGTGCAGATGGCGGTCCTGTCATGGTGGGCCGTGAGCAACAGCGCAAGGCAGGCCGCGGCCCGGGCGCGCCTGGCGCGGGAGCGGGCGATACACGAGGAGCAGATGGCCTCACGAACGACGGGCGGCTCCGCACCGGGCACGTCGGCATCCCCGATCGGGCCGGGGTCCAGGGTCACCGGCCACCCGGCCGGTGAGCACATCGTCCCGCGCCCCGTCAGGCGCAAAAAAATGTAGCGGCTACTCGGTCAGGCGGCCCGTGAGCGGCTCCACCAGGTCTCTGAGCGACACCAGCCCCATCGGCCGCCCCCCGGGCGACTCCACGATCCCTATGCCGGCGCGGGATTCCCGGACGCGCAGGATGGCCTCGCGCAGGGGCGTCCCCGGCTTCACGAAGACCGGCGGCAAGGACATCGCGGTCACCGACGCGTCCGTATTCAGGTAGGGATCGGTATGGCGCAGGACGCCCACCACGTTGCCCCGCCCGTCAATCACGGGGAACGCCGAATGGTGCGAGCGCCGCAGCAACGCAAGAACGCGAGGCCGGTCCCACTCCGCGCCGATGCTCAGCACCTGCGCCCACGGGATCATCTCCTCGGCAACGGCCAGGCGATGGAACGCCAGCGCCCGGTCCACCAGGCTCACCTGGGACTCCGAGAGCGTGCTGCCCGACTCCTTGATCATCGCGGCCACATGCTCGCCGCCGGTTCGGACGAGCCCCTCGGTCTCCGTCACACCCAGGCGGTGGGCGACGCCCTCGGCGAACAGCCGAACCAGCGGGAGCACCCCGATCCAGGTCAGGAGCAGCCGTGCCACCACAAGCGGGGTGACAAGCCCGTAGGTCAGGGTGTCCGCCCCCGCTCTGAAGATTTCCTTCGGGAGGGACTCAGCCACGATGAAGAGCAGGGGGGTAAGCACCGCAACCTCGATCGCGACCATGGACCAGTCGCTCAGGCCCGCCCCTGTCAGCAGTTCGGTCATCGCGAGCGCGGCGAGGTAGTTCAGCGACGCGTTGGCGATCAGGAGCGTGGCCAGCATCCGGTCCAGATGCTCGATCTCACCGGCCAGCAGCCGGGCCGCATAGGAGGTGCCCGCGTTCAACCGCAGCCGCACGCGGTTCAGGCTGTACGCCCCGATCTCCATGCCGTTGCACAGCGCCGACCCCGAGAGGCCCAGCAGCGCGGCCGTCAACCAGGCGACCGTGTGCACCGTGCTCACATGGCCTCCCCGGTCAGCGTGACCACGACCCGTCCGACCGCGCGGCCCTCCATCGTGCCGACACGCATCTCCACGTTCCCGAGCCGGATGACATCCCCCGCCCGCGGCACTCGCCCCAGGCGGAGCAGGAACAGGCCCGCCACCGTGCTCACCGTGCGATCCAGTTCACGCCGCGAACGGGCCGGGTCCAGCATCTCCGCCAGGTCCAGGACGTTCATCCGACCCGGGACGATCCAGCGCCCTTCGCCCGCGGGCTCGACGCCGACGCCTCCCAGGGGGCCGGTAACGCTGTCGGACACCAGCCGACGGGTGACGTCCCAGACCCCGGTGATGCCGACCACCGTTCCGTATTCGTCGACGCAGACCCCGAAGGATCGATGCTCGGTGCGCAGAAGGTCCAGCAACTGGTCCAGCCGGGCACGTTCCGGGATGTAGAGCACCGGCTGGAGCGACTCTGCCAGCGGCGTCGGGTGCCCCGCGGCCTGGCGGCGCGACAAGTGTGTCTTGGCGTCGAGCCACCCCAGGATCTCACCGTCCGGGGAGCCGCGGCACACAAGAATGGGCGCCCCGTCGGACCGGCGTACCAGGTCCAGGACCTCCGCGTCCGCCGCGCCGGCATCGAGCCAGTCCATGTCCACGCGGTGCGTCATGATCTGCCGAACGCGGAGCGTGCTCAGATCGACGACGTCCTGCAGGAGGTGCTGGTCTTCGTGTCCGAGTGCCCCCTCGCTCGCCGAGAGGGCCAGGAGCCGCGAGAGTTCATCCGCCGACACCCGCGGCGGATGCCGGCCGGTCGGCCGCGCGAGGCGCGCCAGCGGCGCGACGAGGCGTCGGTCCACGAAGTTCCGCACGGGGGAGAGGGCGCGGTCCAGGACGAGCAGCGGGCGGGCGATGAGCCGGCAGGCCTGGTACCGGAGTCGGCTGGCGAGCAACTTCGGGAGTATCTCTCCGAACAGCACGAGCCCGAACACCGAGGCGGCCCCGATGAGCACCGCGACCAGCCCACCGCCCGACCCCTCGTGCCCGCCCGCGAACACGGTCGAGAGCACGAAATAGACGACGTTCACCAGGTTGTTCAGCAGCAGGATCGTGATCAGAAGGCCGCGCGGACGGGCCAGGAGCGCGGCAACCGCCGCGGCCGCGCCGGGGCTTGCCCTGCGCATCCGGGCACGCTCCGTCTGCGTCAGGCTGAAGAGAGCGGTTTCCGACGCCGAGCAGAACGCGGACGCCGCGATGAGCGGCGGGAGGAGCAGCAGCAGGGCCAGGCGACCCGGTTCCATAAGCGGACAGAGGCTAGCGGATCAGATCGCGCGCTGGCCGGAGGCGAGCCGCACCTTCGCTCTCGCCCGCTCGCGGTCGCGGGTCACGCGATCCAGGGCCGCGCGGTCGCCCGCGGGAGCCCTTCGGCCTTCCGCCTCGGAGAGTTCAGCCTGCGCTTCGTTCAGGACGAGCGCCTCGGTGGGAATGGCCCGGGAGGCCAGGATCGTCAACCGGTTGCTCACCATCTGCATGAAGCCGTCCTCGACCAGGAAGGACCGAGAGCCGCCCGCCGCCTTGCCGGCGTCGGCAAACTGAAGGTGGAGTTCGCCGAGCCCGAGTTTGGCGACAATCGGCGCGCGGCTGGGCAGCACGCCCATCAGCCCGTCCCACACCGGGATCGAGGCATAGACGACGGCCTCGTCGAGAACCTTGGCGGTCGGCGTGATCAGTCGGCACTGGAACGAGTTCGAAGCCATGGGGCGGATAATAGCCCCGGGGACACCCGCCGCGGCCGCCGCCGGTAGGCTTGCCCCCGTGAACATGCGGCAGGCAACCTCCCTCGGTCTCTTGGCAATCGCGCTGGCGGCGGCGGTCGCGGGGCTGATGACCATCCGGACCGGGGGCATCGCCGCGGACGACTGGAACGTGGTCATGGCGATCCGGGGGCAGCGCGCCGCCATGGCCGCCGTCGTGGGTGCGGCCCTGGCCGTCGCCGGAGCGATGCTCCAGTCGCTGCTCCGCAACCCGCTGGCATCGCCGGACCTGCTCGGCCTGGCCTCCGGAGCGGGGCTCGCGGTCATGCTCTCGATCTACCTGACGGGGGCCGCCGGTGGGCTGGCTCTGGGCGCGGGCGGCGCGGGCGTGGCGGCGCTGATCGGCTCGTGCGCAACACTCGGCGTCGTCTATGCCCTCAGCCAGCGCCGCGGGTTCCTCGACCCGGTATCCCTCGTGCTGGTCGGCGTGATCGTCAGCGTCATGTGCGGCGCCGCGACCATGTTCATCGCGATGCTGACACCCGATCGCGGCGTGGGGGTGGCACGCTGGACCATCGGGGCACTCGACGACAACGTGCCGCTGCGATGGGTCTGGGTCGTCGGCGGGATTGTCCTGGCCGCGAGCGTGCTGGGCGCCTGGGCCGGGCCGGCGATGGATGCCGCCGCGCTCTCGGAGGATGAGGCGCGCAGCGTCGGTATCCCCCTGGGCGCGCTGCGGCTGATGCTGTTCCTGCTGGCGGGGGTGCTCACCGCGGGAGCGGTCGTGATCGCGGGCCCGATCGGGTTCATCGGTCTGGTCTGTCCCCATGTCACCCGGTTGCTGGCCGGCCCCGCGCACCGCGTGGTGGTGATCGGATCAGCCCTCGCAGGGGCGGCGATGGTTGTCGGAGCGGAGGCCCTGGTGAAGGCAATGGACCTGCCCGGCGGGCGTGTGCCGATCGGCGTTGTCACCGCGATCCTGGGCGGCCCGGTCCTGATCGGGCTGCTGCGCGGGACGGCAAGGGCCGAATGACTCAGGCCGCCCGGGCAAAGCCGCCGCGTGAGAGTTGCGCCAGCAGCCGGCCCCGGTCCGCGGGGTTGTCGAAGCGCGTGAACACGGCCGCCATGCGGACAGGCCCGGGCTCGTCGGGGTCGTTGTCGAGCCACACGACGTTGGCCCGGACGCAGACAGCCTGGGGGGCGAGGTTGCCGCTGCCGGCGGGCACCGCGATCCTCATGGTCAGCGGGGTTCCCGGAGCGATCGCCTCGTCGAGTTCAAACCGGACGCCCCCTTCGCTGATGTCGTAGGCGTGCCCTTCCAGGTCCACCGCGGAGTCCGGGGCCAGCCGGACGCGCACCGGCGTGTACATCGGGTGCATGGCGAATCGCTCGTGGCCGCGACGGTTGACGAACTGGTTCATGTCTGGAGCCTCCCCGGTGGGCAAGGTGCGGAGTCCCGGGAGTTATCGACCGGTCCGGGGGACGGGTTGAGCGGTCAGAACGCCACCCCGTCGTCCATCTCCGGGCGGCGGACGGTCATCCGCCTGTGGGGGATGCCCACCTCCAGGAAGACCTCCCCGTCCGGCTGCCAGCCCAGGGATTCGTAGAAACCGACGACCGGGACCCGGGCGTGGCAGAACAGTTGGGAAAGCCCGAGGTCGCGGAAGGCCCGCGACTCGACCGCGACCACGAGTTGCCGCCCGATCCCCTCGCCCTGACGCTGCAGGTTGACCGCCATCTGCATGAGCTTGCCGGAGCCCGGCCGCGGCGTGTCGGGCAGGAGCGTGGCGCAGCCGATGACCCGGTGCCCGCGTGCCGGGTCGCGCGTGACGGCCACAAAGTGCTCAAATCGCTCCTCGACGCCGGGAAACTCCCGGTGGAAGCGGGCCAGGGAGAGCCCGAGAGGCCGCAGAAGGACATCCTCGCGCAGTTCGCACTCCTGCTCGTAGAGAGGATCATCCCGGGTTATCCGCCTGACCTGCGGCACGATGGGCCTCCTGAGGTCGCGAAGGATACCGGGGAATGCACCGGATGAAAGCCCCTATTATGGAGAGCTCGCCGCGAGGAAGGGGGCGGAGGCGCCGCGGAGCCCGATCAAGGGCGCTGCCGCGGGCCGCGACCGCCTGCCTAGCATGGCCTCGCGCTCGCCGCGGCGGGCGCGCGGAGTCAACCCACGGATGGACTCGGCGGGGGACGCGACAGTCATCACGACAGGCTCAGGCGGCGAAGCCCTCGCGGGGGACGCCGACGAGGCCGCGCCACCTCCCGCCTCTGTCGCCGCCCGTCCCCGACTCGGCGTCCTGCGCCACCGCCACTACCGCAACATCTGGCTCTCGGCCTTTGTCTCCAACATCGGCGGCTGGATGGAAGCCATCGGCATCCAATGGGTCATGACGGAGATGTCCCAGACCCCCCAGTGGGTCGCCGCGGGCCACCCCAGTTCCGAGATGATGATGGGCTACCTGGGGGCCGCCCAACTCGGGCCCACGCTCGTCCTGGGCATCGTCGGCGGGCTCACCGCCGACCGCGTCAACCGCAAGGTGCTGCTGCTGGTCACACAGGCGATGCTCATGCTCGTCGCGGGCTTCCTGATGGTCTCCGCCTTCGCCGATATCCTGTCGCCGGCGCTCCTTCTGTGCGTCTCCCTCGCCAACGGCATCACCATCGCCTTCAACTTCCCCGCGTGGCAGGTCCTGACGCCGCGACTCGTCCCCCGCGAGGAACTCACCGCCGCCATCAACCTCAACGGCATCCAGTTCAATATGGCCCGCGTTGTCGGACCGGCACTCGGCGGCGTGCTCCTGCACCTCTACGGCTCACCCGTCCTCTTCGCCATCAACACCGCCAGTTTCCTCGTCATCCTCTTCGCGGTGTCCGGCACGCCCAGCGCTCCCGCCCCGCCCTCCGCGGGCGCCAGCCCCTGGCAGCGCACGGCCGAGGCCGCACGCTTTGTCTGGACCCACCGCGGGGCCTTCCGCGTGATGCTGGGCCTGGTTGTCTTCTCCGCGCTCGCCGGCCCGCTGCTCCGCATGCTCCCCGTGTTCGTCTCGAAGGTGTACCACGCCAACGAGGACACCTTCGGCGTCATGCTCGCCGTCATGGGCGGCGGGGCCGTGCTCGGAGGGCTCTCGATGCGCTTCGTCCCGGCCTGGTACCCCAAGCACCACTTCATCCCGCTCTCGATGATGCTCGGCGGGCTGTTCCTCACCGGCTTCGCCGTCGCGACAAGCCTCGGGCTCGCCGCCGCCATGATCTTCATCTGCGGCGTCATGTGGATGTGGACCTTCAACTCATCAATGGCGGCCCTGCAACTGCTCGTGGACGACCGCATGCGCGGGCGCGTCATGTCCCTCTGCAACACCGTCGTCTTCGGGGCCATGCCCCTGGGCAGCCTCCTGGCCGGCCTGATCGGTGAACTCGCGTCCGGCTCGTCGGGTGACGGCTTCGGTGTGCAGGTCGGTGTGGGCTCCATGGCCGTCGCTCTGGCGATCTGCGGCCTCGTCATGCTCATCTGGCGCACGCCGGAGATCGACGACCTCCCGCCCACCGACCCCGGCTACACCCGCCGCCCCGGCCTGCTCCGCGGCGTCACCGCCGCCGCCCACCGGCCACGGTAGGAGTGGCGAGAGACCCCATTCCCTCCGGGCCCCCGTGGTTGCCTTTCCTCCGAACCACCAGGCCCGCCCCAACTAGAATCTCCCATGCGCCCACGGCGTGCCACGCGACAGATCAAGGTCGGCAACGATCGTACAGGCACCGTCTTCATTGGCGGCGGCCTGCCCGACGACGCCGGCAACGGGACCACTCCCGCCCCGGTTTCCGTCCAGACCATGACCGCGGGCTACACCCACGACGTGGACGCCGCGGTTGCCGAGATCAACCGGTTGCACAAGGCCGGGGCCGACATCGTCCGCGTTGCCGTGCCGGAGCGGAAGGACACCGAGGCCCTGAAGGAGATACTGAACCAGACCCGCGTCCCGATCGTCGCGGACGTCCACTTCCACTTCCAGCGGGCCCTGGAGGCCGTCGAGGCGGGCGTCCACAAGATCCGCCTCAACCCCGGCAACATCCAGGACCGGGACCAGGTCAACGCCGTGATCGACGCCTGCAAGGCCCGCCGGATTCCCATCCGGGTCGGCGTCAACGAGGGCTCGATCATCGAGCGCCGCGACAAGCAGAAGCGGATGAAGGAACTGGGGGCGGTCTTCAGCGAGGGGGGCCACAAGAACGCCCACCTCCTGGCCATCATGATCGCCAAACTCGAAGAGTACCTCGACATCTTCGACGCCCGCGGCTTCCACGACATCGCCATCAGCGCCAAGAGCATGGACGCCGCCGTCGTGGTCGACGCCTACACGGAGATCGCGGCGCGGTTCCCGTACCCGCTGCACCTGGGCGTCACGCACGCAGGCCCGCGCGAGACCGGCTGCATCCGCTCCGTCGTCGCCCTCGGTTCGCTCCTCACGCAGGGCATCGGCCAGACCCTCCGCATCTCCTACGCCTCCGACCACATCCACGAGGTCGAGGACGGCCTGGAACTCCTCTACACACTCGGCCTGCGCACCCGCGCCGGCGCGGAACTCATCGCCTGCCCGACCTGCGGGCGCATCCAGGTGGACCTCTTCACCCTCGTCCAGGACGTCCGCAAGGCCCTCGCCCAGAAGATCACCGTTCCGATGAAGGTCGCCGTCATGGGCTGCGTCGTCAACGGCCCGGGCGAGGCCGAGGGCGCCGACGTGGCCGTCTTCGCCGGCGACCGGCGCGGCATCATCTATGTCCAGGGCGAGCGCGTCGCCAACGTCACCGAATCCGAAGTCCTCCCGCGACTCCTCGCCGAGTGCGAAGCCTTCCAGTCCCGCGTGCTCCGCGGCGAGGCCCGCCTCGGCGAAAAGAAAGTCGAGATCATCCCCCCCGACCCCATCGGCCCCCTCGGTTCCGGCTGGTCGAAGTTCCCGTTGACAGTCGGCAAAACATAGGAGACGCGACCCGTGCCACCTGCCGGGGTACCCCGCCACTCCGTGGCGGTGTTCCACGAGCACGAAGCGCCAGCGACGGGTTCTCTACCCGTTCTTGTGGCACAGGCGTCCCGCCTGTGTCCTACCCCGCCTCCTCGTTCTTGTGGCACACCGTCCAGGAAATCCTCGACGAGCAGCATGTGCAGGGGATGTGAGGACGATTGACGTTCTTCGTAGACCTCGCGTTTCAACTCCCCTCCGCCCCCTGAGTCCTTCCACGTCCTCCCGTTCTCTCCGCCCCTACTCTTCCCTCATGCCATCCGTGTACCCGTTCCGCGCTGTCCAGTATTCCGGGGGAAAGGGCGACCTGAGCGCCGTCGTGGCCCCGCCCTACGACGTCCTGGATGCCGCGGGCAAGGCGGCCCTGCTGGCCCGCGACCCCCGCAACGTCGTAGCCGTCGATCTGCCGCACACCCCCGCCAAGGAACTCGGACCGCCGGAGGCGTACCAGAAGGCCGCGGACCTCTTCCGCTCGTGGCTCGCGGACGGCACGCTGTCGCGGCGCGACCAGCCCGCGATGTTCGCCTACCGCCAGACGTTCCGAGGCACGCAAGGCAAAACCCACCAGCGCAGCGGCATGGCGTGCTGCGTGGCGACGGTTCCCTTCGGGCCGCAGCAGGGCGGAGGAATCCTGCCGCACGAGGAAACATTCAGCGGGCCCAAGGAGGACCGGCTGGCACTGATGAAGGCCACGCGGGCTCAACTCTCACCGATCTTCGGGCTCCACGCCGACGACCAGGGTCGGGCCACAGCCCTGCTCCAGAGGGTGATGGCGGCCAAGGCGCCGGATGCAACCGCGACAACCGGCGACGGCGTCCTGCACGAGGTGTGGACGGTGGGGGAGGGCTCCACGCTGCGGGCGTATCAGGACGCGCTCGCCGGGGAAGACGTCTTCATCGCCGACGGCCACCACCGCTACAACACGGCCCTCAACTATCTGCGCGGGCTGGAAGGGGCGGGGCCGGTCGCGGCGGATCACCCCGCGCGGCGGTGCATGATCGTGCTCGTCGGCATGAACGACCCGGGCCTGGCCATCTGGCCGACCCACCGCGTGCTGGGCGGCATGAAGGGTTACACGTTCGCGGCGTTCGCGGCCGCGGCGCAGGGCGTCCTGAACATCCAGGAGGCGGGCAGCGACATCAAGAGGCTGGAGGCGGCCATGCGCTCGCGCCCAGAGCCGAGCGTGGTCGGGCTGTACGACTTCGCCACCGGCAGGTGCTACACCGCGTCCTTCACGAACCCCGACCCGCTCAGGGCGAAGTTCGGCGCCAAGCCGGAGGCGTGGCGGAGGCTGGACGTGGCCCTGATCCAGCACGTCATTGTCGAGCAGGTCTGTCAGCCCGCACTGAACGGCGGCGCACCCGTGAAGTGGGCGTTCCCGCACACGATCGACGAGGTCGTGGCGATCGGCAGCGGACGCGAGACCGCCGCCGGCGGCGGGAGTTCGGCGGCGCAACTGGCCGTGATCGTCAAGCCCACCCCGCTGGACGCCGTGAAGGCGGTGAGCCGCGCCGGGGAACTCATGCCGCAGAAGAGCACGTTCTTCTACCCGAAACTGGCGACTGGGTTGTTCCTGAACCCGCTGGAGTGAGGAGCCCCCTTCACCCACGCTCAGGGCTCGCACATGCTCCAATCCGTCCGAACACTGATGGCCGGACTGATCGACTACGCCGGGCTGTTCCCGCCCGCCGGCCTGTCCATGCAGGCGGCCTGCGAGGCGTACGCCCGGGCACGGATCGGCGAGCACGCCTGGGTGCTCGGGCGGTTTATCTGCCCCGCGTCGAGACTCGCCGAACTCAGCAGGGCCGCCGCCGTCATGATGCCCGGCACGCACGCCACCAGCGGGTACCGCGAGCACGCGGACGTGCTGGAGCCGTGGCGGGTGTCGGCGATCATCGACGGAGAGGTCGCGGCGGACATCGCCCGCATCGGCGAGTTCAACCAGCGGCACTGCGCCGAGGACCGGGGCCTGGCGACCGTCGATGCCGTCGAACTGAAGGCGGGCGCCGCCGCGCAGATCGAGGCCGCCCTCGAAATCATCCCGGACGACCTGCTCCCGTTCTTTGAGGTTCCGGTGATCGGCGCGGACCCGCGCGGGCTGGTGGCCCTGCTGGCCGGCTCCGCGGCCGCCGCGAAGATCAGGACCGGCGGCGTGACCGCGGGGGCGTTCCCGACGCCGGAGCAGGTCGCCGCGTTTCTCGCGGCGTGCGCTGCCGCGGACGTGCCATTCAAGGCGACGGCGGGCCTCCACCACCCCGTGCGGGCGGAGCACCCGCTGACGTACGAGCCGGACGCTCCCCGCGGCATCATGCACGGGTTCCTCAACATGTTCCTGGCGGCCGCGTTCGTGCGGTGCGCCGGGGCCGACGCGCCGAAGGCCGCGGGCGTGCTCTCGTGTACCGACCCGGCGCAGTTCCATTTCACCGAGGAGGGCGTGCGCTTCGGCGGCCTGTTCGCCGAGGACCTGCGCCTGGCCGAGGCCCGGGAGGCGTTCGCATTGTCCTGCGGCTCGTGCTCATTCGATGAGCCCATCGAGGGCGCGCGGGGGCTCGGCCTCCTATAGGCGGCAAGGGCACACCGGGGCGCCCCGCGGCGGCCTTTCTCGGTCAGTTCACGGCGGACTGCGGGCGCTTCGGGTCGGGCCAGTCGACATGGAAGAACTTGCCGCGGGGCTGGTCGGTACGCTCGTAGGTGTGCGAGCCGAAGTAGTCGCGCTGGGCCTGGAGAAGGTTCGCGGGCAGCCGCGGCGAGCGGTAACTGTCGAAGTACGCCAGGGCCGATCCGAACGCGGGCACCGGCACCCCCTGCACCGCTGCGCGGGCCACAACCGCCCGCCAGTTCTGCTGGCGGTCGCTGGTCGTGCCGGCGAAATACGGGTCGAGCAGCAGGTTCGGCAGGTCGGTGCGCCGCTCGAACGCCTCGGTGATCTTCTGGAGAAAGCGGGCGCGGATGATGCACCCGCCCCGGAAGATGCTCGCCACCTCGCCGAGGCTCAGGCCCCATGATCTCGCCCGGTCCTGCGCGGCCATGAGCGCAAAGCCCTGGGCGTACGAGCAGATCTTGGAGCAGTACAGCGCGTCGCGGACGCAGTCCACCCAGTTGGGGTTGTGCCCGCCGCCCCCCTGCGGCCCCGCGACATGGGCGTTGCCCGCCAGGTGCGGCCCGCTGAGGACCTTCGCCGCGGCCTGTCGTTCCTCCTTCAGCGCGCTCATGTTGCGCGCGAATACCGCCTCGGCCATCGTGGCCGCAGGCTGTCCCAGGTCCAGGGCGGAGTTGATCGTCCACTTGCCGGTACCCTTCTGCCCGGCGGCGTCGAGCACCACGTCCACGAACGGCCGGCCCGTCACCGGGTCCTTCTGCCGCAGGATGTCGGCGGTGATCTCGATCAGGAACGAGTCCAGTTCACCGGTGTTCCAGTTCGCGAAGGTCGCGGCCATGTCACCCGTGGACATCGCCAAGACGTCCCGCATGAAGTGGTACGCCTCGCAGATCAGTTGCATGTCGCTGTATTCGATGCCGTTGTGAACCATCTTCACATAGTGCCCCGAACCGCCGGGCCCGATGTACGCGGCGCACGGCACGCCGCCGCTGACGGGGTGCCCCGGGCGAGCGCCCGTGAGCGGTTTGCCCGTGCGTTCATCCACCCTCGCGGCGATGGCGAGCCAGATCGGCTTGATGAGGTCCCAGGCCTCGCGCTTCCCGCCGGGCATGAGCGAGGGACCGAACCGGGCTCCCTCCTCGCCGCCGCTGACCCCGGAGCCGACGTAAAGCAGCCCCTTGGCGACCGCCGCGGCCTCGCGACGCTCCGTGTCCTCCCACTCGGAGTTCCCACCGTCGATGATGCAGTCGCCGGGTTCGAGCAGCGGCGTGAGCCCGTCAATGGCCGCGTCGGTGACCCTGCCGGCCGTCACGAGCAGAACGATGCGGCGCGGGCGCTGGATCGACGCGACGAAGGACTTCACGTCCGGTGCGGGGATGAACCCGCCGCCGATCGGGAAGGCCGTCGCGGCGTGCTCCGACGTGATCTTGTCGGTCGCCGCTGTGTCGCGGTCATAGCCGGCGATCCTGAAGCCGTGGTCGGCGATGTTCAGCGACAGGTTGCGCCCCATGACGCCCAGCCCGACCATCCCGACCTGGGCGGAGTTCGGTTTGGGAGTGTCCATGCATCCTCCTCGCGCGGGCACGCGGCCGCGGCACCGCGAGTGTAGAGGTCTATCGGTCCGTCAGCGCGGGGGCGCTCACGCCCGCGCGCTTCAGACGCGACAGGTGCCGCCTCCCTTCGCCCTCCGAACCGGGCTTGCTCCCCGCGGGCTACGGGCAGCCGAGGGCAAACTTCGTCGTGAAGCAGCCGAAGTCCGCAAGGTTCAGGACGCCGTCCCCGTTGCAGTCCGGGTAGCAGGAGGGTGCGCCGAGCGTGGCGACCCAGCCCTCGTACTCGCCCTGCGGGTTCAGGCCGATGCCGGTGATGGTCGTGCCATCGGCGGAGACCCCCACGGCCGCGAACAGGAGCCAGCCGCGGACGCTCTCGATGCCGAGGTCGAAGATGAGGTGGTCGCGCAGATCGCGGATGCCGTGCGTGGAGTCCCAGATGAAGGACTGGCCGTAGGCCTCGTAGTTCTGCGGCCCGCCGTACATCAGGTGGCAGGTGCCGACGATGACGCCCGCGTCGGCCGAGCAGTCCGTGGCGAAGTTCTCCCCGGTGACGCCGGGCAGGACGCCCAGGCTCGTCCACCCGGTGGCCTGGCGCCACACCGCGGGCTCGTAGCGATCGTTGGTCCACGCCCAGCCCACGATCGTGCTCCCGTCGGGCGTACACGCCGCACCGCCGGAGTCGACCGCGCCCCCAGGCAGGTCTCCCAGCGGCACCATGCCCGTGGCCTGTGTCCAGCGGAACGCCTCCGTGCCGGCGTCGGTCCGCTCGGTGCCGATCACGACAGAGCCGTCGGCGGAGCAATCGATCGCCTGCCCAAAGGGCACGCCGGAGGTGGCCAGGTGGCCGAGGCCGACGAGACCTGTGGCCTGCGTCCAGCGGAACGCCTGACCGGTGGAACCGCCCACGAAATCCGCCTGGCCGACCACGACCGATCCGTCCACGGAGCACCCGTAGGCGATGGTGGTCAGACCGGTCGTCAGTTGACCGAGCCCGACCATGCCCGTGGCCTGAGTCCACCTGTACGCCTCGCGACCGTTGGGCCCTGCATCGGAGCCGACAATGACGGAACCGGAGGGGTTGACGCCGTAGGCCTCGCCATTGGCGGAAGTGGAGCCGCCGGGCAGCGTGCCGAGGGCCACAACACCCGTGGATGAGGCCCACCGGACCGGCTCGCCGGCGCCGTTGGCCCCAGTTGCGGTGGCGACGATGGTGGTGCCGTCGGCCGAGATGCCGTAGGGGTAACTCTCGCGAGGCGAGGCGGAGCCGGGCAGGAAGCCGATCCCGTGGAAACTCGCCTGGCCGCGGGTGATCGAGGTGGCGAGCCCGGCCATGAGAACTGCGGTGATCGCTCGGGTCTTCATCCTGTGTCCTTGTGTGAGAGTGGGGGAAGAGGCCGAACCATCATGCGACGGATGCGGGGGCACAGGGCGCGGAAATCTCGACCTGGCGCCTCGGCAGGCAGGATTCCTCCGGCACAGCCCGACGCGCCGGCGACCGCGTCGCTCCCCCCGGTCCGCCGGAATCCGGCGCGGACCGACCGGCGGCGCGCGCAATGTCGGGCACCTGCGCGCGGTTCCGCTTGCCTGTCCCGCGAACGCCTCTACGTTTCCCGCATGACCGCCGCCCCCTTCTCGCCCCCCGAGTCCGCGGTCCCCGCCATCCTCTGCGACCTCGGCTCCCCG
>JADLGW010000006.1 GCA_020849105.1 Phycisphaerales bacterium | reverse complement strand
AGGCCGTGCTCCGCGCGATGCGGACGGCGGGCGGACGCATGACCCGGTCGCAGATGTGCCGCGTGACCCAGCACCTGACCCAGCGGGAGCGGGACGAGGTGCTTGAGAACCTCAAGGAGACCGGCCGCTTGAAAGAAGGGGTCGAGCCGACCGCCGGGCGGTCAAGGAGGGTGTATGAACTCCTGCCGTAGCAGGTCAGAAACGCGGGTTGGCTGTGGTCGGACCCTTCTTTCACATTCTTCACGCGCGATCTCTCGGGAGGGCGGGAAGGGAGCAGAGAAGGAGGGGTTGAAGAAAGTGAAAGAAGGTATCTCTCTCCTCTCTATACCTTCCCCCACCCCTCCCCCGGCCCCCCGCCTCCCCACCGCAGCGCCCATGCAGGTCGTGTGCCAGGCCGCGCCTAGCGGGAGCCTTACAGCCGGAAGCCTTACGGAAGGGGAGGCGGATGGCGTTAGGTACTCCCCGGGCCAGATCGCGTGGCTTGGCCCGCGGGAACAGCCGCGCTTGGCGACAGAGTTTGTTTCGCCCGTCCGAGCGCGGGGCGGCCCCGTGGCGGGGTTGGTACGCCTCGCCGCCAATGACGCGACGTGGGCCAACGTGGGCGGACCCGTGGCCAACGGGCGCGGCCCGTAGCGCGGGGGAATCGGGGCGCTAAGCGCTCCCGGACGGGCCCGTTGCCCGAGCGAGCCAGCCAACCAGCGATCCACCGATCCCCGGACCCACCGCGTGTGCGGCGGGCCACCACGACGCTTTGCGCTGGCGTTCCCCGCCGCGCTTCCGACGGAGATCGCTATGAACATCGAGACGCTGCCCATCGACGCGGTCAAGGAATACGACCGCAATCCCCGCACTATCAACGACGCCGCCATTGACGCGGTGGCCAAGAGCATCGAGGCGTTCGGCTTCAAGGTGCCGATCCTGATCGACGCCGACGGCGTGATCATCGCCGGGCACACGCGGCTCCGCGCGGCGCGGAAACTCGGGCTCAAGGAGGTGCCGACCATTCGCGCCGATGATCTGACGCCGGAACAGGTCAAGGCGCTGCGCATCGCCGACAACAAGGTCGCCACGCTGACTTCGTGGGACATGGAGCTCCTGCCGCTGGAGCTGGCCGACCTCAAGGGCGTGGACTTCGACCTCGCGCTGCTCGGCTTCAGCGCCGAGGACCTCAGCGCCATCATGGCTCCCGCGGGCAGCGAGGGTTTGACCGATCCCGATGACGTGCCGGGCGCACCGGACGCAGCGACGACGGTGCCCGGCGACATCTGGGTGCTCGGCAACCACCGCCTGATGTGCGGCGACTCATCCAAGCCCGAGGACCTGGACCGTCTGCTTGATGGCCAGCCGATCCATCTCGTGAACACGGATCCGCCGTACAACGTGAAGGTCGAGCCCCGCTCGAACAACGCGATCGTCGCCGGCCTGAGTTCGTTCGCGCTGCCCGGCAAGGCAGACCAGCACGACCAGCAGAGCGCCGACCTCAACCGCTACCCCGAAAAGAGCCGCGCCACGCACAAGAAGCTCCGGGCCAAGGACCGGCCGCTGGCGAACGACTTCGTGTCCGACGACGAGTTCGACCGGTTGCTCGCGGCATGGTTTGGGAACATCACCCGCGTGCTGATCCCGGGCGGCACGTTCTACATCTGGGGCGGGTATGCCAACTGCGGCAACTACCCGCCGGTGCTCAAGCGGTGCGAGCTCTACTTCGCGCAGGCGATCATCTGGATCAAGGAGCACCCGGTCCTCACTCGGAAGGACTTCATGGGCAACCACGAGTGGTGCTTCTACGGCTGGAAGGAAGGCGCGGCGCACCGCTTCTTCGGCCCGGCCAACGTGCCCGACACCTGGTCGATCAAGAAGGTCAACCCGCAGAGCATGGTCCACCTCACCGAGAAGCCCGTCGAACTCGCGCGGCGTGCTATCGAGTTCTCATCGCGTCCCGGCGAGAACGTACTCGACCTCTTCGGGGGAAGCGGCTCAACGCTCATCGGTGCGGAGATGACCGGGCGGCACGCGTTCCTCATGGAGCTCGATGCGCTCTACTGCGATGTCATCGTGCAGCGCTGGGAGAAGTTCACGGGCCGCAAGGCGGAACGACTCCCGGCAAAGGGTGTGGCCGAAGAGAAAGCCGCGACGCGCGTCGCGGCTGGGAGCAAGGCGTGATGGGCGCTTCACTCTTCGTCGAGCGTGGGCAGAGGCCCGTCGGTCGCTTCGTCCCATTCAAGGGCGTAGCGCTCGGCGATGTCCTCGAGGTCGTGCTCGGTGAGGTAGTCGGCCGTCTTGCGCTCTTGGCAGGCGGCAACGGCCCGCGCCAGGTCCGTCCACTCCTCGATCGTGACCATCCGGTCCTGCCGCGCTCCGAGCAGGTAGAGCGCGGCCTGCAGCACGGCATCGAGTTGGGCTTGGGTCGGCGCGGGCTGCGGGGCGGGGGTGGCGCTCATGGTTCAGGCTCCCTTCCCCGCGACGAAGACGCCGCGCTCGTGCTTCTTGAAGCGGGCGGCGGTGCCCTTGGCGGCGATCTCCCGGATGATGGCGGCGTAGAGCGTGGCCTCCGGCGTCTTGCCGCCGGGGCTCGTCCACAGGCCCTTCGCCTCCATCGCGGCGATCATCTCCTTGGCTCGCATCGGCACCTCGCTCGCGGCGAGCACCTGCGCAGCCGCGTCGAGGGCGCTGACGCGCTTGGGCTTGGGCTCCTTTGCGGGCTTCGGGGCCTTCGGCGTCTTGGGGGCCTTCTCGCCCTTGGCCTTCTTGCCCTTGGTAGCCGCACCAAGGTTCGCGTTGTTGGCCACCTCCTTCTCGCTGGGGACTTCGTGGTCCTGCTTTCCGCCCGCCAAACGGTCGTTGATCTCGGCGAGCGCCGCCTTGCGGAGGCGGTCCGTCTTGGCGGCACCGTCGGCGCGGGCGGCGCTCTTGGACATCTTCGGGGTGCGGGGGGTGCGGGGCTTGGCGGGCTTCTTCGTCTTCGGACTCATGGTCATCTCCGAACTGGGGGTTGGAACCCCCGCCGCACATTGCGGCGGGGAAGCGTGGCCGTCGCGGTT
>JADLGW010000005.1 GCA_020849105.1 Phycisphaerales bacterium | reverse complement strand
CGGTGGCCATCGCGGCTTCACGTCAAGGACGGACGAACATGGCGGACATCGCACACGAGGACCAGATCCGCGCCGACGAGCGCGACCGGCTGAAGGAGATCGAACTGACCTGCCGCCCCATCTTCGCAGGTGGTGGCGAGCGGGATTGGGGCATGCACCAGAAGCGAGTGGACGACATGAAGGCCAAGGCCGTCGCGGGCGACATGACTGTCAGCGAGCTCCGCGCCGGTGTTCTTGAAGTGCTCCGGGCGTCGCGCCCCGTGGTCTCCGGCGTGATCACCGGTGGCGGCTCGGGCCACATCCCGCGTGCCCGGGTCATCGAGGCGGCCATCCTCAAGCGGGCGGGCTTCGCTGCGCTCGCGGAGAAGGCCCTCGGCCCGGCGTGCATGGAAGCGGCCGAGGATCTGCGCGTGGCTCACACGCTGGACCTCTGCCGCGCCGCGCTTCAGCACGAGGGGATCGACGCTCCCGCCGACCGCGAGGGCATGGTGCGGGCGTCGCTCACGACGCACACGCTCACCGAGGCGCTGGGTGCCGCCGTCAACAAGGTGCTGCTCGACGGCTATCAGGAGAGCCCGGCGACCTGGCGGTCCTTCGCGGGTGTGCGGAGCGTGCCGGACTTCAAGACGGCCACGGCGATCCGCCCCTCGTTCACCGGCTCGCTCCAGCAGATCCCGCCCGGCGGCGAGTTCAAGCACGGCGGGGCCGACGAGGTGACGACCCAGTACAAGGTGGACACCTACGGCAAGATGTTCTCGATCGACCGTCGCGACCTCATAAACGACGACCTGTCGCTGTTCGACAGCGTCGCCCGCGCCATGGGCCAGGCGGCGATGCGGAAGCTCAGCGATCTGGTGTACGACACGTTGATGTCCAACGCCGGCGCGTTCTTCTCCGCGGGCAATGGCAACTACATCACCGGGGCCGACACGAACCTCAGCACGGATGGCCTGACCAAGGCCATTACCGCCATGCTCACGCAGCGGGACGCGGAGGGCAACGACCTGGACTTGCGGCCGACTCGGCTGGTCGTGCCGCCGGAACTCCAGACGGTCGCCCGCGCCGTGCTCGAGAGCGAGTACATCGCGGCCCAAACGAACCTGCCGACCGGCAACAGCCTCCGCAACGCGGTGGGCCTTGAGGTCGAGCCCCGGCTGAGCAACACCAAGAAGTACGGCACCAAGGCCTCGACGAAGCACTGGTACCTGTTCGCGGCCCCGGCAGCGAGCCCGATCATCGTCGGCTTCCTCAACGGCCAGCAGACGCCGACAGTCGAGTTCTTTGGGCTCGACCAGACGGTGAACAGGTTGGCGGTGTCCTGGCGCGTCTACTTCGACTTCGGCGCGGCCCTGTGCGACCCGCGGGCGGCGGTGCGGAGCAAGGGCGAGGCGTAAACCGGCGGTGCTGGTGCGGCCGGGGGCGGTTGCGGGCTGCCCCCGGCCCTTCTTCGACGACTCCACGGACGGAGCACGCCGCGTCGCGCGGTGGCGCGATTGGTGCGCACGCATGGACGAGCAGCAGGACATCCCGCCGTCCCAGATCCAGATCGGGGACATCGCGTTCGGGATCGAGTTCATCGAGGTCCCCGATGCCGCCGCGCGTTGGAATGACGTGATCGACCACATCGGCGCGTGGTTGCTGGCCGAGTGGGAGCGAGAGCAACAGGAAAGCGAGCCGGAGTGACTGCGCAGCACTGCACAGAGTTCGGCATCGTCGTCGCTGCGGGCCAGCGGTACGCCCGCTGGTACGACGATGGACCGTCGCCAAGCCGCTACGACGGCAGCGATCCGAGCGACGTGGAGCGGGCGTATCGAAGTGCGTTTCTCGAGGCCGCGAGTGAGGTGGCCGGGTGGCCTCAGCCTGATGACCGAGCAGTCGAAGCCGCGTGGCAGGCCAGGTGCGAGGCCTACTCCGTCGCCCGCGTCCTGCTTCCCTCGGCCGACTACTTCGGTGTGTCCGATCCGAAGGAGCGAATCGCGTTCGTCGGCGAGCAGACGGCGTATCGGTTGAAGCACGCCGCCGAAGCGGCACACGCCCGTGGCCGTCATCAAGCGCTGGCCACGTCCGCCGACGCGTGGTCGCGACTCTCCAATCTCGGCATCTCCGATGACCAGATCGTTGGATCGCTGCTTCCCGCCTGGGTCGCGGAGGTGCGGGCCTGGGCGGAACAGCCTGCGAGACCCACCGTCGTCGCCGTGCCGCCCGTGGTCGATGAGACCGAAGCGGCGCTGCGGCTGACTGCGTCGAAGGAGGGCGATCCGCCCATGCCCGACACCGAGCCACCGCCTCCGCAGTTCATCAGTGTGCGCCAGCTCATGGCTGCGTGCCCGGCGCTGCGTCCGCCCGTGATCGATGGCCTGCTCCGCGAGGGCGAGACGATGAACTTGATCGCGTCGCCCAAGACCGGAAAGTCGTGGCTCGTGCTCGACCTGGCCATCGCGGTCGCCACTGGCCGACCTTGGCTTGGCCGCTTCCCGACTGTCGCCGGCGATGTTCTGATCATCGACAACGAGCTGCATGGCGAGACCTCGGCCAACCGCATCCCCAAGGTCGCCAAGGCCCGCGGCCTCGGCACCGACGAGTTCGCCGACAACGTCTTCATCCGCAACCTCCGCGGCGGGCTTCAGGACATCGTCTCGCTCGGAACGTACTTCCGCGCCATCGAGCCCGGGCGCTTCCGCCTCATCGTTCTCGACGCCTTCTACCGCTTCCTGCCAGCGGGCATGGACGAGAACGCCAACGCCGACATGGCGTCGCTCTACAACCACATCGACCGCTACGCCGCCGACCTCGGCTGCGCGTTCGTGCTGATCCACCACAGCAGCAAGGGCAACCAGTCCGGCAAGTCGGTCACCGACGTCGGCGCGGGCGCTGGCAGCCAAAGCCGCGCGACCGATGCGCACCTTGTCCTGCGGCCGCACGAAGAGGCGGACGTGGTCGTACTCGATGCTGCGGTGCGCTCATGGCCGCCGCATGAGTCGGTGTGCCTGCGCTGGGCGTTCCCGGTGTGGGACGTGGCGGACGACCTCGATCCGAAGCGGCTCAAGGTTGAATCGCCTCGCCGAAGACCGCGTGCCGAGCGCCCGCCGCCCGAGGACTGGACGCCGGAGCGCTTCGTCGGCGCGTTCATGTCAGGCAGCCCGGCGCTGCGCGACGAGATTCTGCTGGCGGCCGCCAAGGACCTGTCACACGCCAAGGCGAGCAGCATGCTCAAACTCGCGGAGGCCCGGGGGCTTGTGCAGCGCGTCCAGCCCGGCCCATCTGATCGCGTCCGTTTCGTCGTGGCGCGGAGATCCGAGGGTGGCCTGTGAGGGGGGGAGGGGGGTTGCGCGCAAACACGTACGCGCGTGTGCCCCCCCGGGGGGCATACGCACCCAGGGGGTATGGGGGGGAGCTCGACCCCCCTCCCCCCGGCTCGGTTCCTTCGCCGCCCCTGGCCACCCGGCTACGCCCGCGGGAACAGCTACGGGGATAGACAGACTTTGTTTCGCCTGTCCGGGCGCGGGCTGCCCCCACATGGCCCACATCACCGGAATGTGCCCGATTCGACTTGAACTTAGCCACCCATGACGCCCTCCTGTGTCCGCCGGGCGGCAATTCCGCCGCCCCGCGATTTGGAGACCTGAACATGGCCAAGAAGAACACGACCCGCAAGATGTCCAAGAGCGCCGCCCGCGCCGAGGGCGCAGCCCGCACCAAGCGGAACCTGGCCAACGCAAAGGCAACCGCCGGTTCGAAGCACGCCGCAGACAAGCGGCTCAGCGCCATCAGCGCCGCCGCCAAAGTGTTGGCCGACGCGGGCAAGCCGATGCGCGCCAAGGAGATGATCGAGGCGGCGAGCGCGAAGGGCCTGTGGTCGAGCCCCAAGGGCAAGACACCCGAGGCGACGCTCTACGCCGCCATCATCCGGGAGATCGCCGCCAAGGGGAAGGCGGCTCGCTTCAGCAAGGTCGAGCGCGGCCTCTTCGCCGCGACGGAGGTGGCATGATCGCCAACGACGTCCGCTTCGCGGTTGGCTATGCCCGGCGCTCGACCGACCTGCAGGAACGGTCGCTTCCCGACCAGAAGGCGGCGGTCGAGCGCTGGGCTCGCGATCACGGATTCCGCATCCTGCGGTGGTTCGTGGACGACGCCATCAGCGGCACCAGCGCTCGGGGTCGCGACCAGTTCCCCCGCCTCATCCATGAGGCGGAGAACGGGCGCGACTTCGACGCGGTGCTCTGCTACGACATGTCCCGATTCTCGCGCGGCGGCACCAACGAGACCGGCTACTACATTCACCGCCTCCGTCTGGCGGGCGTCGAGACGCACTTCACCGCCGAGGGCATCCCCGACGGCGATGAGGGCGAACTGCTCCAAGGCGTGAAGTCGTGGCAGGCCCGCCAGTACTCGGTGAAACTCTCGCGCGACAGCATTCGCGGCCAGCACTCGACGGTGACCGTGAAGCACAGCGCCATGGGCGGGCGCTCCCCCTACGGCTACGACCGCCAATACGTTTCGACGAACGGGCAGGTGCTCAAGACCGTCCGCACGCTTCCCGATGGCCGTCGCCAGGAGTTCGGCCCCGACGGTCGCCACCTGCGCTTCATCGACCCGAAGGAGAAACTCCCCAAGAAGATGAAGTCTGACATCGTGCGGCTCATTCCTGGCGACCCGAAACACATCGCCGTCGTACGCGACATCTTCGACATGTGCGCCAAGGGGCTGGGCTTCCGGTCGATCCTCATCGCGCTCAACGCCAAGGGGATCGAAGGCCCGATGCACGCCCGCTGGAACCAGATGGCGGTGAAGTCGATCCTCCAGAATCCGTGCTATCGCGGGGCGCTGGCGTGGAACCGCCGCACGTTCGGAAAGATCCATGAGGTGGCGTCCGACGGGTCGGCCATCCCGAAGAAGGTGGCGAAGACGACGCGCAACCCCAAGGACCGCTGGATCGTCATCGAGAACGTGCATGAGGCGATCGTGCCGCCGGACCTGTTCTGGAAGGCGCACGAGCAGATGGCCAAGCGCCGCAACGCCGGTGGCCTGGCCCGCCCGACGCAGCGGTACCTCCTGTCCGGGCTCGTGCGGTGCAAGCACTGCGGGCACAACTTCTGGGGCTGCGTGCTGAAGAACAGCGCGGGCGAGATCCGGTACTACGCCGACGGCGGATACCGGTCGCAGGGGATCGGCGTCTGCAAGGCGACGCACATCCAGGCCGCCGCGCTCGACCGCTGGGTGCTGGAACAACTGCGCAGCACCTTCCTGGCCGACAAGGCCGGTGTCGCCCAAGCCATCGAGCAGTTCGTGAAGGCAGCGTGCGGACGCGGTGCGGCCGCGAAGACGCAACCGGACCGCAGCAAGGAACTGGCCGACCTGAACAAGCGGATCAAGACGACGGTCGCGCTGCTTTCCGACAGCGACCTCGCCGACGTCGGCGAACTGCGGACCGCGCTGGTGGACCTGAAGCGCCGCCG
>JADLGW010000004.1 GCA_020849105.1 Phycisphaerales bacterium | reverse complement strand
ACGACTGGGACCTGGACCTGCTGGGCAACTGGCGGGCGCGGGTGATGGCCGCGGGTGGCGCCTCGACGGTCACCGAGGCGCACGAGACCGACGCGCGGAACCGGATCGACACGCTGACGCGGACGGTGGGCGCGGGGTCGCCGCAGTCGGTAGATGTTAGGTACGACGCCGCGGGCAACCTGTCCTTCGACGGGACACATGTCTTCCAGTGTGATGTGTGGAACAGGCTGCTTCAGGTGAACCGGGGGCACCTGGGCACGGAGGTCCCACCGTCTTTGTGCCAATGATGGCCGTATTCGGTTCGCCCCCCTATGGCCCATACGGGCTCGTTGACTTCTTGCGATGGCGGCGCCATCGCCGGCAGCGGCGGCGCCTTGCCACAGGCCGCTGCCCCCGCTGTGGATACGATCGAGCGGGGTTGACATCCGACGTGTGCCCCGAATGCGGAAGCGGATTGCGCGACCAGTGTTCGGAGTAGGACGAGCCGGCGGCCCTGGCGGCCGAGCCGGGGCTGGAATCCATTGCTCGGGCTGCATCCGACAGCCAACACGCTTACCAGAAGCAGGGAGGACTGGTTGCTCCTTCTCGCGGAGCGACGACGCGATCTTGACGCGCCACCCCGTTGCTGAGGGGCCTCGGCAGGCCTCCGCGGCTGCCCGCGTGCGTCGTCACGTCCGCTTGAAGAGTTTGTCCAGTTCGCGGATGGTCAGGCGGACAGACGTGGGGCGGCCGTGGGGGCAGGACGACGATCGCTCCACCTGGTCGCGGAGTTTGACGAGTTCCGCCAGTTCCAGGTCGCTCATGCGGTCCCCGGCCTTGACCGCGGCCTTGCAGGCCATCATGTCGAGCACCTGGTGCAGGGCCTGCTCGCCGCCGGGGTCGAACCCATCGTCCTCGGCTCGCTCCAGGAGTTCCGAGAGGAACTCGACCGGGTCCACGCCGCGGTCGAAGAGGAACGTCGGAAACGCCTGCACCCCGATGGTCACGGGGCCCAGCGGGAGGGCCTCAAGCCCGATGCGGGACAGCAGCGGCGTGAGCGAGCCGAGGGCCTCGATCTGACGCGGCGACGCCGGGACGACCGACGGCGTCAGCAGGCGCTGCGATTCCAGCGGGCCCGCATGTACTCGCCCGATCAGCGCCTCGAACATCACGCGCTCGTGCAGCGCGTGCTGATCGATGATGACGACGCCCGCCGCGTCCTGCGTCACGAGATAACTGTTGTGCACCTGGAGCACGCGCGAGGCGGGGACGGCGGGAGGCAGCGATTGATCGCCGGCGGGCGGCGGCACCGCCGCCGGGGGTGCCCCGGCGGCGTCCATGGCCGCGCGGATCGCGCCATAACTCAGGGCGCCGCCCGCAGCCGCGGGGAGGTCGCGCGTGAAGGCGTCCACGAACGCGCCCGCCGCCGGGGAGAGGATCGCCCGTGGACCCCCCGATGCCGAGGCCAGGGTCGGCGTCAGGTCCGCCCGCCGCAGGGCATCGCGGATCGACCGCAGCACCGTCGAGTGCACCAGCGACGAGTCTCGGAAGCGAACCTCCGTCTTCGCCGGGTGGACGTTCACGTCCACGGAGGCCGGGTCCATCTCCAGCATCAGCACGGCCGTGGGATGCCGGCCCGGCTCGATCAGCCCGCGGAAACTCTCCTTGATCGCGTGCTGGACCGTGCGGTCGCGGACCACCCGCCCATTGAGGAAGACGTGCTGCGACTGGGCTGTTGCCCGGGCAAGCGCCGGCTGCCCGACCAGGCCCCACAGGGTGATCCCCCGTGCCCCGTCGTGGGCATCGGCGTGCACCTCCAGCAACTGGTCCTCGAGTTCCGGCCCCAGTACCGCGAGCACCCGCTGGCGGGGCGTCTGCCCCGGCGAGAGGTCCAGCGTCCGCCGCCCGTCGGCCGTCAGGCAGAACCCGACGTCCGGATGAGCCATGGCCAGGCCGCACACCACGTCGGCGCACCGGCTGCTCTCCGTGGGCGGCGTGCGAAGGAACTTGCGCCGTGCGGGCGTGTTGAAGAACAGGTTGCGGACGGTGACCGCCGTGCCCGCCGGGCCCGATGCCGGGGCAACCGGCGACACGCGGTCGCCCTCCGCGTCGATCTGCGCGGCCGCGTCGGTGCGGCGGGTCCGGGAGCGGATCAACAGGCGCGACACGGATGCGATCGACGCCAGCGCCTCACCGCGAAATCCCAGCGTCCCGATCCGGTCCAGGTCCGCCGCCTCGCGCAGTTTGCTCGTGGCGTGCGGGGCGACCGCCAGGGCCAACTGCTCCGCGTCGATCCCGCGGCCGTCGTCGCTGACCCGGATCAGTTCGATCCCGCCCTGCTCCAGTTCGACCGTGATCCGGGCGGCCCCGGCATCCAGCGCGTTCTCGACCAGTTCCTTGACCACGGACGCCGGACGCTCCACGACCTCCCCGGCGGCGATCTGGTTGACCAGCAGCGCCGGGAGCGGGCGGATCGATTCTCCGGGTTCGGCGGCCGTGCCGACGGGCATGGCGCCATTGTACCGGCCGGCGAATCTACACTGCCCGCATGGGCGACACCATCTTCGGCAAGGTCATCCGCGGCGACATCGCGTGCCACAAGGTGTACGAGGACGACCGCATCCTGGCGTTCCTGGACATCGGCCCGCTGTCCCGCGGCCACACGCTTGTGGTCCCCAAGGAGCCGGCGGAGACTCTGGACAAGTTGTCGGATGACGCGGCCGCGGCCCTCGGGCGTGTCCTGCCCCGCCTGTGCCGAGCGGTGATGCAGGCGACGGGCGCCACCGCATTCAACGTGCTCCAGAACAACGGGGCCAGTGCCCACCAGGCCGTGATGCACGTCCACTTCCACATCATCCCGAGGTTCGGCCCCGGCGCCCCCGGTGGTCGCGGACTGGAGATCGGGTGGACTCCCGGCAAACTCACCACTGAAGATGGGAAGGCACTGGCCGCGAGGATCGTCGCGGCCATCTGACGCCTGTTCTTTCTCACCCGAACCCGGCGGCGAATGCGAAATCGCTGCGCGATGAACACGCGCTATTCCGCCGGATGCGGGGGAGATAGTGACGACGAATGCACCAGGGAAGTTGTTGCCGCGGGCAGCCGCTCCCGTGTACTCGGCCCCGTCTGCACGACAATCTCGTGCTCCGGATCGATCGACAGCACAACACCCCCGACCGTGCGACGGTCGTGGACAAACGTCTGGTGAGTGCCCACCAGGACATCGAGGCGCTCCCAGGCTCGCGCGAGGGCCGCGGGCCCCGCCAGGAGCGCCGCCTGCAGGTCTTTGAGAAACTGAACCGTCCAGGCCGCGAGGTCCGCGCGGAGCCCGAGTTCCCTGAGCGATGTCGCCCTCCCGCGAAGTGCCTCCGGAAAGTCGCTCCGGGCGTGCAGCACGTTCATCCCGACACCGAGCAGCGCCAGGCCACTGCGCACCTCAACCAGGATTCCCCCGACCTTGCGCCCCATCGCGCCACGCTCGACGATGTCGTTGGGCCAGCGCAGACCCAGGGGGGACCTCGGCGCTTCCGAACCCCGCTCGCCGTGGTTGCCGAGGCCGCGCTCGGAGCCGGAGCCGCTCTCAACCGCCGCCACCCCGCAGGCCAGCGACAGACGCTCCGGCTTGAATCGTGCGGCATCCACAACGAGCGTCATCGCCACACCCTTGCCCGGCGGCGTCACCCACGTTCGGCCCAGGCGGCCGCGCCCCGCGGTCTGGCTCAGTGCCCACAGCAGCAGGCCGGGCCGCCCGGCGCACCGATCAAACGCGAGGTCCTGCGTCGAGGGCACCTCTTCCACAACCTCAACCCGCTCGGCAATCCAGATGGATGCGCTCGCCAGGCCGTCGGTCAACCTATGGCGCCACTCTGAGGCGTCGAGATCCGTCACGTTGCGTCCAGCCCCAGGTCCAGCGACCGCGCCCCGTGTGTGAGCGACCCGACGCTTATCCGCTCGACCCCCGTGCGCGCGATCGCGCCGATGTTCTCCAGCGTCACCCCGCCGGAAACCTCCAGTTCGATCGACGGGCGAACGTCCCGCCGCAGGTCCACCGCCCTCCCGATCATCCCCAGCGGCATGTTGTCCAGCAGCACGAAGTCCACCAGGCCCGGCTCCAGCGCCAGCACAGCCTCCAACTGCTCCAGCGTGTCCACTTCGACCTCCACGAAGGACGGCCGATCCGACCTGGCACGGCTGCACACCCCGGTCAGCCACTCCCGCAGCCGCTCCGGCGGCACCGATGCCAGGTGGTTGTCCTTGATCAGCACCGCATCATGGAGCCCCAGCCGGTGCGACCGACCACCGCCGCACCGCACCGCGTACTTCTCCAGCGCCCGCAGCCCCGGCGTGGTCTTCCGCGTGTCGTACACCCGGGCCCGCGCCCCCACGCTCGCGGCCGCGACGAAGTGCCCGGTGCGTGTGGCGATCCCCGACAGCCGCCCGAGCAGGTTCAGGAGCGTCCGTTCAACCGCCACCAGGTCGCGTATCCAGCCCGAGAGCCGGGCCACGGCCGTCCCCGGCCCGATCGGGTCGCCGTCCTCGGCAGTCGGCTCGAACTCCAGCCGCGATCCGAACACCGCAAGCAGGTCCGGCACCGCCGCCAGCCCCGACAGCACGCCGTCCTCCCGCGACACGACGGTCGCGGCCCCCTTGGCGCCTTCGGGGATGCACGCCTGGCCCGTGATGTCTCCCCGCACGCCCAGGTCCTCCTCCCGGGCCAGTTCCAGCAGCCGGCGCGGCCCGCCGCCGGCGGCGAGGACCACATAGACCTCCGGCAGGGGCAGGGCGTTCAGGTCCGGCATCGTGGAGATGGTACGGGAGGGCGTACACTGGGCGAGTCAGGAGGCTCGCATGGGTTTGCTTACCGGGAAAACAGGGCTCATCGTCGGCGTCGCCAACGAGCGGTCGTACGCCTGGCACATTGCCAAGGCTCTCACGGACAACGGGGCCCGCTGCGCATTCACATGCTTGCCGGGTGAGAAGAACGAGCGCCGCACCCGCCGATCCCTGGAGGAAATGGGCCAGGGCAGCGCCTGGATGACGGCCATGGACGCCGGGAGTGACGCCGACATCGAGGCCGCGATCGCCGGATACTCCGAAAAATTTGATGCCATGCACTTCCTGGTTCACTCCATCGCCTTCGCCGACCGGCAGTGGCTCCAGCCCGGCAAGTTCGCCGAGACTCCGCGGGCCGCGTTTCTCCAGGCGGTGGACATCTCCGCCTACACGCTGCTGGCGCTGGCCCAGCGGGTCCGCCCGATCATGGCCCGCAGCGGTGGGGGGGCCATCATGGCGATGTCCTACTACGGGGCGGAAAAGGTTGTCCCCGGCTACAACGTCATGGGCGTGGCCAAGGCCGCCCTGGAGTGCACCGCCCGGTACCTTGCCGCGGAACTCGGGGCCGACGGCATCCGGGTGAACTCGATCTCCGGCGGCTACCTGCGGACGCTGGCGTCATCGGCTGTCGGCGGTACGGACACCATGGCGGAACGCACCGCGGACCGGGCCCCGATGCGGCGCAATGTCGAGGGGAGCGATGTGGGCGGCGCCGCGGTCTACCTGGCCAGCGACCTGTCCGCGGCGGTGACGGGGGAGACCCTGTACGTCGACTGCGGTGTGAACCTGATCGGCACCTGAGCGATCATGCCGGTCCTGTAACCGGTCATCGTCGCCGGGAAGTGCAGCCGGGCGAGCGGCCGCGTCGATAGCGTTCCCGTGAGCACGATCGGCACCAACGTGGCCCAGTCGATCGCGGGCGCCGGCCAGGCTGAGCGCATCGAAGCGGGGGAGCGGAAGAAGGCCGAACGCGCCGACCCGCGCCAGGCCAGGCTCCGCAAGGATCAGCACGACACCGTGACGGTGGAGGCCGAGACGCTGGAGGCCGTGCGCCACCTGGCCGGCAATGACCAGGAACAGGCCCGCGAGGACCGCCAGGAGCATCCGTCGTACACGCCAAGCGGGGCGGCCAGGGCCGTCGGCCGGCCCAAACTCGATATCGAGGGCTGACCCGCCCCCTGGTCTACGCCGCCGCCTTGAGAGGGGCCTCGTGCCCGAGCCGGCGGAACAGTTCGATGAGCACCGCCCGGTCCTGGTCGCGCCCCACCAGCCAGCCGGAGTATCGCAGGTCGTCCAGCAGATCGTCCCGCATGTACGGCCCGCGCTCGGCGGGGGCGCACGCACAGACCAGGGTGATCCCCGCGGCCACGCGCCCGAGCGTCGCGGGTGTGGGCAAGCCCAGTTCCACTTCGGACTGCAGGAACGCCAGGTGGTTCAGTATGGGCTCCGGGTTCCCGGCCCGCACGAGCCGGTCCGCGGCGATGCACGCCTCAAAGCCCGCCTCATCGTTGAGCGCGGCGAAGAACGATGCCGCCAGCCGCAGCAGCGGTTCGGGCTCTTCCGGGAGCACGCCGACCGCCGCCCGGGCCACGCTCTGCCGGAACTCCGGGTTGACCCCTTCGGCCGTTGACAGGTACGCCGATGCCGCGCGCAGAGCCGGTCTGCGCAGGCTCTCCGGGCAGGACTCATCAAGGCCGACCTCCCCCAGGCGCGACATGGATTTCCCGATCACGCCCGCGCTCACCGCCCGCCGTCCTGCAAGGCGGTCCGGGAGCGTCAGCCGCCAGGGGCTGCGCGACAGGGCCGCGGCCGCCACCGCGAGCGCCGCGACCGCGCCCGGCGCGGCCTCCGCGGCCTCCGCATCACCCAGGGTGACGCGGCTGGGGTCCACACGCAGCGGGAACACGGATGAATAGCCGAGCGGGCGAGACCGTGACCAGTCGTACCACGCCGCCTCACTGTCGTCGGATTCACGGGTCGTGATCAGCAGCAACCCGCCGCGGACCGACACGACCGCGTCGAGGGGCAGGTGCTGGGCGGGGGCGCCGGAGGTGCCAAGATCGATCCACCGAACCGGGGCCGATGCAGGGGCGCCCATGATCGCGGTGCCCAGGGCCGGAGCGACGTCGAGGCCGATCAGCAGGGGTGCCGACGCGCAGCCCCGATCCATCCGCCCGATCCACGCCGATTCAACCCGTTCAATCGTTCGATCCGTGAATCCGGCCGCCAGCGCAACGCGCTTGATGAACGTGTAGGCCCCGGGGACCAGGCGGGAGAGCCGGCCGGAGAGCGGCGAGAATACGGCAGAACCCCCGCCCGCCTTCCGCGCACGCAGGTATGCCACCCCAGCCGCCGCGCCGGCCACCGCCCATAGCCCCAGCGGGGCGCCCAGAGCCTCGACCCGCGGCCACTGGGCATCCAGGTACGCCGCGGTGGCGACGAACACCGAGGCGGCGACGACCGTGCTGGTCATGGGCCCGAGAACTTCCCGCCCGCCGGGGCGGGGCGTGGTGACAGAGTCGTGCATCGGTGCTCCTCCCATCCGGAGAGCGGGGATCGGAGCCGCGGGACTCTGGCATGAGCACCGTGCGCAGGAGGCGGCACGCGACGTGTACGGTCGATCCGGTGGGGCAGAATTCCCCCGGGTTATCCGGGCTTGGGTTCGGGCCGCGCGGCCCGGCCCGTACCGGCGATCGCGCCCGGCCCGCCCGGTGTGCGCGGATTCATCCGGCCCTCCTCGACCGCCTTGGCAACAGCCTTGGTCATCTCTACATAGTGCATCCGCAGTTCGTAGAGCATCCGGGTCAGGAGTGAGGTCTCCCGCTGGGAGAGGTTGTTCTTCGTCTTGTCTTCGAGAACCCCGAGCAGGTCGATGTGCAGTTTGGCCATCTCCAGTGAGACCACCGCACGCCCGGTTTCAGGGTCCGGGTACGCTCCCATGTACAGGAGCGCCTGCGAGGTCAGCAGCCGCAGCAGTTCCTCGAAGTTCGCCACGGGGGGCTCGCCCGGGGCACCCCCCAGATCGGGGTTCTCAGGCTCGGTTCCCGCACCCGGCACCGCGGCAGGGGGCGGTTTCTTCTTGGCCTCAGCCTCCGCCAGGCGCTGCTTCTCGGCCTGGGCCTGGGACTTCCAGTCGGTGTCCACGATGATCTTTGGGGCTTCCCCCTGCCGGCCGGGATCAGACATTCGTGTATTCCTTTCGTGCGGGTAAATGTTAGGCGGTGCGTGGTAGACCACCCCCGGGCCGGGTAACGTTGCCCTCTGGCCGTCGAGACCGGGACCATCGCATGACGACGCGCAGCGCTCTTCTCCTCATCTTGGCATCGACCGTGCTTGCTGGTTGCCGGGGCTCCGGGCGGGGGATGTTGCTCGAAGACGACGGTGCGACGGGGGACTCTCGCTCACCGCGCCGGGTGGTGACTGTCACCGGCCCCGCGTCCCCTGTCGCCGTGCACCACGGGTCGATGCTGGTCGCTTCCGAGGATGCGGGCCCCGGTGGCCTGCCGGTCGCCCCCGCCAACGGCCCAGCCCCGGAGCCCGGCCCTGATGCGGTCGTCGTGGATTCCAAGGTGGGCGATGTAAACGGCCGGCCGATCTTCGCGTCAGAGGTTCTTGACCAGGGGCTGGCCGATCGGCTGACGCGCATGGCCCGGACGCCCAGGATCACCCTGGACGAGTGGACCAAGGCCGCCCGAACCCTCATCCGGGGGTCGGTTGATCGGATCGTGAACGACGAACTGATCGAGGCCGAGGCCCGTGCCAGCCTTCAGCCGCAGTTCAAGGTCGGCCTGAAGCACTACCTGGACGAGAAACGTGAGGAGGCGCGGCGCGAGGCCAGTGGCTCCCGGGTGCTGCTGGAGCGAAAACTCCGCACCGAGGGCAAGAGCGTCGAGGACTGGGTGCGGGACAGGGAGCGTGAAGCGCTCATCCAGCACCAGATCAACGAGCAGGTCTTCAAGCGTGCCATCGTCACCTGGCAGGACATCCGGTTCTACTACGAGGTGAACCAGAAGGAGTTCAACCCCGACCCGACGGCGACCTTCCGCCTCGTGCGCGTGCTCACACGCAACGAGGAGGCGGTCCGCGCTGTGCAATCGGCCCTGGACCGGGGGGAGCCGTTCGAGCGGGTCGCCGCGATGGACGCCAACACCTCGAACCGCGCCGATGCGGGGCGCGACGTGCGCCCCCTCAGCGGCGACTACGCCCAGGCCCGGCTCTTTGCGCAGGCGGAGATGAACGACGCCGCGCACGGGCTGGCGCCGGGCCAGTGGACCCAGACCCCGATCCGCGTCGGTGACTTCACCGTGTGGATGAAACTGGAGTCGATCGACGTCGTCCACGAACTCCTCTCGGACCCGAAGGTGCAGCGGAAGATCCTCGTGATCGTCGGGCAGCGCAAGCGGGATGAAGTCCTGGAACGGTACCTGGAGGGCCTCAAGAGCCGCGCCCACGTCAGCGGGTTCGACGACATGACAGGCCGTCTGCTGGAGATCGCCGGCGACCGGTACTGGAAGACGCGCTAAGGGGGCCGGCGGTGTTCATCAGGCTCCGCCGGTTGTTCTCCGTGCTGCGCCCGCCCGCCCACCTGGCGCTGGGACGCGAGGGCGAACGCGAGGCCGAGCGCCTGCTGCGACGCCAGGGCTACCGGGTCCTGGCCCGGAACGCCGTCTGCCCCGCCGGCGAGGCCGACCTTGTGTGCGAAGACCCCGACGGGCGGACCATCGTCATCGTGGAGGTGAAGACCCGCCGCCCCGGACGGGGCCGGTCGTCGCTGCGGCCCGAGGCGTCGGTCCACAGCCGCAAGCGACGGAAACTCCTGGCCATCGCCCGCTACCTCGCCCGCGCCAACGGCTGGGAGGGCCGGCCCCTGCGCATCGATGTCGTCGCCGTGGAATGGCCCGCGGGCCTGAGGGCCCGCGCCAGCGCCCGCCACCACGTCAGCGCCGTCACGGCTTAGCGGCCGCGGGCGGGGGCGCCGTCCACGCCCGGCCGGCACCCATCGCGCCACGGAACGAGGCCTCCAGTTTCTGCTCGGCGACCCGCTCCGTGTCCAGGGTCAGCGGCAGGATCAGGCTGAACATGGAGCCCTGCCCGGGGTCGGATACCACCTGGATCTCGGCCTGCAGCATCGCCGCCAGTTCCTTGCAGATCGCCAGGCCCAGGCCCGTGCCGGCGTGCTCGCGTGTGCGCCCGGCGTCGAGTTGCTGGAACTTCTGGAACAGCCTCTGCTGGTCCTCCGGGCTGATCCCCGGCCCGGTGTCGAGCACGCTCACCCGGAGGCGGTCCGTGGACGATGCCCCCTCCCCGCCGCGCCCGGGCAGCAGTTCGGCCCGCAGCGTCACGCGCGCGGCGCGGCCGTCCCCGGCCGCCGGCGTGAACTTCACCGCGTTGCTCAGGAAGTTGAAGATGACCTGCTGGAACTTCTTCAGGTCGGTGTGCACGATGGGCAGCCCGTCGGCGACCTCCAGTTTGAGTTCGATGCCCTTGCGCTGCGCCAGCGGGTACATCAGGCCAAGCAGCCCCTCGCACGTGTCTTTCATCGAGACCGGCGACACCGTCACCTGGGCCTTGCCCGCCTCGATCCGGGCCATCTCCAGCAGGTTGTTGATCAGGTCCAGCAGGCCGCGCCCGGCCGCGATGATGTTGTCCACATACCGGATGCGCTTCGACAGGCGCGAGGAATCGTCCCCGGCGTCGGCCTCCGCCTGGGCCTGTTCCCGCATCAGTTCCGCGAACCCGATGATGGAGTTCATGGGCGTGCGGAGTTCGTGGCTCACGCTCGCCACGAAGTCGCCCTTGAGCCGCGCGGCCTCGAAGAGCGCGGAGTTCGCCTCGGCCAGTTCCGTGAGTTTCACGTCCAGGGCCTGGTTGATGCTGCGGAGCTGCTCGTGGCTCCGTTCCAGTTCCTCCAGCATCGAGTTGAACGTCCGCGAGAGTTCCTCGAACTCATCGCCCGTGGAGATATCCGAGCGGATCGAGACATCGCCCTCGCGCACCCGCTGGGCGGTCGCCTTCAGCGCCCGCACCGGGCTCAGGATGATCTTGTGGGTGATCAGGTAGAACACGAGCACCGCCATCCCCAGCACAACGAAGCCCGCCCCCAGCAGGTACCCGGTGTTGATCGCCAGCAGCCGCGCCGCCTCGAACGGCCGGCGCTCCAGGATGATGACGCCGCGCAGGGACGGCGGGTCGCCGCCGCGGACCGCCCGCGCGTACCGGTACTCGCGGTCCGCCCCCACCCATTTGGACCATTGCAGGTCGTCGGCACCGGGGTCGGCGCGGAAGGTTGCCAGGGCGGTCTCCAGGAACCGGTCGCTCCGGGCCTGCATCTCGGCCTCGGCGATCCGCAGCCGCTTGGCCCGTACCCCCGCGTACTCGATGGACCCGTCCGGACCGGGGTCGCGGAACGTGCTGGCATCGCTGGACTGTGCGTCCAGCCGTTCCCACACGTCCGCGTGGTGCCGGGACAGCAGGAGTTGCCCGTCATCCACCAGGGTGTTCATCCGCACCCACGGCACCACCAGGGCCAGCAGGACAATGAGCACGATCGCCCCGCCGAACAGCAGCAGGCACTTGTTGGCGAGCGAAATCCCGCGCCACATGGGGGGAGTCTAGAGAAGAGCCGTGGTTCGCGAAGAACTGTCCGGTGTCCAGGGTTCCGATTCCGGTGCCCAGGCCGGGGCACGAACAATGGGGGCCGGACTCAGGACACAGGACTCTTCTACGATTCGCCGTGCCCCCGCCCACCGTCTATCTCGAGACCTTCGGCTGCCAGATGAACGAACTGGACTCCGAACTGGTGGCCGGGCGCCTCCGCTCGCTCGGCTATGGGTTCACCGCCGACCCGGGGCGGGCCGGGGTCGTGCTCTACAACACCTGCTCCGTGCGCGAACACGCGGAGCAGAAGGTCTGGTCGCGCCTCGGGGAACTGGCCGCCCGCAAGCAGCGTGAACCGGCGCTTGTGGTGGGGGTGCTCGGTTGCCTGGCCGAGCGTGACGGCGTGGACCTGGTGCGGCGGATGCCCGTCGTCGATGTGCTCTGCGGCCCGGGTGAACTCGACAAACTCCCGGACCTGCTGGACAACGCCGTGCGGACGCGGATGGCGCTGACAGAAGAAAGAGACGGAGAGGCGGAGAGACGGAGAGACGGAGAGTTGGTCTCCGCACGCCAGGTCGCGCTCCAGGGCGGGGCGTCACGCCGCAGTTCGACTCTTGCCGCCGCGGAGGACACGCTGGAACTGCTCGACCTTTCGCGGGCGGTGTCGCCGGTGGAGGGCGGCTCGCGTTCCGCGTACGTGCGGATCACCCGCGGGTGCAACAAGTTCTGCACCTACTGCGTCGTGCCCTTCACCCGCGGGGCCGAGGTCCACCGCCCGCCGGACCACATCGTGGAGGAGTGCCGCAGGCTCGCCGACGCCGGGATGGTCGAGGTCACGCTCCTCGGGCAGACGGTGAACCATTACAGGTTCGAGCACGGGGCGGCGGTCACGCTCGGCGGCGTGACGCAGCCGCAGAAGGGGCGCAGTTACGCCGGCGGGCACCGGCGCGACCCGTTCGCGGGCGAGCGGGTGACGACCTTCGCCGGGCTGCTGGCGAGGATTCACGAGGAGGTGCCGGGCATCCGCCGCCTGCGGTTCGTCACCAGTTACCCGCGCGACTTCGGAGACGACGTGCTGGAGGCGATCCGCGAGCACCCCCGTATCTGCCGCTACCTGCACGTGCCGGCGCAGTCGGGATCGAACCGCCTGCTGAAGATGATGAACCGCGGGTACGAGGCCGGGGAGTACGTCGAGTTTCTGGACCGCGCCCGGGCCCACCTGCACCAGCCGGAGATCGGCCGCCCGCTCATGGTCAGCGGCGACTTCATCGTGGGCTTCCCGACGGAGACGGACGGGGACTTCGCCGCCAGCGTGCGGCTGCTGGAACGGGCCCGCTACAAGAACGCCTTCATCTTCAAGTACTCGCCCCGCCCGGGCACGCCGGCGTTCGACAAACTGCCCGACGACGTGCCGGAGGCGGTGAAGCGCCGCCGCAACAACGAACTCCTCGCCCTCCAGGGCCGCATCAGCGAGGGCGTCGGGCGGGAGCAGGTCGGGCTCACCTTCGACGTGCTCGTCGAGGGGCTCTCCCGCAGGTCGCTCCGCGCCGGGGGCATGAGCAAGTCCGACCTCCGCAAGGCGGGGGCCGTGACGCTGACCGTGAACGGTGGGACCGGCTTCCGGCCGGTGGAGAACCCCGAACACCGGCCGGAAGCCGGTGACACGGTCCAACTCACCGCCCGCACCGACGGCGACCTGATCGTGTTCCTTGAAGTTCCGCCCGAGACTGCGGACACACTGGTCGGCCGCATCGTGCCGGTCCGGGTCATGAGCGCGGACCGCCTCAGCCTGCACGCCGGGCTCTTGTAGCGCCGTTGCACACGCAACAGGTCCGGAGGCAATGCCCATCGAAAAAGGCGCCCCGGCCCGGCCGGAGCGCCCTTCACGAATGACTGCGGCGCTGCGTTTACACCATCGACTTCAGGGCCCGCAGGGGGCGGACCTTCACGACCTTCGACGCGGGCTTGGCCGCGAACGTCCGCGGCTGCTTCGTGAACGGGTCAATCCCGTCGCGCGCGGGCCGCGCCGGACGGTGACGCACCGTGATCTTCATCAGCCCGCCGACGTTGACCGGCACGCCCTTGCCCAGGTCGGCCGCGGCGATGAGCCCGAGCGTGTCGAACGCCCCGGCCACCTGCTTGCGCGACAGCCCGTTGTTCTCGGCGATGATCCGGTACACCTCGCCCTTGGTGCGCGGCTTGGCCGAGGCGCTGATCTTCGCCGGCTTCGGCGCACCCGCGGAGGCCGGAGCACGGCCGGAGGTCTTCTTCGCGGGCTTCTTCGTGGACTTCTTCGCGGTCTTCTTCGCCATGGTCTTCTCCAGGAGGGGACGGGGAATTCCGTTGGAAACGGGCGACGTTGTAGCGGATCGCCCGGTGTTGTTCAAGTGGGGGACCGGAGAAAACGCGGAATTCCGCCCGTTCCCGCGTCAGGCAAGGTCCAGGAGCAGCACGGAATGGTCCGACAGGTCGTTCTCCCGCTCCGGGTGGGAGTACCGGCAATCCCGCACGCGGGGCCCGGCGGATGCGGAGACAAGGGCATGGTCGATGCGGAACCCGCCGCCCAGGTGGCTGTACCATGTGAACTCCCGAGCCTGCCCGTTGACGTGTCTCCAAGCGTCTATGTACCCGAGACTTGCGATCATCCCCAGAGCCGCGGTCAGTGTGAACGTGGCCCCGGCTTCGTCCAGGTGGTGCCGCCCGGAGTTGAAGTCGCCGATCATCACGTGCGGGCGACCGCCCCGCTCCCGGGCGGCCTGAACCAGGGCCCGGAAGCACGCCGCCCGGGCGGTCGATGGGCCGCTGCGGGTAAAGGGATCATCGTGCGGGGCGTGGACCGCCGTGAAATCCAGGCCGAGGTCGGGAATCTCAAAGTCCAGCCACCGGTGGCGCAGCGAAGGGGGGCGGGGGCCCGCCGCCGGCTCCAGCAGCATCGGGGCGGCCGGGCCGCGGCTCAGCGCCGTCTCTCCGCGACGGGTTGGCGCGGCACCCGCCCGGATCGGGTGCCGCGATGCCACGATCAGGCCGTTGCGGTGGGCCGCCGGGTCCGTGCTCGCCTGGTGGCACAGGCCGTGGTCCGCCAGCACGCCGGCGATCTGCCCGCCCGTGGTGCGCCGGAACTCCGTGAGCACGACCACATCGGGCTCGTGGGAGAGCAGCGAGAGCGCGATCGGCGCCATGCGCTTCGAGCCGCCCCCGTGCCGCAGGTTCCAGGCCAGGATTCTTGTCAACGCTCCTCCGTGCCGCCCCGCTACTACCGTACCACACATGCCCGCCCCCATCGTCGCCGTCTCCCGCGCCCTGCCCGGCCGCCTGGAACTTCCGGGCGCGACGGTCCGCTCCGGCCCGGAGGGGAAGATGTCCCGCGCCGATCTCCTGCGGCACGTTGCCGGCGCGACGGTTATCGTCACATGGGTGTCGGAGCGCGTGGACGCCGAACTCCTGGCCGCCGCCGGGCCGCAACTGAAGGCCGTCTGCAACTTCGCCGTCGGTGTGGACAACATCGACCTGGACGCCTGCCGTGCTCGCGGCATCATGGTGACGAACACACCCGGGGCGGTGACCGAGGGTACCGCGGACATGGCCTGGGCGCTGCTCCTGGCCGTGGCGCGGCACGTCGTCCCGGCGGACCGTTTCACCCGCACCCCGGAGTACGCGGCACGCGGCCCGCTGGGGCCGACGGAGTTCATCGGGCTGGACCTGACCGGGCGCACGCTCCTGATCGTCGGCGCCGGGCGCATCGGCTTCGCGACGGCGGTGCGCTCCATCGGCTGGGGGATGCGGGTGCTCTACGTCGCGCGCTCGCGCCACTGGGACTTTGAACTCGCCCCGCTCGCCGCCCGCCGCGTGGAACTGGACGAGGGCCTGCGCGAGGCCGACGTGGTCAGCATCCACACGCCGCTGACGCCGCAGACCCGCGGCCTGATCGGCGCGCCGCAACTGGCGCTCATGAAGCCGACCGCCGTGCTCATCAACACCGCCCGGGGGCCCATCGTGGACGAGGCCGCCCTGGCCGCCGCCCTCAAGGAACGCCGCATCTTCGGCGCCGGCCTCGATGTCTTCGAGAAGGAGCCGGTGGTCCATCCGGGCCTGCTGGCGCTCGACAACGCCGTGCTCGCCCCGCACATCGGCAGCGGCTCAGGGCGCTACCGCGAGATGATGACGGAGATGGTGCAGGCCAGCGCGAGAGCTGTTCTCGAAGGCCGCGAACCGCCGAATCGTGCGGCGTGAGAGACACAGCGGCAAGGACAGGGGACCGGCCCAGATCGCACGCCGCGCCGTCCAGGTCGGCATCGACCCCGGCGTCTCCCGCGGCGGGCCGATCGACCTGGCGGAGGCGCCCGCGTAACCCGGGCTCCGCCCGACGGCCGGACATCGGATGACCGCGGGCAACCCGATGACAGCCGTCCCAGCAACGGCCGTACTCCCCGGCGAGGCGGACTCCGCTACCCAGCGCCCCGAGCATCGGGCGCACCATCACGTGGAAGCAGGCCGCCGGCGCCGGGGTCAGAAATCTGAAATCCAGCCTGCAACCGGACCTCCGCCCCGGTGTAGACCACTCGGCGGCCCCCACGGCCCCCGGGAGACACACCTTGAAGATATGCGGTGCAGATCAGAGCCCATCGCGGAAGCGACGGGTATGACCCCACGCTCCGCGTGGGGCTCCGAAGGAAACCCCGCGCTCCGTAACAGAGCCCGTCGCGGAAGCGACGGGTACAACCCCACGCTCCCGCGTGGGTCTCCGAAGGAAACCCCGCGCTCCGCAACAGAGCCCGTCGCGGAAGCGACGGGTGCAACCCCACGCTCCCGCGTGGGGCTCCGAAGGAAACCCCGCGCTCCGTAACAGAGCCCGTCGCGGTGGCGACGGGTGCAACCCCACGCTCCCGCGTGGGGCTCTGAAAGATACCCCGCGCTCCGTAACAGAGCCCGTCGCGGAAGCGACGGGTGCAACCCCACGCTCCCGCTTGGGGCTCTGAAAACACCCCGCGCTGCGGGCCCCTTACGGCGTCTCGCTCGGCTGCAACGCGAAACTCGGACCCGGCACCTCGCCCAGCGCCCGCAGACGCTCGTTGACCTCGGAGTTCACCGGGTCCAGGTACAGGGCCATCCGAAGCCGCATGACCTCGTTCTTCGTGTCGCCGATCCGGCGGTACAGGTCCGCCAGGGCCAGTTGCGGCGCCAGCGTCCGCCCCTTGTCCAGTTCCGCCCCGGTCTTCAGGGCAACCTCCGCCCCGTCCGCGTCGCCGGCCGCGGCAGCGTAACGCCCGAGGCGCAGGTAATCCTGCACCCGACCGCGGCTGTGGGTCTGGTCGCGCAGGAACGTCTGCATCTCGCTGGTCTGTCCGGCCTCGTGCATGGCCCGTGCCAAGGTCTCGATGTGGGCGTCATCGCCGGGCGCGGCGTCGTACGCCCGCCACGCGTGCTCCACGGCCAGGGCCGGCTGGTGGGTCGCCAGCAACGCCAGCGCCAGGCTGTTCTCGACCCCCGCGTCGCCGGCCCGCCGGTCCACGAACTCGGTGTAGTCCTTCAGGGCCTGGTCGTATTCCCCGGCCTCCATGGCGCGGTCGCCCGAAGCCCGCACATCGACCAGCGGCCGCTGGCTGGCGCACCCGCCCAGCCACACCGCCGCACCCACGACCGCCACCATCCTCATCCGCTTGGCACCCATGACGAAACCTCCCTGTTTCAACGCGGCCGCATCCTACAGCCGGGGCCTCCGCCCTTGCCAACCCGAGGGTAGCCCTGTCGATAGCATCGGCCATGGCGGCGACCGTTCTGCTGCGGCACGACACCCCGGATGGAAGCGCCCATTGGGACTGGATGATCCAGCGGCTGGGCGGCGGCCTCACGACGTTTCGCGTCGCGGTGCGGATCGACCTCGGTCCGGCCTGCTTCGGTGCGGAGCGCCTGCCTGATCATCGGGAGGCGTACCTGACCTACGAGGGGCCGGTCACCGGTGATCGCGGTTCGGTCCGCCGAGTCGCGGACGGTACGGTGGTCGTGGAGTTGGACCGGCCCGATCGATTCATCGTCCTGGGTTCACTCGGCCCGGTGCGCGGCCGGTTCGCGGGTTCGCGCGGCCCCGACGGCTTCTGGCGATTCGCGTTCATCTCCGAAAAACTTGAACCCGGAGCGTGACGGCGGCCCGATCTCCGTGTAGTCTGCACCAGCGGCAGCCCTTGGCCGCGTTTGGGGGTCAACATGCCCGAGAGCACCAGCCCGTTCCCCGGCGGCGTGGGGTCTTCGCCTGTGCACGCGCCGCAGCCGGTCACACCCTCGATCCGTCCCGACGGGGGCACGGGGTCCGTGGTCCGCACCGATGTCGGGTCGCCCAAGATCAAGGCGATGGACCAGAAACTCGGCGCCGGCACGGGGAAAATTGAGGACGTGTGGGCCCGGCAGCCGTCCGCCCTGGGCACGGGCGCCTGTCACATGAAGTCCTTCCACTGCAAACTCGGCGGCGACAGCCTGGAGTACCTGGACCGCCAGATCAACGAGTGGCTTGACGCCCATCCGTCATTTGAGGTCAAACTCGTCACGACAACGGTGGGGGAGTGGCAGGGCAAACTCAAGGAACCCAATCTGATCGTCCAGGTCTGGGTGTGAATCCGGCGGGCGGCCCTTCTACCCGTGCCACCCGAGAGATTGCGACGGACAACCGGGCTGCCAAGCCGATAGCCACCCCATGTGCGGGCTCATCGGCGTGGTGGCGGCGCGGGGGGTGCGACCGGGGTTCACCCGCGAGGACGTTGAACGTGCCCGCGACCGGATGGCTCCCCGCGGCCCCGATGGTGCCGGCCTTTGGCAGAATGACACGGCGATCATCGGGCACCGCCGTCTCGTCATCGTGGACCCATCCCCCGCGGCCGCACAGCCCATGGTCAGCGCGGACGGGCGTTTCGTGCTGGCCTACAACGGCGAGATATACAACGACGCCGACCTGCGCGCGGACCTGTCCAGGGAGGGCCAGCGGTTCACGACGCGATCCGATACCGAAACAGTGCTCCGGGCCCTGACGGCCTGGGGACCGCCCGGCCTGGCACGGCTCCGCGGCATGTACGCCCTGGCGCTTCTGGATACCCGCGGCCCCTCGCTCCTGCTCGCCCGTGATGCGCTGGGGATCAAGCCGCTCTACTACCGTCTGGCGGTCGGGCAACTCGCCTTTGCCAGCCAGGCTTCCGTGCTCGCCTCCATGCCCGGCCCGGCGCCCCGCCCGGATCTGGTCACGGTCAGCGCCTACCTCACCACCATCCGAACGACACTGGGTGACCGAACCCTGTACGAGGGAATACGCACCCTCCGCCCCGGAGAATCGCTGCTCTGGGACTGTTCGCACGCGGCCCCGCGCCGGCAGCGGCTGAGCATCGGCTTCAACCAGCCCCGCCCGGAAGCGGGGGCCGCGGCCGATGCGGTCCGGGCATCGGTCATTGATTCCGTCCGCTGCCACCTCCGCTCCGACGTTCCCCTGTGCTGCCTTCTCAGCGGCGGGCTGGACAGCGCGATCGTGGCGAGTATCGCGCGGCGCGAAGCCGGTTCACTCCGCACCTACTGCGCCGGCGCCCCGGACGCGCCGCCGGAGTTCGGCGGCGCGGAGGACTTCGCGCACGCGAGGCTCGTCGCCGGCCACATCGGCGCGGACCACACCGAGGTCCCGGTGACGCGCGACCTCTTCGCCGCGCGGTGGCCGGAGATGATCGCCGCCCTGGGCCAGCCCCTGAGCACCCCCAACGAGGTCGCGATCAACGAGGTCTCGCGCTGCCTCAGGTCACAGGGCTTCAAGGTCGCTCTCTCGGGAGAGGGAGCGGATGAACTCTTTGGCGGGTACGAAGCCCCCATGCTCGCCGCCGCGGACTTTGAGTCGCGCCGCGGCACCGACGCGGGCCCGGGCGAGCGCGGCCGGTTTCAACTCACCTCCAACGCCTGGATGACGCCGGAGGAGAAGGCGGAACGGCTGCACCCGAAAGCCTGGACGGGCCTTGAGCACGACGCGACCCTGTCCGAGTTCTACGAGTCCGAGTTCGCCGAGGCGTCCCACGGGTGTCCCGAGCCGCTGTCCGCGCACCTCCGCTTCCACCGTCGGGTGAACCTGGCCGGCCTGCTGGCAAGGCTCGACACGGCCGCGATGCTCCAGGGGGTCGAGGGCCGAACGCCCCTGGCCGACGCCCGCGTCGCGGCCCTGGCTGAGTCGCTCCCGATGTCCGAGCGGTTCACGCTGGAGGGCGGTGGGGTCCACACGAAGCGGGTCCTCCGCCGGGCATTCGCCGCCGACCTGCCGGCGGAAACGGTCGCTCGCCCGAAGGCGAGTTTTCCACTGCCGTTCCAGGCATGGGTGGCGGACCACGCGGGGCGCGTCACCTCGTCGGCGCTGCTCGGGTCGCTCTTCCATTCGGGGGTGCTGGAGGAGGTCGCACGCCGGCCGTCCGACCACTGGCGCCTGGCATGGCCGATGATCAACCTTGCCATGTGGGCCGGCTGATCGAGACCTGTCGAACTACCGCCGCACCGGGCGGTAGGACCCCGCGTTCTCGATGATGTAGACCTCGGCGGTGCCCTTCCCGGTGCGGATGGTCACCGGGTTCTCGCCATTGTTGAGGACACCGACAAAGTGGTCAGCGGTGGCGCTGGTCACCCGCAGGGTGCCGACCAGCGCGTACATCACCGCCATCCCATCGTCCGACTGGATGTCAAACTGCCCGCTCGTCCCCGGGGCGGCCTGGAAGTGAATCTTGCCGTTGGTCGTGGTGATCGTCACCGGGTCTGTGATGACCTGGTCGGTCCGCACGATCACCAGCCCACCGGCCTGGTTGCCGGCACCGTTCTCGATCGTGATCGCCCCCGCCGCGCCCCGCACCTCGACAGGCCCCGCGGCATTGCGGACCATGATCCCGCCACAACTGGGGACCTTGATGACCAGCCTGGCCTCGGACAGGTCCGGGTCGCCCAGCCTGGTCTCCGAAACCACCCGCAGCGTGGAGTGTCCGCCCTCGACCTTCGATTCAGCCGCGACAAACGTCTGCCGCTCCAGGTCGTCCCCCTTGGGGGCACCCCCCCGTCTGGGGATGGCCCTGGCCGTCACCGAGGCGTGCTTGATGGTCGGATCGGCCTGGATAAACACCGATCCCGCCCAGTTTCTCACGTCGATCGCCGGGCGTGACTCCCGCGTGATCTCGGGGCCCGTGATCGTCACCGGAATCTTGGCCACCCCGTGGCATCCGCCCAGGAGTGCGGCCGCCACGGCGGCCAGGATCAGAGCAAGGCGACGGGGTTGGCGTGATCGGGGGATGGGCATGGACGGTTCTCCCGGTCGAATCATGGCCGGGACTGTAGCAGAATCGTGCCGCGGCGAGGAAACTTCACGATCGGGTGCAACCTGTCGTATAATGGACCTGTTCACCATTGATTGTGCGGTGACGAAGAAACAGACGGGTTTGCACGCGGGGCCCCGGCACAGGGGGACAACCCCGCCTCCAACGGTACTTGGCGGCCCGATGGGGCCTGACATTTCGATTCGGCGTGGGTGACGGGGTTGTGTCTCACGCGGACCCCCGATCAGGGCGACCGAGCCCGCAGCGGGCGGCCCGCCGCCACTCCGCAGTTCGATAATGGGGCGGCCGTGGGGCCGCCGAGTGCCCGTGCAAACCTGTGTTCGGCAAGACCGGCGCACACGCCGGCCCGGCGCTTTCTCGGGCGCCGGGAACGAACAGGGGTACCCCATGCCAGGGCTGCGGGTTTTGGCCGAGGTGCAGAGTTGGATGCTGGGTGTCGCCGGGCTCGCCGGGGTCATTCTCGGGGGGGTGCTGGCGTGGCTGGCCATCCGGGCCCGCACCGCCAAGTCGCTCGGCGATGCCAGGCGCCAGGCCGCCGGAATCGTCGATGCCGCCCGCGAGGACGCCCGGTCCGCCGCGCAGAAGGCCGAACTGGAGGCCGAAAGGCAGCGGCTGGAGCGCAAGGCCAGGTTTGACCAGGAGTTCGAGAAGGAGCGGGACGACCTGCGCGAGCAGGAACGGCGCCTCGCCAAACGGGAGGACCTCTTTGACCGAAAGGAGGAGGCCCTGGCCCTCAAGGAACAGGCGCTCTCACGGCAGGCCGAGGGGTTCAAGGGCAGAGAACAGAAGATCACGCAGAGGGAGGGCGAGATCGACCTGGCGCTCGCCCAGCAGAAGGAAGCACTGGTGAAGGTTGCCGGCCTCAGCGTGGCCGACGCCAGGACCCAGCTCCTGCGGCGCGTCGAAGAGGATTCTCGCCTCGACATGGCCAAGGTGGTCCGCAAGGTGACCGAGGAGGCCGAGCACGAGGCGAAGGACAAGGCCCTGGAGATCACGCTGATGGCCGTGCAGCGGTACGCGACCGAGCACACCAGCGAGACCACGGTCCGCAGCGTGGCGATCCCGTCCGACGACATGAAGGGGCGGATCATCGGGCGCGAGGGGCGCAACATCCGCGCCATCGAGCGCGTCACCGGCGTGGACATCATCGTGGACGACACGCCGGGCGTGATCGTCGTGTCGTGCTTCGACAAGGTGCGCCAGGCGGTGGCGGTGGAGGCCCTGGAACGCCTGATCGCCGACGGGCGGATGCACCCCGCGCGCATCGAGGAGGTCGTGGCGAAGGTGCAGAGCGAGGTGGGCGAGCGCATCCTGAAGTACGGGAAGGACGCGGCCCTGGAGGTCAACCTCCGCGGGATGCACCCCAGGATCGTCGAGGCGATGGGCAAGTTGTGGTACCGCACCAGTTACGGGCAGAACGTGCTGCGCCACTCGGTGGAGGTCGCGTTCCTGTCGCAGGTCATCGCGGACCAGTTGGGGCTGGACGGGACGCTCGCCCGGCGCTGCGGGTTCCTGCACGACATCGGCAAGGCGATGGACCACGAGATGGAGGGCGGCCACCCGAAGATCGGCATGGACTTCGCCCGGCAGCACGGCGAGAAGGAACCGGTGCTCAACGCCATCGGGGGGCACCACGCCGACATCCCCTCGACCAGTTTCTACACACCCATCGTCATGGCCGCCGACGCCGTGAGCAGCGCCCGCCCCGGGGCTCGGCGCGAATCCATGGAGCGGTATGTGCAGCGGCTCAACGAACTCCAGGACATCGCCCTGGGCATGCCCGGCGTGACGGAGGCGTACGCGATCCAGGCGGGGCGCGAGGTTCGCGTCATGGTGGACGCGGCCAAAGTCGGGGACGATGAGGCCCACCTGATCGCCCGCGACATCGCCAAGAAGGTCAGCGACCAGATGACCTTCCCGGGCGAGATCCGGGTCACGGTGCTGCGCGAGACCCGGGCCGTTGAGTACGCACGCTGAGGAGACCATCCGCCGCACCGGGGCATCGCCGCCGGGCAGGGGAGCGGGCGCTCCGTCGCCGCCGGGATACCGCATCCCGGGGCCCGCCGGCCCGGCGTGAAATCTCCCGAGAATTCGCCTTGCGTTCCGCTGTTCCTGCCCTATGGTGGCGGTGCCCTTCGCGCGTTCGATCGCCGACGAGAGTTCTACTCGGGTGGTTGGCACCAACCGACACGCCTCCGAAGGCAGGAGAAGAAATCATGATGCAGCGCCTGTCCCGGTTCGCGGTCCTTGTCGCGCTCACCGTTTGGACCGCGGGAGCCTCCGCCCAGACCACGACGTTCACATACCAGGGTGACCTGAAGAGCGCCGGCGCTCCGGTCACCGGGAGTTACGACTTCCGGTTTGAACTCTACCCGACCGCCTCCGGCGGCACGGCGAGCGGAACCGTCGAACAGACGATCGATGTCACGGGCGGCCTGTTCACAACGCCCCTGGATTTCGGGGCGGGCCAGTTTCCCGGCGCCGACCGCTGGCTCCAGATCAGCCTGAGGCCCCACGCGGTCGGGTCGTACACCGCCCTGACGCCGCGGCAGCACATCACACCGGCGCCGTACGCGATCGGGCTCGAACTCCCCTACCAGGGGAGCGCCGACCTCTTCGGGGCCGCCGTCTCGGTCGCAAACACGAACGGCGCCGGGGTGGCCGGCACGAATACGGTCAGGAACGCCGCCGCTGATCCGACCCTCACTCCCGGCGTCATCGGCCGGTCCACCGCCGCCGGCGGCGTCGGCGTCTCCGGCTTCGCCGACACCGGCTCGGCCGCCATCGGCGCCTACGGCCAGGCCAACCAGGGCTTCGGCGTGCGCGGCGTAAGCCTCAACGGCAACGGCATCTACGGCACGTCGAACCTCGGGCCAGGCGTCCACGGCGCCAACTTCGGCAGCACCGCGTTCGACGCCCCAGGCGTCCTGGGTGAGAACCTCGTCTCAAACGGCATCGGCGTCTCTGGCTTCGCCGACACCGGCCCGGGCGCCTACGGCATCTACGGCCACGCCAACCAGGGCTTCGGCGTGCGGGGGGTGAGCATCAACGGGAACGGCATGTACGGCACGTCCAACTTCGGTCCGGGCGTGCACGGCACCAACTTCGGCAGCACCGCCACCAACGCCGCGGGCGTCCTGGGCGAGAGCCAGGTGAGCGGCGGCGTCGGCGTCTCGGGGATCGCGGACTCCGGCCTGGCCTTCGGCGTGTACGGCGAGGCCAACCAGGGCTTCGGCCTGCGCGGCGTCAGCGTCAGCGGCAACGGCGTGTACGGGACGTCCACCACCGGCCCCGGCGTGCATGGCGCCACCTTTGGCGGAAACACTCCCACTGCCGCAGGCGTTCTCGGGGAGAGCAACGTTTATGGGGGGATTGGTGTCACCGGCATCGCCAACGCCGATGGGGGCATTGGCATCGCGGGCTACGCCAACGTCGGCGGAACCCAGAGCGTCGGGGTGTTCGGCCAGTCCGCGAACGGGTTCGCGGGCTGGTTTGTCGGAGATGTTCTGATTGCCGGCTCCCTTTCCAAGAGCAGCGGCTCGTTCAAGATCGACCACCCCCTCGACCCCGCCAACAAGTACCTCTCGCACTCCTTCGTCGAATCACCGGACATGATGAACATCTACGACGGTGTGGTCACCACGGACGCGCGCGGCTACGCGACCGTGGCGCTGCCCGACTGGTTCCAGGCCCTGAACCGCGACTTCCGCTACCAACTGACCGTGATCGATGAGAGCGACAGCGCCGACTTCGTGCAGGCAAAGATCGTCGCCGGCGTGCGGGACAACGTGTTCACCCTCCGGACCAGCGCGCCGCGCACGAGCGTGTCGTGGCAGGTCACCGGCATCCGCCGGGACCCCTGGGCCAATGCCCACCGCGTCAAGGTCGAGGAAGACAAGCCCGAGGCCGAGCGCGGCCATTACCTGGCGCCCGAGTTGTACGGGAAGCCGCCGTCGGCGGGGATCTCGGCGGTCAAGGTAGGTGCCGCCGCGAGCGCCCCGACCCTGCCCAAGGGGTGAGCGAAAACGCGTGAGGGTTGACCCGCGCGGTACGCTGCCCGCGGAGGCTGCCCATGCGCCACGCCCTGCTTGTCGTCGCCACGCTCCTGGCGTGCTCTGTTCATGCCCAGCCCCTCGCCCCGGCGGGAACGGGCGAGCGGTACGACGGCCACCGGGTCGTGCGGGCGACCGTCCGCTCGCAGCGCGACCTGGACACGTTGCTCCGCCTGAGCCCGGACATGTGGTCGCACCGTGTGGAGGCCGGAGGGACCGACTTCCGCGTGCCGCCGGGCAGCATGGCGGCGCTCCGCGCCAGCGGCATCCCGTTTGCCGTCGTCGTGCCGGATGTACAGCGGGCCATCGACGCCGAGCGAGCCCGCCTCGCTCCGCAGGCGGGCGGGCCCATCGACGGATCGTTCTTCGACGATTTCAAGACCTACGCCCAGGTCAACGCCTACCTGCTGACCCTGCGTGACCTGCGACCGGACCTGGCGGAGGTCTTCACGATCGGCGCGTCGCTGGAGGGGCGGGAGATGCGGGCCATCCGCATCCGCAACCCGCAGGCCGGTGGCGGGGCCTGCAAGCCCATGGTCCTGCTCACCGGCACGCAGCACGCCCGCGAGTGGATCGCGACCATGGTCACCACCTACCTCGCCGACCGGTTCATCCGGCAATACGACACGGACCCCGCGATCAAGGCCGTCGTGGACGCCGCGGACATCGTGATCGTGCCCATCGTCAACCCGGACGGCTACGAGTGGACCTGGACGAACACCCGCCTATGGCGCAAGAACCGGCGACCGAACGCGGGCGGCTCGTTCGGGGTGGACCTCAACCGCAACTGGGGGTTCAAGTGGGGGCTGCCGCTCCCCGGCGGCAACGGGGGCAACGCCAACCCAGGCAGCGACGTCTACTGGGGCACCGGCCCGTTCAGTGAGCCGGAGACGGCGGCGATCCGTGACTTCGCGCTCGGCAAGCCGCAGGTCCGCTGGCACAACGACATCCACAGTTACGGGCAGTACCTGCTCTACCCGTGGGGCTGGTCGCCCGACCCATCGCCCGACGACGCCGACTTTGCGTCGCTGGGGGCGCAGTTCCGGGCCCTCATCCTGGCGGTGCACAACCTCGCGTACGCGCCCGGGCGGACGTACACGCGGCTCTACCCGGTCAGCGGAGGGATCACCGACTGGTTCTACGCGGACCGCAAGGCCTTCGCCTTCCTCTTCGAACTCCGCGGCAGCCCGGGCGGCTTTGTCCTGCCGCCGGACCAGATCATCCCGAACTGCGAGGAGGTTTTCCCCGCAATCCTCGCGGCCGCGCAGTGGACGATCCAGCGGTACCCGTTCCGCGCCGACACGGACCACGACTGCGTGTACACGCTCGCGGACTTCGGGGCGTTCCAGACCTTGTTTGCGGGGGGCGACCCGCGGGCCGACTTCAACGGCGACGGCGTGCTGAACCTGGCCGACTTCGGGGCGTTCCAGACGGCCTGGGCGCTGGGGCGGTGAGCACCTCGCGAGTTGACCGTTTCCGCCGACTCGCCCTGGCCCTGCCGGGGGCGGTGGAGATGCCGCACTTCGACCTGCCCTCATTCCGCGTGGACACGCGGATCTTCGCGACGATCCACGAGGACCACGCGCGGGCCATGGTGAAGTTCACGCCGCAGCAGCAGGACGAGTGGTGCGGGCGTCACCCGGGGACCGTGCATCCGGTGCCCGGGAGGTGGGGCGAAGGCGGGGCGACGTTCATCGACCTCCGCACCGCCCCGGTTGCCCTTCTCCGGCGGGCGCTCCACACCGCGTGGGCCAATGTCGTGTCCAGGCGTCCGGTCAGGAACCCGGCGCCCAAGGGGGCGAAGCGTCCCCCCCGTCCCCGGTTCCCCGTGCGCCGGTAGCGTTCCCCGGCCGCTCGCCGCCCAGTGTCCGGCGCGCTTTGATAGCCCCCGTGAACCCGGTCGCAGAACTCCTCCAGCCCGAGGTGCAGGAACTGATCCGCGAGAAGCGGTTCACGGAACTGCGCGAAGCGCTGCACCTCGTCGCGCCCGCGGACGTCGCGGACATCCTCGCGGGGCTCGACCCGGCGGAGACCGCCGCGGGCTTCCGCGTCCTGCAGCACGACGACGCGGCCCGGGTCTTTTCCTACCTCGACTCGGAGAAGCAGGAGGCCCTGATCAAGGCCCTGGGCGCAGAGACCACGGTTGCCATCGTCGAGGAGATGCGCCCCGACGACCGCGTCCGGCTGCTCGACGAACTCCCGGCGGAGGTCGCGCAGCGGATCGTCGCCTCGCTCTCACCGGAGGAGCGCAAACTCACGCAGGCCATCCTCGGGTACCCGCACGGCACGGTCGGGCGCATCATGACGCCCGACTACATCCGCATCCGCCCGGACTGGACCATCGCCCAGGCGCTGGCGGAGGTCCGCCGGCAGGGGCGCGACGCGGAGACCATCAACGTCCTCTATGTCGTGGACAACGAGGGACGCCTCATCGACGACATGCGCCTGCGGCAGGTGCTGCTGGCCGACCCCGCCCAGACCGTTGAGTCGCTGATGACCCGCTCCTTCATCTCCCTCAAGGCCGACCAGGACCAGGAGCAGGCCGTCCACGCCATGGCCCGGTACGACCGCATCGCACTGCCCGTCGTGGACAGCCGCGGCCTGTTGGTCGGGATCGTGACCGCCGACGACGTGGCGGACGTCGCGGAGGAGGAGACGACCGAGGATATCCAGAAACTCGGCGGTATGGAGGCCCTGGACGACCCGTACATCACGGTCCCCATCCTCGAACTGGTCCGCAAGCGCATCACATGGCTGGCCGCCCTGTTCATCGGGGAGATGGCGACGGCGACCGCGATGTCCGGCTTCGAGGAGGAAATCCAGCGGGCGGCGGTGCTGGCGACGTTCGTCCCGCTGATCGTCTCCAGCGGCGGCAACAGCGGGTCGCAGGCGACTTCCCTCATCATCCGCTCGCTGGCGATCGGGGAACTGACGCTGGCGGACTGGTGGCGGGTGATGCGGCGCGAACTGGCGTGCGGAGCGCTGCTGGGGGCGGGGCTGGGCTGCATCGGCATCGTCCGTGTCAATGTCTGGGGCTGGATGGGCTGGTTCAAGAAGAAGGCCGAGACCGGCGCCGGCTTCACCCCGGAGAGCCTGCTCGCCCAGAGCCACTTCGAGTTGCTGGGGATCACGATCGGCGTCGCCGTCCTGGGCGTCGTCCTCTGGGGCACCGTGATCGGCTCGATGCTCCCCTTCGTGCTCAAGCGGCTGCACCTGGACCCGGCCACCAGTTCCGCACCCTTTGTCGCCACGCTCGTGGACGTGGTCGGTGTCCTGATCTACTTCTGGACCGCCGTTGTCATCCTCCGCGGCACATTGCTCTAGGTGAGTTGACCGGGGCCCACCGCCCAGATATGGTTTGGCGCCAGTCAAGTTAGTGTCCGCAAACATTTGGAAAGAACCCAACCATGAGAATCATCGTCACCATCGGTCTCGCCGCCGCCTGCATCCTCGGCACGTCACTCTGTACGGGGCAGCCGGCGACATCCCCGGGCGTGGGCTCACCGGCCGCCCCGGGACCGCGCCTGCGCGTCGGCACCTTCGACCGGCAGTCTCTGGTGGTGGCGTACTACCGGTCCTGGGTGGCGCGCGATCACATCACTGAACTGAGAGCCGCGCGCGACGCCGCGGTGCAGGCGGGGGACGCAGCGAAAGTCAGGGACCTGGAGAAGCAGGGAGCGGCCCTGCAGGACCTGGCGCACGAGCAACTCAGCGGTGGGGCGCCGATCGACAACATCCTGGGGAGGACGCGGGCGTTGCTGCCCGGCATCGCCGCCGCGGCCAAGGTTGACGTGATCGTTGCCGGCAGGGTGGTCTACCCCCTTGACACCGAGGCTGTGGACGTGACGGAGCAGTACCTGGTCGCGCTGAAGGCCGACGATGCGACGCGGAAGGTCATCGCCGAACTCCGGGCCAAGAAGAAGTAGGGTGCGCTCGCCGGCGTGGAACGGATCGAGCACGGCAGCGCGCGGGAGACGACCTACTCCCCGAACTCGAACGAAGGGCGGAAGGGCGGGATGGGCTTGCGCATGGCGACGTTCAGGATCAGGCCGGTCATCAGCCAGCAGGTCAGCACGCTGGAGCCGCCAGCGGACAGGAACGGGAGCGTGATGCCGATGATGGGCAGCACGCCGACGTTCATGCCGATGTTGATGACCACCTGGGCGCCGATGAACGCCGCCAGGCCCACGATGACAAGCCGGCCGAAGGGGTCCTTGCAGAGCGCCGCCGCGGCCAGCGCGCCGACGAACCAGGCCAGGTAGAGCAGGAGGACGCAGGTGGCGCCCAGCCAGCCGAAGCGCAGGCAGATGACCGAGAAGATCATGTCGTTGTGCTTGGCGGGCAGGTAGTTGTACTCGATGAGGGTCCGGGCGCGGGCATCGCCCACGCCCGCCGCCCCGCCGGCGCCGATGTAGGTCTGTGCGACGAAGCCCTGGTAGTTGATGGTCTGGGCGCCGCTCCGCTCGCCGGTCACCTGGTTGAGCAGCGCCTGGATGCGTGCCTTCTGGTGGGGACGGAGCGCGGGGTAGACGGCCGGGGCCGCCAGGCACGCGATCAGGACGATCAGCCCGAGGTGGCGGAGCCGGGCGCCGGCGGCGACAAGCATGGCAAAGAGCGCGGGCACAAAGAGCGACGCGGTGCCCAGGTCCGGCTGGAGGATGATGAGCAGGACCGGCACGGCGGCGATCATCGCCGGCGGGACCAGCCCCGGGAAGCGCCGGTGCTGGGCCCGGAAGCGCAGGTAACGGGCCACCACCAGCACGAACGCGATCTTGGCCAGTTCCGAGGGCTGGAGCCGAAGCCCGGGGATGTTGATCCACGACCGGGCGCCGTTCTCGGCCTTCACGATGGACGCGGGAACAATCGGGACCAGGAGCACCACCAGGAGCCCGAGCACGATCACCGCGCCGACGGGCGCCAGCACCCCGATCAGCCGGTAGTGCGGGATCGCGATGAACCCCGCGGCCAGCAGCGACACCACCAGGTAGATCACCTGGCGCAGCGCCCGCGGCGCAAGGTCCCAGCCCGCGCCCGGTCCCTGCATCGCCACGTCGATGGCGTAGACGCCGACGGCAGACAGGACCAGCGCCGCGGCCACGACCACCCAGCCCAGGTTGATGAGGGTGACGCGGTAACGCCCGCTGTCGCTGACGGCGGCCCAGCGGAAGAGGGAACCGATCATCTAGAGATAGCCTTCGGCGATCAGGGCGTGCAGAACCTGGTTGGCGATGGGGCCGGAGACCTTGCCGCCGCTGCCCGCATACTCCATGAGGACGCCGATGGCGTAGCGCGGTTCCCCGCCGCTCGGCCCTGCGAGGATGACGAACCACGAGTGGTCGCCATCGCGCAGAACCTCCTTCCTGATCCTGCCCTTGGCGTCCAGTTCGGGCTTTCCGTCGGGGCCGCGGACCTCGCGGACAATGGCCGAGGCGTCCGCCGTGCCGGTCTTCCCCCACACACGCACGCCCGGCGCGTTGAACACCGGCTCGGCGACACCATCGATCCTCAGGTGGCTGCCGGTCCCGTCGTGCGTGTTGACCGAATCATCCAGCCCCAGCATCGCTTCGGCGACGGCAGCCTGATCCAGGTGCAGGTCCTCGTGCACCGGGGCGGAGCCGTCGTCGATCACTCGGGGCCGGATGTCCACCCCGCCGCGGGCGATGGTCGCCAGGGCGTTGGTCGCGTGCATCGGCGTCCACACGATGGGCCCCTGGCCGATCCCCATCTGGATCGCGTCGTCGGGGGTCGGCGGGATCGCTGTGCGGCGACCATTCACGACCCTGCCGAACGCGCCGATGCTCCCGGGCTCCTCGTGCCCGATGCCGAGGTCAAAGCCGCGGCCGACGCCGAACATGCCGTACGCCGCCGCGATTCCCTCCGGCCCGAGTTTCCGCCCGACCGTAAAGAAGTAGATGTTGCAGGAGACCCTCAGGGCGTCGCGGGCCGAGAGCGGCCGCCCTATCAACTGCGTGTGCGTCGTGCCGAAGTGCTTGTAGATCCAGCATCGCAATCGGTCCGGGGCGTTGGGATTCAGCATCCCGTTGCACTCGATGTGGTCCTCGAGATGATGCTTCCCGAGCGTCACCGCGGCGCAGAGCAGCGGCGCCTTGGCGATCGACCCGGGCGGGTAGGGCCGGGCAATCGTCCGGTCGATCGCGGGCATGTCGAGCGGGTCTTTGAACACCCAGTCCGGCCGATCCCGCACGTCCCGGCGCGTGAAGGAGGGGGTCGAGACCATCGCCAGGACGTCTCCCGTGGCGATGTCCAGTACCACCGCCGCCCCCGCCAGCGGAGTACCGTCGGGCATCAGTTCCTGCTCTTCGTCTTCACTGGCACGCTGCCACGGCCGCACCTGGGCCAGGCCCAGCGACGGCTCCATCGCCGCCTGGATGCGGGCCTGCAGTTTCGCATCGATGGTCAGCCTGACATCGCGCCCGGGCTCGGGGGCAAGGGTCCGCTCGTTCTCGCCCGTGTCGCGCCGCGTCACGGTGAGCCCGCGCAGGCCGCGGAGTTGGTCCTCGCGCCCCTCCTCCACGCCCCAGCGACCGACCACGTCACCGTCCTCGTAACTCCCGCGATCCTCGGACCGGCCCGCGACCTCGACCACGGCGGCCTCCCGCAGTTCGGGGTCCATGGTCATTCGGGCGCGCCGGGCCGCGATGTCCTCCGCGCGGGCATTGTTGCCGACCCATCCGATGACGTTGGTCGCGACGCCGGAGACCTGGACGTGGGCTGTGCCGCCGTCGCCCCGCTCCGGGGATGGGAAGGTCGACCGATCCACCTCCACCACGATGTGGTCATAGGGGTATTCCCGGTCCGCCGAGTTCGGCACCGCGAGTCCCGGGCAGAGCGGCACCACGACCTCACGCGGCCCATCGGGCCCCGGAAGGCTCAGGACCTCCGTCTGAGAGGCCAGGTGCAGCAGGGCGAATCCGGCCTCGTCCGAGATTGCATGGATCAGGATCTGCGGCGACTCGGACTCCAGGATCGGCGTCTTGACGCGCTTGGCGATCGCGTCCTGCACTTCGGTGGTCAGTTCCTGGCCGCGGGCGAGCACGGCGTTGTACTCTACGGTCTGGCGCACGCCGCGGACCGATGCCTCCAGGGCCTTCACCCGTGCCACCGCATCATCGCGCTTCTCCGCCAGTGCCGCCGGCGGCAGGCCCACGGCCGCGGCGATTTCCCGCCAGGCCCTCTCGACATGGGCATCGAAGATCGGCCTGTAGCGGTCAATCAGGAGTTCGCGTCCCGGCTTGTCCGCCGCGGCCCAGGCGGCGGGTTCCAGCAGCCGGGCGGCCGCCCCGGACTGTTTTACGGACCAGGCGCCGCTGAGCACGCGGTAATCCACGGTCAGGTCGAAACTGGGGCGGTCCTGGGCCAGCACCCGTCCCTTGCGGTCCAGGATGCGGCCGCGGGTGGTCTGCACCCACGTCAGCGACTCCAGGCGGGACTCGGCCATCGCCCGGTGCTCCGCCCCTTGCGCCAGTTGCAGCCGCCCGAGTTGCAGGAACATGACGAAGAGGACCGTCGCAAACACACCGGCCAGGAGCAACAGGCGGCGGTGGAACATCGTCAGGACATGGCGGGAGAGGGGCACCGCGGCATGGTATCGGGCCGGGCCGGTGTGATGGAGCAGACAACCAGGGAGAGAGACGGGCATTCCACGGTTTCAGATGGAAACCCCGGTCGCGGCCGGCAGCGCTTGCCATCCCCGACTCGGGGGAGCCCGCCGTGTTACCTCTTGTCCCGCGTGAGCTGCGCGTAGGCGTTGTGCGAGTGGATCGACTCGAAGTTCTCCGAGTTGATCGAGTACCAGGTGATCCGGTCGTCGCCGTCCAGAGCCAGCGCAAGGTCGCGCACGATGTCCTCGACGAACTTCGGGTTCTCGTACGCCGCCTCCGTCACCTTCTTCTCGTCCGGACGCTTGAGCACCGCCCACACGGGGTACGACGCCGCGGCCTCCAGGTGCTCCACCAGGTCCTCGATCCAGAGCATCCCCCGAAACCGGACCGCGGCCTCGATGCGGCAGCGCTGGTTGTGCGCCCCGTACCTGCTGATCTCCTTGCTGCACGGGCACAGGCTCGTTGCCGGGGCTGAGACTCTCATGATGAAGTCTTCGGTCCCGTTGGCCTCGGCCGCGAAGCGGACCTTGTAGTCCATCAGGCCGGGCGAGCGCGTCACCGGGGCGTATTTCTGCATGAAGTAGGTGAAGTCCGCCTCGAAGTGCGCGGTTGCCGCGCCCAGCCGGCGGCAGATGGCGCTGGCGACCGCCGGGATCCGATCGGGCGTGAGCGGCCGGCAGGACTCACCCGCGTGCTCGTTGAGCACCTCGAGGAAGCGGCTCATGTGGGTGCCCTTCTGGTAGTGCGGCAGGGCCACATACATGTTGATGGAGGCAACGGTGGTCTGCTCCCCGCCCTCACGGGTTCGCAGCCGAACCGGGTAGGTCACGTCCTTGACACCCACCTGGTCGATCGCCACCCTGCGCAGGTCGGCCGAGGCCTGGACGTCGGGCATCCCGGGGGCGACCGCGGGCGTGCGGCGGGGCCGCGTCCCCTTGCCGACCCGCTTTGGTGCTCTCCGCTTGGTGTTCATGGTTGGCGCGGGCATCGTAGGAATAGAGTCCGGCACGGCGGCTTGGTTACCAGGCCGAGCCCGAAAAAGTTGAAACTACGCCGCCTTCGCGGGTTCCGGCTTCTTCTCCATCATGGAGGCCGCCCAGGCCACGCCCATCGGCACGCCGGCCAGTCCGCCCGCGGCCCAGTGCAGCGGCGTGAGGGAGGCCAGCGGGAACAGGGTACCGAGCCGGGCGGCCGTCACCACATCCCCGGAGATGAACCCGGTCAAGGGACCGACGACGCCCAGCACGCCGACAGCCGCGACCCCGAGGGTCAGCGGCGTGCGCGGATCGACAAGGTGCGCCGCGGCCCCGGCGGCGACCCCGCCGACGCACGCCGCGGCGAAGGCCTGCCCGGTCAGAGGCGTCTGCGCGATCGCCCACGCCGCGGCGGCCCCGGCGACGACCGCGGCCCCGAGGGCCGGGAGCAGTTCCGCCAGCGTGGGGGCCTTCTCCTTTGGTGTGGGCGGCGTGCGACGACGGCCGGCCAACTCAACCAGCCAGGAAACGCCGATGGCCATCGCCCCGATTGCAATGCCCTCGATCGAGAGCCGCACGAGGACGGAGGACGACGGTGCCGACTGGAACAGCCCGGTGATCGAGGCCGACCGGTACGCCGGCCACGCCAGCACCATGCCGGACGCGATCAGGCCCGCCTTGGGGTCGACCAGGGCCGCGGACAGGACACCCGGGATCGTTGCCAGGGCCGCGGCGGCAAGGGCCAGGCCCATCCCGAGCAGCGGGGTGGTCGAGAGGAGGGGTGTGGCGTCCAGGGCGCCGTCGCTGGCGCGGAGCCCGGCGATCAGCATCCCCGCGATGGGGCCGATCGCCAGCACCGCAGCGAGGTAGATGGTCCAGCGGATGATGCCGCTCTTCATGGGCTCCTCTGGTGAACCGACGTCCCGCCCGGCTGCGCCTTACGGCTCGTCGAGCGTGCGGAGGCCCAGGCCCGCCTCCGCCAGGCGTTCCTTGACCTCCTGCAGCGAGGTCGCCCCGAAGTTCTTGACCCCCATCAGTTCCGCCTCCGTCCGGCTGGCCAGGTCGCCCATGGTCTGGATGTTGAGCAACTGGAGCGCCTTTCGGGCGCGGACGGACAGTTGCAGGTCGCCCACGGGCTTGTTGAGGACCTGCTCGCGCCCGGAGCCCTTGAGTTGGTCGGCGATCGAGCGCCGGGCCTGGCGGTACGCATCGTCGGCGCCCTGGCCGAGCCGGAAACCCTTGCCGGCGAGCATCGCCTTGATCTCGGTCAGGCTCGACTCACCGAAGTTCTTGTAACTCAGCAGTTCCGCCTCCGAGTACCGCAGCAGGTCGGAGAGCGTGCGGATATTCAGTTTCTTCAGGCAGGTCCGCGCCCGGACGGAGAGTTCAAAGTCCGTCACCGGCGTGTCCATCATCGCCTTGCGCTTGACGTAGTCACGGTCCTGCTCGTCGTCGACCATCATCTCGCGGCTGGCCTGCACGTCCTTCATGTACAGGCGTGCCCGTGGGTGGTTGGGGTGGGACTCCAGCACCTGGCGCAGGCAGCGCTCGGCCCGGGCGTAATCGCCCCGGTCGTCGTACATCACCGCAAGGTTCATCAGCGTGTTCGTGCTGGCCGGGCCCCGGTCGGTCGCCCGCTCGTAGGTGGCAAGGGCCTCGTCCTCCTCGCCCACGAGGTCGAGCCGGTAGGCGAGTTCGAACAGCACGTCGACGTTCTGGGGGTCGGCCGCCGTCGCCTTCTTCAGTTCGATGATCGCCCGTTCCCGCTCGCCGGCCTTGTCCGCGGCCCGCGCTGCCTCCAGGTGCTTCGCGGCGGCGCGGGCGTCGCGCTGCGTCTCGCTGGCACCGATCACCATGTCCATGGGGTTGCTGCTCATTCGGTCTCCAGGGGTGGGCTCCCGGTCGAATCCCGGCCGGCGGCCGCGTGACCCCAACTATAGGCTCCGGGCGGGGGATCGCCGGTCGGTGCCCGTGGCATGGATCCACGGGGTGCGCGGCCCGGCCCGCCGCGGCGCCTGGGCGTGCAAGGAGGCCACCATGCCGATGTCCATTTCACGTTCTCGCCCGCCCGTGATCACGACCGGGCCGGCCGCACCGGGCCCGGTGCCGGTGCCGTACCCCAACGTCGCCCAAGAGATCGAGGACAGGGAAACGCACGGCGACCCCGACGAGTTCCAGCCGCAGAAAGAGGTCAAGCGGCTGAAGGAGCACGGCACCGACGCGGCGGATCACGGCAACTTGCAGCCGGTGCCGTTCCCGCGGTTCAAGACGTGACAGGCCGATGGGTCGGTGTATCCGGTGCCGCCCTATCCCATGTGCTGGACCACCGCCCCGCCGAACTCGCTGCACTTGACCTTCTTCACCTGCGTGTCGCCCTCGGCCTTCATCAGCCGCTCGAAGTCGTACGTCACGGTCTTGGCGCCGATCGCCCCCTCCATGCCCTTGATCACCAGGTCCGCGGCCTCCGTCCAGCCCATGTACCGCAGCATCATCTCGCCGGACAGGATGAGCGAGCCGGGGTTGACCTGGTCCAGGTTCGCGTACTTGGGGGCGGTGCCGTGCGTCGCCTCGAAGATCGCGTGCCCGCTGACGTAGTTGATGTTCGCCCCGGGGGCGATGCCGATCCCCCCGACCTGGGCGGCCAGCGCGTCCGACAGGTAGTCGCCGTTCAGGTTCAGCGTGGCGATCACGCCGAAGTCCTTCGGGCGCGTCAGCACCTGCTGGAGCGTGATGTCGGCGATGGAATCCTTGATCAGCAGCATCTGCTTCCACCTGCCCTGGCCGTGGGTGGGCCAGAGTTTCAGGACCGTCTCCACCTCCGCCACGATCTTCTTCCGCTGGTCGGGCGTCATCATGTCGTAGCCGGGGTCGATCATCTTCGCGTTGGCTTCGGGCGACAGGTCGGAGTTCGCCTCCTTGTTCCCCAGGATCCACGATTCACGCTCGGTGACGATCCTGTCCCGGAAGAACCGCGTCGCGACCTGGTACCCCCAGTCCTTGAACGCCCCCTCCGTGAACTTCATGATGTTGCCCTTGTGCACCAGCGTCACGCTCCGCCGCTTCTCCTTCAGGGCGAACGTGATCGCCGAGTGCACCAGCCGCTCCGTCCCCAGGTAACTCACCGGCTTGATGCCGATGCCGACGCCGAAGGCGTCCTGCTTCCGCGCCGGCATCCCGGTCGCTTCCAGTTGCCGGTCCCAGGCCGCGGCGGCATCGCGCGACCCGAACCGCACCTTCTTGAACTCCTTGGGGAAGTTCTGCTCCAGGAAACTCAGGAACTCCTGGCTGGCCTCGGTCCCCGCGGCGTACTCGATACCGGCGTAGATGTCCTCCGTGTTCTCGCGGAAGATCACCATGTCGCAGTCGCCGGGTCGCTTCACGGGCGACGGCACACCCTTGAACCAGCGGACCGGGCGGAGGCAGACGTACAGGTCCAGCCGCTGCCGAAGTTCCACGTTCAGGCTGCGGATGCCGCCGCCGACGGGCGTCGTCAGCGGGCCCTTGATCCCGACCAGGTGCTCCTTGAACGCCGCGAGCGTCTCGTCGGGCAGCCAGCTCCCCAGCGTGTTGAACGCCTTCTCCCCCGCGAGCACCTCGCGCCAGGTGATCCTTCGCTTGCCCTTGTACGCCCGTTCCACCGCGGCGTCGAACACGCGGACCGAGGCCCGCCAGATGTCCGGTCCCGTCCCGTCGCCCTCGATGTAGGGCAGGATCGGCTGGTCGGGGACGCTGAGTCGGCCGGACTGCATCGTGATCGCGGCGGGCATGAGTCTCTCCTGGGATTGGCGGGGGCGAGAGGATAGGTGCGCAACGAAAAACCGGCGAGCCCTGGGGCCCGCCGGTTCGTGAAGGCAGAGATTGAGTGGCTCAGCGGCGGCGGCGGGCGGCAACCAGCCCGCCAAGGCCGAGCAGGGCCAGGGAAGCCGGCGCAGGGACGACGTAGGTGACGGCGCCGACCATGGCACGAGAACTGAAGAACGATCCGGTCGCCGTGAACGGCACGCTGCGCCCGTCGCCCGTGGTCAGCCGGAGGTTCGCGTCCTGGTAGATCGACAGCGGCGGCGCGCCGGTGCCGAAATACCGCGGGCCGACGCCGGTGAACCGCATCGCCACGCCGGTGATGCCCGCGCCCAGCACGATGTCGGGGATGTCGATCAGTTCCGACACGCCGCTTGCCGTCGGGCCCTGCGTCGCGTTGGCGATGCCGAGCGAGGTCCAGCCCGCATTCGAACTGCCCGGCCCGCTCGCCACAGGCCCGCCCAGGCCCGAGCCCGAGAATGTGAAGATCTCGACAGTGAAGGCGGCGCCCGCGGCACCGGTGTTGGCCGTCGTCAGGTGCGTGACCACGACGCCCGGGGTCAGGGCCTCCAGGTCGAAGAACATCGCCCAGTTCGTGGCACCGCCGTTGTTCGCCGGCCCGGGGTTCGCGTTGAGCACATCGGCGTTTGCCGCCCCCGCGGCCGCGAGCGCAACAACACCAGCAAGAATGGAACGCATGTCGGTCTCTCCCGCGGCCTTCGCCGCTGTCCTGCGAGTGCGGGATTCACGAGGCCCGCGCGCCAAACAGATTACCGCCAATCAGCGAGCGAAGCAAGAGGGTTTTCTTGATGGAACGAGTTTGGCAAACTGGGTAAGCGCAGGTGGGTAGCGAAGCCGACCCCCCAAACAAAAAACCGGCGAGCCCCTGGGGCCCGCCGGTCGGTGAAGTCAAGAGATCGCGATTTCTAGCGGCGGCGACGGGCCGCAACCAGGCCGCCGAGGCCGAGCAGTGCCAGTGAAGCCGGCGCCGGGATCGGAGCGGTGGTCATAAACAACCGCCCGACCGAACCGGTCAGGGTGGTGAAGCCGGGACCGCCCCCGAGGTAGCCCGGATCGCCGATGTCCCACTGCCAGCCCGCCCTGAACAGCGTATGGGCGACGCCCTCGATATTCGTGATGAACGTGCCGCCGCCGGCCCCATAGGAGTTGTGGGCGGAGAAGTTGCCGGTGACGGCCGGCGACCAGTTGCCGATGATCCCGACCACGTCGCCGACGGCGACGTTGAAGTTGGGGTTCACGGCGCCGGCGTTGCCGACGCTGCGGTACGCCTCGGCCCCGTTGAGCAGGATCATGTAACTGGCGGTGTCACCGGGCTGGAACGCCTCCGTGGGAAGCGACAGCTCCGTGATGGTGAATGCCACCTGGGAGGTGAAACTGAACCCGCGGGTAAATCCGTTGTACACGGACGCGTGCGGGGGGATGGCGACCTGGGCCATTGCGGAACCCGCAAGGGCAAGGCCGACGACGGCTGCAAGGGTCTTCGTCTTCATCTGCTCTCCTCACCAAAAAAGCGCCGAATCCTCGGGGATTCACGCGGGCGGGCCGGGAGCGAACGCCCCTCTGCCCGCCTTTGCGACACCTCGTCACCGGCAAACACACCGAAGCACCCAAGCCACGAGCAGGGGTGCGCCGGACGAATGCAGGTTGGGATCGGGTCTTGTCTCTCCGGCCCCAACAGTTCCAGCATACCACACCGGATCGGGAATCAAACAGAAAAAATCAGAAAACTGAAAGAATCTTCAAGCCGCCGGGGGCGGGTCAACTTGGGCTGCCTGGAGGCGGAAAATGGGCAACCTGCGGTTCTGCTGACGCTCGGTCCGAGGTCGCCCACCGCTCTCTGTAAACCCTTGGCTCCGCGATACTTACCTCGCGGCCGTCTTCTCAATGTCGTGGTCGCCGATCCAGGTCTTCTCGGCCGTCTCGATGTCGATCAGTTCCAGCGTCACCTTGTAGTAACTGATGACCCTGCGGCCATCGTTCGACCGTTCCTTGTTGTCCGCGACGCGCCCGACCAGCATGAAATCGGCGTTGACTTCCTTGGCGATGGCCTTCACCGTCGCCGGGTCGTTGAACTTCGTGTCCAGCCGCTCATCGCGGAGTTCCTGGCGAAGGTCCTTCTGGGCCTTGACGCGGACCCGCCCGGAGTTCAGCAGTTCCTTCTGAATCGGGTCGGTGAACAACTCCGTGTTGATGTAGTCCTGCGTGTTGTTGGCGACGTTCCCGACGACGATCAGCGGTCGCTTCCCGTCGTGGCCCGCCTCCCACCGGTCGATCCACGGGCGCGACAGGCAGTCGGCGATCATGGCGTTCGCCACTTCGCGGGCGTCGTCCTCGTCGAACCGGTAGTCCAGGTCGCGGACCTCCTTGGGGTCGTGACGCTTCACGTTCCAGTTCCCGTCTGCACACCCCGCCGGGCCGCCCGCGCCCAGCGCCACAACGCCCGCCGCGACCATTGCCCACGCGCTCTTCATGTTGATCCCTTTCCAGGAGTTGGTTCCCGTTCCCTGCTTCCTGATCCCGCCGTCTAGTTCCAGTAATACGCCACCACCGTCCGCAGGCCGTCCGGCGTCACCTGGACCGCTCGCCAGTCCGTTGCATACACGGTCCCGCCGCCGCGACCCTCGTACACCACACGCACCCGGTGCTGCCCCTCCGGCAGGTTGAGCGTCCCCACATGCGCCTGCCCGGGAAGGAAGATCCACGATCGCAGGTCCGCCTTCTCCGTCCCCATGAGAAACGCGAGCCCCAGGATCGCTCCCGCCACCTGCACCAGTCCCTGGTCGCGGTCCTCCGCCTTCGACCGCCCAACCTCCGTCGCCGCCGCGGCCAGCCCCGCCTTCACCGCATACCGGAGCAGCGTCCGCGTGTAGATCAGGGGCAGCATCCGCCTGTGGTCCTCGATCGCGACGGCGGACAGGTCCTCGACCAGGTCCAGGCGGCGCACGCTCGGCTCCGTCGCACCGGCCAGCATGATCTCCGCCCGCGCCCGCGCCACCCGGCTCGGGTGCCCCTGGAGTTTCGGCAGTTCAAAGTACACCGGGAACGTCCCGATCGGGATCGGCCCCACGCGCTCCGCGTACTTGGTCGGCCCGCGTCCGGAGAGCGCCACGACCAGCAGGTCCACGGTCTCCGGCCTGGCGTCCGCCAGGAAGCGGAAGTCGTCCTCCCGCACGGGGCCGATCAGCCCCTGTTGCAGGCGGATCGAGTCCAGCAGACGCCGCGTTGCGACCCTGAAGAACTCCCGGTTCCCGGTCTTCAGGAACGTGATCGCGGACAGGTAGGTGCCGAGCGTGGACTCGACGAACTCGTCCTTCTCGTTGACGCTGACGACCCCCCTCCCCGCCCCGCCCAGGCCCCCGGCCCGGCGGTCAAGTTCCTCCTTGTACTTCAGGTACCGGTCGCGCAGCATGTCGGCCTTGCCGCCCAGGCGGCGGGCCTCGACCGTTGCCCCCCCGGACAGGTTCCCGGCCTCCAGTTGCGCCAGCAACTTGATCACGTTGACGTACATGTCCTCGTAGGGCTCGGCGATGTAGGTCGTGGCGGCATCGCTGAGCATCCAGGACGTAACCTGATCCTGGACCGACTGCTCGCGGTGGCGGTCGATCCTGTCCTCCGCCCGGTTCAGCAACTCGACCGCCTGGTCGTCGTTCCCCAGGGCCAGCGCAACAGACCCGCGGTCCAGTTCCCACAGCAACTCGCTCTTGCCCCCGTAGAGGCCGCGCGTCTTCGGGTCATCCAGTGCGGCTGCCGCCTGGGCGTAGTGGCCGGTCGCGGCCATCTGCGACAGGGCCGCCCGGTGATCCTCGAAGGCTGTGCAGCCGACCAGCCCAGCCCCGAACAGGGCCCCCGCGACCAGCGGGCCTGTCCATCGAACCAATCTCATCTTGAATCCGGGGAGCATGGGCAGTGAGGAGAATAGGCCGGTCTATATCTAGTAATCCCTAACTTGCGAATGCTCCGGGTATTGCAGCGCGGCGGTGGAGGAGGGGCAGGGGTAGGTTCACTTCTCTATTCTCACTCCATGCCCCTGACCTTCGCCGCGTTCCAGGCCCTCATCCGCGACCGGTACCACGCGACCGATTCCGCCCGCGGGACACCGGGGACGTTCATGTGGCTGATCGAGGAGATCGGGGAACTTGCCACCGCGCTGCAGGACAATGCCTCCGGCAGGGCGCCCACCCCAGAGCAGCGGGCCAACCTGGCCGAGGAGTTCGCCGACGTGATCGCGTGGCTGACCACGCTCGCGAACGTGAACGGTGTCGATCTCGAGGTCGCGCTCCGCAAGTACACCGATCCGCAGCGTGTCCGTGGTGTCAAGGACTGAAGTCTGTCCGTGCCGCCCCTACCCTCCGCCCTGATGACGCCGCCCGCCGAACCCCTGAGCCCGACCGCCGAGTTCCTGGCCGCGGCCGCCGCGCTGGGGGTCGAGTTCGAGCCGGGTGAGGTTGAGAAACTCGGGTCCTACCTGGCGTTGCTGCTGAAGGCCGCCGAGTCCTTCAACCTGACCAGCGTGACCGATCCGGCCCAGGCGTGGATGCGCCACGTCCTGGACTCGCTGACCCTCGTCCCGCTCCTGGCGGAACTGCCGGACGGTGCGCGGGTGATCGATGTCGGCTCGGGCGGCGGGCTGCCGGGGATACCGCTCGCGATCGTCCTGCCGCGTCTCCGCTTCATGCTGCTGGAGGCGACGGGCAAGAAGGCCGCCTTCCTCCGTGGGGTCGTCCTCGCGCTCGGCCTTGAGAACGTCAGCGTTGTGCAGGCCCGCGCCGAGGCCGCCGGCCAGGACCGCGGCGAGCGCATCGGCACGGCGGGCGGCGGCTCGGCGCGGCCCGAGGCGCACCGGGAGGTGTACGACGCGGTGGTCGCGCGCGCCGTCGGCCGCCTGGCGACCCTCGCGGAACTCACCGTGCCCCTGGCGAGGGTCGGCGGGCGCGTGCTCCTCATCAAGGGGCAGAAGGCCGACGAGGAACTCGCGGAAGCCGCCGCGGCCCTCAAGACCCTGCTCGCCGTGCACGAGGGGACCGTGGACACACCCAGCGGGCGCATCGTCGTGCTCGGCAAACGGTCCCGCACGCCGCGGACCTACCCGCGGCGAGATGGCGAGCCCGGCCGTGCGCCGCTGGGTGTCGCTGCACCGAAGGGTCCGGCGCGCTGACGCGCCGGGCTCGTATTCTTTCCGAGCCCGTGCACGCCGCCGCCGCCATCCTCGGTCCCTCCGGCCCGCTCGCGATCGCGCTCGGCACGGCGTTCGAGCCGCGACCCGAGCAGGAGCGACTCGCCGCCGCCGTAACCGCCGCGATGGGGGCCAGGTCGCACCTGGTTGCGGAGGCCGGCACCGGCGTCGGCAAGTCCTTCGCCTACCTCGTCCCGGCGATCCTCCGCTGCGTGCAGAACAAGGACATCGTCGTCGTCGCGACGCACACGATCTCGCTCCAGGAGCAACTGGTCCAGAAGGACATCCCGCTCCTGCACGGGGCGCTCGCCCGCGCCGGGATCATCCCGGAGGCCGACCCGCCCGCGCTGCGGCCCGTGCTGGTCAAGGGCCGCGGGAACTACGTCAGCATCCGGCGCCTGCGACTGGCGTCGGCCCGGCAGGAGTCGCTGCTGGCCGACCCCGCGGCACGGCGCCAACTGCATGTGATCGAGGACTGGGCCTACCAGACCACCGATGGCACGCGCGCCACCCTCCCGCGGCTGGAGCGGCCGGAGGTCTGGTCGCACGTCGAGTCCGATTCCGACAACTGCATGGGCCAGCGCTGCCCGAACTACAGGGAGTGCTTCTACCAGCGGGCCCGCCGCGCCATGGAGGCGGGCAACCTGCTGGTCTGCAACCACGCGCTGTTCTTCGCCGACCTGGCGCTGCGGGCCGGGGGTGCCGGCTTCCTGCCGCGGTACGACCACGTCGTGCTGGACGAGGCGCACAACGTGGAGGACGCCGCCGCCGAGCACATGGGCCTGTCGCTCACCGAGGGGCGCGTCGGCTTCCTGCTGCGGACGCTGCACGACCCCCGGCGAGGGAAGGGGTACCTGGCCTCTCTCGAGCGGCACCCGATGGCGGTGGAGGGCTCCGGCGTCCGGCGGGCGATCGGGCTGACCGCAGCGGCGGAGGTCGGGTCGCGCGAGTTCTTCGACCAGTGGATAGACCTGCTGGACTCGGGCAAACTGCCGGGCGGGCGCGTGCGACAGCCCGGCCTGGTGCAGAACACGCTGTCGCCGGCGCTCCGGGAACTCTCGCTGGCGCTCTCCACGCTCCGCGAGCAGGCGACGCAGGAGCAGGACAAGTTCGAACTCAACTCCTACTCGCGCCGGGCCGCGGACATCGCCGCCGCCGCCGACGCCATCGTCGGCCAGACGCTCCCGGGCTGCGCCTACTGGGTGGAGTCGCAGGTCCGCGGGCACGGCGTGCGCCGGGTTGACCTGGCGTGCGCCCCCATCGACGTCGCCCCGATCCTCCGCGAGAAACTGTTCACGAAGGAGTGCGGCGTCGTCCTCACCAGCGCGACGCTCGCCACGGCGAGCCGGCCGCAGGCGGCCGCCGCCGCGAAACCGGCCGCCGCGGACGATGGGCCGTCGTTTGTCCCGGACGACGAGCCGGGCCCGCGCGCCGCGGGTCCATCCGCCGGCGGCCCCTTCGCCCATGTCGGCGCACGCCTGGGGTGCGAGGCCGCGGGGACGATCCTGCTCGGCAGTCCGTTCGACTTCGCCCGCCAGATGGAGGTGCACGTCGAGCGGGCCGCCCCGGACCCGCGCGACGGCCGCGGCCAGGCCGAGTATGCCTCGCGGCTGTCGGACCTGATCGTGAAGCACGTCGCGGCCACCGGGGGCGGCGCGTTCGTGCTCTTCAACAGTTTCAGCCTGCTGCGCTCGCTGGCGGAGCGACTGCGCCCGGTGCTGCTGCCACACGGGTACCCGTTGCTGGTGCACGAGCCGGGCTCACCACGGACCGAGTTGCTCCAGGCCTTCCGGGAGAGCGGACGGGCGGTGCTGCTCGGGGCCGCGTCCTTCTGGCAGGGCGTGGACGTCCGCGGCGATGCCCTCCGCAACGTCATCATCACGCAGCTCCCGTTCGAGCCGCCCGACCGGCCGCTGACGGAGGCGCGGCTCGAGGCGATCCGGTCCCGCGGCGGCAACCCGTTCACCGAGGACTCGCTGCCGCGGGCGGTAATCCGGTTCAAGCAGGGCATCGGGCGGCTCATCCGTTCGCGCACGGACACGGGCCGCATCGTCGTGCTCGACCCGCGCATCGTGACGAAGCCCTACGGCCGAACATTCCTGGATGCCGTGCCGCCCGGCGCACGCATGTCGCGCGACTGACCCGGCATGTGCCGCCCGGTCACGCGCCCCGTTTTCCTCTGCTCCGCTCGGTCCCGCGGCACGGTCGGGACTCTCCGCCGCCCGCGGCAAGCGGCCCGCTCCCGCGCGACTACCGTTCCGGGCCGTGGCCGACGACCCGCCAACCCCCGGGGTTCACGATGCCGCGACCGCGACGCGGGGGGGCGGCGCTCCCGACCCTCTGCCCGCGGCCCTGCCCGCGCGCATCGGGCGGTACCAGATCAAGCGGCTGCTCGGCTCGGGCGGGATGGGGGCGGTGTACGAGGCGGTGCAGGAGCAGCCGCGACGCATCGTGGCGCTGAAAGTGATGCGCCGCGGGATCGCGTCGCGTTCGGCCCTGCGCAGGTTTGAGTACGAGGCGCAGGTGCTCGGCCGCCTCCGCCACCCCGGTATCGCCCAGGTCTACGAGGCGGGCACCCACCAGGAGCACGGCGAGGCCGTGCCGTTCTTCGCCCTCGAGTTCATCGTCGGGGCCCGCCCGCTCACGGAGTACGCGGCGTCGCACGCGCTGGGGACGCGCCAGTGCCTGGAACTGTTCTCGCGCGTCTGCGACGCGGTCCACCACGGGCACCAGAAGGGCATCATCCACCGCGACCTGAAACCCGCCAACATCCTGGTGGATTCCTCCGGCCAGCCCAAGGTCATCGACTTCGGCGTGGCCCGCGCCACCGACGGCGACGCGGCCGCCGCCACGATGCAGACGGATGCCGGGCAACTCGTGGGCACGCTGCAGTACATGTCCCCGGAGCAGTGCGAGGCGGACCCGCACGACATCGATATCCGCAGCGACGTGTACTCGCTGGGCGTGGTGCTCTACGAACTGCTGTGCGGGAAGCCGCCCTACGACCTGTCGCGCACCGCGGTGTTCGAGGCGGCTCGGATCATCCGGCAGGTGCCGCCCGCCCGTCCGGGCACGGTGGACCGGCGCCTGCGCGGCGACGTGGAGACGATCGCGCTCAAGGCCCTGGAGAAGGACCGCGACCGCCGCTACCAGTCCGCGACCGAACTGGCCGACGACATCGGGCGCTACCTGCGCGACGAGACGATCGCCGCCCGCCCGCCCAGCCTGGCGTACCAGTTGTCAAAGTTCGCCCGCCGCAACACGCTGCTGGTCAGCCTGGTCGCCGCGGTGTTCCTGATGCTCTCCGCGGCGATCACGGCGACCAGTTGGGGCCTGGTGCAGGTCTCCGCCGCGCGGGCCCGGGCCCAGCGGGAGGCCGACAACGCCAACGCCATCAGCGCCTTCCTCCGCGACATGCTGACCCTGGCGAGCCCGGCGCGGGCCCAGGGGCGCCAGGTCACCGTGCGCGAGGCGCTCGACGAAGCGTCGCGATCGCTGGGCAGCACGCTCGCCGGAAAACCGGAGCTGGAGGCCGCCGTCCGCGCGACCATCGGCTACACCTATCGCTCGCTCGGGCTCTACGACGCGGCCGAACCGCACCTGCGTTCGTCGCTCGAACTGCGCCGGCGCCAACTGGGACCGGAGAGCCCGGAGACCCTGACCTCGCAGGCGGACCTGGCGATGCTGCTGGACGACCGCGGGCGCCCGGCGGAGGCGATCACGATGCTGCGCCAGACGCTGGAGGCCCAGGAGCGCACGCTCGGGCCCGACGCGATGGACACGCTCAGGACGGCCGCGAGCCTCGCGTGGGTGCTCCGGGAGCACGGCGGCTTCGAGGAGTCCGGCCCGCTGATGCGGCGGACGTACGAGGGGCTGCGCCGGGCGCTGGGCCCGCTGGACCCGCGGACGCTCAAGGCCCTGACGAACCATGCCCTGGCCATGATCGACAGCGGGGAGGCGCCGAAGGCGGAGGCCCTGCTGACCCCGGCTCTGGTGGATGCACAGAAGGTGCTGGGCGAGCGGCACCCGGACTTCCTCTACATGCAGAACATCCAGGCGTACGGGCTGCTGCGCCAGAAGCGCTACGCGGAGGCCGCCGCCCTCTACCGCACGGTGGTGGACATGGCCGTGGACGTCATGGGGCCGAACCACCCGTACACCCTGTACTGGCGGAACTCGCTGGCCTGGACGCTGGTGAAGGACGGGAAGGCGGCCGAGGCTGAGGGGTTGTTCCGGTCGGTGTGGGAGGAGCGGGCCAAGACGCTGGGTGAGGCGCACCACGACACGCTGGACTCGATGAGCGGTGTCGCGCGGGCGCGGCTCGGCGAGGGGGACGCCACGGGGGCCGAGGAGATCGCCCTGAAGGTCTTCGCGCAGGCCCGGGCGCTCGGCGTCGCCGGGCGAGGTGTCGCGTCCCAGGCCGCGGAGGTGCTGGTGACGGTCTACGACCGGGCCGGAGACACCGCACGGGCGGACCAATACCGCCCGAGCGTGACGGAGGAAGACAGGTAGCGCCGGGTCACAGCGGCGCGAACTCGACGGACGCGGCGGTCGCGTCGTCCGCGAGCGCCGCGCCGCCGGACGCCCCGCTCGTCAGACGGAACATGGCGAGCACGTCGTCATCGGGCGTTGCGCCGCCGACGACCGAGAGCAGGCGGTCGCGCCCGATTTCCTGGCCGGTGCGGGCGTCGCGCTGCTCGGCCATGCCGTCGCTGTAGAGGATGACGCGGTCGCCCGGACCGAGGGTCAGCGCCTCCGTCTGGTACGCGGCGTCGGGGCTGATGCCCAGCGGGATGCCGCCGGCGCGGCCCGGGGTGCACACCCGATCGGTGCGCCGCCAGACGGCCCAGTGCCCGTGCCCGGCGTCGGCATACCGCAGGACGCCGCCGGGCGCGATGACGCCGAGCCACAGCGAGGCGAAGCGCCCACCCGAGGAACGCGGCGCCAGGTACCGGTTGAGGTCGGTGAGCGTGTCACCCGGGTCGCGCCCGCCGGAGACCAGCGCGCTCAGGTGGGCCTGCGTCGCCGCCATGAGCATGCCCGACGACACGCCGTGCCCCGCGACGTCGCCGAGCGCGAAGGCGGCCCGCCCGCCGCTCATCGGGGCGGCGTCGAACAGGTCGCCGGCGACGAAGAGGCCGGCCTGCATCCGCATCGCGTAGCGCGCGCTCCCGACCGCTCCCGCCGGGGGCGGCAGGATGAACTGCTGGGCGTCGCGTGCGGCCTCCAGTTCAGCGTGCATCTCGCGCTGGCGGCGCTCCAGGTCGGCACGCTTGAGTTCGGCCAGGGCCAGGCCGTACGCCTTCGCGACGGCGTCGCAGAATCCCGTGACATCACCGTGCACCGAGGTCTCGCCGCCACGGGCGTCGAGGTACAGAAAGCCATCGACCGCACCGCCGAGCAGGATCGGGGCGCACAGGGCGGAGTGGATGCGCAGTTCCCCGACGCTCTGGCCATAGTCGCGGGCGGGGGCGTCGTCCGCGATGGAGACCACCCCCGCGGCCGCCCGTTCGACGAGCGAACGGCTGAAGGCCAGCGGGGCGTTGTCGGCAGGGTCCTTGCGGCGGTCCGCCACCACCTCCACGCTGCCGGCGCGGCCGACGTGGCGCAGCACCGCGCCGCGGGCGAAGCCGGCCTGATCCAGCAGCGTGCCGAGCGCGGCCGCGGCCAGCGCGTGCTCGTCGCGCGCGGCGGCAAGGCCGCCCATGCACTCGATGAGGGCGCTGAGACGGCGATCGGCGGACGAGGGTGCGGCGCGCACCTCGTTGGCCGGGACCGACGGCCCCTGGAGCGTCATGGTGTGCTGGGCCTGGCCGATGGAGGCGCGGAACGGACAGGGGCCGATATGCACCAGGTCGCCGGCTCCGATGCGGACGGCCTGGCCGGCGCCGGCGCGCGTGCCGTTGATGAATGTCCCGGACCGGCTGCCCTCGTCCAGGATGTACCATGACCCGCCGCGACCGGAGATCACCGCGTGCCGGCGTGACACCTCCGCGACGGGCAGGCAAAGTTCACACTGCAGGGCGCGGCCTATCGCCGCGGAGCCGCCGGGCGGCACCGTCAAGGGGCGGTCCGCGGCATCGCTCAGCGGGTGCAGAACCAGGGGCCAGGCGTGGGGGCCGACCACCGGGGCTTGCGTCGGGCGTGCGGGGGGCCGCCCCGATGGGGAGCCGGGGTCAGGGGCTTTCGTTTCTTTGTCCATTGGTCGCGCCCCGGATGCTCGCCCGTCCCGGCGTCCCCTTGTTACGACAACTTGATGACCCGGCGTCCGACCCATTCGGCGGTCAGCAGGATGATGAGTGCCGCGAGCACGACGGGCTTGTCCCAGAGCGGCTCGATGTCCGGCGTGCCCGCGATGTGGAGTTCGCGCCGGGGCAGCAGTTCGGTGAGGTGCGCGGCCTGATCCGGCGCGATGACCCGGCCGCCGGTCTCCGACGACAGGCGTTCCAGGAGCGGGTGGTTGGTCTCCGGGTGGCGCAGTTCGTCGTCGCTCAGGGCGATCTCCGCATCCGTCGCGAGCCCGAGGCCCGCGAGCACCGGGTCGATCGGCTCCAGGCGGTAGCGTCCGGCCTGCGGCGGAAGCCAGAGCGTGGAGAACAGGCGAGAGGGCGCGTCCGCTCCGCCGTCCCCGTGCTCCGGGAGCAGCCGCAGCGTGGTGGGCGCTTCGGGCTGTCCGGGGTCGGCGTCGACGCGGGTGGCACGAACACCCAGGCCCTCGGCGCGGCCCGCAGAATCCACCAGCGCCTGGTCCACCATTTCCAGCCAGACGCGGACAGTCTGTCCGACCTCGGCGCGGCGGGGGCTGGCCTCCAGAATGGCCGCGCGCGACGAACGCGCCAGCCGCTGGCGCCCCTGCAACCGGATGAGCGGGAGCCAGAATCGTTCCGGCAACGCTTCCCCCCGGGCGTAGCGCCAGCGCCAGATCTCGTCCGTCGCGACGTAGATGATCCGCCCGGCACCGTAACTCATGGTCAGCACGAGCGGCGCAGCGCCCGCGGGCGGGGCGCCGGGCGGCCCCGGCTCCGGCGTGGCGGCGCCCGACACGGGCACGGCCCACGCCAGGACCTCCGCCGTGGGCTTGACGGTGCGAGGGTCGATCCGCTGGGCCCACCGCAGTTGTGACCACCCGGTCTGCGGGTCGGTCAGGCCGGCCGGCCAGCCGTTGCCCTCGGCCAGTTGCAGGACCCCCAGCCGTTCCGCGGCGTCCGCGCGGAGTGTGGTAACCGGCTCCTCCCATGCGCGCAGGCCGCGGTCATCGCCGGTGGGCATGGAGAACGGGAGGAGATCGGCCAGCGGTGTACCGCGCCAACTCCCCGGGGTGGAGCCCGGACCGCCGACCCAGAGAAGGCCGGCGCCGCGCACCGCGACGTGGTCCTTGATCTGCTCCAGTTGCTCCCGGCTGAACATGCCGGCCGGGACGTCGCCCATGATGATCACATCGAATGAGGCCCACTCCTCGGGTGAGCGGGGCGGGCCCGCGAGCGGGATGTCGCCCTCGTGCAGGTAACGGCGGTTGGAGGCCAGCAGGAGCGATGCGGAACTGATCGACTTCTCGCGGAGCAGGAGGTTCTTCAGGTACCGCTGCTCCCAGCGCGGGTACCCGTCGAAGTAGGCGACGCGGATGGGCCGGTCCACGAGTTCCACATGGACCTCCGCCGTGTCGTTCGCGCCGATCAGGTCGGGCCGGGCCGGCACGACGCGAACCAGCCAGGTCGGCGCCCCCGGGACGCCGGGCTTGGTCGTAAGCACCACGCGCGCGACCCCGGCGGACCACGACGCGGGGTCGATGGCCTGTTCTGCCAGCACACCGCCGGTCGCCTTGTCCACCAGTTGCACGGTCGCGTCGGGGGGTGTACCGGCATCGCCCAGGCTCTCAATGCGGACCTGGATCGGCACGGTGTCGTTCACATACGCGATGCGCGGGGCTTCCGCCGCGACGATGGCAAGGTCCGCGACCGCCACCGGGCTGCCGAGGGCGATGGTGTGCACGGGGATGTGGTCCGCCTGGAGGCGCCTGAGGGCGGCGCGGGAAGGCTCGTCGATGGAGCGGCCGTCGGACAGCACCACGACACCGGAGACCGGGCGGGCGGCGGCTCGTTGCAGTGCCTGGTCGAGCGCGGAGGCCAGGCTGGTGCGCCGGCCCGTGGGCGGGGCAAGGTCCGGCGCACCGGCGGTTGTCTTCAGGTCGTACGCCCCGCCGTCAAAGCCGAGCCACACCACCGTGCGTTCATCACCGAGCGACCCGAGCGCGGGCGACAGGCTGGACAGGATGTCCCGCAACTGGGCCTCGCGGGTCCGGCGGACGCCGCCCGGCGCATCGGGGATCGACATGGAGGCCGACCGGTCCACGAGCACGAGGACCCAATCCTTCTCGATGCGCTCGTTGGGGCGCGTGAGGCGTGGCCCGGCGATGAGCAGGACCAGCAGGAGCAGGAGCAGCGCACGCCCCGCGGCCAGGAGGGCGCGGGCCCAGCGGGCGCCGGTGAGTCGCCAGTAGGACCACGACGCGATCCCGATTCCCGCGAGCGCGATCAGGGCCCACCCCCAGGCCGGGATCGGGTGCGCAAGGTCCAGGCTAACCCCTTCGGCGCCGAAGCGGAGCCCGCTGAGCCCGAACAGCCGGTCGAGCAGGCCGCTCATCGGGACTCCCCCGGTTCGACACGCGCATGGCTGAACCAGCGGGCCATGGCGAGTTCCGCGAGCGCGACGCCAAGGGCCGCGATGAGAAGACCGAGCGACCAACCCGATCCTTGTCCGCCGTGATCGATGGATTGCCGAAGGGCGCCGCTGCCTTCGGCCCCCTCTGCGGTGGTCGTTCCGAGCACATGGACCGTGCCGCCGCAGGACGCCAGCCAGGTCGCGATGGCGCTGACCGGCTGCGGATCAGTGCGTCCCGCGGCCGGGTCGGCGTTCACCGTGAGCAGGCCACGCGCCCCGCCGCGATCGTCCAGCGCCTCGAACACGCCGCTCCGACGAATGGGGCCGCCGCGGGCAAGTGGCGCCCGTGATTCGCCCTCCACCGGGCGGAGTTCCGTGGCCCGCGGCGGGAGGCTGGGGACCGCGCCGGCGATCATGGTGGAGCCGGCGCGGGCGCGGGCGACGCCCATCCGGATGACCTCTTGCATGAGCGGAAGCATGAGCGGGCGGGCCTGAAGATCGGTCCAGTCGAACGACGGTGGGGCGGCGAGAAACACCACGATCCCCCGTCCGGCGGCTTCGGCGGTGCTGCCCGGCGACGCGGCCAGCAGCAGGGGTGTGCCGTCCGCAAGGGCAAGCAACGGCGGGGGCGCGTTACCGCCGGCCGTTTGCTGGACCGGCAAAACCCGGAATACCCGCACGGGCTTCACCAGTTCGGGCAACTCCGGGGCGAGCACACGGAGCAGGTCCCGGGAACTCGGCAGCACCGCCTGCCGCTGGGTTTCGTCCCGCAGGGGGGCGCCCTCCGGGTACGTTCGGGCTTCGCGCGCGATCGTCCACTCCAGGCCCAGGGCCGCCGTCATCGCATCGGCCCACAGGTGAACGGTCAGGTCGGGCGGCGGCGCCACGACAAGCAGGCCACCCTCGTCCACGAGGGTGCGGAGGTGCCGCCACCCGGGTTCCGTCACGGCGTCGGGGCGCAGGACAATCGCGGCGTCAATCCCCGATACACGCGGGGCGTCAATGGACGCGGGGTCCAGGTCGATGACCTCGATCTCGTGGGGCGCACCGGGGCTCCCTGTGGCGGGGTCAAGCGCGACGCGGAACCAGTCCGCGGGCTCAAACTTCTGAATCCCCGTGGAGGCGCCGGCACGGAGCGGGCGGGACGCAATGAGCGCCACGCGCAGCGACCCGCGGGCCTCGACCGCTCGGCGGAACGTGTTGTCGGACGCGATGGCGTCGTTGTCCGCCGTTGCCGTCAGGACCAGCGACCCCGTGGCGCCGGCGGGCACGGACAGGTCCACCGGCACTTCCGCGGTGGATTGGCCCGCTGCCCATCGCACCTGACCCTGGCCCGCGGCACGGACCGCGGCCTGGCCCGGCGCGGTGATACGGAGCGTCACGAGGCCCGGTGCGGCGACGCCCACCCCGGGTCCGGTGCGGCGGAGTGAGACGCGGACGGGGGCCTGTGTCGCGGCGTCCGCACCCGTCACCACGACCGGGCGGAGCGGTTCCACGCCGGTGATCGTCACGTTGTCGGGGCCCATCCGTGCCGCATCAGTGATGAGGATGGTGGTGGGGCGGAGCGACGCCGGGAGTTGGCCCAGCGGGCGCTCGATATCCGCCGAGCCGGTCAGAAAGTCGCTGAGCACCGCGACGACGGTACGGCCGGGAGGGGCGGCGTCCGATCGCAGGCCCGCGAGGGCCGCGATCGCGCCGGGCAGGTCGGCCGCCGCGTCCGTCGGTTCAAGGTCGCGCACCAGGCCCGCGACGGCGCCCACGCCGGCCGATGCCGGAAGGACCAGCGGCTGCGCGGGGGCCGAGAGAAGGACCAGCCCCGCACGATCGCCGGCCGCGGGGTCGAGTTGCTTGAGAAGGTCCGCCGCGGCGGCCTTGTGCCGGTCCAGGGCGGAGGCCGGGCCCTCGCGGGCGGAGGACGTGAGGCTGTCATCGATGAGCAGGTAGAGCGTGATGGCCGAGCGGCCCGAGAGCGCCGAGCCGCCGCTGAGGATCGGCCTGGCGATGGCCGCGGCGACCAGCAGCACGAGCAGGCATCGCGCCGCAAGCAGCAGGAACTGCTCCAGGCGGAGCCGCCGCCTCTGCTGGCGGACGGCCTCCAGTATGAACCGCATCGCGGCCCACACCACCGGGCGGCGCCGCCGCCGCATGAGCAGGTGGATGAGGATCGGGACCGCGACACAGGCGGCACCCACCGCGGCCAGGATGGGGTGGAGGAAAATCATGGCACGAGGCGCAGCGATGGAGCGGCGCGACGCGCGGTGCGAGCCCGGGTGCTTGGCGCGCCGTTCGTCGGGTTCCCCGGGTGCGCGGCGTGCGGCGAGGGTGCGATCGCATCACTCGGCCGCTCCGCCACCCTGCCGCTCTGCCGCTTCATCCCGATTTCGCCCTCCGCATCATGGCGTTGCGACGCGCGACAAAGGCCGCCAGCGGCGGGCCCAGCCAGTCGTGGGTGGACATCAGTTGGTAGTCGAAGCCGAAGCCGCGGGCGATCCTCTCGACAGCCGCCAGGTGGGACTTCAGCGCCCCGAGGTACCCCGCGCGGATGGCCCGTGGATCCACGCGCAGGCGCGGCTCCCCCTCCATGCCCTCGAAGGGCGCCGCGTCACGGAAATCAAACTCCATCTCCGCCCTGTCCAGCACCTGGAACAGGATCATGTCGTGCCGCTTGTGGCGCACACGGGCCAGCGCCGCGCGAAGGTCCTCCGGGTCCATCAGCAGGTCGCTGATGAGCACGATGAGGCAGCGGTTGGTCAGTTTCGCCAGCATCTGGTCGATCACCCGCCCGATGTCCGTCGGGCTGTCGGTCGGCGCCCCCTGGTAGTGCATCGCCAGCGCCCCGACGATCTGGCGCCATGTGCCCATCGTGCTGGAGCGCCGGATGCTCGCGGTGATCTGGTCGGCGAAGACCGTGAGACCGGCCCGGTCGCCCTGGTGCAGCGTGATGTACGCCAGGGCCGCCGCGATGGCCGTGGCGTGGTCGAACTTGCTCCAGTTGCTGCGTCCATCGGGGCTGAGGGTGTGGCCCGCGCCGGAGGCGTCCTCGAACGTGCGGGAGCCGTAACGCATCGAGCCCGAGGCGTCGACCATGATCATCAGGTCAAGGCTGGTCTCCTGCTGGTACTGCTTCAGGTGCAGTTTGTCGGAACGGGCGTAGACCTTCCAGTCCAGGTGGCGCACGTCGTCGCCCGCGACGTACGGGCGATGCTGGGCGAACTCCACGCTGAAGCCGTGGTAGGGCGAGCGGTGCGACCCGCTCATCACGCCCTCGACGATCATCTTGGCGCGCAGCTCGAATGAGCCCAGGCGCGCCAGGGTCTGCGGGTGCAGGTAGAGGGAGGCCTCCGCCTCCGGTGCGGGCGCTGGGCGCGGGGTGCCGTCCGTGGGCATCGCGCAATCGTACCGGAGGAACCGGTCAGGCGTGAGCGGCCGGGACTGCGGACGCACCCGCCGGAGTCTCGGCGGGGAGACGGCCCTCGTAGAACCCGTCCACCACCGCCCGCCAGTCGGCAAGCGAACTGACCCGGGTCATGTGGACCCGGACCTCCTCCGCCCGCGGGTGGTGCTGGGCAAAGCGGACGCCGAACTTCCGCATCCCGCGCGCCGTGAACTCCTCGTTCCGCGCGCTCGGCCCGGGCCGGCCGGAGTGGCCCCGCAGGGCCAGGTCAAAGTGCTCCAGCAGCACGCCGCGCTGCTCGGCCAGGGTGGGCGCCTGTGGACGGCGGCCGGCCATCAGGTCCCGGGCCTGCCGGAAGACCCAGGGGTTCCCGATGCATCCGCGCGCGACGCTGACGGCCGCCACGCCGGTGTACGCGATCATGCGGAAGACATCCGCGGCGTGCCAGATATCGCCCGACCCCAGGATCGGCAGCCCCGGGTGCCGCCGGACGATGCCCCGCAGAACGTCCCACCGCGACGGACCGACATACTTCTGTTCCACCGTGCGGCCGTGCACCGTGGCCCACGCGTAACCCAGCCGCTCCGCCGCGTCCGCGATCATGCCGAAGTTCGCGGCCATCTCCGGAGTGTCGTCGTAGGCGCGGCGCAGTTTGACGGCGCACGCGATACCCCGCGGCACGGCGTCGCGCACGGCCTCCAGGATCGCGATCGCGCCGCGCGGCTCCGTCAGCCAGTGCCCGCCGCGGGCCTTGCGGTCGATCTTCTTCACCGGGCAGGCCAGGTTGACGTCGATGACCTCAAACGTGCGCACCGGGCGGGGCACGACAGCGCCGGTGGCCCGGTGCGCGTCCGGTGCCGCGAGTTGCTCGCCTCCCGGCAAGCGCAGGTGGTCACGCGCCATGCGACCGTCCGCGCGTGTGCTGGGCAGCACCCCGTCCCGCTCGTACGCCAGGGTCCGGTAGTCGCGGGGTGCGCGTTGCCCCTGCTCGACCATCTTGAGGGCGGCCGCGGCCATCTCGCGCGGGTCGCTGCCCATGATCTGCCCGGCCAGCGGGTGGTCCTCCGCTCCCCCGGGCACATTGTCCTCGATCTCGCCGAGGTCAGCCTTGGCGAAACCGCGTCCGCCCGCCAGCAACGTGCGGTCCAGCAGCGCTTCCGTGACGCAGTAGGGGCACCCGTGACGGCGGGCGATGATCCGCATGGCCGCGTCGGAGTAGCCGGCCAGCCCCGCCTGGAAGAACGGCGCGTCAAACGAGGGGATGACGGCCGTCAGACGCGGGTCCATGCCGCGCCGGGCCGCGGCTTCCGCCGCGCGGGACGCATCGATGCCGTCGGAGCCAGGCGCGATCGCGGGGCTCGGCGGGGTGGCGTTGTTGCTCTGGCAGCCCAAAGGGGGGACTATAGGGGTGTGCGATCCCTGCCCATCCTTGCCGTGGCCGTCGCCGTGATGTCCGGGTGCGCGGGCCCCGCGCAGATTCGCCAGGGCCCGGTGTACCCGGCAGCGCTCCCGCGGGCGGATGCCCTTGACATCCAGGTGATCCGCCGGGGGACGAAGATCGAACTGACCAACACGTCCGCACGCCGGTTTGGCGAGTCAACAATGTGGCTCAACCAGCGGTACGGGCTGGGAATCAAGGGCATGGAAGTAGGCGAGACGGTCACGCTGCCGCTGGGCGACTTCTTGGATGAGTACTCGCAGAAGTTCCGAGCGGGGGGCTTCTTCGCGACAAAGAGGCCCGAGAAAGTCGCCCTGGCGGAGTTGGCCACCGAGACCGAAGTGGTGGGGCTCGTAGTAATCGGTGGGCGCGATCCATAGAGGGGCATGGAAGACTGCGGTGTACAAGTTGGCGGTTGGCAGGGTCAATGTTCGTAAAAGAATAGGTCGAAATACGGTACATGTACGCAACATTATGCTTTGTCCACCAGTCTTTTACCTATTTTGACGCTGGCAAACATTCCCGAGTGGAAAAAAAACATTCCCCTGACCGATAATGAGTACTTGTTCACCTGATCTCTCTCTCCTCCAGCGGGGCGCTGACCATTGTTGGCGCCCTGCTTTGCAGGGGGGACGGCCGATTCGTGAGGGCCACCCCGGCATCCTGAATACCGTCAAGTCAGGCGGAGCACGCCCGCAAGCGGCGCGGGGACTGTGCGCACGGGAGGTCCCTTGGCAGTGATCCTCGTCACAGGGGCCGCGGGTTTTCTGGGGTCGCATGTGGCCGGGGCGCTCCTGGGGCGAGGGCACTCCATCGTCGGCATCGACAACTTCGATCCGTTCTACGACCGGCGCCTGAAGGACGCCAATGCGGCCGCGGTTCGCGCGGCGGGCGCCGAGTTCGAACTCCTGGAAGCGGACATCTGCGATGAGGGTGCGGTGCGGTCGCTCCTCCAGCGGACGCGGCCGGAGGGCGTGATCCACCTGGCGGCGAAGGCGGGGGTGCGCCCGAGCATCGCCGACCCCGCGGGGTACGCCCGGGCCAACGTGCTGGGAACGAGCGTGCTGCTGGAGGCCGCGCGGTGGGCCGGCTGCTCGCGGTTCGTCATGGCGTCGTCAAGCAGCGTCTACGGGAACAACCGCAGGACGCCCTTCAGCGAGGACCACGCGGTCGAGCACCCCATCAGCCCGTACGCCGCGACCAAGCGGGCGTGCGAGTTGATCGCGTTCACGCACTGGTCCCTGACGAAGATGCCGACGGCGTGCCTGCGGTTCTTCACGGTGTTCGGGCCGCGCCAGAGGCCGGACCTGGCGATCAGCGCGTTCATGCGCCGCATCGGGGCGGGCGAGCCGATCGACGTGTTCGGCGACGGGTCCATGGCACGCGACTTCACCTATGTGGACGACATCGTCGCGGGCGTGCTGGCGGCGTACGAGCGCGTTGCGGCGCACGGGTACCGGGTGTGGAACCTGGGCAGCGACCGCCCCGTGCGGCTGGACGAGATGGTGGCGGCGGTAGAGCGCACCGTGGGCCGGGACGCGGTGGTGAACCGGAAGCCGATGCAGCCCGGCGATGTGGAGCGCACCTGGGCGGACCTGACGCGGTCGCGCGCGGAACTCGGCTACAGCCCCTCGACACCGTTCGAGGAAGGGCTCCGCCGGCAGTGGCGGTGGTACCAGGAGGCTACGGCAGCCCCATCGCGGACCTGATCGCCAGCCGCAACTGGGACCGGGAGAACAGGCGGGCGGCCCACAGCGGGTTCATCGGCAGGCCCGAGTGGGTCGTGGGTCCGCCGGCGCCCGCGCCCCCGCCGTTCATGACGGACGGCGCGGTCATGATGCCCGCGTGCGCCCCGCGCGGGGTGCGGATCTCAGGCGGGATGGTCGCCGGCTCCGTGTCGGAGGCCCTGAACTCCGCTGAGTATGCGGGCTCCTGGAAGACGACGGGCACATAGCCGTACTGAGCGTACCGCCGGATGTCGTTGTGGATCCGGGTGGGCGTGGGCGTGGCGTTGAACTGCCGCCACCCGTCCCAGCGCATGCCCACCCAGGTCTCGTGCCCCGGGAGCAGGAAGTCCGCCAGGGCGTCGGGGTTCTTGACCTTGTACAGGTCATCAATGGTGTGCACGTTCTCGAAGTTCCAGCCGTCGATGAAACTGGCGGCCAGGCGGTGCATCACGTCGCACGCGGACGGCTCGATGACAAACTTCACGCCCGGCGCCTTGGCCTGCATCGCCTTGAGCCAGAGAACCTGCTCCCAGATGGGCATGAGGTCGTGCGAGAAGGAGTCCAGCCCGATGACGCTGACCCCGGCGCGCACCGCCAGGTCGAGTTCGGCCGTCGCCGCCTCGACGTGGGCGGGGTTGTGCGGGTCCAGCGGGGTCAGCGTCGCGGCGTTCCACTGACCGGCGACCTGCAGCGAACGGCCCCACCACAGGCCCAGCCGCTTTCCGCGGGCGCGGACGGACGGGAAGCCGTCCTCGCTGTCGAGCGCGGACATGAGCCGTGGGTTGGACCGCCAGCGGGTGGTGAACTGGAACGGGTAGTTGTTCTCTGTGTGCTGGTTGTACAGCCCGGTGGGGGTCCACACCATGTACCCGGGCCAGGCGCCGAGCGGCCCGTTCATCTTCTGGGTCCAGCGCGACCACCCGTAGGTGTCGGGGCGCGTGTCGGGCCCCCACCCCGCGGGGTTGGTGGGCGAGATGTACGTCGGGTCCGCCGGGTTGATCGCCAGGAGCGGGGTGGGGTCGAGTTCGTACCTCACCCCGCCGTAGCCCCAGTTGAAGTAATCGCGGTACGGCGCCAGCGTCCGGACCCACTGGTCGGGCTTTCTGGTGACACGGACGGAGAGGACATAGCGGCGGGACTCGCCGGGTTCGAGCACCGCCGGGTGCTGCATGGCCCTGCCGTGCGGCGCGCCGGAGACGTCAAAGCCGACGGCCCAGCCCTGCCCGCCCTCGCCGTTCATGTACGCGCCCCGCGGCGATGCGACGGTGATGATCGCGTCGTGCGCATAGGCGATGACGGGGTACTGAAGGCTGATCCCGATCGCGTAGGTGCCGTTGCGCAGCACCGCCACCGGCGAGTAAAGGTCGGCCGGGTAGTTCCACCCGAGGGCGGTGATCGTCTGCACGTTCAGAGGGAGGTCGGCGCTGTTGTGGCGGAAGTCCTCGTAGGTGATGTCGGGCCCGAGCGTCACGACGCCCAGGCGGATGTTGCCCACGCCGCGGCGCTGCGCCCCCGTGTTGCGGTAGTTGAGGAGCAGGTCAAACCCGCTCGGCTGCTCCTGCATCGTGACGTCGGGGGCCAGGGAGTCGCCGGGGTTGTAGATCGTCAGCCCGCGGTTGTGGATCAGCACGCGCCCGTTGTTGGCGTCGCGCATCAGCACCTGGCCGTCGATCAGTTGGGAGGTGACCAGCCGCGGGCCGGTCTCCGCCGCCGGCACCTGCTGACCGGTCACTGAGGAACAGCCCAACAGGCCCGCCAGGGCCACCACGCCGCACCAGAGTCGTCCCACCATGGTCCACCCCGTTCGCCGCCGTCCGGCCCTGATATGCATTATCCCCCCGATGTTGCCCGGACATTGCTGTCCGCAGCGTCGCGGCCGGGGCGCCCACGCCGCACGAGCGGCACACGTCCAACGCCCGGAAGGGTGAACGCCCGAGGCGGCCGGTTATTCGGTCGCGGGCCGGCCTTCCCATTCCGGCTCGTCGGGGGGAGCCCCCGCGGGCGCCGGGGCCACGAGCCCGAGCGAACGCAGCACCATCCCGACAATCGTCATGGCAACCCAGCCCCCGGTGATGTACACAACGGTCAGGACGAAGAACAGCCCGAGTTCCCCGCGTGGCAGGGCGACGATCTGCCCGAGCCCGCACGCGATGGGAAGGACGACAAACGGGTTCCAGACACGCACGCGCACCAGTTCATCGAGGAACCCCAGGAAGAGCCCGAGCACGATGGTGTACGGCAGGAACGACAGCCACGGGTTGTCGTTGTAGATGTGCCCGATGAGCCCCGGGCCGAGGTTCAGGTTCGGGTCCACGCGCTTCACATGCCCCTGGTCGGGCATCACGAGGCCCAGGGCCGTCGGCTTGCCCGGCCACAGCGACCGCGGGATCGGGTGGAACAGCACATACCGGGCGGTGTGCAGCGGGTCGAACGGGTAGGACTCCGGCCGCGTCTGGATCAGCCACATCGAGTTGGCCGCCGCGAACTGTCCCGTGCCCAGTTCGTAGAGCCCGTTCAGCGGGTTGGACGAGATGAGCCGCGACACGACCTGCGCCGGCGAGGCCGCGGTTTCGCCGCTGGTCCGCGTCGCGGTGAAGGCGCCGAAGAGCAGCAGCCCCGGCACCATCACCAGCCCGGCGGGGATGAGCAGGCGTGAAAGGCCCACATACCGCCAGTGGCTGTAGTACGCCCCCCACGCCATGCTGATGACCATCGCCACGATGTCACGCCGCCCGAAAGCGCCGCGGCTGACCGACGTGATGAAGCAGAGCAGGACCAGGGGCATGGCCAGCGCCAGCACAGGGGCGTTGAAGATGCGGGGCGCCACCGCCCACGCCGCGATCCCCACCGCAAGCACCAGGTACGAAGACCCGACGGCATCGGCGATGATGCCCAGGTAGGGGATGTAGACGACGGCGAACTTCAGCACGATCGCCAGAACGAGGAAGGCGTAGCCGAGCCCCAGCATGCTCATGGGCCCGGGGGAGTCGGTGTTCCCGGTGAACCGCGTCGCGACCCAGTGGGCCAGTTGCTTGCGCTTGTACGCCCACAGGAACACGGGGATGAACAACAGGACCAGGAAGGTGTAGATCGCCCCGGCCCGCGGCTGGTCGCTCACCGGGAGCACGTCGTACGCGCCGGCCAGCAGCGTGAGAACGCCGCTGGAGAGTTGGAAGACGATGAACCCGAGCAGGAAGAAGTTGCGTGTACTCAGCAGTTCCACGGTCCCGCGCGACGCCTGCACCAGCACCATCACCGCCAGGATGACCGCGGCCAGGATCAGCAGCATGGCGAGGGCGATCAGCACGCGGAGGCTCCGGCGGGAGTGTAGTGGGTCGCGTCCGCGGCGGACCGGGGCGCGAGCATCGATTCGTACACGCGGCAGAGGTGCTCGCCCTCCTGCTGCTTCAGCACGGCGTCGCGCCCCGAGGCGCCCATCCGCCCCCGGAGCCCCGGGTCCCGCAGGATCGCCGCCGCCGCGCCCGCCATCGCCTCGGGCGTGTTCTCGGCCGTCACCGCGCCGCCCGTCGCTTCAAGTTCTCGCCACGGGTCCACCGCTCGCGTGGTGACCACGGGCGTGCCCGCCGCCAGGGACTCGTAGAGCACCAGCCCGAAGTTCTCCTGGTGCGTCGGCAACACGAAGACATCCGCGGCCTGGTACAGCGAGACCTTCTCCGCCCCGCCCACCATGCCCAGGAAATGGACGTGCCCGCCGATCCCCAGGCCCGCTGCCAGCCGCCGCAACTCCTCAACGTAATCCGGCTCACCCGTTCCCGCGGCCGCCACCCGCACCGGCACGCCCCGCTCCCGCAGCAGCGCCGCCGCGCGGATCAGCGTGCCGAGGCCCTTCTTCGGGTGGACGCGGCTGAGGAAGAGCAGCAGGGGCCCGTCGACCGCAATCTGCGGGAACTTCGCCCGTGCCGGCCCCGGCCCAGGCGGCGTGCGGTACAGGGAAAGGTCCATGAACGGCGGCGCGATGAAACCGTGTCCGCCGCCGTACCACTTCCGGGCCTGGTCCATCTCGCCTTGCGTCTCGCAGTGTACCAGCGCCGCCCGGTCGAGCATCCTCCGCCCGATCGCCCGCATGAAGACCCGCTTCTTCAGCCCCCGCTGCGCCATGCACCAGTCGTCCAGCATCCCGTGCGGGCTGAAGACGTACGGAACTCCCATGCGGTGCGCCGCCCGTGCCAGCGGGATGTTGGACAGCGTCCACATCCCGTGCAGGTGCAGGGAATCGGCCCCCCGGAGCAGGCGCCCGGCGTCCGCCCGGCGCACCCTCGGCAGGTTGACGGCACGCGGCAACCCGGGCCCACCGGACCTCCACGCCGCAGGCACGTCCGTGTCGTCGAGCGTCACGAGCGTCACGTCGTGCCCGCGGGCGGCCAGCAGCGTGCACAGGTCGCTGACGGTGCGGCACACCCCTCCCGCCGCGAAGCGGAAGTGATCGATGTGCTGCACGATGCGCAGGGGGCGGTCCGTCATCCTCCCAGCCCCGGGTGCAGCGGCGGGCGCGGCTTGACCGCCTTGGCGGGGTTCCCGCCGTAGATCGTCCACGGCTTCAGGTCCTTCATCGTCACCGCGCACGCCCCCAGGATCGCCCCGTCGCCCACGGTGACACTCGGGCCCACGAACGCGTCGGCCGCGATCCATGCATCATCACCGATCGTGATCGGCGGGCGGACCAGCGGCAGGTCGGGCCTCGTGTACTCGTGCGTCCCGGCGCACAGGTGCGCGTACTGGCTGACCGTGACGCGCCGCCCGATCGTGATGGGCCCGAGGCTGTAGATGATCGCAAAGTCGCCCAGCGCTACATAGTCGCCGATCACCACGTTCCACGGGATCTCCACCCGCACGGTCGGGCGGATCATGCAGTTCTTCCCGATCTTCGCGCCGAACCGGCGGAGCAGGAACGCCCGCCACCTGTACCAGTTATGCCAACTGAAGCGGAACAGCGACCCGCGCACGATCATCCACAGCGCCCGCCCGATCTTCTCGCGCGTCGTCCACGGGCTCACCTGCGCCGCCTGGAACGCCCGATCCTTCATCAGTTCCTCGTCCGAGAGTTGACCGTTCAGCCGCTCCACGCCGGCCGCCGGAGCGTGGTCGGGGGTCGCGAGGCTCGCGCCCCGCGCCGGGGGTGGCGGCGGGCCGGGCGGCGGGGGCGCCGCGCCGGGGGCCGCGTGCAGCGCGGCCGCCGCGCCCGGTGTCTGCATCAGTTCCGCGATCTTCAGCCCGATCAGCAGTTCGTAGGTCGAGATGAACAGGCAGAACCGCAGCCCCGTCACCCCGTCCAGGATGCCCAGACGCAGGAAGTAGGTATACAGGAACCGGAAGAGCCACTTGGCGGGCAGGTGCGGGTACACCACATGCTTGAACCAGCGCCTCCGCTCCAGCGCGTTGCCCCGCAGGTTCGGCCGCAGCCCGGAACCCGTGTGCCCCGTCATCACCTTCACGATCTCGCGGGCCTCGCACGACGAGTAGTAGTTGTGCTTGGCCATGTAGACCTCGAGCCCGCGCCGGTCGTTGTGCTCCATGTGCCCGCGGAGGTACCCGGTGGGCCCCCGCGTGACCATGTGCTCGTGGGTCTCGCGGTCCTCGTAGCGCGCCCGCCCGCGCTTGAAGAACCGCATGTTCCACGACGGGTAGTACCCGCTGTGCCGGATGCGCCTGCCCAGGAAGATCAGGTACCGGTTGATGTAGAAGGCGTCCTCGGGCACCACCTCCACCGGGCGCTGCGAGATCGCCAGCAGTTCATCCCGAAGTTGCGGCAGGATCACCTCGTCGGAGTCGAGGATGAAGACCCAGTCGCTCTCCCACGGCAGCGTGTCGAGCGCCCAGTTCTTCTGCTCCGCCGCGTGGATCCACGCGCGGGAGACAAAGTGCGCCCCGGCCGATTCCACCAGCCCCCGGGTGCCGTCGGTCGATCCCGAGTCCACGACGTAGACGGCGTCGGCCCAGTCCCTGACGCTCTCCAGCGCATGACCGATGTTCTTCTCTTCGTTCTTGGCGATGATCAGCACGCTGATGTTGGAGCGAACCCGGGGCGGGCCCTTTCCAGGGCCCGGGGCCGCGCTCGTCGCGGACCGGAGCGTCGTCATGCCGCCACCTCGCGCACGCCCTGCGGCGGGCCCTTTCCAGGGCCCGAAAGATCCTCGGAAATCGAGGGCGGATCGAACCGGGCGTAGTCGATCGCGGCGTGTGCCCAGGGGTGCCCGTGTACGGCCTGATCGATCGCCGCGTCAAAGAGCGGCAGCGCGGCGCGGTCGCAGTACGCGGCCTCGAAGGCCGCACGGGATCGCGCCCGCTCGCTCCGCAGCCGGGCCGGGTCGCGGATCAGGCCGCGGACGTACGAGGCAAGGCCGGCCGAATCGCCGATCCGCAGGCTGACCCCGCACCCGTGCCGCGACACCGCGTCATCGACATTGCTGCCCGCCCCGCCGACGTAGATCAGCGGCAGGCCCGCGGCCAGGTTCGCGTGGATCTTGCTCGGGCTCATCACGCCCACCGCCTCATCCAGCAGCGTGACAAGGGCGGCGTCGGCGCAGGTCATCACGCCGGGCGTCATCTCCTTGGGCACATAGCCGCGGAGCATGACGCTGGAGAGCCCACGCCGCTCCACCTCCGCCTCCACCCAGCCGGCCCGCTTCCCGCCGCCGATGAACAGGAACACCACGGGCTCGTCCCTGAGTTTCTCGGCGGCGTCCAGCACCGTGCCGAACTCGTGGCCGTAGCCCATGTTGCCAAGGTAGAGGACGACGAACTTCCCGTCCAGGCCGAGCGTGCCCGCCTCCGGCCACGGCTCGGGCCGCGCGTCCGATGGGAAGAACGCCAGGTTCTCCCAGTTCGGGATGATGCTCACCGGGAGACCCGGGTTGATCGTGGCGTAGTGCCCGCACAGCAGCCGCGCCATCGCGGTATCGAGGCACACAACGTGCGCGAGGCGACCGAAGATGCCCCGGTTCACCGCGTGCACCAGGCGTGCGCCAACGCCCCCGGGCTTCACGACGCCCGCACGCTCGGCCGCGTCCGGGTAGCAGTCCATGTTCCAGAGGATCAGTTTCGAGCCCCGGTGAAGTTGAGTGTGCAGCGCCGCCGCCCGCGCGATCAGCGGCGGCGTCGTCAGCGACACGATCACGTCCTGCCGCGGCATCGTCACCAGGCGCCACGCCGCCAGCGTGTAGAACGCGGCGTAGTCGGCGACCCGCCGCGCGTGGCTCGTCTTGCCGAAGCCGGGGGTCCACAACCGCAGGACCAGGGGGTTGCTGCCGGCCGCGCCACCCGCTCCCTCACCGCCCGTGTACCCGCCGCGGCCCGTGATGACCGTCACCCGATCACCCATCGCCGCCCGGTGATTGGCCAGCGATTCCGCGAGGGCGGCGGTGGGGGCCACGTCGGGCCGGTAGAACTGGTTGATGATCGTGAGATGCATCCTGAGTCCCGGAACCCGGCCGGGGGAGCGCCCGCTCCCCGGGTGGGGCTGCACGCCCCGTCCTATATCCTTTGCACCCTCTGGGGCCCGATCCGTACATATAGCCATCGGGTCGCGAGCCGGTTCGGTTTCACGCCGTCCGCCAACCGCCCGATATACTCGCCGGTTCGGTTCGGCTGGCACCGCCGGTGGCACCGCGGTGGTTTCGCGCCGGTGGCACCGCTCTCCAGAGCGGTGGTTTCGTTCCCTTGGAGACTGCCCACCGCTCTGGAGAGCGGTGTCACGGAGGGATCATGCGAGTCCTGGTCACCGGTTCTAGCGGCCTCATCGGGTCCGAGGCGGTCGAGTACTACGACCAGCAGGGGCATGAAGTCCACGGCATCGACAACAACATGCGCCGGGAGTTCTTCGGCCCCGGCGGCGACACCACCTGGAACCTGGACCGCCTTCGCAAGACCGCCAGACGCTTCACCCACCACCAGGTCGACATCCGCGACGAGAACGCCCTGGAAAGGGTCTTCAAGGCCCACAGGTTCGACGCCATCATCCACTGCGCCGCCCAGCCCAGCCACGACAAGGCCAAGGACATCCCCCTCATCGACTTCGGGGTCAACGGCACCGGCACCGTCAACGTGCTGGAGATGTACCGCCGGCACTGCCCCGAGGCGCCCTTCTGTCACATGTCCACGAACAAGGTCTACGGCGACGCCCCCAATGAACTCCCGCTGAAGGAGATGCCGACCCGCTGGGAGTACGCCGACCCCGCCGACTACAACGGCATCCGCGAGGACATGCGCGTCGACCGCTGCCTGCACTCGCTCTTCGGCGCGTCGAAGGCCGCCGGCGACCTGATGGCCCAGGAGTACGGGCGCTACTTCAGTCTGCCCGTCGGCGTGTTCCGCGGCGGGTGCCTCACGGGCCCGCGCCACAGCGGCGTGGAACTCCACGGCTACCTGTCGTACCTGGCGAAGGTCGTCGTCACCGGCGGCAAGTACACGATCTTCGGGTACAAGGGCAAGCAGGTCCGCGACCAGATCCACTCGCTGGACGTCACCCGCGCCTTCGACGCCTTCATGCGCCGCCCCCGCAACGGGGAGGTCTACAACCTCGGCGGCGGGCGCACCAACGCCGCCAGCATGATGGAGTGCATCAGGATGTGCGAGGAGGCGAGCGGGAAGAAACTCAACTCCATGTACTCGGGCACCAACCGCGTCGGCGACCACATCTGCTACATCAGCGACCTGACGAAGATGCGGGAGCACTTCCCCGACTGGGACATCACCATCACCCTCCCGGAGATCGTCGAGCAGATCGTCCGCGGCGAGATGGAGCGGGCGGGCAAGTGATCTCATCCTCCCCCGCCCTGGCGGGGGAGGTGGATTCGTCGCGCAGCGACGAAGACGGAGGGGGCGCTTCTCGATTCCTCACGTGAACGAGCCTGACGTCCTCCTCGATCCAGTGCTGACCTTCGATGAGTCTGACGCGCCAGCGAGGTGGAGCGACACCGCGCAGGCGGGTCACCCGCCAACATCAACCGGCCGCGACGCGGACTCGATCAGGTCCCGCCTTCTGTGCCATGTGGGATACCGGCCGAGTGCCACCGCCCGTCGCCCAACCTCTGTCGCGGTACACGCCCCCGCCGCGGCGGGCAGGTGCACGGCCGGCTCGGATCACCGGCACCCCTCTATCGTCTCGCCACCCACTCCCGCAGCCGCTTCGCACCCCATGTGTTGACGCACCGTTCCGCCGTCAGCCAGCCCCTCCGCGCCGTCATCACCCCGTACCGCAGGTTGTCAAAGTCCTCCGGCGCGTGTACGTCGCAGTCCACCGCGATCAGGCACCCCGCCTCCACCGCCTGCCGCACGTGCACGTCGCGCAGGTCCAGGCGCAGCCAGTGCGCGTTGATCTCCAGCGCCACGCCGCGCTCAATCGCGGCCGCGATGATCCGCGCCATGTCGGGCGCCAGCCCCGGGCGCCGGTTGATCACCCGCCCCGTCGGGTGCCCCAGGATGCGCAGATGGGGGTTGCGGATGGCCGCCAGCAGCCGGTTCGTCGCCGCCTCCGGCTCCTGCGACAGCGCGTGGTGCGGCGACCCGACCACGATGTCCAGGTGCTCCAGTGTCCCGTCGTCGTAGTCCAGCCGTCCGTCGCCCAGGATGTCCACCTCGCTCCCGGCCAGAATCGTGATCCCCTTCACCCTCTCCGCCGCCTTCCGCACCGCCTCCACATGCAGCAGCAGACGGTCCGGCTGCAAACCCCCCGCCGGCCCGCTGCTCCGCGAGTGGTCTGTCACCGCAATCGTGTGGAACCCGCGCGCCTTCGCCGCCCGCGCCAGTTCCTCGATCTCCATCTGCCCGTCCGACGCCGTCGTGTGAGCGTGCAGTTCCGCCCTGATGTCGCCCGCCTCCAGCAGGCGGGGCGTTTCCGTCAGCGACAACTCTCCACGGTCCTCGCGCACCTCCGGCGGCAGGTACGGCAGCCCGAGCGCCGCGTATACCCCGGGCTCGTCCGCGCCCGCGACGGCGTCGTTTCTTTCGGAGCCCCCTGCGGCAGCAGGGGGTACTCTCACGCCGCGAACGCCGGGCTCGTCCGCGCTCCTGGCGGCATCATCTCGTTCGGAGCCCCCTGCGGCAGCAGGGGGT
>JADLGW010000003.1 GCA_020849105.1 Phycisphaerales bacterium | reverse complement strand
CCGCGACGCCCCGCGCCAGGTCGGCCTCGGCCGAGCCGGACGACGCGGCCCAGGCGTGCGCCAGGTCCACCTGCGACACCCCCGACCCCGTGAGCCACAGCCACATCAGCAGGAACGGGACCACGCGCGCAACCACCCCTTCCGAAGATTCACGCGACCGCTGGCCGCTGACCGCTGACCGCTGACCGCTTGAACTGAATCTTCATCACCGCCTCCGCTTCAGTTGCGGACACCGCGTGCATCCATGCCGGGCTCTTCACGCACGGGGCGAACGCCCGGGCCCGGAGGATGCGCGCAGTCTCCCACGCCGCGGCCCGCCTGTCAAGCCGGTTTTCGCGGAATGTTCGGCACGGCGGGCGCCGGCTCCTATTGCGGTGACATCGCGCGCGGCGTCTGGATCACATCAGTCTCCACCATCCCGTCGCGCAGGCGCACAACGCGGTGGCAGCGTGCGGCGACCGTGTCGTCGTGGGTGACCATGATCAGCGTCATCCCCTGGGCGTGCAGGCTGTCGAACGTCTCCAGGATCGCCTTCCCCGTCGCCGAATCCAGGTTGCCCGTTGGCTCATCGGCCAGCAGGACCACCGGGCGCGTCACCAGCGCCCGCGCAATGGCGGTCCGCTGCTGCTGACCGCCGGAGAGTTCCCGCGGCCGGTGTCCCAGACGGTCCCCGAGGCCCACCAGCCGCAGCGCCTCGACGGCCCGCTGCCGGCGCTCGTGCTTGTGGACGCCCTGGTAGAAGAGCGGGACCTCCACGTTCTCTTCGACCGTCAGTTGCGGGATCAGGTTGAACGCCTGGAAGATGAACCCGATGGTGCGCCCGCGGAACCGCGAGAGTTCCTCGTCGTCCATCGTGACCACGTCGCGCCCCGCGAGCAGGAACGCCCCGCCCGTGGGCCGGTCCAGGCACCCCAGCACGTTCATCATCGTGGACTTGCCGGAGCCGCTGGCCCCCATGATCGCGACGTAATCGTTCCCGCGGATCACCAGGTCCACGCCGCGGAGCGCCTCGACCATCACGGAACCGTCGGGCTTGTAGTAGGTCTTGCGGACCCCCACGAGTTCGGCGACGGGCGCAGCCCCGCCCCGGGCCGGTCCGGCCGCGGCGTCAAGAGGAAGGATGCTCACGGGGCCTCCGTGCGTGTGTTCGCGGGCGGCCCGGGGCCACGCCGCTGGCGCCGGCTGATGGCAAGGGTGTTCAGCATGTCCAGCACGGCCAGCACGATCACCATGAGCAGAAGGGCGGGGATCACCGTCCAGACGTAGACGAACGCGCGGGGCTCCGCCGTGCGGGCCACGCCGAAGCCGTACGCCAGCAGCGGCACGATCACCATCATAAGGAGACTGGTGGCCAGGCGGATGCGCTTGCGCCGCGGCTCCATCACGGCGCGGTTGAGCGCGAGCAGGTGGGCCGCGAGCACCACCATGCTGACGGTTGCCACGCCCGCGGCCAGCCAGAACGGGACAATCGTGTTCACGCGGCCTCCACCGCCGGACTCAGCCCGAAGGCCGCGAGGCGCGGCAGCAGGGCCCGCATGGGCAGGCCCATGATGGTGGATGGGTCGCCGGTGTAGCGGATCGGCCAGCCCGCGGCGAGCCGTTCGGACAGGTTGTACGCGCCGGCCTTGCCGCGCCACTGCCCGCCCGTCACATACTCGTCAATGCGCGGGCCAAGGATCCCGATCTGCACGGCCGCGGTGTCGGCAAAGAGCACCCGCTGCCCGGTGTCGGCGTCGATGATCGCCACGCCGGTGACAACCTGGTGCGAGGCGTTCTCGAGCGCCAGCAGGATGCGCCGGGCGTCGTCCTCGTCCACGGGAGTGCCGAGCATCCGCGTGCCCACGATACACGTCGTGTCGGCCCCGAGAATGACGCGGCCCGCGGCCGCCCCCGATTTGCGGAGTGTGTCGAGCCCGGCGGTCGCCTTCAGATAGGCCAGAGAAACAACCCACTGCGCCGGAGTCACCGCCCCCGGGTCCAGGTCAGCGTCCTCCAGCCCGGGGTGGCCGCACGCGTGCGCGATCCCCGCGGCCGACAGCATCTCCCGGCGGCGCGGAGACCGGCTCGCCAGCCACAGCCGGGGTGCGCCCGGGCGGTCCCGATCCATCGCTGGCGTCGCGGCGGCCATGCCGACATAGTTTACGGCTGAGGCCCGACGAAGATGCGGAGCCCGGACTGCAACCTTGCGCTACCCTGCGTTCATGCGGGCGCACCTGGTGCAACTGGATATCGCGTGGGAGGCCCCGGAGGTGAACTTCCGGCGGGTTCGGGCGATGCTCGGCGGGGTCGCCCCGGGCGACCTTGTCGTCCTGCCGGAAATGTTCGACACCGGCTTCAGCCTGAATATCGACGCCACCGCGGACCGCGGCGCGACGCTCGATTTCGTGCGCGGGCTGGCGAAGGAGTTGCACGCGACGGTCCACGGCTCGCGCACCGTGCTGGCGCCGGGCGCGGCGAAGGCACGGAACGTGGCGACCATCGCCGGGCCCGACGGCTCCGTCCTCTGCGAGTACGTCAAGGTCCACCCGTTCTCTTATGGCCGCGAGCCGGAGCGCTTCGACGGTGGGAGCGGGGTCGTGCTCTACGAGTGGCGTTCGGCCGGTGGAGCCCTGGGGGTCGCCCCCGCCGTCTGCTACGACCTCCGATTCCCGGAACTCTTCCGCCTCGGGCTGCTGCGAGGGGCACAGATGTACGCCATCGGCGCCAACTGGCCCGCCAGCCGGCAGCACCACTGGCGCGCCCTCCTGATTGCCCGCGCGGTCGAGAACCAGGCCTTCGTCCTAGGGGTCAACCGCGCCGGCGACGACCCGAACCTTCGCTACGCCGGCGGCTCCATCGCCGTCGGCCCCCGCGGCGACGTGCTGGGCGAACTGGGCGAGGCCCCGGGCGTCCTCTCCGTGGATATCGACCCCCGCGAGGTCGCCGCCTGGCGCGACACGTTCCCGGCATGGCGGGACGTGAAACTGATCAAGGCCTGATCAGCGGCTGGCCGCGGCCGTCCTTGTATCCAGGCCCATCTCGTGCAGCGCGTCCATTGCGGACCGGGCGATTCCCTGATCGGGGCTCAACCGGAGGCGACGGATCGCCGACTCGGCGGGCGTCGGATCCCATCCGCCATGGCGCACCCACCAGGCGAGAACGGAGACCGCCGCCGCGCGAGTCTGACGCGATGAGTTGCCGAGCGCACTGGTGACCGCCACATGTTGGCCCCAGGCGGACTCTCCCATGCTCCGAAGAGGGTATAGGAACCGCCAAGGCTCACTCCGCGATCCGCCGAACTGTTCGAGCAAGGCCCGGACGCCTCGTTCACCGGCCGTGCCCTGCGCCCCGAGTGCCTCGGCGGCCCGCCAGGCGAGCCGGTCATTCGGATCGAGCAGCATTGCAAGAAGCACTTCGGTCAAACCAGAGTCACTGAGGCCCTCGACACTGAGGGCGTACAAGCCCGCGGCCCTGGATTCAATGTCCCCTGTGCCCTGTACGAGTTCGACAAGCCGCTCTCTGGCAATCACCGACCGACGCGCGATGCCGCGGAGCGCTTCAGCGATGCTGTACCGGTCGCTCGATGACGCGCCCACAAGCAGATCAATGAGGCGGTCGAGCGACGGTTCGGCGGCCTCACCGCTCTGTGCGAGCAACGCGGTGCATACCCCGATGGCGCCCGGATCCTCAAGCCCCCGGACCAGACCGGGCACATAGGGGGCGGCATGGCCCGCGAGGACGGCATAGTCCCATTCCCGCGTCCATCGTGTCGCCGCCACGGCCATGCGGCGCTGCTGTGCCTCACCCGCGGCGTGGCCCGCAAGCGCACGCACAACCTCCAGCGCGAGGTCCGCATCGGCCGCGGGATCGAGAAACGGGAGACCCTGCGCCAGGAGGGCCAGGTCGCCATTGGCATCCTTCACGATCCCCCGCGCCCGGGCGTGAATCACCCGGGCCGTCAGGCTGCCGGCTCGGGCTTCCTGGAACCTCTGCAGAAGTGTCCCGTGGTAACCCTGGAACCTCAAATCTCCGGTCAAGGCGGACTCCGGCAACCAGGGCATGGCAATGACAAGCGCCACCGTCGGAACAAGACCGAGACCGGGACGCGCACGGATCCTCTCGGCACAGAACACGCCGTAGGACGCGAGCGTCACCACGGCACCGGCCGCCACGACGGCGCGCGCCGGGCGGGCGCGGTGGAGGTCGCGGCGGGAGCGCGCCGCACGCCCGCACTCGGGGCAACGGGGAGTGTCGCCCGCGGACCCGCTCATGTCGTACCAGCACCTCGGGCAGCGCGGGCGCCCGCGGGAGGGGTCGCGCCGAACGCCGACGAGGATGACCAGCAGGCCGTAGTACAGCGTCGCCCACCCCGCGAGCGTGTACGCGCTGAGCATGTAGCGGTCGCCCGGCACGCGGGCCGAGAGCCCCAGGATCAGCAGGCCCACGGGCTGCAGCAGCAGCCCCAGCAGGCCGACCTGCCACCGTCCCTTGACGCGCCAACTCCGCCACGCGATGGACACGCCCCAGAGGGCAACGAGGGCCGCGAGCACCCAGAGAATCGCCCGCGGGCTCGGCAGGAGCGTGATCACACCCGAGTTCATCGGCCGGCGCCCCATCCGTGTTGTGCTAGCGCGGCGACGCACACATCCAGAATCACACTCGGCTGGTTCCGCGCCCGGAGTCGGCCTATGTTCGGGGTGTGATCCCGGCCGAGGTCCAGGCCCTGTTCGACTCGCGCGGCTGGACGCCGTTCGATTTTCAACGTCGCACATGGGCCGCGTACCTGGCGGGGCGCAGCGGGCTCATCAACGCCCCGACCGGCGTCGGCAAGACCTGGGCCGCGTGGCTCGGGCCGGTGATCGAGGAGCTCGGGGTGGCACCGGTCCCCAGACTCGGGGTGGCACCAGTCTCCAGACTCGGGGTGGCACCGGTCTCCAGACCGGTGGAAGAGACACCGCTCGGGAGAGCGGTGCCACCAAAGCAGGAACCCCTGCGCGTCCTGTGGCTCACGCCGCTGCGGGCCCTGGCCGCGGACACCGCCCGCTCGCTGCACGAGCCGGTCGCCGAACTCGGGCTCAACTGGTCCGTGCAACTGCGCACCGGCGACACCACGCAGTCCATGCGCCGGAAGCAGAAGGAGCGCCTGCCCACCGCACTGGTCACCACGCCCGAGAGCCTGACGCTGCTGCTGTCCTACCCGGACGCCGCGCAGAAGTTCGCCACGCTCCGCTGCGCCGTCGTGGACGAGTGGCACGAACTGATCGGGTCGAAGCGCGGCGTGCAGACGGAACTGGCGCTGGCCCGCCTGCGCGCGCTCGCGCCGGGCCTGCGCACCTGGGGCGTGTCCGCGACGCTCGGCAACCTGGAGCAGGCCCGCGACGTGCTGCTCGGGGCTTCCCCGTCCGACGCCGAACTCGTCCGCGGCGACCTGCCGAAACAACTCGACATCGACACGATCATCCCGGAGGGTGAGGCGGGGCGCTTCCCGTGGGGCGGGCACCTGGGCACGGCGTGCGCTGGGCGGGTGATCGATGCCGTCCGATCCGCGAACACGACGCTGCTCTTCACCAACACGCGCTCGCAGGCGGAACTCTGGTTCCGCAGGTTGCTCACCGATGCCCCGGACCTGCTGGGCGCGATCGCGATCCACCACGGGTCGCTGGACCGCGGGCTGCGGGCAAAGGTCGAGCGGATGCTGGCCGAAGGCCGCTTGAAGTGCGTTGTCTGCACGTCGAGCCTGGACCTGGGCGTGGACTTCGCGCCGGTGGACCAGGTGCTTCAGGTCGGCAGCCCGAAGGGGATCGCCAGGCTCATGCAGCGCGCCGGGCGCAGCGGGCACCGGCCGGGGGCCCGCAGCCGCGTGCTGGGCGTCCCGGCGCACGCGTTTGAGTTGATCGAGTTCGCGGCGGCGCGGGCCGCGGCCGCAGAGGGGCAGATCGAGTCGCGCCGGCCGGTCGAGTGCCCGCTGGACGTGCTCGTGCAGCACATGGCGACCGTGGCGTGCGCCGGCGGGTTCACGGAGGACGCACTGCGCCGCGAGGTGATGTCGACACACGCCTACCGCCGCCTTTCTGACGCCGACTGGGCGTGGGCGATGGACTTTGTGCGGCGGGGCGGCCCGGCCCTGCGGGCGTACCCGCAGTTCGCCCGGGTGGTTGAGGGCCGGGCGCCTCACCCCTCTCAGGTCGCTGCCCACCCCGACGGAACCGCAGACCCGGCTCGGCTCGGAGAGGCGGCCTGCATGATCGCCTCCGACCGCGCCGCCCGAACCCACCGCATGTCCATCGGCACCATCACCGCCGAGGCGTCGATGGCCGTCAAGTACGCATCGGGGCGCACGCTCGGGCACATCGAGGAGGGTTTCATCGCCCGCCTCACCGCGGGCCAGCGCTTCGTCTTCGCCGGGCGCGTGCTGGAGATCACCCGCGTCCGCGGCATGACCGTCTACGTCGTGCGGGCCACGCGCAGGTCCGGCATCGTCCCGCGATGGGACGGCGGGCGCTTCAGCCTCTCCACCCAACTGGCCGACTCGGTCCGCCGCAAACTCGACGAGGCTCGGCGCGGCGTGCACAACGGCCCGGAGATGCGGGCCGTCCGCCCGCTCATGGAACTCCAGGCCCGATGGTCCGTCATCCCCGGGCCCGCCCAACTGCTCGTTGAGTCGGTGCTGGCGGACCGCGTCCACCACGTCTTCCTCTTCCCGTTCCTGGGGCGACAGGTGCACGAGGGGCTCGGGGCCCTGCTCGCCTACCGCCTGGCGCGGCGGAGCCCCGCGACCGTGACCTCCACCGCCAGCGACTACGGCATCGGGCTGCGGTGCGCGGACCCCCTCACGGTCACGCGCGAGCACCTGCGCGAACTGCTGTCCCCGGACGGCCTGCTCGACGACCTGGCCGCGTGCCTGGGCGCCTCCAACCTCGCCCGCCGCCAGTTCCGCGACATCGCCCGCATCGCCGGGCTCATCATGCCCGGGTTCCCCGGCACACCGAAGCCCGCCCGGCACCTGCAGGCCTCCAGCGAGATGTTCTACGACGTGTTCAGCGAGTTCGACCCCGGCAACATGCTGCTGGACCAGGCCCGCCGGGAGGTCCTGGACCACCAGTTCGAGATCGTCCGCCTGCGGAGCGGGATGGAAGCCGTTGCCGCCCAGGAGATCGTGATGGTCCGCCCCGAGCGCCTGACACCGATGAGTTTCCCGCTCTGGGCCGAAACGCTGCGGCAGACAACCCTCTCCACGGAGAAATGGGCGGACATGGTGCGGAAGATGGTCCTGAAACTGGAGACCGCCAGCGAGACGAGCCCGACGCGCACGCCGGGGAAAGAGAAACGTGGGCGACGCCCTCAAACTTCATTGGGCCGGTGAGGAGTGGTCGGCGGTGGCGGACCGCGCCCTCTGTTGGCCGCGCCGCCGCACGCTGCTGGTCGCCGATCTCCACCTGGGCAAGGCGGCGGCGTTCCGCGCGGCGGGGGTGCCCGTGCCGGAATCGACGACCGGCGCGATGCTCGCTCGCCTGTCCGCGATCATCGAGCGGTTCGACCCGGCCCGCCTCGTCATTCTCGGCGACCTGCTGCACGCGCGGACGGGGCGCTCGCCCGAGGTGATCGGCGCCGTGGACGCCTGGCGCCGGCGCCACGCGGACCTCGACATCCTTCTCGTCCGCGGCAACCACGACGAGCGTTCGGGCGATCCACCCCCCTCATGGCGCATGAGCGTCCGCGGCGAGCCGTGCCACGACGACGGGGACGCGGCTGTCCGGTTCGCGCACCACCCCGAGGCCGCGGAGCGTGCCCCGAGGGACACGCACGTTCTGTGCGGCCACCTCCACCCTGCCGTCGTCCTGTCGTCGCCGGAGCGTGCCCTGAGGGCCGCGTGCTTCTGGTTCCGCCGGCGTGTCTGCGTCCTGCCGGCCTTCGGGGTGTTCACGGGTACGGCTGTAGTTCGCCCGTCACGGGGGGACCATGTGCTGGCGGTGGGCGACGGTGCCATTGTCGATGTCACCCCGATGAAGAAAGAGGAGTTCGCGGGGAAGGTGCGGAGTCCGCGGAGATAGGCCCTGCGGCGCGGGGTCATGCGCCCCCCTTCGCTCCCGCACCCTTCTCTGCAACCCCGGGGTACCGCCCTCGAGTACCATCCGCCCATATGTTCGGCCTCATCGTCCGCCGCCTGCTCCAGATGCCGCTCATCCTGGCGGCGGTGTACACGATCACGCTCACGCTGGCGTGGGCGATCCCCGGCAATCCACTGGAGAACCCGGAGGGTCGCCAGCCGCCGCCGTCCGTCGTCGAGGCGATGAAGCGGCAGTACAACCTCGACAGTTTTCCGAAGTTCTACTGGTCGTACCTTGAGAACGCGACGGGTGTGCGCTGGGTGCGCGATCGCCTGAGCGGGGAGGCCCAGCGGCGGCGCGACCGGGCCGAGGCCGCCGGGCAGGCCCCGCCGGTCCGGCGTGTCTTCGACCTGGGGCCCGCGCTGCAATACGAGGACTGGCGCGTCAGCGAGATTATCGCCGCCAGCCTCCCGGTGTCGGTGGTGCTGGGGGCGCTGGCGATCCTGATCGCGCTCGGGCTGGGCGTCGGTGCCGGCGTCATCGGCGCGGTCAGGCCCAACTCCTGGGCCGATCTCGCGACTCTGGCCATCGCCCTCGTCGGCATCAGCCTCCCGAGTTTCGTCATCGGGACCGTTCTGATGCTCATCTTCTCCGTCTGGTACCCGATCTTCCCGGTCGGCGGCTGGGGCGGCCCGCGCACCATGGTGCTGCCGGCGGTCACACTCGCCCTGCCCTTCGCCGCCTACATCGCACGGCTGACGCGCATGGGCATGATCGACAGCCTGACCGCCGACTACATCCGCACCGCACGGGCCAAGGGCGTAGGCGAGATGCGCGTGCTGCTCCGGCACGCCCTGAAGAACGCCTTCCTCCCGGTGCTCAGTTACCTGGGCCCCGCGGCCGCGCTCGCCATGACGGGGTCCTTCGTCGTAGAGCGCGTCTTCAACATCCCCGGCCTCGGGCAGCACTTCGTCAACGCCGTGCAGAACAAGGACCTGTTCCTGATCATGGGCGTCGTGCTGGTGTTCGCGACGATGCTGATCCTCTTCAACCTCGCCGTCGATGTGCTCTACCGCTGGGTGGACCCGAGGATCGAGTAATGCTCCCCGTCGGTGCAACCCCGCTACGATGGCCCTCCCGCCGCCAGCCGAGGCGGGAAACCCCGGAGAGGTGGCCGAGCGGCTGAAGGCGACGGTTTGCTAAACCGTTATACGGCCCAAAAGCTGTATCGAGGGTTCGAATCCCTCCCTCTCCGCTTCTCGACCTGCCGCCACGGGCCATGGTGCGCGGAGCGTCAATCCCTGATCAGGTAGACACGCCCGGCGTACGCGGCCGTGACGGCGTTGGTTGATTCACCGATTGCCCCCACCACCACGTCGGCCCCGCCCCCGCTTCGCGGCACGCCCGCCACCGCGAACCCGAAGAGCCCGTCGCCCGCCTGGCCGGACGGGAGGAAGGTCCGGAAGCGGGCCCCCGTGCCGCCGGAGTAGATATGCACGCGTCCGCAGTCCTCGTCCCCGCCCGCCGGGTTCTCGTGCCAGGCACCGATCAGGATGTCACCCTTGCCGTCGCCCGTGACATCGGGAAGCCCCGCGATCCGGTTGCCGAAGTTCGCGTTCGCCTCCGGGGTCGGGGCCAGGTACCGCCAGATCAGGACACCGCTGGCCCCGGAGTACACATACACGCGCCCGCAATCCTCGGGGGTCGTCCCGGGGTCTTCCGCCGGTGCGCCGATCGCCAGGTCGCCCCGCCCGTCACCATCCAGGTCCGGCACGCCCGCCACACACTCGCCGAACGAACCGCGCGGCTCGCGGCCGGGTGAATAGAAACGCCGGATCAGGCTGCCGCCGGCGCCGGAGAACAGGTACGCCTGGCCGCAGCCCTCGACCCACGCCGGGCTCTCGCCCGGGGCGCCAACGACCACGTCCCCGCGCCCGTCGCCGTCCGTGTCGGACACGCCGCTGACGGACTCCCCGAAGTGTCCACCCGCGGCGGGCTGCGCCGGGAGCAGCGTGTACAGCAGTGCGCCGGTCCCGCCGGAATAGACGTGAACGCGTCCCATCCCGGCCGGTCCGCCACCGTTGCGTTCCTCGGGAGCGCCCACCGCCAGGTCACCCCGGCCGTCGCCGTCCATATCGGACACGCCCGCGACAGAACGGCCGAAGAGCCCGCCCGCCTGCTGGGCGGGCGAGAACAGCACATGCAGCAGCGCGCCGGTGTCACCGGAATACAGGTACGCGCGCCCGACCTGCGCTGACGCCCCCTCACCCGGCGCACCGACAAGGATGTCGTTCACGCCGTCACCATCGGTGTCCGGCACGCTGGCGACCGCGGCGCCGAAGCGCCCATCCGGGCGCTGGTTCGGGGACCACAGCATCCGTATCTGGGCCCCGTTCAGGCCCGAATACACATACACACGCCCGCGAGCCGCCGGATCCCCCCCGGAACCCTCGCCGGGTGCGCCCACCGCCACGTCCGCGTTGCCGTCGCCGTTGACATCGCCCAACCCGGCGACCGCGGCCCCGAAATAACCGCCCGCAGTGCGGTTGGGAGTGTTGATGCTGAGCGTCTGGGCGCACGCCGTCGCCGATGCAAGCCCGAGCATCATGGCCGTCGCGCGCGCACGGGCCGCGGTCGCAGAACAACGAGGCTGGCTCATAAGGAATGCTCCTCTCCCCTGACACCATCGGCTTGCCCACGCGCAAGGCGCGGGCCGCGGCGTCACGGGGGTGTGGGACGGCAATATACAGTGAGGGCTATGACGCTGCTGACACCTATCCCGGCCTTGGCGGCCGCGGCGGCGACGATTCCGGTTGTTATTGTCCTGTACCTGCTCAAACTGCGGCGGCGCCCGGTCCGCATCAGTTCAACCCTGCTGTGGGAACAGGCCGCCCGTGACCTGCAGGTCAATGTTCCGTTCCGTCTGCTCCGGCCATCCCTTCTGCTGCTGCTCCACCTGGCGATCCTCGGGATGTTCCTGCTGGCGCTCGCGCGGCCGGCCCTGGACTCCGGCAGCGCAGTTCCTGCGCGTGTCGTCCTGCTGATCGATCGGTCCGCCTCGATGGCCGCGACGAGCGATGGAGTGTCCCGCCTTGCGGACGCGGTGGAACGGGCGTCGGTTCTGGTGGACAACTCGCTGCGGAGCAGCCAGACCGAGGTGGGCCTCATCGCGTTCGCGGCCGAACCCCGGATCATCGCCGGGTTCACGCGCGACGCGGGGTCGCTGCGGGCGGCGCTCCGCGGACTGGATGCCACCGATCAGCCCGGCGACCTCGCAGCGGCGCTGCGCCTGGCCGGGGCCATGGCCACCGCGGGCACAACCGGTAAGGACGAGCACCCGCCGCCGTTCCGTGTGGCCCTGTTCAGTGACGGCGACTTCGACCCCCAGGCGCCGCTGACACTCGCGGGGGGCACGCTGCGCTTCGACCGGGTCGGACCCGGGGAAGCGGACGCGGCGGCGATCGACAATCTGGGGCTCGTGGCGATCGCGGCCCGGCGCGACTACGACGATCCGGGCCTGGTCCGGGTGCTCGCCCGGATCGTGAATGCCGGTCCCGCGCCGATCGCGGTGCCCGTCGCGCTGCTGGTCGACGGCCGGGAGACCGACCGGCGCGTGGTGGACGTTCCGGCCCGCACCCCGACCGGGCTCGGCGAAGCGGCGGCCTCGTTCTCGGCCCGCACCCTCTCGGCGAGCGTCGTGACCGTTCGCCTCCAGCGCCCCGATCAACTCATCGCCGACAACGCCGCCTCGGTGGTGGTCGAAGCCGCGGCCGCACCGCGCATCGTGCTCGTGATCCCGGACCCCGTGGAGAGCGGACCGGCGATGGGCCAGGGGCCGGAGTGGCTGCTGACGGACGCCATCACGGAACTCCACCCCCGCTCATTCCGAGTCATTTCGCGTTCGACCTTCGACGAGTCGGGTGGCGGCGGCGCCGACCTGGTGATCCTGGACCGCGTCACGCCGCGTGCGGCCCCGTCCGCCCCCACGCTAAGTTTCGGCGCGGGGATTCCCGGCGTGGCGGGCGTGGCCGCGCCCGCGGATGAACGGGGGACCTATGTGCTCTCCTGGGAGCGATCCCACCCGGTGCTTCGGCAGGTCGCCCTGGACACCGTGTACGTCAGCCGCCCGCTCACGCTGACACCGGCCGGAACACCGGGCACGCGGACGACGGAACTGGCGCGCGGTGTCAGCGGCCCACTGATCGTCCTGGTCGAGCAGGGACGCACCCGGCGCCTCGTTGTCCTCTTTGCGCTGGCAGACTCGAACTGGCCGCTCACGGTGGGCTTCCCGGTGTTCCTGGCGCAGGCGGTGGATTTCCTGGCCCATCGCGAAACAGGCTCAGGCGGCACCGGGGCCTTCACAACGTCCGAGCCCGCGGAGGTCGCGCTCCCGCCCGGTACGCGCCGCGTCCGGGTCGACGGCCCGCGCACCTTCGACCGCGGGGTCCCGCCGGGCGATACCCGGGTCGCGCTCGGCATCCTGGACCGGGCCGGCGTGTACCGCGTCCAGCCGGATGCCCGGGACGCGAGCCCGATCCCCGTTGCGGTGAACCTGGCCAGCCCCCGCGAGTCATCCCTGGCGACACGGGATGCACTCCAGATATCGGGGGAGACCATCGCCGCGGCCGCACCAGGCGAGGGCCCGCGAGAAATCTGGCACTGGTTCGTGATGGCCGCGCTCGGCCTGCTGACGCTTGAATGGCTTCTCTACGCGTGGCAGATGCGGGGGTGACGTGCCACCGACCGTGCAAGGCCACGGTCGGTGGCATGAACCTACTCCTTCTTCGCCGCCCCCACCCTCACGCGGAGCGCCGGGCGGTCTTCGCCGCGCGCCGCCGCCTCCGATAGCAGGGCCGTATCCCGGGCGGCGTCCGGCTTCCCGGCGGCCAGCGCGCACGCCACCAGGGCCACCCGCGTCCGCCCGGTGTCGAGGATCGCGATGACCGCGGCCGCGATTTCGCGTGCCGGGCCCTGCTTGCCGGACTCCAGGGCCTCCGCGTAGGCGCAGCAGGCGGTGTCCAGGATCAGCCGCCGCCGCAGCGCCTGGATGTTCTCCCACTGCTCCGCGGACACGCCGCGCGGCGCGGCCGCAGAGAGAAGCGGCGCCTGGGACCGCAGCCACTCGAGGGCGCGGCTCGGCGCCACGATGTTCCCCGGCCCGCCGGTGCCCGTGAGCAGCGCGTACGCGGCCTTGTCCGCGGGGCCGACGATGGATGCCTCCTGCGGGTCATTCAGGAACATCTCGAAGTACCGGATGACCGAGGCGTTGTCGTCCAGGGCCTGGGAGAGCACCATCCAGTCATACAGATCGATGTACGACCACCACGGCTCGCGCTCGCGCAGGCGATCCCGCAGGGCGCTGAAGCGCTTCCGCGCACCGTCGCGCCGGTGCACGAGGTCGGGGATGTCCTCCCGCGCCATCAGCGTGCGCACGGGCGCGAGCGCCGGGTCGCGGCTCGATTCCTCCCACAGCCAGGAATACGCGGCCGTCGCGTCGTACAGCGACCCAAACTTGACCTGCTCGCGGGCGTCATCCAGCACGCGCAGGGCATCGCTATCACCCGGAGTAAACGCCGGACCGTTCTCGTCCGGTGTCTCCCACATCGGGGGCTCCGGCGGCGGTGGCGGCGGCATCGGATTCTGGAGGTCATGCTCCGCCCGCCAGCCGGGATCTGTTGCCATCAGTTTGTCCATGTAGAAGTCCAGCCCGTACAGCACCTGCAGCGTCGTCGGGTAGCCCGTGAGGGACGACACGCCGAAGACCGCGTCCGGGATTGTGCGATCCAGCACGCCGTTGCGGTACACGAGCACCATCGGCTCCTCCGATGGGTCCCGTCCGCTGAACCGGATGCAGTCGTGCCGGACACGCTCGAACTCGGGGCGTTCGTCCGACGAGTCGATGCGCAGCGCGTCGCCGTGCCAGAGCAGCCACTCGCGGAGCGTCGGGCTCATCCAGGTCGTGTCCGCCATGGTGTTCCAGGTGCCACGGCCGGTGGACGGGAATACGATCAACAGCCGGTGCGAGCGGGCCGCCTCCGCCAGGGCATCGTCAAGGGTCGCGTTCTGGAAGATCGACGGCTGCGCAGCGGCGGCCGGGCAGAGGCACGCCAGTATGCAAATCACCACCGGCAGAAGACGTGCGGACATGGGGGCCTCCACGGACTCTCCTTATACGGGTCGCCGCCGCCGGGGATGCCGTGTCAGACCATCCGCCGCGGCATCCACGCCCGAACCCTGAGAAAACGGGCAAAGTGCAGCAGCGGCGGGCCCGTGCGGCGCTCGACTCCGGCAAGATCGATCCCGAGCGGGGCGGCCATCGTGTTCTCGCGCACGCGGCACGCGGCCGGTTGCAGCGGCCACGGCGCGTGGTCGATCTCCGCCCGGAACACCCGCCCGTACCGATCGGCCGAGTACAGGCAATACCGGTCCGTCAGGAAGGACTCCAGTGAACCCCGCTCGGCGCGGAACTCCAGGCCGTCGGGCGAGAACCGGGCTCGGTACTCCGCCGCCCCGCCTCGCACGTCCGTGCGTTTCGATTCGTAGTTCACGAGAACGCCGGCGTGGTTCTCCTGCACGTCGCACCGGATGTCCGCCAGCAGATAGTTGAGGTGATACACCGCCCGCGCAAGGCCCGCCGCGATCGCGCTCGGGACATCAAGGCTGAAGAACCACACCCCCGGCTTCGGCCCCCCACCCGTGCTCGCGTCCCCGGGCCCGGTGACATATGTCCGGACGTTGATTTCCGGAAATGCCCCGAGCGCCGGCAGCGCCGGGAGCAAACAATGCCGAACGCCCGTCATGCGGAACGGCACGACCCCGAGCCAGGCCGCCCGCGCCCCCGCACAGGTCCCGCCGGGAACAGGAAACGTGTCAATCGACAACAGCGACGGGACATGCGGCCGCAGCGCATCTACAGGTATGGGCCAGTGCATGAACAGCAGGTCGTGCCAGTTCATCGCCACTGCCCATCGGCGGCCCGGCGGCGGGTAGGGACGGTGCTCGACGCTGCGGGCCACGGGTCGTATAGATATACCCCCGTTCGCCGGGGTCTGGCCGGGGCCGGGAATCGCCCATGCTCGAAATCAGGCAACTGACCAAGCGCTTCGGCCCCATCCTCGCGGTGGACGGGGTGTCGCTGAACGTCGCTCGCGGCGAGGTGTTGGGCTTCCTCGGGCCCAACGGCGCAGGCAAGAGCACGACCATGAAGATGGTCACCGGCTTCCTGCCCCCCACCAGCGGCACGGCTGTCGTCGGCGGGCACGACGTGGTGAAGGAACCGCTTGAGGTCAAGGAGAAGATCGGCTACCTGCCCGAGGGCGCACCGGCCTACCCGGACATGACGCCCGAGAGTTTCCTGAACTTCATCGCGGAGGTCCGCGGCCTCCGCGGCGCCGCGCGCCGCTCACGGATCGACGAGGTGGTGGCCCAGGTCCACCTCGAAGGCGTGATGCGACAGACCATCGACACCCTCTCCAAGGGCTACAAACGCCGCGTCGGCCTCGCCCAGGCCATTCTCCACGATCCCGACGTCCTGATCATGGATGAGCCGACCGACGGCCTCGACCCCAATCAGAAGCACGAGGTCCGCACCCTCATCCGCCAGATGGCCCCGCGCAAGGCCATCATCCTCTCCACCCACATCCTCGAAGAGGTCGAGGCCGTCTGCACCCGTACCGTCATCATCGCCCGTGGCAGACTCGTCTTCGACGGCACGCCCGCGGCCCTCGCCGCCCGGTCGCGCCACCACAACGCCGTCGCCCTGTGCGTCCGGTCCGGCGGGCCGGTGGTCATCTCCGAACTCCGGGGTCTTCCCTCCGTCTCCAGCGTGGAGGAACTGCCCTCCAGCAACGGCGTGCTCAGGTGCGTGGTCTATCCCCGTGACGGCCAGCCCGTGGTCACGGAGGTCAGCCAGCACGCCCGGGGGCGCGGCTGGCAGGTGGACGAAATCCGTGTGGAGTCCGGCCGCCTCGACGACGTGTTCCGCCAGATGACCACCGGGGGAGGGGGGAACCGGGCATGACCACGCTCTCCACCGCCGCGCCCCGGCGCCCGGGCAGCCCCGCCCGCCTGTGGGCCATCTTCAAGCGTGAACTGGGCGGCTACTTCGTCACGCCGCTGGCGTATGTCTTTATCGTGATCTTCCTGCTGCTGGCGGGCGTGTTCACGTTCAGCATGGGCGGGTTCTTCGAGGCGGGCCAGGCCGACCTGCGGGCCTTCTTCAACTTCCACCCGTGGCTGTACCTGTTCCTGATCCCCGCGGTCTCGATGCGCCTGTGGGCGGAGGAACGCAAGTCCGGCACGGTGGAACTCCTGATGACGCTGCCGATCCCGCTCTGGGCGTCGGTGCTCGGGAAGTTCCTGGCGGCGTGGGTGTTCTGCGGGCTGGCCCTCGCGCTCACGTTCCCGGTGTGGATCACGGTCAACTACCTGGGCGACCCGGACAACGGCACGATCGTCGCCGGGTACCTGGGCTCGTTCCTGATGGCGGGCGGGTTCCTGGCGATCGGCTCGTGCATCTCGGCCACGACGCGGAGCCAGGTGATCGCCTTCGTCGTCAGCGTGGTCGTCTGCTTCGCGTTCCTGGTCGCCGGCTTCTCGCCCGTGATGGACCAGATCAAGGGCTGGGCCCCGCAGTGGCTCATCGACCAGGTCGCCCGGTTCAGTTTCATGACCAACTTCGAACTCATCAGCCGCGGCGTGCTGGCGCTGCGCGACCTGGTGTTCTTCGTCTCGCTGATTGGGCTCTTCCTCTTCGCCACCGGTGTCGTCCTGGAGGCCAAGAAGGCATGAAGTGGCACCGGTCTCCAGACCGGTGTTCTCCCACCGCTCTGGAGAGCGGTGCCACCAGGAATCAACCATGAACTCCCGCACCCTCTCCATCCTTGGGCTCCTGATCTGCATCGTCCTCTTCGTCGCGGTGAACCTGCTCGCCGGGTCGTCGCTGCGCTCCGCCCGCCTGGACCTGACCCAGAACCACCTCTACACCCTCACCGCCGGAACCCGCCGCATCACCGCCGCGGTCCCGGACCAGGTGACGCTCACGCTCTACTACACCCCCGCCGCCACCGCGGGCCTGCCCGCCTACAAGGCCTACGCCGCCCGAGTCCAGGAGATGCTGGAGGAGTACTCGCGTCTCAGCGGTGGCAAGATCGTCGTGCGCGTCGTGAACCCGGAGCCGTTCTCCGAGGCCGAGGACGAGGCCGTCGCCGCGGGCGTCGCCGGCGTCCAGGCGGGGCGGGAGCGCCTGTACCTGGGCATCGTCGGGCGCAACACGGGCAAGGCGGAACAGGTGCTGCCCTTCCTGGACCCGGACAAGGAGCAGTTCCTGGAGTACGACCTGACACGCATGGTCTACCTGCTCAGCAATCCGCAGAAAAAGACGGTCGGCGTGCTCTCCTCGCTCCCGCTGGAGGGGTCGCGCTTCGACCCTATGACGGGGCAGCAGGGCAACGACCCGCCCTGGCAGATCCTGGTCCAACTCAAGCAGATGTTCGGCGTCAAGATGATCGATGCGGCCAAGCCCGGCGACATCAAGGGCCTGGACGCCCTGGTCATCATCCACCCCAAGGCCCTCTCCGACGAGATGCTGTACGCGATCGATCAGTACGTGCTCGCCGGCGGCCGCACGCTCATTCTGGTCGATCCCAACTGCGAGTCGGAGGCCATCCGCGGCATGGACCTGCAGGCCCGCATGCGCCAGGACAAGTCATCCAACCTCAAACGCCTCTTCGGCGCCTGGGGCATGGAGATGGCCGAGGGGAAGGTGGCCGGCGACCTGGACGCCGCGATGAAGTCCACCTCCGCCAACCCGAACCGGCCGGAGCAGGTCGACTACGTCGTGTGGCTGCACCTGGTCGACAGCAACCTGAACCGGGACGACGCGGTGACGGGGATGCTGCACAACATGGTGCTGGCGACGGCCGGCATCCTGTCGAAGACGGAGGGCACGACGGCCAACCCGAACCTGACGTTGACCCCCCTGATCGAGACCGGTACCCGCTCCATGGCGATCGACCAGGCGCGGGTGCAGTTCATCCCCGAGCCCGCCCGGCTGCTCGCGGACTTCCAGCCCAGCGGCAAGAAGCTCATCCTCGCCGCGCGCCTGGGTGGAAAGGTGAAGACCGCGTTCCCGGACGGCAGCCCCGTCAAGGCCCCCGCCGCCGGCGAGGCCCCCCAGCCCGCGTCGCTCACGGAGTCCGCCGGCCCGATCAACGCGATCGTGGTCGCGGACGTGGACATGGCGGCCGACAACCTCTGGGTCCGGGAGGACCGCCTCGGCGGCATCTCGCTGGGCTTCACAAAACTCTCCGACAACGGAGACTTCATCCTCTCGGCCGTCGACAACCTGACAGGGTCGAGCGACCTTATCAGCGTCCGCGCACGCGGGCAGTACAGCCGGCCCTTCACAAAGGTCGAGGCCATCCAGAAGGACGCCGCCCAGAAGTACCAGGCGGAGCAGCAGCGCCTGGAAGAGGAGATCCGCTCGGCCGAGCGCAAGATCACCGAACTCCAGCAGCAGCGGCCCGCCGCGGGACCGGACGGGCTGGTCATCCTCTCCCCGGAGCAGCGGGCCGAGATCAACCGCCTCCAGGAGAAGGCCCTGGCCTCCCGCAAGCAGAAGCGCCAGGTCGAGCACGACATGCGCAAGGACATCGAGCGGCTCGGCACCACGCTGAGTATCGTGAACACGGCCGCGGTGCCGGCCGCCGTCTGCCTGGTCGCCCTCGGGATTGGCGCCTTCCGAGCCTCGCGCCGCCGCGCCGACCGTATCCGTGGCACCGGTCTGCGGACCGGTGTCTGACACAGTGCCACCGGTCTCCAGACCGGGGTGACAGGCCCCATACTCACCGCTCTGGAGAGCGGCGCCACGAAGGCATGAAACCACGCACCCTCATCATCCTCGGCATCGTGACCGCCGGCACCGCCGGGCTGGCGGCGTACACCATGGTGCGCGAATCCGCGCGTGTGACGGCCAGGGACCAGAGCGGGCCCGCCTTCGCGGGCCTTGGCGACAGGATCAACGACGTTGCCCAGGTCCGCGTCGTCCATGGCAAGGATGAACTGACCATCAACCGCACGGCGGATGGCTGGGCGATCGCGCAGCGCGGCGGCTACCCCGCCAAGCCCGAAAAGATCCGGGAGGCGGTCGTCGCGCTCACGGAACTCGAGTTCACGGAGCCGCGGACGAGCAACCCCTCCGCCTACCCCGAGATCGGTGTCCAGGATCCGGCGGATGGCGCCGACTCCACGCTCGTGGAACTGAAGGATGCGAAGGGCGGCCGGATCGCGGGGCTCATCATCGGTGAGAACAAGCCCGGCGGCGGCTTCATCGCGGAGCCCACCTTCTTCGCCCGGCGCGAGGGGGAGCCCCAGTCGTGGGTCGCCCGGCCCGGCGCGGGCACACAGCGCCTGGAGGCCTCGACGGACCCGATGCAGTGGGTCGAGCGCAGCATCCTCGGCATCGGCAAGGACCGAGTGAAGAGCGCCCAGATCGTCCACGCCGACGGCCAGGGAACGGTCCTCGTCACTCACGACACCAAGGAGTCCGCGGACTTCAGACTCGCGGACATGCCCGCCGGGGCCGAACTCCTTTTCCCAACCAGCCCGGAGCGGGTCGCTTCCGCCCTCGCCTTCGTCAGCATGGACGGCGTGTCGCCCGCCGCGGAGCACCCGATCACGCAGCCGGATTCGACGGCCGAGTACCGCACATTCGACGGCCTCCTCTTGACCGTCCGGGCCAAGAAGGACGCGGACAAGACCTTCGTCGCGTTCGACGCCGCGATCGATCCGGCCGCCACCACCGTGGAGGACGCCACGAAGAAGGAAGCCGCGGACCTGCACGCCAGGCTCTCGCCGTGGGTCTTTGAGGTCCCGGAGTTCCAGGCCAAGAACTTCATGTCCCGGATGTCGGACCTGCTCAAGCCCCCGCCGGGCGAGAAGCCGCCGAACCTGCCGGAGGGTGTGCAGCCCATGGACATCCCGGGCCCGCCCCAGGGCCCCATCGGCCCGGCCGCGCCGCCCGACGCGCCACCGCCCGCCGTGCCGCCGCAACCCCCACCCGGCCAACAGCCCTCACCCGTGGCCCCGCCCCGGTGAGCGCCCCATGAGCAACATCGAGTCGGTGCTGCGTTCCGCCGGGGCCCTCGAGTCCGCCGGGCAACGGGACCGCGCTATCGCCACGCTCCAGCAACTGGCCGCCCGCAACCCGAAGCAGCCCGCAGCGGCCGAGGCGCTGGCCCGCGCCCTCTTCCGTGCCGGGCGGCACGAGCAGGCCCTGTACTACGCGCGCCGGGCCGTGGACCTCGACCCCGGCAACGCGGCCCGGCTCACGGCCCTCGCGCTGGTCCTTCAGCAGGCGGGTCAACTCGACGAGACGGTGGCCGTCCTCAGGAAGCAACTGACGCTGGCCCCCGGCATCGCGGGGGCCTGGTGCAACCTCGGTTCCATCGAGCGGGCCCGGGGCGACTTCGCGGCCTCCTGCGCGGCGTTCGAGCGCGCGATCGCCCTGGATCCCAAACTGCCCTATGTGTACACCCACGCCGCGCTGCTGCTGGAGATCGGCCGCCACGAGGAGGCGGAGGCACTGCTCCGCCGCGGCACCGAGGAATGCCCCGGCAGCGCGGTGGTGGCTCACCTCTGGGCCTCCCTGTGCAACTATTTCCCAGGTGTGAACCCGGGCGAGGCGGCGGATGCCCACCGGCGGTACGGCCGCTTCTACCCGCGACCGGAAGTGGCGTTCCCGAACTCGCCCGATCCGGACAGGCTACTCCGGATCGGAGTCCTGTCCGCCGACCTCCGCACGCACTCGGTCGCGTACTTCCTGGAGCCCTGGCTGACGCACCGCGGGCGCGACGCGGCGCACCTGACCATCTTCTCCCAGACCGCGTTTCCCGACGCGACGACCGCCCGCCTGCGCGCCCTGGCCGACGACTGGGCCGCGGCCGAGGGGCTCGACCAGGCGGGGCTGGTCGAGGAGGTCCGCAGGCGGCGTATCGACGTGCTCATCGAACTCGGCGGCCACACCGGGCCCACGCGGCTCGGCGCGCTGGCGCAGCGACCCGCGCCGGTGCAGGTCACCTACCTGGGCTACCCCAACACCACCGGCCTGCCCTCAATGGACTACCGCATCGTGGATTCGCTGACCGACCCGCCGAAAGCCGACGGCTGGAACACCGAACGCCTCGTCCGGCTGGACCCGTGCTTCCTGTGCTACCAGCCGCCCAGCGGGGCGCCGGAGCCCGCGCTGCCGTCCGGCCCGATCACCTTCGGCTCGTTCAACACGATCAAGAAGATCAACGCCGCGTGCGCCGCCCTCTGGGCCCGCGTCCTGCACGCCGTGCCCGGCTCGCGCCTGGTGCTGAAGTCCGGCGGCGGCGAGCCGCCCGGGGCGTTCGCCGCGGCGGGCGCCCGCCTTGCGCAGCGCGGCATCTCGCCGGACCGGGTCGAGTTCCTTGCAAAGACGGAGGGCGCCGCCCAGCACCTGGCGCTCTACAGCCGCGTCCACGTCGCGCTCGACACGACGCCTTACAACGGCACGACAACGACCTGCGAAGCGCTCTGGATGGGCGTGCCGGTCGTCGCGCTCGCGGGTCGATCCCACCCCGGGCGCGTCGGCGTCAGCCTGCTCTCGGCCGCGGGCGTGCCGGAACTGGTCGCCGCGAACGACGACACGTTCGTGTCCGCCGCCGCCGCCCTCGCCCTGGACGCGCCGCGCCTGGGTGTGCTGAGGTCCACCCTGCGCGATCGCCTGCGCACCTCCCCCCTGTGCGATGGGCCGGCCTTCTCGCGCCGCTTTGACGCCGCGGTCCGCGGCATGTGGCGGGAACGCTGCGGCGTGCCCACATGCTCCCCCGTTCCGGCGGGGGATTGATCGCGCCGGCGATCCAGGCTGAGGGGCGCTCCCGGGTACGCGTCCCCATCGCCGCGGCCGGGCGCCCGTGAAACAAGAAGGCCCCGCGTCGGGGAGGCATCCGACGCGGGGCCACACCAGGGGACTTGGAAAGTTCACTCGTCCGAACGGCCTCCCGGGTCCGGCCGGGACTGCCGAGTCGCCTTGATCAGGAGCGCGTTTCCACCTTCGCGCTCCCGTGCACCGGCGCCTCCCGGCAATCCCGGCCCTCTCCCCTCGCCCGGTTTCCCCGCGGCGGCACACCCAATGTCCGTTTCACCGCCGCGCGGTTCCACCGCACTCGCCCCGCGACCGCGGGGGCACCGGTCTATTCGCACCGCCTGTGCGGGCGGTTCTGCCTGAGTCACCGGCCCGCGCGTCAGCACCCCGCCCTGATCCGTGTTCTGGGACCCGTGCCCCGCGAGGGATTCCTTGCCGCCCCGAGGCCCGAGTTCTGCATGCGGCGGCGTTTCCCTACACTTGCCCCCGTTGCCGCACCTTGCCGTCTATCCCGGCTCCTTCGACCCCGTCACGTTCGGGCACCTGGACGTCATCGCGCGCGGGCGCAGGCTGTTCGACGAGGTCATCGTCGGCGTGGGGCGCAACCCCGGCAAGGAGACACTGTTCACGCCCGAAGAGCGGGTCGAGATGCTCGAACTTCTGGTCCGCGATCTTGTCGCGCGCGAGCCGGGGGCCCCCGTCTCCGTCCGCGCGTTCTCCGGCCTGACCGTTGACTTTGCGCTCTCGGTGGGCGGCGCCGCCCTGCTCCGCGGCGTGCGCAACCTGTCCGACGTGCAGTACGAGGTGCAGCAGGCCGTCACGAACCGTGAGGTCGCCGGACTGGAGACCGCGCTGGTGGTGGCGGGTCAGAGTTTCGCCTACACGTCGTCCAGCCTGATCAAGCAGATCACGGCGCTGGGCAAGGACCTCGCGGTCCTGGCGCCCATGGTCCCGCCGATGGTGATCGAGCGGCTGCGGGCCAAGCGCGACCAGCACCACCCGCTGCTCGAACGCCTTCGTGCCACCGACGACGACCGGTGAGCAGAGTTCCAGCACGCCGAGCCGCTGAGGACCACGGAGCCGGGCCGAACGCCTGACCGGTCCGCTTCACGCGGCCCCTGGCGCGCCTCAGTCACCCTTCTTCGCGCCTGGTTCCGGTTCTCTCTTCTTCCGTGGCTCTCCGTGGCCCCCCGTGGTTCAAACTCTTACCATGGCCGCATGGATGTCCGCATCGTCAGCCTCGGGGCCCTGTCCTCCCACCCGCTCCGCGGCGAGCGCGCGGGCGTGCGGGCCGGGCACGGCACGACCACGCTGATCCGGGGCGGGAAGCGGGTGATCCTGGTGGACCCCGGGCTGCCGGACGCGGCGCTGGCGGCGCGGCTGGATGAACGGGCGGGGCTGCCGCTGTCGGCGGTCACGCATGTGTTCCTGACCTCCTTCAACCCGGAACTGCGGCGCGGGCTCCCGGCGCTCGGGCACGCCACCTGGTGGATCGGCGGGGTGGAACGCGAGCAGATCGGCGTGATGATGGCCACAGAACTGAAGCGGCTGGCGGAGTCCGGCGGCGTCGATGCCCCGGCCCGGAGCGTCCTGGAGCAGGATGTCGCCCTGCTCCGCCGCACGGAGCCGGCGCCGGAGTCACTGGCCACCGACGGCGGCGAGCGCGTGGACCTGTTCCCCCTGCCCGGGGTCACCCCGGGCCTGTGCGGGCTGCTGATCGCCGGCCCGCGCCACACCACCCTGGTCTGCGGCGATGCGGTCCCGACGATCGAGCACCTTGAACAGGGCAAGGTGCTGCCCTCGGCCGCGGACGTGACCGTATCGCGGGAGAGTTTCGCGGAGGCGGTGGAGATCGCCGACCTTCTGATCCTGGGACGCGACGGGCTGGTCGTGAACCCGACGCGCAGGCCGTTCTGACATTCCGGGGCGCGGGGGGGAGGCCGAGCCCCGGGTCGCGGACGCACAATGACTGGTCGGGCGGAGGAGCGGGTGCTTCGCGCTCTCCACGCCCGCTCCGCGATTACCCGCCGGAGTTGGTCTTCACCGCCCCTCGCGGCTGCCGAGTGATTTCCTGGGTCTGGGCCGGCGGCTGCGCGTTGTTCATCGTCTCCGTGACTTCATCGGCGCGCTGCACGGCGGCCGATGGCGGCTTGGTATCGGCGGACATGATGAAATACCCGACCACGGCCGCGGCCAGGATCACCACCGCCACGATGCCGAGAACGACCTGCTTCCGGGAGCCGCCCGGTCCTGTGAGTGCCGCCACTTACGGAAGATCCCTTCCCTTGAGCCCCTTGCGGGTGGCAAAGAAGTAGGCCGGCTTGGGCGGCACGATATCGAACTCGAAGGTGCTGTCCCCGGGTGCGCCTGTGAACTCAAAGAAGTACTGGAGTTCCCCGGCCGGCGGGTTCCACAGGCCCGCGGGCTGGCGAAGGTACTGCGGCGGCGGTTCCAGTTCGCCGGTCGGGCTTGTGGCCGCGATCACGTCGATCATCCTGACCGAGCGTGCGCTGTTGTCCACCAGGCCGACGCAGGGCGCGGCCTCCGGGGTGTTCCACTGCGGGTCTTTGCCGGTGCGAGGCTTGGTGTAGAAGTCCTTGCGCTCGAAGAGCAGAACCTTGTTGTCGGTGTACTCAACGTCCGTCGTGCGGTTCGGGCGGATGTAGAACGGGTTCCCGATCGTGCGGGTGGGCCCGGCGTTGGCGAAGTGCTTCCAGTCCTGCCAGAAGACGGGCGGGTACCAGTAGGACACGGGGAAGATCCAGGTCAGGTCGTGCTGAGCGTTGCCGCTGGTCAGTTCGCGCATGAAGTTGAGCATCGCGCGGTCGCCGGGGGCAAAGCCGGAGGCGTAGCGCGAGGTGTCTGGGTCGTCGCTGTAGAGCAGGTGCGAGAGCCAGTGGTAGGCGAACGTCTCCGTGCCCTGGTTGCTCTGAAGGCCCGAGCCGTAGTCCCAGAACAGGGTGTGACGCGAGGACGGCTCCCACACCGAGCAGCGGTCGTCCGCGCCGGTGTAGGGGAAGTCAACCGTGGAGAAGGGGCTGTAGAACCGGTCGCCGTGGTCGGCGGAGTAGTAGTTCATGTACAGCATGTTCTGGTGGAGGTTCGAGAGGCTGACCACGCGGCGTCCCTCGTGCCGCGCCCGGCCCAGGGCCGGCAGCAGGATGCCGATCAGCAGCGCGATGATCGAAACGACCACCAGCAACTCGATCAGCGTGAACGCTCGGCGTGCCAAGATCGTGTGCATTCAATAACTCCCCATATCAGGCGTTCACGGGTACGGCTGCCGCGGCGCGGGCAGGCTCTCGCCACCCTTGGTGAACAGGTAGGTGTACTTGCCGACGCCCCAGTTGCGCGGCGCCGGGTTCGACGTCGGAACGGGGTCGTACAACTGGCCGGCGCGCACGGTGTTGTACTCGACACGCCCGTCGAGGAACCCCTGCACGGACTTGTTCGGTTCCTCGAACTCGCCCGGCATCGAGAAACTCGTCTGCTGGGCGTTGCACACGATGTCGGAGGTCTGGTCGTAGATCCAGACGAACTTGTTGAGCGGGTCCCACTCGGTCGCCATCTTCATGCGGCGGCAGCCCTCGTTGTACTTGGCGGTGAACCCCGTCGGGAGGCCCGGCTGGAACTCCCACCACACCATGTTCAGGTGGTAACTGGTGCCGACATCGTCGTAACTGCTGATCGTGTAGTCGGGGTTGGGCCAGTTGCGCTGGTGGGTCTTCTTGTCCCCGGGGGACTTGAACACCGGGAGTTCCAGGGAGAGTCGGTCGCCGTCGGGGATGCTCCCCTGGGTCAGGTTCCAGCCGCTGGTGCCCGTGTTGCTGACGGACCCGGTCGGCTTCTCCAGGTACACCTCCGAGTACAGGTAGTTGTTCAGCGGGCGGTAGTACGCGAGTTCGTCAAAGGGGCCGTTCTTGTAGAAGATGTTGCAGTTCTTGCCGCCGTAGTTCCAACTGTCCCATCCGCTGGTGATCTGGCCGTTGACGTACCGCTGGCCCCGCATGGGCACATCGTCCTTGTTCTCGGCACGGTAGGTGTGGAACCCGAGCATGATGTTCCGGACGTTGTTGCAGGACACCAGAATCCAGCCCGCGCGGCGGGCCTTGCCCAGGGCCGGGAGGAGGATGCCGATCAGGAGCGCAATGATCGCGATGACGACCAGCAACTCGATCAGCGTGAACGCCCCGCGACGCGGACAATCTTTCGAAACGTGGGCCTTCAACATGGCGGAAGTCTCCACAAACCGGCCGAGAATACGGCGGGCGTCTGGGTAGCATACCACGGAAACCGCGCCGTGGGTAGCCCCATCATACGGGTCAAGGCCGGGAGGGGGTCCATGTCGTTGCGATTCCAGGGATCGTGGCGCTAGGCCGACTGGGGTGGAGTACCCCCGATCACCGGCCGTTCGCTCACGCGCGGGGCCGGTCAGGCCGTTGCGCCCACCGCGGCCTCGACCGCGTTCCGAAAAATCCGCAAGCCCGGCGTGTCGCCGCGGCGGGTCTCGGCGGGGAGGCGGGTGAAGAACGGGTGTCGGTTCCAGTCCAGGTACCGCTCCGGGTGGGGCATGAGGCCGAAGATGCGGCCGGAGGTATCGCACACCCCGGCGACGGACCCCGCCGAGCCGTTGTAGTTGTCGGTGTAGCGCAGGACGATCTGCCCGCCGGCGGCGAGCGATCTCAGGAGGTCCCCAGGCGCCACCAGCCGACCCTCGCCGTGCGCCACCGGCAGCATCATGACCTCGGCCGTGGGCGCCGGGGAGTTCTCGTCCACCGGCCGGTCCAGTCCGCGCGTCCACACGCACACCGAGTCCGCCTCCGGCCTCACGCCGACCCAGCGGTCCACGAAACGCCCGCCCCGGTTGTCCGTCAGCCCGATGGTCTGCGGCGGGGGCCCGCCCGCGGACCATGACTCTCCCGCCACGGGCCCGGGCAGGAGCCCGACCTGCACCATCACCTGGAACCCGTTGCACGCGCCGATCATCGGCGCGCCGCGCTGGACGGCCGCGTGGAGCGCGGGCCACAGCCGTTCCCGCACCTTCATCGCGAAGATGCGCCCGCTGGCGATGTCGTCTCCGTAACTGAAGCCGCCCGGAAAGCCGACGAGGTCGGCGTCGTCCAGCAGCACCGGGCGCGCGATCAACCTGTCCAGGTGGACCAGTTGCGGCTCGGCCCCCGCCAGGGCGAACCCGCGGCACATCTCCGCATCGCAGTTGGTCCCCGCCGTCCGGATCACCAGCGCCCTGGGCATCGCCGCCTCCGCCGTTACTTCGCCTGCTTGGCCTTCAGTTGCATGTCGATCGCCCGCCGCAGCATTCCCCGGATCTGCCCCGCCTCGGCCGCGGTTATTCCTGCCCGCCCGAGGTCCAGTGTGATCGCGGCGTTCCACTGGTCGCCCGCCGGGGCATAGCCCAGTTCCGATTCCAGTCGCCGCTGCAGGTCCGGCAGGTGGCCGGCCCCGTAGATGATGCCGATGGTCCTGACGTCCGGCTCGGTCTTGATCACCCGGGCAAGGTCGGCCATGACCACGGCGTTGCGGTCCCGCAGGATCACGTCGAAGAGTTTCGACATGTCGCCCGGCATCCCCGACAGCATCTCGTCCGCCCTGGACAGCGTTTCCATCAGCATCAGTTTCGTCATCTCCGGCCCGCCCGGCAGCATCCCGATGATGCCGACCGCAAACTCCGCGATCCTGGCCGTGAATGAGCTCCCTTCGAGCATGCTCAGGACGTCCAGGTTGGCCCCGGATTCGTCCAGCCGCTGCTGCACCTGGTCGATCGACATGTCGCTGCTGCGCCAGTTCGCGTGATCGTGCTCCATCGCGTCGAGCTGGAAGACCAGGCCCAGGGCACTCGCCAGTTTCTGCTGCAGGCCGTGGCCGCCCCCGCCCCGCTCCTCCCGGGTGATCGGCTTCTGGTCCGACAGGCGCAGGTCGGCCGCGGCCCCCTCGCCGCCCGGCTCGCCGTCCGAACCAAGGCTGGTAAGGTCAAGTTTCCCCGCGGCGGTCGTGCCGATCGTGATCGGGCGACCCCAGGCGTCGTCCGTCGCGGCCCTTACGAACGGCGTGAGCCGGCCGCCCACGCCGCTCGCCAGTTCCTCCATCGACCCGGGATTCTGGCCGTGGTCCTTGCGGTAGACGGCCGCGGCGATCCCGAGGAATCGGAGGCGGTGCCTGGTCTTGGCGGCCCGCGACTCATCGCTCCGGTCCATGTCGTTGGCGGCGTCCCCGGTTCCCGCCGGCTTCACGCCCTCGAACAGCACGAGGTCCTGCTTGTCCAGGAACTTCTGGAGCGCCTCGTAGAACGAGCGGTCCCCGATGTGGACGGCCCCGGTCAGGAACACCGTCGGTTTACCCGCGGCATGGAACTCGCGGATCGCCACGTCGAGTTTCAGGACCTCGCCGGCCTGCGCTTCCGTCACGCGCAGGTACGGTGCCGGCTTGGGCGGCGCGGCTTCCTGGGCGGTGGCGCCGAACGGCACACACAACACGGCCAGGGCGGCCGCCTGAATCCAGCGTCTCATGGGTCACTCCCGGGCGGTTCTCCACGGGATCGTACGACGCCGCGGCGGGCCGGGTTACAAGGGCGGGATGCGTCGCTCCAGTTCCGCCATCTGTGAACGCGCCACGCCCAGTGATTCGGCGGCCCGTGCCCGGGCGGACGCGCTGAGGAGCACGGGTATCGGGCCGGGCAGGCCAAGCGACGCCGCCAGGTCACGCAGCAACCGGCGTTGTGCCCGGCTCAGGGCGAGGTCACGGGTCAGCCGCGAGAACTCCGCATCCATGGGGTCCTCGGATGCCATCATCAGCCAGAACACCCCGGCGGCGGCGACCATCGCGGCCGCGACCGCGATCGCCAGCCCGGGCGAGAACCCCTGGGCTGCCTGTGACTGGCCGGGAATGACCAGGTCCACGGCATCGGACCGTGCCAATGCGAGAGCCGCGATCAGGAGCGTGGGCATCATGCGCCCTCCCCGAGAGCCGGAGCGCGTCCGGCCCATGCGCCGCGAACCTGCGCCAGCAACCGGCCCCCGCACACGGCCGCTCGCTCTCTCACCACGGTTTCCGGGTCCGCCCGTGCCAGGTCCGCGACGCGCGATGCAAGTTGATCCCAGTGGGACGCCGCGAGGCCCGCGATCAGCACGCGCTCGACCAGCCAGAGGCCGGCCAGCCTGTGCAGGGGACGGTCGTCCCCGAGCATCGGTCCGATGTCCTCTCCGCTTCCGGCCGCGACCAGGATCGCCGCCCGCGCGGCGTTGGCACGCACCCGGTGATTCGGATCCCCCTTGAGTTCCAGGATTGCCTGTCCCTTGCCACCGCCGCGGACGGTGTGACGCAGCCATGATTCCACCGCGTTTGCCCGCACCCGCGGGGATGGGTGGGCCAGGCACGCCCGGATAGCCGCCCGCGCCGCGTCACGCTGGACATCCCCGAGCGCCGCGGCGGACGCGGACGCGACGTATTCATCGCTCTCGGCCGATGGGTGCAGCATCGGCAACAGGTCCAGTTCCACCTCTCCGGCCAGCAGCATCCGCCGCGACATCGCGATGGCGTCCAGCCGCTCCCGGCGCGATCCGCGCGCGATCCGCGCGCGCAGGTCACGGATGAAGCCCTCGCGATCACCATGCAGCGAGCGGCGGGCGTTCAGCCCGCGCCGTGCGGGGGGGTCCGACCCGCGTTCGTCGCGGTCCGGGCCGGGAGTCACGAGCCTCAGCCGGGCGGAGCGGGCCACACGGAGGTCGGCGTCCGCTGCGTACGCCCCCAGGGCCCCGCCATTCGAGGCACGCATCGCCAGGAATCGCGCGCACGGATCGGCGGCTTCCCGCAGGGGTGCCAGGGCATCCGCTCGTGCTCCCTCTCTCATGGCCAGCGCGGCCACCAGCCTGGGCAGGCCGCGGCGTGCCCGCGTGGAGAGCGCCGCGATCGACGCCGGCAGCGGCAGGATCCCGCCGCCCGCCTTCCGGGCGGCGACAAGCCGCACGCGCCGGGACCGTTCCGGGCTGGCCAGCAGGTGCGCATCGCGCAGCACCGCCTCGTCGTCCGGCGGCCCGTGCGACACCGCTACGCGGTCGAGCGCCGCCGCGGCGATGCTCCTGGTGCGGCCGCCCAGCCACCACCACGCGCGTGTGCGCGACAGGGGCGACTCGGCCCGCCTCAGCACGCTGCGCAGCACGCCGTGGCTCTCGTGCTGGTCGTCCGCAAACCACCGTCGCAGCGGCGTGTCCGGCGAGGTCCGCGGGTCAAGCAGCGTGATCGCGGCGTGCATGATCCCGCGGCGCCTGTGCACGCCGAAGGCGCGTGCCGCGTCCGCGACGACGGCTTCCAGTTCGCCCCTCCGCACCATGTCGAAGCCCGGAGCCATCGCCAGGTCCGCCGCGGACCTTGCCGCGTCCTCGGCCGCGTGTGCCTCGGCATCACCGGCACTCTCCAGCAGGCGCATCGCGACGCGAAGCACCGCGGGGTCGGCGCTCTCCGCGGCCAGGGCGGCGACTCCCCGGCGTGCGTCCGGCCCGACTGCCAGGGCGTCCTGGGCGGCTTCTGCCCATTCGGGCCGGCCCGGGGCCGACGACAGCATGAATCGGCGTGCGTCGGGGCCAAACCGGGCCCAGGAACGGACCGCCGCCTCGAACCACTGGCGACGCAGGGCGCTCGCACCCCGCCAGGTTTTCCACCGCCCGCGCCAACTTCGAACAGGCGGGGTGTTCTCCGCATTGAGAATCTCGGGCCCCAAGTCCGCCAGGCCGGTTCCCAGGCGTACCGCCTCCGCAAGCGACGAAACGGCAAGGGTTTGTGAAATGGCCTTCACTCGGGCGCGGAGAGAGGCCCCCCTGAGCAGGCCGAGCAGGGTCTGCAAATCCCTTGAATCGCGCGATATTTCTCTTGAATATTCCTTCATTGGTCGCTAGGCTGTGGTCCTGTAAGTTCCGTCGACCACAATAGGTAGGGAAAGTTTACCACATACCCCGAACCTGTAGTGTTCGAGCAGCGAACATGGATGCGGCGGCCGGGACGACTTCCGAACTCGTGCGGGAAGTCCCGGACAGGCTGGCAGCGGAAAGAGGGAGCGATGGTTCGGCCTCGGTCGGGGCTTCTGTGTCTGTACACACAAGGGACCACCATGACCATCCCCGTCAAATCCAACAGCCTCCAGACCTACCAGACCCTCCTCTATGGCAGGGCGCTCCACCCGGAGTTCTTCCCGATCAAGGCCCGCCGGGTCATCAAGCGGTCCAGGTACGAACTGGAACTCTGGGTGATGGCGGGCTCTCACCTGCTGAGGTTCGAGCATGGAACCATGGTCGCGTCGGAACTCGTGACCGATCAGGAGGGCAACCTCCCCGATCAGGGGGTGATCGCGGGGTTCCTGTGCGCCGGGGAGCGGGACTTTGAGCACAGGTTCGACAAGGCCCGGGTCACCTACATGACCACGGTCCAGACGGAAACGCTCTCGGAGAACCTGTACCGGGCGACCTTCAAGGAGATGGAAGGCCTGGCCCGCGAGAGCAGCGCGCTGATCTACCACTGGGAAGACGAGGCGGGCCGGTGCCTGTCGATGCTGGATATGCAGCAATACAACCGCGAGGTGCATGTTCAGGCGTACCACCTGATGGCTCTCGGCGGGCTGGTGCTGCGGACCCAGACGCTGTTCGAGCACGCGTAAGGAGTTGGGAGAGTGCGGGAACGGAGTTCCGCGCACCGGCGCCCTTGATTCAAGCCCGCGGCGCGCCGATACTCCTGGCGTGACGCACGCAGCCGCCGAATCCAGGCGAATTCGCGGGCCCCGCTGACCGGGGTCTGGGCTGCCGCTCCAACCAAGCGAAGCAGAACCGGGCCCGGTGAACGGGGCTGCCCTTCTGCGTGGCACGGGCATCTCGCCTGTGCGCTGTGAGTCACCACTACGATCCGCACCAATGGCCGCACGACGGCGGCCGGAGAACGACATGAGCCCCGAGACCAACCAGCCCGCGCCTGCCAAGAGCGAAAAGAAGAAGTACCCGGTCAACCTGCCGCGGACAGCCTTTCCGATGAAGGCCAACCTGGTGCAGAACGAGCCGGCCAGCCTCAGGCGCTGGGACGCGATGGGGCTGTATGACCGTGTGCAGGAGGCCCACCGCGGGCAGGAGCCCTACGTCTTCCACGACGGCCCGCCCTACGCCAACGGTTCGATCCACCTGGGCCACCTGCTGAACAAGTGCCTGAAGGATTTCGTTGTGCGCACGCGCCTGATGATGGGCCGGGCGAGCCCGTATGTACCGGGGTGGGACTGCCACGGCCTGCCCATCGAGCACAAGGTGATGACGGAACTGATGGAGGCCGGGAAACTCGACAAGTTGTCGGGGCTGCCGGAGGATCAGCGCCGCATGGCCGTGCGCCGCGAGTGCCGGAAGTACGCCGAGAAGTACGTCAGGTTGCAGGCCGAGCAGATGAAGCGGCTGCTGACGCTGGCGGACTACGCGCACCCGTACCTGACGATGTCGCCGGAGTTCGAGGGGGCGACGCTGGAGGTGCTGGCGTCCCTGATGGAGCAGGGGCTGGTGTACCGGGCGCTCAAGCCCGTGCACTGGTCGATCGCCAACGAGACGGCGCTCGCCGAGGCGGAACTGGAGTACTACGACCGCCAGGACACGTCGGTGTATGTGGACTTCGAGGCGGCCGACGCGGCGGCGGTGTACCGCGCCTTTGGACTTCCTGAAGAGGACGCGGAGCACGAAGGGGATAGTGCGCGCCCGACGCAGACGCCCACGTTCATGATCTGGACCACGACGCCGTGGACGCTCCCGGCGAACCTGGCGATCGCGGCGAACCCGAAGTTCGCCTACGCGCTGGTGCGTGTGGATGGCAACGTGACGGTGATGGCCGCGGACGCCGTCGAGCGCGTGACGAAACTCGCCAGCAGCGAGGACGCGCGCGTGCTGGCGACGACAACCGGCGACCGGCTTGTTGGACTGCGGTACCGGCATCCGTTCCTGGGCAGGTCGGCTCTCCGAGCCGACGGCGGCGACGAAGAGTCGGCTCGGAGAGCCGACCTATCCAAGATCTTCACCGTGGTCCCCGCCGACTACGTCACGCTCGGGGACGGCACGGGGCTCGTGCACACTGCCCCCGGGCACGGCACGGAGGACTACCAGACCGGGCAGCGCGAGGGGCTACCGATCTACTGCCCCGTCCGCGGGAACGGCACCTACGACGACAGCGTGCCCGCGTGGCTGCGCGGGCTTTCGATCTGGACCGCCAACGACCTGATCGTCAGGCACCTGCGCGAGAGCGGGCACCTGTTCTTCTCGCACCGCTTCACGCACAGTTACCCGCACGACTGGCGCGGCAAGTCGCCGGTGATCTTCCGCTGCACGGAGCAGTGGTTCGTCGGCGTGGACAAGCCCACGGCGCGGGACCGCACGTCCGTGCGCGACCTGGCGCTCGCGGCTGTAACGGCGGGGCGGGGCCTTTCAGCCCCCGAGGCAGGCGAGACGCCTGCCCCACGGGATTCAGTGTCGTTCGTGCCGGAGTGGGGGCGCAACCGCATGCGGGGGATGCTGGAGTCGCGCCCGGACTGGTGCATCAGTCGGCAGCGGGCGTGGGGATTGCCGATCCCGGCGTTCTTTGCCGCGGGCGCGGACGGGAAGGAGCAGGTCTACATGACCGCGGCGTCGGTGCGCGCCGTGGCGAGAGTCGTGCGCGAGAAGGGCTCGGACGTGTGGTTCAGCGCCGCGCCGGCGGAACTGGTGCGCGATGACCCGGTGGTGATGGAGGAACTGACGGGCCGCTCCCTGACGGTCGCCGCTCTAAAGAAAGGCCCGGACATCCTCGACGTGTGGTTCGAGTCGGGCTCGACGTGGAACGCCGTCATCCGCGAGCGGTTCGGCGACGCCGCGCTGCCGACGGACCTGTACCTGGAGGGCTCGGACCAGCACCGCGGGTGGTTCCAGTCGTCGCTGCTCACGTCGCTGGGCGCGACCGGCAGGCCGCCCTACCGCACGCTGCTCACGCACGGGTTCATGGTGGACAAGGACGGGCGCAAGATGTCCAAGAGCCTCGGCAACACGGTCGAGGTCGAGGACCTGCTGAAGGAACTCGGGGCGGACGTGTGCCGCTGGTGGGTCGCGTCGCTGGCCTGCGAGAACGACGTCAAGGTGGACCGGTCGTACTTCACGGTCGCGGGCGAGAGTTACCGCAAGGTGCGCAACACGCTGCGGTTCATGCTGAGCAACCTGGACGACTATCCGGGTGGACCGCCGCTCCGCGACGGCGGTGTCGGCTCGGAGAGCCGGCCCACCCAAGACACCGGCGCGGAGCGCCGGGCCACGCGGATCGAAGCCTGGGTCTTGTCGGAGTACGACGCCCTTGCATCGGCCGTCGTGGCCGCGTACGAGCGGTTCGACTTCCAGGACGCGCAGAAGCGCCTCTACGATTTCTGCAACGACACGCTGAGCGCCACGTACCTGGCCGCGATCAAGGACCGCCTCTACTGCGACACGCCCGGCTCGCCGCGGCGGCGGGCGACGCAGGCGGCGCTGTGGCACCTGACGGAGGGGCTGTGCACGCTGCTCGCCCCGATCCTGCCGCACACCGCCGACGAGGCGTGGCGCGAACTGCACCGCGTGCCGCCGACCGACCAGCAGAAGTCGGTCCACACGCTGGAGTTCGTCCGCGCGCTCGGCAGCACCGCCGATCCGGCGTGGAAGACCGTCATGGACGTGCGTCACCGCGCCCTGCTCGCCATCGAGAGGGCCCGCGGCACGCTCGGCGTCGAGAACCCGCTGGACCTGGGCGTCCGGCTGCCCGACGAGGGCGGCGTGCTCTCGCGCTTCGACACGACGGACCTCGCGGACCTGCTGAACGTCAGCCGGGCGACTGTCGACGCCGCCCGCACAGAGCCGGAGGCCTATGACCTGCGCGACGAGCCCAAGTGCGCCCGCTCGTGGAAGCGTGACGGCACGGTCCGCATGTGGCCCGGCAGCGACGAGCCGCTCAGCGCCCGCGACGCAGCGGCGATGGGGCTCGCGTAGGCCCCGTGCCGCCGGGCGGCGTGACCACCACGCCCGTGGGCCGGAGTTTCAGACGGTTGGGGGCGGGCGACCGCTCCGGCCGTTCGTGGGTTCGCCCTACAACCCGCATACCCGCTACGGGTGCGCCCTGCGCCGCGCCCGAGACCATCCGTCCGCTGGCTTCCTGTCGATCCCGGGCAACACTCCAGCGGGCGCGTGTTGACCGGCGGCAACGTTCACGCGGCCTGTCCGCCGCCAGGGTCCGAGAGCCCGGGCTGCGCGTGCCGCGCCGCCTGAAGCACCGCGCACGCGGTGTCGATTGGGACGGAGAGCATGAAGCCTCCAGAGGATCACAGACCGCTGCACCTGCGCCGGCACGCCGGGAGCGACCGCCCGGCCGCGGAGGACGGCCCCTTCGCGGTGGAGCGTCTGACGGCGCTGTCGCACGACCTGTCCAACCTGCTGGATGGGTCGATGCGATGCCTGGGCCTGGCCCGGCGTGCCCTGGACCCGCGCTGCGCGGGGCTCGGCGGGGCGCAGATCGACGCGGCCCTGCGCCAGATCACGACCGTGCACGGAGCGATGGAGCGGATGTCCGACCTGGTGAACGCGGCCATGCGGAGTTCCGGTTCGGTGGTCTCGTCGCCCGCTCTGGCCCCCGCGCACCCGGTCACGCTGGGCGAAGCGGCCCAGCACGCCGCGGACGTGCTCACGCCGGAGGCGGCGGAGCACCGGGTCTCCATCCGTGTGAATATCGAGGATCCGGCGGGCTCGGCTCCGGTCGGGCCCATGTACCCGGTGATCCTCAACGGAGTCCGCAACGCCGTGGAGGCGATCATCCGGGCGACGCCGCACGGCGAGCAGGGCGCGGGCGGCCTGGTCGAGGTCCGCGCGGGGCTGCGCGCCGGGCGCGAAGCGGGGCGAGACGAAGGACCGGGCGCCCCACGCGCCGCGGGCAACGAGCGGTTCATTACGCTGGAAATCCTGGACGACGGCGTCGGCATCGGCTCCGCCCGCGAGGGCGACCGGGTGATGGAGTTCGGGGTCACCAGCAAGCCGGAAGGACTGGGCCTGGGCCTGGCGATCGCGCACGAGGTCGTCCGCGAGGCGGGCGGGGCGATTCAACTCCGCCGCCGCACCGACCTGGGCGATCCGCGCCGACCCGGCGCCGTGCTCCGCGTCGTCTACCCCTGGCCGCGGCCCCGCGGCTGGCGGGCGATCGGCGACCTCGGCCCTCCCCCGGGCCCTTCGGGGGGCGCATGAACGCGCGCATCCTCATCGTCGATGACGACGCGATCGTGGCGCGGTCGCTGGCGGAGTTTCTCGCGAGCGAGGGGCACGACACGGCGACGTGCTCCGGCGGCCCCGACGCGCTGGCGGCGCTCGACGGCGCGGACAAGGCGGAGCGGCCGTTCCAGGTGCTGATCTGCGACGTCTCGCTCCCCGGGATGGACGGCCTGGAGGTGCTGCGGCGTACGGCTCTCAGGCACCGCGTGACCGCTGTGCTCATGCTCACGGGCTACGGCTCGATCGCGCAGGCCGTCGAGGCGCTGCGCCTGGGGGCGGTGGACTACCTGACCAAGCCCCTGGTGGATGCCGAACTGCGCGCCGCGCTGGCGCGGGCCCTGCGGCAGCACATGCTGCTCTCGGAGAACGCATCCCTGCGTCGCCGCGCCGACGGGGAGGCCGCGCTGGCCAACGTGCTGGGGTCCGACCCGCGGATGCTGAAGGTCATGGAACTGGTCCGTGCTGTCGCGCCCGGCCGGACAACGGTGCTGATGACGGGTGAGTCCGGCACGGGGAAGTCGCTGGTGGCCAGGGCGATCCACCGGGCGGGACCACGGCGAAACAAGCCGTTCGTCGAACTCTCGTGCGGGTCGATCCCGGAGACGCTGCTGGAATCCGAACTCTTCGGTCACGTCCGCGGCGCCTTCACGGGCGCCCACACCGACAAGCCCGGGCGTTTCCTGGCGGCCAGCGGCGGGACGATCTTCCTGGACGAGATCAACTCCGCATCACCGGGGATGCAACTCAAACTGCTTCGGGTGCTCCAGGAGCGGAAGTTCGAGCCCGTGGGATCAAACACGACCGTCGAGGTGGATGCCCGGGTGCTGCTGGCCAGCAACCAGCCGCTGGAGGCGCTGGTCGCGTCGGGCCAGTTCCGCCAGGACCTGTACTACCGCATCAATGTCGTCGCCATCGACCTTCCGCCCCTGCGGGACCGCGCCGGGGATATCCGGCCTCTGGCCGAGGGCTTCCTGCGCGAGCAGTCGGCCGAACTGGCGAAGCAACTCACCGGATTCACGCCCGCGGCCCTGGCGGCGCTGTGCGCGTTCCGGTACCCCGGCAATGTGCGGGAGCTTCGCAACATCGTCGAGCGGGCCGCGGTCATGGCGCAGAGCCCCACGATCGACGTGGACGACCTGCCGCCGCACGTCGCGTCGCCGCCGGCCGGGATGGGCCCGGCGACACTCGGCGGGCCGTGGGTGCCCACGCCCCTGGAGGATGCGATGCGCGAGCCGGAGCGGCGAATTATCCTCAGCGCCCTGCGGGCCAACGGCTGGAACCGGCAGCACACTGCCGAGCAACTCCGCATCAACCGCACCACGCTCTACAAGAAGATGAAGTCGCTCGGCATCGAGCCCGAGCGCCTCGCCGGCTGAGCCCTCGCCTTCGTTGCGCCCTGCCCCCTGTGCCCATTCCCGCGCCGGCGGGCGCCCGCGTGAAGGCGGGTGAGCACGGAGGCACGGAGTTCAGAGCGGCTCGCACAAATCATGGTTCTTTCGGCGGGCGCGTCAGGTCCGCGAGCGCCGCCAGGTCCGGCACCTCCAGGTCCGCGACCGCGTCCGATGGCGGGGTGGCGCCCGGTTTCCCGCGCCGGCGGTTCACCCACACCGTGGACAGGCCGAGGCCGCGGGCCGGGGCGATGTCGTGGTAGCGGCTCTGCGCCACATGCAGGACGCTCTCCGTCGGCAGGTCCAGGAGCGCGAGCATCACCCTGAAGTTGCGGGGCGAGGGCTTGTAGGCGCGGCACAACTCCGCCGTCACCACATGCTCCGGGTCCAGGCCCAGCCGCTGCCGGGTTGTATCAAAGAGGTCGTTGTCCACGTTGGAAATGACGTTGATCGAGTACCGCTCCGCCAGGCGCGCCAGCGCCGGCACGGTGTCCGGGAATGCCGGCCACCGCCGGATCGACTCCGGCAGACGGTCCAGTTCACGCTCGATGAACTCCACCTCGAACTCGCGCCCCAGCCGCCCCATCACGTTCCGCAGCACCTCGCGGTATGGCTTGTAGGGTTCGGCCTCCTCCGCGGCCTCCAGCCGAGCGAACGCCCCCAGGACCTGCTCATCGGATGCCCGCACGCCGTGGACCGACAGGACCGGGCGGATGGCCTGCAGGATGCCCGCCTCCCAGTCGATCAGAGTGCCGTAACAATCGAAGGTCAGCGCCCGGAACTGCGAGAAGTCGAGCATGGGGAAAGCGTAAGACGCGGAGGGCGGCGTGGCCTGGAAAGCCGCACCCCGGCCGCTGATGCCCGCCGCCACCCCCTACGCTCCGCCGTGGCCAAGCGCCCCTCCAGACCGCGTGCCGCCGCAGAGGTTGAGGTGAAGCCCGACCCGGCGTGGGCCCCGCCGCCGCCGCGGGCGGGCACGCTCGACGAGGTGATCGGGCAGGACCGTGCGGTTCGCCGTCTGCGCGGCGCCATCGCCGCCGGGCGTCTGCACCACGCCTGGATCTTCCACGGGCCGGTCGGCGTCGGGAAGTTTCGCACGGCAATGGCCCTGGCCCGTGAACTGCTGACCCCCGCGACCGGCGACGCCGGCGCGATGGTTCGGCTGCTGGAGGCCGGCACCCACCCGGACCTGCACATCATCACGAAGGAACTGGCCCGGGTCAGCGAGGAGGCCAGGCTGCGCGAGCAAGTGCTCCGCAACATCGCCAAGGGCGTGCTGGATGAGTTCCTGATCGAGCCCGCCCACCGGACCCGCGTGATCACGTCCGACAGCCCGGCCGCCAAGGTCTTCATCGTGGACGAGGCCGATCTGATCGAGGGCCCGGGCCAGAACACGCTGCTCAAGACCCTGGAGGAACCGCCGCCCGGCACGGTCGTCATCCTGGTGACGCCGCAGGCCGACCGCCTGCTCCCGACGGTCCGCAGCCGGTGCCAGGCGGTGGCCTTCGGCCCGCTCAGCGATGCGGAGTTCGCGGCGTGGATCCAGCGGCACCTGGCCGATGCGACACCCGCGGACCGCGAGTTTCTGGCCCGCTTCGCGGATGGCGCCCCCGGTGTGGCGGAGGTCGCCTACCGCACGGGCATCACGGCCTGGGCGCGGCACCTGGAGCCGCTGCTTGCGGCGGCCGATGCCGGGCGCTTCAACCCCGAACTCGCGGCGTCCATCGCAGGCTCCATCGACACCTGGGCAGAGGAGCGTCAGAAGGAGAACAAGCGCGCCAGCAAACTCTCCGCGAATGCGGCCGCGGCACGCTGGATGCTGCGGCTGCTGGGTGATCGCTACCGGCGCCGGCTGCACGGGGCGTCCATGGCCGCGGATGCGGAGGGCATGGCGCGGGCCTCCCGAGCGATCGGCCTGCTGGATGAGTGCGAGCGGCTGCTGTACAACGTCCAGCCGATCTTTGTGGCGGAGCGGCTGGCCCTTGGCCTGGCGGCCGGTTGACCCCGTCGGACCGTCGGAAGAACAGGAAACAACCGGAGGCGGCCGCGGTCCATGCCGGGGATAACCGCGCGCGGACGCGACCCGCCCCCCCGTTGCTTCAAGCCGGCCATGTATCGCGACGATGCAGGCACCTGCCGGAAGGAATCCGGCCGGGGAAGCCCCATGCCTGCCAGCCGCTCAAGAACGGACCGTTGGCGCGAGTGCCTCTCGCAACTGCTGGAGCGCGGCGGTGCCCTGGAGATCACGCTGCCCACGGGCGGAACGGCCAAGCCGAACGCCAGCGTGCTGTGGCGCGTGCGCGTGCTGGCGATGGACGAGGAGACGCTGACGGTCGAGCAGCCAAACGCCGCCGGGCAGGTGATGGAACTGGGGGATGGGATCGACCTGATCGCTGTGATGCAGATCGGCCAGAACCGATGGATGTTCCACACGCGGACGCTCCCCCCCACCGCCCCCGCGCCGAGCGGGGCGGGCAGGGCCCGCGGCCTGCGCCTCATGATGCCGGGCATCGTCGAGCGGTGCCAGCGCCGCAACTTCTACCGAATCTCCACGGCGGAACTGAGCCTGCCGACGGTGGAGTGCTGGCCCCTGATCGATCCGACGAGCGTGCCGCTGGCGGAGGTGGCCAACCGCGCCCAGATCCTGGAGATGCTGAGTTCCGGGATGACGGGCATGACGCCCGCGTCGCTCGGCGCCGAGCCGGTGCTGCCGGAAGTGGGCCCGAAGTTCCGGGCGAGCCTGGTGAACGTGGGCGGCGGCGGCGCGGGCCTGATGGTCGAGCGCGGCGACGCCGGGGCGCTCGAGCGGTGCCGCCTGTTCTGGTTGCGGCTGAACCTGACGCCGCACATCCCCGCCCCCATCGCGGTGACGGCGCGGCTGGCGCACACGCACGTCGATAGCACACAGAACATCTACTGCGGACTGGCGTTCGACTTCGCCTTCAACCCCAGTCACCGCCAGTTCGTGGTGGACCAGGTCTGCCGGTATGTCGGCTCCCTGCAGCGCCAGCAGATGCTCGAGGGCGGGCGGCTCCGCAGGGTGGCCTGAACTCCCCGGTGACGGCGGTGGTTCACTCGCTGGTGTGAATCATGCGGTCGATCCGGACACGCCGACGCGGCCTCTCTATCACACACGACACGCCGGGCCGCCCGCTGTGCGGTGATGCCATCGTCACCGCGCCGGCGCGGCCAGGCGGTGGAGGGCATCCCCGGTGAGTCGGTAGACCGTCCACTGGGACAGCGGCCGGGCGCCGAGGCTCTCGTAGAAGCCGATGGCGGGCTCGTTCCAGTTCAGGACCGACCAGTCAAGGCGCTTGCACCCGCGCTCCACACCCACGCGGGCGACCGCGGCGAGCAGGGCCTTGCCCAGGCCGCGACCGCGGGCCTGGGGGCGAACAAAGAGGTCCTCGAGATAAAGACCCGGCCAGCCGACCCAGGTAGAGAAGTTCGAGAAGAAGAGGGCGAAGCCCTGCGGCCGGTCGTCCACCTCGCCGATCAGGCACTCCGCAGCGGGACTGCCGGAGCCGAAGAGGTGGCGGTGCAGCAGGTCTTCGGTCGCAACAACGGCGTCGGGCTCGCGCTCGTATTCGGCCAGGTCGCGGATCAGTTCAAGGACGAGCGGGACGTCGCCGGGGCGGGCGCGGCGAATGGATATCGCGCCCGTCACTCGGCGGCACCGGCCAGGGTCAGGAGAAAATCGCGGGCGGCGGCGAGTCTACCCGCCTCCGACAGGTGCCCGCCGTCGCTGGTGTAGCCGGCGGCCATGCACTCCTGGTCGCTGTCAAAGGTGGCCCGTCGGCCGTCGGGAAGCGTGGATTCAGTGCGGGCCAGGTCGAAGACGGGTTCCCGGCCGGAATACTCGGCGCGGAGCAGGCGGTTGTACTCGTTGCGCACGCGGTTCTGCGAATACCCGGTGACATCGCGCCCCAGCAGCGCCCTGAGCCGGGCCCTCGGGCCGGACGCGACGTGGGTCAGCGGCATGGTGACATGGATGAAGGTCGTGCCCGGGTTGCGGCTGCGCAGGCTGTCGATCGCCGCCTTGTAGGCCGCGAAGAGTTCCGCGGGCGGGAGCGCACCGTAATCCACATAGCAGAACTTGAGGATGGCGATGTCGGGCGCGGGCCCGCTCTCCAGGCCGGCGGAGAACGCGGCGATCTTGGACATCGGGTCCTCGTTGGTCCCGTTCTGGCAGTGGGTCATGCCGGGTTGCTCCCCGGGCCCGTCGGCAGCAAGGACCGCGAGCGAGATCTGCGGCCTGGCGGCGCGTATCTGCTCGATCCCGGCCACGATGTCGTCCCCGACGGATTTGTGAGCGAAGTAGATGCGCCTGGCGGCGAGCCGATCCCAGGCCGCCGCGGGGATGCGATCCAGCGGCGACAGGTCCACCTCCTGCGGCGTGATGCTCGCGCCCGCCGGGTCGGGGCGCAGGAGCACCGCCGCCGCCGCGGCACAGGCCAGGAGGCCGAGCACGGAGATGCCCGCGAGGAATCGGCGGAGTTTCATGCTCAGCCACCGCCCTTCTTCTTGTCCCCGCCGAACACGTCGCCGATCCCCTTCTTGATCTTCTCCGCCTCGGATTCGACGGTGCTCTTGATCTCCCCGCCGGCCTTCTTTGCCTGTTCACCGAGGTTCCGCGCGGTGTCAATCGCCTTGCCCCCAACCTGGAGCCCGACGTTGGCGAGGCCCCTGAGGTCACCGAGTTGTCCCCTGAGGTCGCCGAGGATGTCCGCCGGGAGTTTGTCTCCGCCGTGTTCGACGACCGCGGCCATAAGCGCCTCGTAGATGACGCCGGCGAGTTGCGACGTTGTGACCCCGGTCCCGCCGACACCGGTGCCCGTGCGCCCGACGCCGGAGAGTTTGATCTCCGGGATCGTGATATCCACCTTGGTGTGGCCGCCAAGCGCCTCGCCCACGACGGACGGGGCTTCGGCGAGCACGTCCACATGGACGGTCACGTTGGTGATGGAGAGTGTGTCAACGATGAACTTCTTCTGGTCGGGGGGCGGCTGCGGCGGGGCGGGACCGATGACCTTCTCCAGGTTGTCCATGATGACCTGGTAGTTGGCCTTGCCGGCCCTGCGTTCGAGGTTCAGGTCAAGGTCGGCGAGCGTGAACTCCGGCACCTCGATGGTGTCCTTCAGCAGTGAGGAGAGGGTGACGGCTACCGCCCCACGGCCCAGGTGCAGGACGTGGGGCGTGGTGTAGCCCGGCGGGTTGTCCACGGTGACGCCCGCCAGCGCAAGCCGACCGCCGAAGATCCCGAGACTGGCGCTGTCCACGGTCGTGGGCACGCCGAGCGCGTAGGAGGCGCCGCTCTGGATCCCCTGCCGAGCGAACATGCCGGCCGCGAACCCCGCGGCAAGCACGAGGACGACCAGAAGGCCGGCCAAGACCCCGGCGGTGATCAGGAGTTTCTTCTTCATGGGGAAGGGTAGCGGAGCCGTGCGGAGAGGGGCACCCGGGGGGTTCCGGCCGCGTGGTGGGCTCCCCGCCTCGGCCTTCGCCTCCCTCTTCGGCCGATACGATGTGCCATGGAGCAGGCTCTGTCGGGGTTGGGGACGTTGGCAGATTTCGGGCTGGTGGTGATCGGGTTCAGCCTGATCATCTTTGTGCACGAACTCGGACACTTCCTGGCGGCGCGCTGGGCGGGGATCCGCGTGCTGGCGTTTGCGATCGGGTTCGGCCCGGCGCTGCTGTCCTACCGCAAGGGGCTGGGCCCGCGTCGGGGGAGCAGTGAGGATGAGTATCAGGAACGGAAGAGAGAGGGGAGCGGGAGGGCGGGGGATTCATCCGCCCCAACGCCCCAATCCCCCAATACCCGGCTCGGTATCTCCCCAACGGAGTACCGATTGAACTGGCTGCCGCTGGGCGGATATGTGAAGATGCTCGGGCAGGATGACATGGACCCGTCCGCGCGGAGCGCGGAGCCGGACAGTTACCAGAGCGTGGCCGTCTGGAAGCGCATGATCGTGATCTCCGCGGGCGTGGTGATGAACATCGTGGTGGCGGCGGTCCTGTTCGTGGCCGTGTTCATGCACGGCCTGCGCGTGGAACCCGCGAAGGTCGGGTCCGTGCAGCCGGGGTCGCCCGCGGCGATGGCGGTCGCGGAGAACGCGGCACAGGCCGGTGTGACGCGGCCGGGCCTGGCCCCCGGGGATGAGGTGCTGAAGGTCGATGGACGGAAGCCCAACTCCTTCGGCGACGTGATGATCGCCGGGGCCATGGCGCCGCGGGACGGGTCGGTCTCCCTCGTGGTCCAGCGGGCCGGGGTTCGGGAGCCGCTGCGGTTTGACGTGAAGCCGAGGCCCGCACGAGGCAGCGGACTTCTGGAGATGGGCCTGTCGCCGCCGTACTCAGCGCGGATCGACAAGGCCGCGAACAAGGCGGATGCGGCGGCGTTCCGGAAGGTGATGGCCTCCGTCGGGGCTGCCGGGCTGGAACCTGGCATGACGCTCGTGCGCGTCGGCGACGACCGCACGATCACGGGCGGCTGGGACCTGGTGCGGGCGGTACGGGAGTCCGGCGGGCACGACGTGGAGGCGGAGTTTGCCGGAGAAGACGGCAGGCACGTCGTGATCACGCTGCACCCCGAGCCCATGCTCCAGGCGGACAACGTGCCGCAGGACCAGCCGGGGGAGTTCTTCCAACTCGACCACCTCCTGGGGCTCACGCCCGTGATGCGTGTCGAGCCCGATGCCGCGGGGATGAACGCCCGGGGCGCGCAGCAGGGGCTGCGCGAGGGGGACGTGTTCGTGCGGCTCGGCGACACCGAGTACCCGAGCGGAGCCGAGGGCGTGCGGGAGATCAAGCGCAACATCGGCGGCGACCTGCGGGCGACGGTACGGCGGGACGGTCACGACGTGGACCTGACCCTGCGTGTCGGGCGGGAGGGTGGGGGGACGGTCGGGTTCCGCCGCGGCGACACGCGCGACGAGAGCACCCTCATCGCCCGGCCGCCGGCCCGGATCGAGGAGGCCCGGGACGGAGCCGCGGACCGGGCGAGCGCCGCGTCGTCGCTGAACCTCCGGCCCGGGTCGCGGATCGTGAGCATCGATGGTGTGGCAGTCGCGAACTTCGGCGAGATGCGCGCCGCGCTGGTGGAGGCCGCGAAGAAGGCCGAGGGCGAGCGCACGACCATCCGTCTGGTGGTGCAGCCGCCGGTGGCGGGCGCTGCGCCCGAGCCGATGGACTGGACTCTGGCGACTTCGGACCTGCGCCGCGTGCTCGACCTGAAGTGGACCCACCCGCTGGTGGCGGAGGCCTTCCCGTTCGCGGCGGAGGAAGCAACCCTGAAGGCCGCGACCCCGGTAGAGGCCGTGAAGATGGGCGTCGCGGAGACCCGCCGGGTGATGATCACCACTTACATCACGTTTGCCCGGTTGTTCGAGGGGACGGTCAAGGTTGAGCACCTGAAGGGGCCGGTGGGGATCGCTCACCTGGGGACGCGGATCGCCAGCCGCGGGGTGGTGTGGCTGCTGTTCTTCATGGCGCTGATCAGTGTGAACCTTGCGGTGGTCAACTTCCTGCCGCTGCCGATCGTGGATGGGGGGCAGTTCGTGTTCCTGCTGGTGGAGCAGGTGCGCGGGAAACCGGTCTCGGTGGCGGTCCAGAACGCGGCGAACGCCGCGGGCTTGCTGCTGATCGGGGCCATCTTCCTGGTGGTAACGTTCAACGACGTGGCGAACTTGTTCTGACGAGCGGGATGCGAGGGCACGGAGGCACCGGGGCACACGGGAAGAAACGCGACGACCGTGCTTCTGCGTTGCGCCCTCGTGCCTATGTGCCTCTGTGCCTTCCTTCCTCCTTCTCCTGGCGGTCGGTCTTGCCCTGCTGTGGGCGATCGTTGCGGCTTCAACGGCGTGGATGCTGTCGCACCCGCCGCGGCGGACGTACGCGTCGGCCGTCGCGCGGGGCCGGCCGGGTGATCCCGGCGACCTGGGGCGCGCGTTCGAGTCCTGGACGTTCCGGTCGCGCGGCCTGGACCTGCCCGTCTGGGACGTGCCCGGCGACAACCCGCGGGGCCCGGTGATCGTGATGACCCACGGCTGGGCGGATTCGCGGATCGGCGGCCTGGTCCGGCTGCCGTCGCTCCTGCCATTGGCGTCCCGGATCGTGCTGTGGGACACGCCGGGCCACGGCGAGGCGCCCGGGACGTGCGGGCTGGGGATGGTGGAGGGCGCGGACCTGCGCGCGGTGGTCCAGGCCGTTCGGGGCAACGGGCACGGGGCAGGAGCGGGCAGCGGAATCTCCGCGCGGCCCGCCGGGGGCAACGACGGCGACGCTCGGGGCCGACTATCGCCCGATGGCCGATTACCCATGGTCCTGTTCGGCTGGTCTCTCGGGGCGGGCGTGTCGCTGGAGGTCGCGGCCGGTGATCCCGGAGTCGCCGCGGTGATCGCGGAGTCACCGTATCGGCGCGCCGCCACGCCGGCGCGCAACGTCCTGCGCGCGCGGGGGATGCCCTGGCGGCTCACGCTGGGGACCGCGCTGCGCCTGGTGTCGCCCGGAGGGGGGCTCAGGCCGGGGCGGTTCGATCGCGCGATGGACGCCGGCCGGGTGAAGTGCCCGGTGCTGGTTCTGCACGGGGATCAGGACGCCGTGAGCCCGATCCAGGACGGCCGCGATATCGCCGCCGCGGCCGGCGGGATGTTTGCGGTAGTTTCCGGTGGTGGGCACAACGACCTTTGGACCGATCCGCGGTTCCTCCGGCAGGCGGAGCGAGCACTGACAGAGTTCCTGGACCGGGCCGCCGCGGGCTGAGGTATGCTGGGCTCGTGCGGCGACGGCACCGGCTCATCCTCGTCGTGGCGGTCGCGTTCGTGGTGGACACGATCGGTACCTCGTGCAACGAGTGCGGCGCCGACACTCCTTCCGCTACGGGCAGGGAATGATGCGGAGCAATCATTCGGTCGGCATGTGGGCGCGCCGCATCCCCGTCTTGTGCGTTGCCGGGTTGGTGGTGAACGCGGCGACGGCGTACCTGCTGGCGATGCTGGTCCCTGTGGCGCAGCAGTACCGGCAGGCCCGAATGGACCCCGGCGCCGCGTGGCGGGGCGCCCTCCCGAAAATGCTCCCGGAACCGCTCGGGGCTCTCGAGTCAAGGAACGCGGCGATCACCCACTGGCAGGTCTCATACGACGCGGGTCCGCCGGTGCAGGCCCGGGGGCACCTCCAACGTATGTCTGCAACATCTTCCGCGTCGGTTTTCCGCTCCGCTGTCTCGAAGGATGGGGCCTCTACGTCGCCCCGAATCAGTTGGCCTACTCAGGGCCGCGGATCGGCTGGTGGGCTCCTGTCCTCTGGCGTACCCCGTGGTTGATGGCGGCCGGCGACCCCTACATGACGGACTTTCCGCTCGGGCCCCTTTGGCCGGGCCAGCTCGTGAACTCGGCGTTCTATGGGGTGCTGATGTTCGGCGCCATGACAGCGGCACGGGCGCTTGGGCGCGGGCGCCGGCGGCGGAAGGGCCTATGCCCGTGGTGCGCGTACCCGGTCGGCAACACCGGCCCGTGCAGCGAGTGCGGCGCACCGGTCGCATGAGGCGTCAGGTGTTCTCGTGCCGGCCGTATTCAAACGAGCGGATGATGAGGTCCGCGCTGGCGCACAGGAAGGCCCCCAGGATCACAAACGCGGCGACCGAGACGATGATCGTGCCGACGACGCCGCCCCCCATGAGCGAGCGGGCCAGGCCGCGCGCGGCGGGCATCAGCACGACGGCGCCGGCCATGAGCACTGGAAGCCCCAGCACCAGCCCCTTGACAAGTGTGGGAAGGGACCGCGGGTCTCGGGAAAGCACGCACCACGCCCCCAGCAGCCCGAGGACAGCGGAGGCGGCGACGTACCCCACCAGCCAGGGGCGGAGCCTGTGCCCGGCGATCTCCGGCGGCTGCACGCTGATGTAACCCAATACCGCGGCCACCAAGATCGTGCCCGCGATGCACGCCAGCGCCAGCCCCGGACCCTGCCGAAACGTGCCGAAGCCCATCACGATGCCCAGCCCCGCGGCCACGATCGTGACCACCTGGAAGCCGAACAGCGTCCAGGCGGGCCGGGGCATGAGCGCGATGGAGGCAACGGCGCCGAGCACGGCCGCGGCCAGCACCAGGCCGCAGATGACTGCGGTGGCCACGCGGATGGTCTTCGGGAGCGGGTACATGGGCCCGACCTCTATCGGCTGCATGGTGAGAAAGGGTAACGGTGCCGGATGCACCGGGGTTCGGCATTTCTTGCCGAGTCTCTGCCAGGGGCCGGGCACAGTCGGGCGCGGTATCTGCCGATAACGCGGGGGTCGGGGCGTGCGGGCATGGTTCTTGCGGCCCGCGCCCGCGAAGGTCCGAATCCAAAGACAGGTGCGGCCGGTGCCGCCCCAGACGGGAGTGCAGCGGTGAGACACTCGACGCAGCGGCCGTGGGCCCTGGCCCCGGTAGACCCGCGGGTGCGGCGGATGTTCGAGCGCGTGCTGGCATCCTGGGCGGGCGACGTGCTGGTGCTGCGTCGGCGGGGGCTGGACCGTCCGGGGGTGTGGACGGCGGAGCGCGAACCGGCGATCCGTCGCGCGGCCTGACGGCCCAAGGAGCGGGAGGAATGGGCGGAATCTCAACCGGCACCGGGATCTTCAGCGGGATCAACACGCAGGAACTCATCGGCCAACTCATGGCCATCGAGTCCCGCCCGAAGATCCTGATCCAGCAGCGCATCGCCCAACTCCAGACCCAGCAGGCGGCGTACCTGGACATCAACTCGCGCCTGGGCTCGCTCCGCGACGCGGCCGCGGCGTTCCGCACGGGCAAGACGTTCCAGTCCAAGAAGGCGGTGAGTTCCGACGATGGCGTCCTGACGGCGGTCGCGTCGGCGGGGGCGACGCCGGGCACATACCAGATGATCGTGGACCGGCTGGTCTCCAGCCAGCAACTCCTGTCACGCGGGTTCGCCAGTTCCTCGGCGGCGCTGGGGGCCGGCGATTTCACGTTCGAATCCGCGGCGGCGCGGCTGGACCGCGACACGCGCCTGGCGGACCTGAACGGGGGCGAGGGCGTTGAGCGGGGCAAGATCATCCTGGCGGTGGAGGGCGGGTCATCGGAGACGATCGACCTTTCGCGCGTGGGGACGATGAGCGAGGTGATCGACGCCATCAACGCCAACGGACTGGGGATCACCGCCAGCGCCAGCGGCAACCGCCTGGTGCTGAGCCACGGGACGGCGAACATCACGGTGAAGAGCGCAAACGGCTATGACACCGCGGCCAGCCTGGGCGTGGAACGGCTCACGTTCACCTCCCACACGGTGACGGGCGGCGAACTCTACCGGGTCGGCGCGGAGACCGCGCTCCGGGCGCTCAATGATGGGAACGGCGTCTTCATCGGGAACACCGCCGGCTCTGCGGCGTTCGACTTCACGGTCAGGGTGACCGACGGGGCCACGGTGACGAACGTGAACGTCAACCTCGGCGGCGTGTACGACGCGGAGAACAAACTGGTCGAGGGCGCCGTCAGCACCGTGGGCGGGGTGATCGAACGGATCAACGACGCCCTCACGGCCGCGGGGGTGACCGACGTCGCTGCCTCCGTCGCGGGCGATGGGTCCGGGCTCCAGATCGTGGACAGCGCGGGGACCAAGACGCTGCGGATCGTCGATAACGAGAACACGGTGGGGAACACGGCCCTGGACCTGGGGCTGACGCCGGACACGGATTCCACGGGCACGATCACCGGCGAACGGATCCTGGCGGGGATCAACTCCACGCTGGCGCGCACGCTCAACGGCGGGGCCGGCATCGCCGGCGACGGGACCATCTCCATCACCGACCGCACGGGGACGGTGCACGCCGTCACGATCGACACGAGGGCGGCGCTGTCGGACGTCCTGGCGAAGTTCGCGGCCGACACGGGCGGGGCCGTCACGGCCGCGCTGGACGCCAAGGGTACCGGGATCGTGCTGACGGACACGACGGCGGGCACGGGCAACCTGGTCGTGTCCGGCCAGAGCGCCGAGTCGCTGGGGATCGACACGGCGGGCGTCGCCTCGTCCACGGTCGCCAGCGGCAACCTGCAGCACCAGTACATGACGGTGGCGACGAGACTCGATTCCCTGCGCAACGGCGCCGGAATCGGGACGGGCGACTTCATCATCAAGGATTCCACGGGAGCGACCGCGCTCGTGTCCGTCAAGGACACGGATGAGACGCTGGGCGATGTGATCCGGCTCATCAACAGCAGGCCCACCCGCGTGCGCGCCAAGATCAACGCCGAGGGCGACGGGATCGAGTTGTACGAGGAGGCGGCCGGCGCCGGCACCCAGAAGATCTCGGTGGAGGACAAGTCCGGCGGCGTGGCGGCGGCGCTGAACCTGGAGGGCGAGGCCGCGGCCACCGGGGCGGGCAACGTCATCGACGGCTCCTTTGAGCGCATCGTCAAGATCGACCCCGCCGACAGCCTGGCCAAGGTGGTCGAGAAGATCAACAGCGCGGGGCTGGGCGTCGCGGCAACGATCATCAACGACGGGGCCGGCTCCACGCCGTTCCGGCTCAGCCTGACGGCGACAGGCAGCGGGACGACCGGGCGGTTCCTGGCGGACACCGGCGCTCTGGACATGGACCTGCGCACGCTGGACCGGGGCCAGGATTCCCGCGTGTTCTTCGGCTCGACGGACCCGGCCCGGGCGGTGCTGCTGTCCAGTTCCTCCAACACGCTCGACAGCGTGATCAGCGGCGTCACGATCGACCTGAACGGGGTGAGCAGCGACCCGGTGACGCTGTCGGTCTCACGGGACTCGGCGGGGATCGAGGCGGCGGTCTCGGCCTTCGTGGACGCGTTCAACGCCGTGACGGACCGCATCAACCAGCAGACCAGGTACGACCCGGAATCGAAGCAGAAGGGGCCGCTGCTGGGCGACGGAACCGCGATCAGCCTGAGGTCTGCGCTCTACGGCGCGGTGCAGGGCCGTGCCCAGGGCATGGAGGGCCGCTACGAGACGCTGGCCGATGTCGGGATCACGGTGGGCCAGGGCGGCAAACTGGAACTGGACCGCGACGTCCTGCGGCAGGCGATGGAAACAGACCCGCAGGCGGTCGAGGACGTGTTCGCGGCCCGCGTGCTCACGCCGGGATACGACGAGATCACCCTGCCCGGGGGCGGCAAGGCCAAGGACCCCAACGCCAAGGAAAGGTTCGACAAACTGGGCGTGGCGGGCCTGATCGAACAGATGGCCAAGACGTACCTGGACACCGTGGACGGCGTCCTGACTGGGCGGAACCGCGCGATCACGGACCAGATTGAGGCCCAGAACAGGCGGATTGACGATCTGGACGTGCGCCTGGAGTCCCGCCGACAGATCCTGGAGCGGAAGTTCCTGGCGATGGAGACGGCGATCGGGCAGTTGCAGGCTCAGCAAGGGGCCCTGGGCTCCATCGGGCAGCGTTAGGACCGGCTCAAGTCACCCCTCTTCACACCCGATCCAAGCGCACCATGGCCGAGAACACCTCCGCACAGGCGTACCTCCGCACGAAGGTCCTCACCGCCCCGCCGGAGCAACTGCGCCTGCTGCTGCTGGAGGGCGCCGTGAAGTTCGCCCGGCAGGGCGCCGACGGCCTGCGCCGGCGGGACTTCGAGGCCTCGTACAACGGCCTGTCGCAGTGCCGCAACATCGTCGTGGAACTGCTGACGACCATGCGGCCGGACGTGGACCCCGACCTGTGCGACCGGATGCGCGGCCTGTACACCTTCATGATGGGCGAACTGATCAAGGGGAGCCTGGAGAAGGACGCCGATCGGGTGGACAGCGTCATCAAACTGCTTGAATACGAGCGGGACACCTGGGCCCTGCTGCTGCGGAAACTGGCCGATGAGCGGATGCCGGAGGCACAGGGCGCGTCCCGTGCCGCGATCAGCGTCGAGGCCTAGGACCGCCTCACCAACAGGGCCGAGCGGCCAGAACGACCCGGTATCCCGGCCGCTGGGCACCGACCCCCGGCTGAACGGTCACTACAGTCCGGCGTGCCCTTCCAGGTCGTAGCCCCGTTCTCCCCCACCGGCGACCAGCCCACCGCCATCGAGAAACTCGTGGCAGACCTGTCCTCGGGCAAGCCGGCCGCGTGCCTGCTCGGGGCCACCGGAACGGGCAAGACCTTCACGATGGCCCACACCATCGCCCGCCTCGGCAAACCCACCCTCATCATCAGCCACAACAAGACCCTGGCCGCTCAACTCTACGAGGAACTCCGCGAGTTCTTCCCCGCCTCCAGCGTCAACTACTTCGTCAGTTACTACGACTATTACCAGCCGGAGGCCTATATCCCGCAGCGCGACATCTACATCGAGAAGGACAGCAGCAAGAACGACGAACTGGACCAGTTGCGCCTCGCGGCCACCAGCAGCATCCTGTCGCGCCGCGACACGGTTGTCGTCGCGTCCGTCTCCTGCATCTTCGGGCTCGGCTCTCCCGAGGCCTATGGCGAGAAGGTGCTGACGATCACCAGGGGCGCCCGCTTCGAGCGCCGTGAGTTCCTGCTCGCCCTCGCCGCCATGCAGTACAAGCGCACGGAGATCGAGTTCCAGCGCAGTTGCTACCGTGTCCGTGGCGACTGCATCGAGGTCTGGCCCGCCTACGAGCGCTTCGCCGTCCGCATCGAACTCTTCGGCGACGAGATCGACAAGGTGGACCTGGTGAACCCCACCAGCGGCGAGGTCCTGGCCCAGGAGAAGCAGTTCTTTCTCTTCCCGGCCGTTCACTACGTCGTGCCGGAGGCGACCCTCGCGGCGGCGATCGCGGCCATCCGCGCCGAACTGGACGCCCGCGTCATGGAACTGCGGGCCGAGGGCAAACTGCTGGAGGCCCAGCGGCTGCTGGCCCGCACGAAGTACGACCTGGAACTGATCGAGGAGATCGGCTTCTGCCCCGGCATCGAGAACTACTCCCGCTTCCTGGACGGCCGCGCCCGCGGCGAACGGCCGTACACGCTGATGGATTACTTTGACTATGCACCGCCGGCAGGGCACCGGGAGCGGCGACGAGGCGACGTGGCCAAGGTGCAAGGTGAAGGCGGCGCCGCTGCGCTCGGGACCTCGCGGGCGGCGGAACCCGTCGCCGGCGCTCCGGGCTCTGTTCGCCCGAACTACCGCGACTGGCTGCTCATCATCGACGAGTCGCACGTCACCCTGCCCCAGATCCACGCCATGTACCACGGCGACCAGAACCGCAAGAAGATCCTGGTGGAGCACGGATTCCGCCTGCCCAGCGCGTTGGACAACCGCCCGCTGAGGTTCGAGGAGTTTGAGTCCATCGTCCCGCAGGTCCTCTTCGTCAGCGCCACGCCGGGGCCGTATGAACTCAGGAAAGTCGGCGGCGAGGTCGCCGAGCAGGTCATCCGGCCCACCGGCCTCGTGGACCCGGAGATCGAGGTCCGCCCCGCCCGGGGACAGGTCCCGGACCTTATCGAGCATTGCAGGGCCCGCGCTGCCGCCGGTGAGCGCGTCATCGTCACCGCCCTCACCAAGCGCCTGTGCGAGGACCTGACCCGCTACCTGGACGAGCAGGGTCTCCGGGTCCGCTACCTGCACAGCGAGATCGAGACCCTGGACAGAGTCAACATCCTGCTGGACCTCCGCCGCGGCGAGTTCGACGTGCTGGTCGGGGTGAACCTGCTGCGTGAGGGGCTGGACCTGCCGGAGGTCTCGCTGGTGTGCATCCTGGACGCGGACAAGGAGGGGTTCCTCCGCTCCCCCACCAGCCTGATCCAGCAGATGGGCCGCGCCGCCCGCAACATCAACTCCCGCGTCGTCATGTACGCCGACAGGATGACCCCCGCGATGCAGGCCGCCATCGACGAGACCGACCGCCGCCGCGCCAAGCAGACCGCCTACAACCGCGAGCACAACATCACGCCCCGCACGGTCGAGAAGTCGATCAAGGAGGGGCTCAACCTGCAACTCCGCGCCCAGCGCACCGCACGCGAGGCCGTTGCCCAGACCGAGGCTCAGTACGATGCCCTGGAACTCGCCCGCCTTATGGAAGAAGAGATGCTCGAAGCCGCCCAGACCCTGGACTTTGAGAAAGCCGCGGCGCTGCGTGACCATGTGCGGACGCTCAAGGTCCGGGCCGCGGGCGCCGGAAGCGGCTCCGTAAAGGTCCGCCGGTCCGAACTCGAAGAAGCGGGAGCCGGTACGGAGAAGCACCGGGGCGCCCCGGGCATGCCCGGGGTCCGCCCGCACAAGAAGGGCCGCAAGAGAGCCCCATGACGCGAGCCCCGGGCCCATCCCGCCGCCCAGATACCCTTCGCCGCCTCGGCATCTACCTGCTGGGCGTCGGGATCGGCCTCCTGCTGCTGGGCATGATCTACACGCAGCGCCAGCAGATGAAGGCCCACCGGGCACCGGCGCCCGCCCCCGCCCAGCCGCCGCCGTGACGGGGGTACGCTTTCCGCCATGCCCCAATCATCCGGTGAGTACCAGGGCCGCCACGTCATCGTCACCGGCGGCACGGGGGCTCTGGGCTCCGCGCTCGCCCACCGCCTGATCGAAGCCGGAGCGCAGGTCTCGATCCCGGTCCACGACCCCGACGAACTCCGGCGCTTCGCCCTCGCATCGCACGACGCCATCCGGATCGTCGAGGGTATCGACCTGACCGACGAGCCGACCGTGGAGCGGTTCTACCGCACGGCCGCCGAGGATGCCCACGGGCTGTGGGCATCGATCCACGTCGCGGGCGGCTTCGCCATGAAGCCGCTCCTCCAGACCTCGCGCGCCGACTTCGTCACCCAGGTCCAGATGAACGCGGTCACATGTTTTCTGTGCTGCCGCGAGGCGGTGAGGGCGATGAAGGGCGGCGGACGGATCGTGAACGTCGCGGCCCGTCCCGGTGTCATCCCTGAACTCGGCGCCGGGATGGTGGCGTACACGGCGAGCAAGGCCGCGGTTGCCGCGATCACCCAGTCGCTCGCCGCCGAGGTGGCGAAGGACGGCATCCTCGTGAACGCCGTCGTGCCGTCGATCATGGATACTCACGCCAACCGCGCCGCGATGCCCAAGGCCGACCACGCCGCGTGGCCGAAAGTCGATGAGGTCGCGGCGACGATCTGCTTCCTGGCGTCGCCCTCCAACGCCGTCACACGCGGGGCGCTCGTGCCGGTGTACGGGAAGTCATAGCGCCCTCACACTGTCCACCGCGTCGGCGTGAGCGTGCGTTCCACCGCGGCCTTGTGCTTCTCGTACCCGGCGCGGCCCATGAGACCGAATGTCGCAATCTTTCCCGTTTCGACCGCGGGCTGGTTGTAGGCGTCGATGTTGAGCATCAGGCCCGCGTAGGCGGTGACCATCTCCCACAGGTAGATGAACTGCCCGACGTGGTGCGCATCCACTCGCGGGAACCGGATCGTCAGATTCGGCCGCTGGCTCTCGACGAAGGCGAACTCGGTGGCACGCTTCTCGGCGTTCAGCAGCCCCGCCATCGACTTGCCCTCCAGGTACTTGATCGCGTCCACGCCCAGGCCCGTCGGGATCGCGGTGTCGGCATCGCCGAACGATCCGACCTCGACCAGCATGAACACCTTGTCGTTGGGCCCCTCCCGGTACAACTGCACCTGGGAGTGCTGGTCCGTTGTCCCCAGTGCCTTGATCGGCGTGAACCCCGCGTACACCGTCTCCCCCGACAGATCGACCTGCTTCCCCAGGCTCTCGGCCCACAACTGCCGGTACCAGTCCGCCAGCAGGTACAGCCCGTTGCAGTACGGCATCATCACATGGTTGGTCTTCCCCTTGGTCGTCCCGAGTTCGACCAGCAGGAGCGCCAGGAGGGCCGCGGGGTTGGTCGCCAGCACCTCCCCGCTGCACGGCACGTCCATCGACGCCGCCCCGTCAAGCAACCCGTCGATGTCGATCCCGCACATCGCCGCGCTGAAGAGCCCCACCGGCGAGAGCACACTGAACCGCCCGCCAACCCCGTCCGGCACCGGGAGCGTGGTGAAGCCCTCGGCGTCGCAGATCTTCCGCATCGTCCCCTGTGCCGGGTCCGTCACCGCCACGATGTTGGCGCCGTACGCCGCCCCCAGCCGCTTCTTCAGCAGGTCGCGGATCACCATGAACTGCGCCGCCGTCTCCGCCGTCTCGCCGGACTTGCTGACCACGTTGAACAGCGTGCGTTCCAGCCCGCCGTGCCCCTCGCAGAGCCGCAGCACCGATCCGAAGTACGCCGGGTCCACGTTGTCCACGACAAACATCCGCGGGCCGGGCCGGCCCTTGGCGTCATGCAGGTTGTACGTCGCGCTGTTCAGCGCCGACTGCAGCGCGATATTCCCCAGCGCCGACCCGCCGATCCCCAGCACCACCAGGTTGTCGAACCTTCCACGGCAGCGCTCCACCACCCCCCGCACGGCGCGCACATGCCCCTCGCGCACCACCCCGAAAGGCAGGTCTCGCCAGCGCTCCCACCCCGTCCCCCGGGTCTTGGCGAGTTTGCGGGCGGCCACGGCGATGGACGCCGCGGCCTCCCCCGCCGGGTCCATGACCGCCGCGTCCAGCCCGTGGTTCCCCACCCGCTCGGCCATGCAGTTGGCAAAGTCGATCTTGAGCATGATGCAGGATATCGGCTCCCGGCCCGCCGATATACTCGCGCCGCAGGATTGCGGTCACAGGGGCATTGAGCGCGCGATGAAGGTCGTCATCTGCTGGCTGGACGTCTCCGGCTACACCGCCGCCTGTTGGAAGGCCCTGGCCGGCCGGCCGGGCATTGACCTGTTCGTCCTGACCCGCGACCTGGCCGCCGCCATGAGGTCCGGCGCCAACCACACCGGGTTCGACTCCCGCGCCCTCATCGCGGGCCTCCCGCACCGCTTGCTGACCGACGCGGAGTTCGCGGACGCCGCCGTGATCGAGAAGGAAGTCCTCGCGCAGAGGCCGGACGCCGTCGTCATTCCCGGCTGGGCGACGCCGCAGTACAACCGCCTCGCCTCGCTTCCCGGGCTGGAGGCCGCCACGTTCATCATGGGCATGGACACCGCCTGGACCGGCTCCACCCGCCAACTCGCCGGCCGCTGGCTGAAACTCCGGTTCTTCCGGTCAATCGACGCCGCGGTCGTCGCCGGAGAGCGTGCCTATCGCCTCGCCCGGTGGCTCGGGTTCCGTGACAGTCAACTTGAACGCGGTGTGTACGGCCTGGATTATGCGGGCCTGGCCCCGGCGCTGACGCGGCGCCTCACGCTCCCCGCCTGGCCCCGACGCTTCCTGTTCGTGGGCCGTTACGTTCCCGACAAGGGCCTCGACATCCTCCTGGATGCCTACGGCCGCTACCGCTCACGCACCACGGACCCCTGGACGCTCACCTGCTGCGGCCGCGGACCCGACGCCGCGCTCCTGAAGCATCAACCGGGCGTGACGGACCGCGGCTTTGTCCAGCCCGGCGACCTGCCGGGGCTCTTTGCCGACCACGGCTGCTTCATCCTTCCCAGCCGCTACGAGCCCTGGGGGGTCGTCCTCGCGGAAGCCGCCGCCGCGGGGCTGCCGCTCATCGCGACCGATGCCTGCGGCGCCTCGATCGACGTTCTGCACAACTACCACAACGGCCTCGTGCTCCCCACGCCCGACGCCGCCGCCCTGGCGGCCGCCATGACCTGGGTTCACGAGAACACCAGCCGCCTACCGGATTTCGGCCGCCGCGGCCAAGCGCTGGCCTCCGCCTATTCCGCCGCCGCGTGGGCCGAGCGTTGGCACGCGCTGCTGCTCCGTCTGGACGGGCAATAAGAACGCCCGACCGATGGTGGTCGGCCGGGCGTTTGTGTGCGAGCATTCGGCGGGGCGTTCCGTGGGGCTCCGCAGCCGCTCTCGCGGCCTCACCCGCCGACGCGTCCATGCGCCGCGGGCGATCCGGTCTGCCCCAACACCCGGCGAGTCCTTCACCGCCCCGCCGCTCGCTTCAAGCCCAGGCCCCGCGGGTCACCGCGAAGGCCGAGCACTCTCTCTCTCTATCCCTGCCGCACGAGGACGCCGTCCGTGGCGCACGCGGCCTTCCTGGCATATCCGTGGCACCGGTCTCCAGACCGGCGATTCATGAGTTCGATCCTCCCCGCCCGCGCTTGCCTTCGATCCGGGCCACCAGCGCGGGAAGCCGCGCGAACCGTTCCTGCTCCCCGGCCTGCCACTTCGCGCGATCGCGGACCTCGAGCCTGTTGCGCGCCCCAACCACCACCACCTCGCCCGTGTTCAGCCCGGCCAGGTCGAGGTGCCGGCGGGGCAGCGTGATCCGTCCCGCGCTGTCCATCTCCAGCCGCTCGGCCTGCCCGAAGAGCGCCGCGTCGAGTTCCGCCTCGTCCGCGTCCGGGGTCAGGGAGTCCGGTGCGTTTGCCGCCACCCGCTCGAACGTGGAGGCCGTGTACACCCGGATCACCCCGTCGGGGTAGGGCACGCTGTACCACGCATCCCCGTCGCGTTTCGTGTCCCACTGCGCCCGGTACTTCGCCGGGATCGCCAGGCGCAACTTGGCGTCGATCGAGTGCTCGGAATGGCCGGTAAAGATCACGCGCGATGGACCTCACACCCATGCGCGGGATTATGCCCCACCACGCCCTACTTTGCAACACCAAACGCCCGGATTTCGTGTACTACCGACAGTTTTTTTCACTCGCCCCCTGTTTGGGGCGCCGAGTCCGGGAAACACCGCGCACGCCGCGCCCGGAGCGCAACCCGCTCTCGGTGCCACGTTTACACTTGCACCGCAGGGAGGATCCGATGCCCAGACTGCCCGCTCCCGTGTTGTTCGCATCGCTCGCCCTGTCCGCGTGCTCGACCACACCCCGGGGCGAACCCTTCCGGGCGGAAATCGCCGATCCGGCCCAGGGGGTCCTGTATGTCTTCCGCGAGCGCGGCCGCGGACCGGGCATCGACGTCACCATCGATCAGGAGTCCATGGGCTCGCTTCGCCCCGGCGCGTACATCGCGGCCGTCCTGCCGCCCGGCGATCATTTCGTTCGGGCGTCGGGCAAGTCCGAGACGACCCGCCTCGTCCACCTCGCTCCCGGGGAATCGGCCTACCTCCGCATCACCACCCCCGGGATGACGCCGCGTCGGCCCGACATCGACCAGCCGGAGACCGCCCGCGCCCGGGCCATGATCGCCAAGACCGTCCGCGTGGAAGCCAAGTAGCGACACGAGAACGTCGGTCACATGGGCCCCGACCCGGACCGCTCATCGTGTTACACTGGGCTGACCGATGCATAACCCCGTGAACCAAGACCTTCACCGTCGCCAGGTGCTTGCCGGCCTCCTCGGGCTCGGCGGCGCGTTCGTGCTGACCGGGTGCCAGGGTGCCGGAGGCTGGAAGCCGCTGACCCGCGACGAACTGGACGGTCCGATCCAGCGCCCCAACCCCTACTCACCCCGCCGGCCACTGGGCACCCCCCGGGTGCCGGTCGAGGGGGTCATCGCGCGGCGTGAGTGGACGGCCAACGGGCCCATCATGGCCCTTGCCAACCCGATGAACGGCATCCAGCGCATCACGGTCCACCACGACGGCATGAATGTCTTCCAGTCCACGAGCCGCGGCGACGCGGCCCAGCGGCTGGAGATCATTCGAAAGGCCCACATCAGCCAGCACTGGGCCGACATCGGTTACCACTACATCATCGATCCCGCGGGGCGGGTCTGGGAGGGCCGCCCCATTGCCCTCCAGGGTGCCCACGTCAAGGACCAGAACGAGCACAACGTCGGCGTCATGGTCATGGGCAACTTCGAGGAGTCGCGCCCGACCTCCGCCGCCCTCACAACCCTGGACCTCTTCGTCGGCCACCTCATGCAGCGCTACCGGGTTCCCATCGGGCGCGTCTACACGCACCGCGAACTCGGCCCGACGGCATGCCCGGGACGGAACCTCCAGACTTACATGGTCGCGACCCGCGCCACGACCGGGCACCTGGCCCGCGCCTGAGCCGCTACTTCTTCATGGGCTCCCAGATATCGCGGGGCACGGCCTTGCCGCTCCAGTGCTGCTCGAACCGGACCAGCACCTGTTCGGTTGTCATGTTCAACTCGTCACTGGCGATCTTCACAACTTCTTCAAAGAGCGCCGCCGGCCGCCGGAAGTCGTACAGCCACCGGTCCCCGACCTTGTTGAACGTCATGTAGTCCTTCACCGGATCCCCGGTACGCCCGCCGCTGAAGAACCCCCACTCCCCGTAGTACCTCTCGACGGTTGCGGTCGATCCGCGCACGGTCACGGTCTGCTTCTTCCTCAGCGCTTCCTCGTCTTCGTCCGCCTCGTGGAGTTCGTACCATCCGTTGTTCACCGCGTGCACGATCCACCCCCGGCCGTCGAGCGCGGCAAGGTTCTTCCGCGTCATGCGGTTCCTCATCATCAGCAGGTCTACTTTCTCGGAGATCGACAGCGCTTCCACCTGCGATGCGCTGCCGTCGAGGGCGAGTTGTGCGAGTTGGCCGTACGGGGCGTACGACTCCGGCGCCAGGAGTTTCACAAACGCCTCGCCGTCGCGCCGCGCGGTCGCGTCGTTCATCTCGTCGAGCGTCCGCTCCACCTCCGCCTTCGCGTCGTCGCACCCCACCGCGGCCAGGCCCAGCAGGAGTGCCGCCAGGAGCGAAACCGACCCGCGTACCCAGTTGGTGCTCATCGGGGCAGCCTAACAAAATCCCATCACAAATGCAAGGCGCACGGGACAGCGCGAGATCAGCCGTCTTCGTCCGGCTCGGCCGCCGGGGGCGTCCGCGGCTCTCCGAAGATCGCGGAGCCCACGCGGACGAGATTTGCCCCCTCGGCAATCGCCTCCTCGAAGTCGCCGCTCATCCCCATGGACAAAATGTTGAAGCGCCCCTCGCCCACACCAGCCTTCTGAATCTCCTCGAAGGCCTCCCGTCCCCGGGCGAACGTCCGAATGGCTGCTTCCCGCGCCGCCGCGGAGTTCTCGATGAGCGGGGCCATCGTCATCAGGCCCCGGAGCCGCACCGAAACCATGGTGTCGATCTGTTCCGCCAGGTGCACCGCGGCCGGTCCCGGGCAGCCGAACTTGGACGCCTCTCCGGAGCAGTTCACCTGGATCAGCACGTCGACGGGCTGCTCGCGCCTCATCGCCGCGACCTGGATCTCCTCGGCCAGCCGCAGCGAGTCCACGGAGTGGATCAGGCGTGAGAACTCGATCGCCTTCCGCGCCTTGTTCCGCTGCAGGTGCCCGATCATGTGCCAGCGCACTTCGGGCACCGGGGAACTCCTGGCGTGCGGCAGCACCCGCTGTCGGCTGAGCGATTCCTCCAGTTGGGAGGCCCGCTGCACCAGTTGCTGCACCTTGTTCTCCCCCAGGTCGCGGTGGCCCAGCGTCACCAGTTCGCGGATCTGCTCCGGCTCGGCGAACTTCGTGACCGCCACGAGCAGCACGTCCTGGCCCCGCCGCCCGGTCCGCTCCGCGGCGGCGGCGATCCGCCCACGCACGCTCTCGTAGCGTTCGGCCAGTGTCTCCGGTTCGTGCTGCGTGGCGGCCTGGGGCATGTCGCTCCGTCCGTGGCGGCCCAGCGTCAGGCGCCGGAACTAGGATAGCGGGTGGCCCGCCGCGTCGCGCCGACCGGTGCCCCCGGCCGCCGACAGGAGAATCCCGTGCCCAGTCTCATTCCCCGCGAGAAGCCGATCACCGCCGGCGAGGCGGCGCCCGAATTCACCCTCAAGGACCAGAACCGCGGCGACTGGCACCTGGCCGATGCGGTCAAGAAGGGCGACGTCGTTCTTGCCTTCTTCCCGCTCGCCTTCACCGGCGTCTGCGGCACGGAGATGAAGTGCATCACCGACGAACTGGCCTCCTGGCAGAAGAAGGGCGCGATCGTCGTCGGCATCTCCTGCGACTCCTTCGCCGTCCTCAAGGCCTGGGCCGACCAGATGGGGCTGAGGCACACCCTGCTCGCCGACATGCACCGGGACGTGTGCCGCGCCTACGGCCTCTACTGGAAGGACCTCAACGTCTCCACGCGTGCCACGGTCGTCATCGGCAAGTCGGCGAGCGGTGAGGGCAGGGTCAAGTGGATCCAGACCCGGGAGCCCGGCAAGGCCATGACCTGGGATGAGGTTCTGGCCCACGTCGCCTGAGTCACCAGCGCCGGGGAGCGCCGAATGCGCCCGCAACCGTTGAACATCAACGCCTTCGCCGCGTCTGCGCAGGCAAACTTCGAGTCCATCCGCCGGACCATGACGGCGATGCGCCAGCGCCTGAGCGCCCTGGAGGCGGACGCGAGGCTCCGCGCCGCGCAGCGGACGCCGCGCCTTCCCCTGGCCTTCCGCTCCCAGTTCGGCGAGGACTGCGCCCTCTGGGAACTCTTGGACGGGCAACTGGACGGCTTCTTCATCGAGGCGGGCGCCTTCGACGGCGTTGCGTTCTCGGTGTCCTACGCCCTGGAGGCCGTGGGATGGACCGGCCTGCTTGTCGAGGCCATCCCCGAGCGGTACGAGCAGTGCCGTGCGGCACGCCCGAACAGCCGCGTCGTCCACGCCGCCCTCAGCCGGCGCGGCTCGGCCGGCACCGCCGTGTTCAACGTGGTGAAGGACCAGTACGGCGGCATGCTCTCGTACCTGAAGCCCACGCCGCAGCACGCCGCGGCCACGGCCCCCGGTGTGACGCGCGAGGCCGTCTCCGTCCCGGTGACCAGCCTTGACGACCTGCTTAGGGACCACACGGGAGGGATCGACGCCGCCGTCATCGACGTGGAGGGCAACGAACTCGACGTGCTCGATGGCTTCGACCTGCTGCGGCACAAGCCCAGGATCCTGCTCCTGGAGGACAACAGCATGGGCAAGGACGGCGCGATCCCCGCGTATATGGGCACCCTGCCGTACTCCCACATCGGATGGGTCGGCTTCAACCGCGTCTACGCGAGGGCTGACCAGAGCGAGATCATGCAGCGCGCCGGCGGGGCGGGGATAACCTGAGCCGGCGGAATCGACACGGCTGGCAGCACCACGCACGCCATAATACCGACGTGGCCGCGTGTCTCATCGGCATCACCTGCGACCTGACTGCGCCAGAGGGCTCACCCCCGAAAGCGGCGGCGGCCATGGCCTACTGCGCGGCCGTCGCCCGGGCCGGCGGCACGCCGATCCTCCTGCCGCCGATCGCCGCGCTCACCTCGGCCCACGCTTTCGCCTGCTCTGCCTTCGTTTTCACCGGCGGGGACGACCCGCGCACGGAGCCCTTCGGCGTGCCCACCCACCCCAGGGCCACGCCGCTCCACCCCGACAGGCAGGAATACGAAACCGCGATGCTGCGCCGCCTCGCCGCCGACCACCCGGGCAAGCCGGTCCTGGGCGTCTGCCTCGGCATGCAGATGATGGCGCTGGTCGCCGGCGGCCGCCTGGACCAGTACATGCCCGACAACCGGCCGGACGCGGCCCGCCACTGGGCGGCGACGCACCCTGTTGCGCCTGCTCCCGGGTACGCCGACCTCGCCGCCGGCACGGTCCACAGCCGCCACCGCCAGGCCGTCGCCGACACCGGCTCGCTCGCCGCCGTCGCACACGCCGACGACGGGGTCATCGAGGCCATATCCGATCCGGCACGCCGGTTCTACCTCGGCGTCCAGTGGCACCCGGAACGCACCAACTCGGCTGCCCTCGGCGCTGCCCTCTTTGAACGGCTCGTGGCGGCCGCCCGCTGAAACGACGGCAGATTTCCGGTCCCCACCAGATTCCGGCAAACACAACCCGTACAATCGATCCGTGCCCGAAGCCCTCAACTCCGCCCAGCAAGCCGCTGTCGATCACGATGCCGGCCCGCTGATCGTCCTGGCCGGCCCGGGCACGGGCAAGACCCGGGTCATCGTCCACCGAATCCAGCGGCTCATCGAATCCGGCGCTGATCCGGGGCACATCCTCGCGGTCACCTTCACCGTGAAAGCCGCGGTGCAACTCCGCCGTCGGCTTGCCGACCTCGTGGGCGCCGCTCGGGCCGACCGTGTCCACGCCCGCACGTTTCACGGGTTTGCGCAGCACCTGGTTTCCCGATTCGGGGACATGCTCGGCCTGCCGCCGCGTCACGCCATCATCGACTCGGCCCAGCGGACCCGCCTGGCCCGCGAGGTCGCCCGGCGCGACGGCCTCCTGGCTGGCTTCAGCGCGGAGGGCCTGGGCAACCTTCTGGCTGCCTGCCAGGAGTGCGCCGATGCGATCCAGAACGCGGGCCTGTGCCCGGGCCGGGTCGAAGAGTTCTGCCGCGACTGGCTCAGCCGGATCGACGGCAACACGGAAGGGCTGGACGCGACCGCGCTGGCCGCGGAACGGATCCGCCACGCCCGCTTCCTGGCCCAGGCCCGCCTGCACGCCGCCGCCAGCGAGCAGCGCCGCCGGCGCGGGCAGTTGACCTTTGAGGATCTCATCCTGCTCGCGACGCGACTGCTCCGTGAGCACGACCTGGCCGCCGCGCTCTGCCGAGATGAGTTCCGCCACGTCGTCGTGGATGAGTTCCAGGACGTCAATGCCGGCCAGATCGATCTGCTCCGGGGCCTGTGCCCGTCCCGCGCCGGGGGCGGGCCGGACCTGTGCGTCGTCGGCGATGACGACCAGTCGGTCTATCTTTTCCGCGGCGCCGACGACCGCGCCTTCAGCACGTTCGCCGCCTGCTGGCCGGGCGCGGCCACCATCTCGCTCACCGAGAACTACCGCAGCGAGCCGTGCATACTGGCCGTCGCCGCCGCGACGATTGCCCGGGCCGAGGATCGCTTCGCTCCGGACAAGACGGTGGAGAGGGCAGAATCCCTCCGCGGCCTGCTGCCGGCCCCCGGCTCGGGCGTCGAGTGCATCGAGTGCGAGGATGATTCGCACCAGTTCGGCGAGGCCGTGGCCGCGATGATCAAGACCGACCGCGTTCGCCACCCGGCCCGCGCGTGGTCCGACTTTGCCGTCATCGCCGTCAATCACCTCGACCTCTCGCGGGTATCGGCGGCCCTGGAGGCCGAGGGCATCCCACACATCCCGTCGCGCCCGCCGTCGGCCCTCGATGAACCCGGTGTGCAGGACGTCCTTGCCTGGATCGGGCTCCTGGCGGAACCCGCGAGCACGAAGCACGCCCACCGCCTCCTGGTCCGCCCGCCGGTGGGAGCCCCGCCCGGCAGCGTGAACGACTGGTTGCTGGCCTTTCACGCGCAGGCCTCGCGGCACCGCCACGGAGAGAGCGGCAGGCCCGACCCCGGCGTCTTCACGGACTGGCTGGCGCGTCACCACGCGGCGGATGCCTCCGCGGCCCATTTCACCCGCCTCCACGGGGCGATCCGCGCGGTTGCTCTCCAGCATCCCGCCGATCGCGCCATCCTCGAGATCGTCCGCCTGACCGACACCGCGCACGCCGACCTGTGCCCGGCGCGCGACCGGGCCCGGCGAGTGACCGCCCTGGCCGACCTGATGCGCTTCGCCCACGACCGCGCCCCATTTCTTGATGAACCCGGCGACCTCCGGGCCTTCCACGCCTACTTCAAGGAACTCTCGGATGGTGACAAGAAATCGTTCCAGCGCGACGAGGACGACCGTCTCGAGGGCGGCGACGACGAGCACGACCAGCCCGATGCCGTCACTCTCCTGACCGCCCACAAGGCAAAGGGCCTCGAGTTTGACACGGTGTTCGTGGTGCGGGTTTCGCCGCGGCACGGCTTCGGCATGATCCGCGACGACGGCGCCGACCTCCCCGTGGGCCTTGAGGACCGTGCCGACGATACCCGCACGATGCGCGACCGCCGCCGCGCCGAGGCCCGCCGCCTCTTCTACGTGGCCTGCACACGGGCCAAGCGCAGGCTCGTGCTCCTGGCGAAACGCAAGAAACTGCGCTCCGAAGGAGATTTCTACCAGGAACTCACTGGTGACCACCCGGACCTCGTCGTCTGCCGCGCGGTCCAGGATGTCTTCCACGCCGCGGCGGAGGGGGGAGTTACGCTCGCCTCTCGGAATACGGTGCTCGCCGACTCAGCCCGCGGCGGCCGACGCGGCTGGGACCAGGAACTGGCGGCCCAGCGCTCCGCGGCCCGCGCCGAGGCGGCCCTCGCTCTGGAGTCGGTGGACCGCGCAGACGCGACCCTCGCGGATATCGATCTCGCGGCCGCGGCCGTGCGGGACGCCGCGGCACGCCTCGCTGTCATCGCCTCAATGGACCTTCGCCGTACACCTCCCGGCTGGTCAGCGGGCATCCCCGCGGCCCGTGCCGTGGGCGAGGCCCTTGCCCATCACCTTGCCGGTGAACGAGCCCCATCCGCCGTGACGCGGGCGATGACCCCGCCGCTCAACCTCAACTACAGCGCCATCAACCAATACAACCGCTGTCCGCGGTGCTTCTATCTGACCAAGGTCCTGAAGTTTCCCGACCAGGCGAACGATGCGCTCCTCGTCGGCGATATCGCCCACCGCGCACTCCAGGCCTACTTCAATGCCCTCCGCCGCCACGAATCCGACGGGGGCCCACCCCCGCAGGGCATTGCCGACGTCGCCCGGGCCTTGTACTTTGCCTCACTCCCGCCGGGCGCACCGGCGGATGAGGACACACTCGCCCAGTTGGCCGCGATGCTCACCGCCGCCACGACCGCGCTCCACCGGCCCACCGATGAGATCGCCGAGATCGAGTTCTCGCTGACCTTCCCGTACACCCACAACGGCGTCGAGCACACGTTCACGACCAAGATGGACCGTCTGGACGTCTGGCCGGCGGGGGGCCACCGGATCATCGACTACAAGACCGGCAAGCCCACGGACGACCTCATCGAACCGAGCGACGACGACCTGCAACTCGGTGTCTACGCCCTTGCGCTCCGCCATCACCAGGGCATCCCGCTGGCCGATCGAGAGACCCCCGCACTGGGCGTCGCCGAGTACTGGCACCTGCCTACCGGGCAGCGCGGCCGCCTTGACCTCTCCCGCATCAACTACCCGAAGATCCGCCGCAGGATCGGCGGGGCAATCGACGGCATGCTCGCGGGCGACTTCGAGCCGGTCGCCGGCTGCCGTGGCCTCTGCACCTACATCAGGCTGTGACGGCCCTACCTTTCTCCGCGTGGCCGTCCGCTCCATCACCATCCTTATCCACGAGCGCCACACCGACGCCCAGCGCCGCGCCTACCGCCTCTGGGCCATCGTCGCCAACTGGCGGCGCCGCGGCCTGCGTGTCGGCGTCCAGTTCGGGCTCCAGGAGCCGATGGAAGCCGATCTTCTCTTTCCCCACATCGATGTCTCCTACATCCCCGGTGACTACTGGGGCTACATCCAGGGCCACCCGCTGGCCGTGAACCGGTCGGTCCGCGATATCCGCAAGACGGTGTACTGCGACCACCGCCTGACGCGCGGCGACGATTGGGACGGCCCCGTCATTGTCAAGACCCGCGCCAACTGCGGCGGCTTTGGCGATGACGAACTTGCGCACCGCGGCCGCCGCTCGCTCACCGCCCGCGCCTGGTCCCGAATCTCGCGGCGCCCGCGGCTGGAGCGCCTGGGTCTTGCGTGGGTACGCAGCCTGCGCGCCTACCACGTCTACCCGTCGCCGCGGTACGTCCCCGGCGGCGCATTCCACAACCCGCACCTGGTTGTCGAGCGCTTCCTCCCGGAACGCCGCGGCACCGACTACGCCGTCCGCATGTGGACGGTCTTCGGCGACCGCTGGATCCACCGCACGCTCATCGGACCCGATCCGCTCGTGAAGAACCGCAACGCCCGCCTGACCCACGACACCGACCCGCCGCCGGCGGAGATCGTCGCGTGGCGTTCCCGCCTCGGGCTCGACTACGGAAAGATGGACTACGTCATCCACGACGGCCGCGCCATTCTTCTCGACGTCAACACCACCCCCACGGTCACCGGCAGTGTCCGCACGGATGAGCACACCCGGGCCGCCGCACCGCTCGCCGACGGCCTGGCCTCCTTCTCCCTCCCGAGCCGGTAGGCGCGGCGGACGTGGGCCGTATACTCCGCGCATGCGCAAGACTCTCCTGGGCACGGCTCTGCTCGGACTCGTGTGCCTGCTTCCGGCCTGCCGTTCAGGCTACGACGTCAGCATCCGCAACATGACCGACCATCCGATCCTCGCCCGCATCCAGGGGGCCCACCCCGACGGCGCCGGACAGACGCTCGCCAACGACAGGCTCGGTCCGGGCGATCGCACCTCGCTCTTCACGCAGCAGGACTACCTCCGCCGCGTCTGGCTCGAAATCGAGTACGACGGGTCGGCGGGCCACCCCGCCAGCATGGACCTGGTCCGCGGCCGCACCGTCGTCAACATCCAGGGCTCCGGCGGCGGGCACGGCACGCCGCGGATCGAGGAGGTCAGCCGCCCGTGACCACCGCCCGCGTGACAGCAGCCCTGCTCGCGGCCGCCGCGATCCTGACCGGCTGCACCTACAGCGTCGAGGTCCGCAACTTCACGCCGGACCCGGTCAACGTCCGCCTGATCCAACTCGACCCTGTCCAGCCGGACTGGGTTCTGGCCTCCGCACGTGTCGAGCCCGGCGAGCGGGCCCAACTCAGGGAATCCCGCGTCGCCTTTGAGAAGGTTGTCCTTGAAGCCAACATCGACGGGGTTGACGACGACCCGATCCGTATCCAGGTGCGGCACGGAGCCCGTGTCTATCGCGTTGATCCCGGGCCCACCGCGACCCAGCCCATAGTTTTTCGCGATGACCCGACACCGTGGCTGACCGAGCGTGAACGCCTGCACCTGGCGGAATCCACGTCCACTCCCGCGGGCGAGCGCGAGAAACCGCGGTAGACTGGCCGCCCATGCTGGCCGCGTTTGCCATCGTCCTCCACCTCTCGGGGCCCCCCGCGGCGGCGGACACTCCGCTTCCCGCGTTCCCGCACCCGCTCATAACCGAGATTCTCTACGCCGTGCCGAGCGGCGACGCCGGCGACGCGAACGCCGACGGCACGCGCGACGCCGCGGGAGATGAGTTCGTCGAGATCACCAATCCGTGGGACAAGGCGATCGAACTCGGCGGGTACACGCTGAGCGACCGCAACGCCGAGGGGCGGGGCGGCATGCGGTTCAAGTTCCCGAGGCTGCGAGTGCCGCCCGGAGCGGTCATCGTCGTGTTCAACGGGTGCAAGCAGGCGTTCGCCGGCCCTGTGGGCGACGAAGCCGGCGCGCCGAACGCGACCGACGCGAAGTTCGGCGGCGCCGCCGTGTTCACGATGCGCAACGACTCGGGGGCAGTCAGTCTGTCCAACGGCGGGGACTATGTGCTGCTCTCGGCGCCCGACGGCACACCCGTTCATTGCATCAAGTGGGGTGAGTTCAGCGAGACCGTCCCCGCGGCCGCGGTGATCGAGGATGCGCCGAAGGTGACGGGCCGAAGCGTCGCCCGCGCCACGCGCGACGGCCCGCTGGAAGCCCACCCGAAGGGCGAGCACCCGTTCAGCCCCGGAACGCTACGGTGGACCCACGAGACGGAGCCCGACACGAAGCCGCCGAAGGCCAAGCGGCCCTCGTCGCGGTAGCACGGCTCCGCGCCTGGTTCTCCTTTCTTCTACCAACTCTTGTGGCACAGGCGTCCCGCCTGTGTTCTACACAGCCTCCTCCCTTGGGCCGACCCGCTCACCACTGGCCCGCATAGTCGATCTTCCCCTCGAGGGCCGCGAGCCCGTGCAGCCGCTTGGCGATCTGCCGCAGGTGCAGCGCATCGTGCGCCGCCCACGACGCCAGCAGATCGCCCGCGGAGAGTGGCCCCGCACTCCGGTGGACGTAGGTGCGCGACCAGTCGGGATTTCGCAGCGACCGCAGCCACGCGACCGACTCGCGCCGTGCGGCGACGAACTTCGCCACCTCCGCCCTCGGGTCCCGCGTGTTGTACCCGCGCCGCTGGGCCACATCCTTCAGGTCCAGCGGCGGCCACGCGGCCGCGGGGTCGCGCAGCGTGGACCCGACCCGCGCCCGGAAGTCCTCCGTCTCCTCGTCGGCCATGTGGCAGGCGACCTCCAGGATCGACCAGTGCTCGGGCGCCGGCTTCCACCGCACGTCCGCGTCCGCCAGCCCCCCCACCAGCGCCGGCACCGCCTCCCCCACCGCCGCGAGCCGCGCCACGAGTGCTTCAGCGTTCATCCCGACAGGGTATTGGTTTCTACCAACCCTCGTGGCACAGGCGTCGCATTGCGTATTTCTACCAACCCTTGTGGCACAGGCGTCTCGCCTGTGTCCTACCCCGCCTCGTGGTCCCTGTGCCAACGTCCCAATGCCTGCCCCTGTTTTCCGTACCAGGTGCTATGAAAGTCTGGGGGGTGAGGATTGGGGTTGGGGAATGGACGCTGGTCGGGTCGGAGGGGCGCCGCCCCGACCGGTGGCACGGCCAGCGGCACGGCGAGCTGAGCCGCGTAGATGGCCGGGGCGGCGTTCACCGGTCTGGGGCCCGGATTCTGCGTACAAAAAACACAACGGCAGGGAATCTCCCAGGCCCAACACGCGCGGTCCAACACTGTTTCACCTCACCTGCTCCCACCCTCCACCACCGCCGCCTGCTTCTGGCACTTGGCGATTACATTGGGAAGGTCTTCGACATCGGAGGTGTAGTCGGGATTGAGCGTGTTGGCCGCCAACAGTGGCGCAAACGCCTCCCTGGCCCTGGTGTAGTGCACCACCGCTTGGCCCCAGCGCTCCGCCTTTGCCTGCGGGGTCAACTGCTCCGCCTCTTTCGGTTCCAGCGCACTCGCCAGTTGATACTCAGCCAGTCCAACGTCTTCCGCCGCCTGAACTCCCGAAGGATCGCGTTGGAGCGCCACCCTCGCCATCGTCACGCTCTGTTGATAAGCGTCGATCGCCTCGGCCATCCGGCCCAGCGCCAGGTACGTCTCGCCAAAGCGCTGCACCAGTACAAGGCGGCCGCGCGCGGCGCGCCGGCTATCCGGGTTGATTGTTGCAGCGCGCTCAAACGGACCACGAGCGGACGTGTACGCCTCCAGTGCACCGCTCCCATTGCTCATTGTGACAAGTGCATCCCCCACCTTCTCGTGCGCAATTCCTAGGTCAAGTTGCGCCTCGATGTCGTTGGGCTCGCTCGCCGCCATCTGCTTGGCGACCTCCAATGCCTCTCGATAGTCCGCCAAGGATTCGGACATCTTCTTCTCGGAGAGAAACACATTCCCACGCCTTTGCAACGAGGCCATCAGATTGCGGTGGACCCGACGGTCTTCGGGCCATCGCTTCGCTAGGGTCCGAGCCAGGTCGAGGCTTTCTTGGTACCGCTCCTTCGCGTCGGCGAACCGCTTCAACGTCCGGCACACATCGCCCACCTTGAACGCGGTCACCGACGCTTGAAGGAGCACGTCAGCGGATGCGTCGGGCGCGTCGGCCCAGGGACGGATGATCCCTAGTGCCCGCGCGTATTCCTTGAGGGCCGCCTCATACTCGCCGCGATCGCGTTTCGTGTTGCCGGCTCGTTCAACGCTCGAGCCAAGGTCGGCCTGAACATCGACGTCGGTCGGTTCCTCCGCGGCAAGACGCTCACGCAGGTCCATGGCCCGTCGGTACCATTGGTCTGCCTCTTGCGCGGAGCCCGAATCCGTGAGCACATCCGCCAGATGCTCCATCGCGATCGCCGCGTTCCGCCTGAACTGCACCGTCGGCGCCGGACCCGCCAGAACGTGCTCAAACAGTTCGGTGCTCCGCCGGAGGTTTGCGAGAGCTGGGGGCGTCTTGCCAAAGCTGGCTTCGCCGGGGAACGACTGAATCCGTCCCAGCTTGTAGTAGGCAACAGCAAGTTCTCGCTCGAGGGCGGGATCACTCCGATTGTCCAAGTACAGCAAATCCAGGTACTTCTGCGCTGTCTGTGCTGCGAACTGTCTCGCCTCCAAGGCGCCGTCAACCTGTTCGATCCTGTCGTAAAAGCCAAACACAAAAGTATTTGCCAGCTCTCGCACCTGCCCAAACCTCTTGACAGCGTCGTCCCGCTGCCGGATTGCCGCCAGCGCCAAGCCCGTCATCACCAGCGCGATCGCCGTCAAAACTGTTGACCAGCTGATCATGCGGCGCGTCCGACGTTCAGCATCGCGCTGCAAGAGCTGCGCCAGCGGCACGCCGAGGATCGGGGCCGCAACCTGCAGGACCGCCAGCCGTCGCTGACGCGAGGGTCGACTGCCGCGCTGCGGCGCCACGTCCGCTGCGATCGGGAAGTACTCTGTCGACGCCTCCCCTGGCCGCCGCAACCGCCGGAGCGATTCAGGAAACGTGTGCGGGGGATCGCCCTCAACATTGAAGGGCAAGATGCGCTCCGCTGCCCCAGATCCTTTCAGAAACTCGTCAATCTCCTGATCCATCCAGCCCGGCGTCGCCGCTCGAGGCGAGCACACCACAACGAGGAACCTCGACTTCTCCAGCGCTTCCCTTAGACGGTCCGGCAACGAACCCCCGGCCGGCATCTCGGTCTTGTCCCGGAACACCCGGAGCGGAAGCTCCGCCGTGATCGTGCCCGATTTGCGCAAAGAACGAGGGGGCCGATACCGTTCCAAGACCGTCTGGAGCCACTCGGCCCAGGCCCGATCCGTCTCATGCCAGCGATAGGAAATGAACGCCGAGTAGGTCACACTCGAGGCGCCCGCCGATTCCGCGTGCGTGGTCATAGCGTGCTCCCGATGGCTCTGACGGCCCAGTCTAATCGTCGGGCAGAAACGGAACAACGCGGCTGATCGTCCCGCCCGCGTCCGCCAAGCCAGGTCCGTGTCGGGCACGTGACCTGCTCCCCAAATCCTGATCCAGGTGTTGTGAGGAGTCCCGATGGACCCCGGGCGGGTCCAGGAGACTCTCGATGAAGCGGACGAGGCACACGCCGGAACAGATCGTGACCAAGCTGCGTGAGGCGGAGGCGATGCTGGCCGCGGGGAGGACCGTGGCGCAGGTGGTCCAGGCCCTGGGGGTCAGCGAGGCGACCTTCACCCGCTGGCGGAACCAGTACGGGGGGATGAAGCAGGGCGAGGCGCGGCGGCTGAAGGAACTGGAGGTCGAGAACGCGCGGCTGAAGAGGGCCGTGGCGGACCTGACGGTGGACAACCAGATATCCTCAAGGAGGCCAACGACTACCTGGGAAAGCATCCAGCCCCTCGGGCAGGAGGGGCGTCGTGAGGCACGTGCAGAGCGGCTGGAGCGGTCGGAGCGTCGGGTGTGCCGGGTGCTGGGGCAGGCGCGCTCGACGCAGCGGTACGCGGCCGTGCCCCGGGACGGCGACGAGCACCTGGTGCGCCGGATGCACGAGCTGGTGCGGGCCCACCCGCGACGCGGCTACCGGATGATCTGGGGGATGCTGCGGCTGGAGGGCTGGCGGGTGAACCGGAAGCGCGTGCACCGCCTGTGGCGTCGGGAGGGCCTCAAAGTCTCGGGAAAGCGGCACAAGCGGCGGCGTCTGGGCCACTCGGAGCACGGCATCCTGCGTCGCCGGTCCGAGCGCATCAACCACGTGTGGGCGGTGGACTTCATCCACGACACCGACGAGCGCGGGCGGACGCTCAAGTGGCTGAGCGGAGCACACGGACATGTCTGTTCGCAGAGGTCGATGGCCTTGGTAAGCTAGGCTACGCTCCGGAGATCGTCACGGACAACCCCGACACCTGCGTCGCGAGGAGGTCTCAAGTGACCCTAGCACCGAATACCACGGCGGCAGCGCAATCGGCGGTCTCGCACCGTTACAACGACGACCTGCTGATCGACCAAGAGTCCCGTGCCCACGCGGCCCGGGAGTTCGCGTCGGTGTTCCACCTCCTGGACCATCCAGAGCTTCGAGCCGCCTTCGAGCGCGAAGACGGCGCGGCGAGCCGGGCCAAACTCGTGTCGAGAGGGGCCGGATTCTGGACGGTCGTGTACGCCCTGCTCTCCCTGATGGCGGCCTCGTCCGAGCCTGCCTGGGACCCTTCCGGCTACCCCGCAAAGTGGATTGGCGCGATCTCGGCCCTCCTGGCCCTGGCCGCCGCGTTCATCGCGGTGTGGGGGCTTCTTTGGGGGGCCCGGAAATCCGCGTGGCTGCACCGGCGGCTCTACACGGAGCGCCTGCGACAGTTCCACTTCCAGACCTTTATCTGGCGCCTCGACGAGATCGCTCGCTCGTTGTCCGGTCCCGAGGGGCCGGATGGGTACCGGCGGCAACGGGACCTCTGGTTCGCGGGCTTTGAGAATCGGTACGCGCGAAAACGCGACGACAAACTCGTGAGCGTGCTGGATCCGACGGTCGCCCCGCGGGTTTGGCTTCACGACAGCGGCGAGGACCGACCGCCCAGGGTGCCTAAGGGCGTCGACCTGAGCGAGGTGTTCCGCGCGTACCGGGCCCTCCGATTCGAGGAGCAGGTCGGGTATGCCGACCACCTCCTCAGGTGGGCCAATGCGCCCGGTCGACCCGATCGGAAAACCTCCTGGAAAGATCGAATCTGGTTTCCGCTCGGGAGCTTTCCGATTAGGGTGCAACTCACGCTTCTTCGATGCATCTGGGTGGCTGCCTTTGCCGTGCTCATTGTGACCCACGTGTTCATTGTCGTCCGCTCGTTTACTGGGGCCGGCGACCACATCGCATGGCTATCGATTGGGGTGATGTGGTTGGCTCTGGTGGCAATCGCCGCCAACACAATGAGCGAAGGTCTCGCGATCTCTCGGGAGCTGGAGCGGTGCCAGGAATACCGCGCCGTGGTCGGTGATTTGCTTGCGCGCTTTGATCCCGCGGGGAATCCTCAAGACTGCGTGGCGCAGATGATGGAAATGGAGCGTGCCTCCTTTGAGGAAATGCGATCCTTCCTGCGCACCCACAAGGAAGCGGCGTTCGCCATGTAGTCGAGCTCAACCAGCTCGATGGCGGTGGAGCCGTGCCCGCCACAAAACGAAAAGACCCCGTCCAGGTTTACCTGAACGGGGTCAAGCGTCGGCGATGACCTACTTTCCCGCTATGCAGTATCATCGGCGGCAAGGGCTTAACTGCTGTGTTCGGGATGGGAACAGGTGTTTCCCCTTGCCTGTGGTCACCGACAAAGTTCGGCCCGGGCTGTCGCGCCGGGCCGGACGGATGTCCGGATGGTGAATGAACGCTGTGCCGCCCGTGAACACCAGAAAACTCTTCGCTTTGCTGACGTGGCCGGGGCACCGGAGACCAGCCCGAATCGGGCGTGGCGTCCTGTTGGTGCGACCGGTCCTTCGACCGTTAGTACCGCTCGGCTGAAGGCATTTCTGCCCTTACACCTGCGGCCTATCAACCTGGTGGTCTACCAGGGGTCTTTCGTCTTGCGACAACCAGGTCTCATCTTGAGGGGGGCTTCCCGCTTAGATGCTTTCAGCGGTTATCCCTGCCCAACGTAGCTACCCAGCGGTGGGCCTAGCGGCCCAACTGGATCACCAGGGGTTGGTCCAACCCAATCCTCTCGTACTAGGGTTGACTCCTCTCAAACCTGGAACGCCCACAGCAGATAGGGACCGACCTGGCTCACGCCGGTCTGAACCCAGCTCGCGTACCACTTTAATCGGCGAACAGCCGAACCCTTGGGGCCGCCTTCAGTCCCAGGATGTGATGGGCCGACAT
>JADLGW010000002.1 GCA_020849105.1 Phycisphaerales bacterium | reverse complement strand
GCCACGCCGCCGGCGCACAGGAAGTCCGCGTGGTGCGGCTCGCCGAACACTGGACCGCAGTTCCATCCGGTGGCGACATCGCTGATGTGCTGGCGATGGAAGGCGGCGATGGCGAGGCCGTGCACGCGAAGATCGACGCTCTCGCCGTGGCAGCGGAGGCAGTCGCACCGGAGGCACCTGTGGACGACAGGCCGGACGACCGCCCCGCGTTCGACCTCGTCGCGCTGTTCCCCGCCGCCACCGCTGACATCCGCGAGTACTTCGCCGACCTGGCCCGCTCGACGCAGACGCCGCCCGACATGGCCGCGCTGCTGGGCATGGCGGTCGCGTCGGCGTGCATCTGCAACGTCGCGTGCGTCCGCGGGCATGGCGATCACATCGAGCCCGCCCCGCTGTGGGCGCTGGTGCTCTCCGAACCGGGCACGCGCAAGTCAGCGGTGCTGGCGGAACTGCTGCGGCCGATCCTGAAGTGGGAGGCAGACAAGGGCCGCGAAATGCGGCCCATCATCGCCGCCGCGGCCCAGCGGCACCGCATCACCGAGCGTCGCATCCGCGCGATCGAAGACCAGGCGGGCAAGGTGGCCGACCCGTTCAAGCGGGCTGTTGTCGAAGGCGAGGCGATCCGGCTCGCCCAGGAGATGGAAGCGACGCCCGTGCCGACCGCGCCGGCGCTGCTGGCATGCGAGCCAACGCCGGAAGCGCTCGTGCGTCAGATGAAGGAGAACCACGGCCGCGCCCTACTTGCCAGCGCCGAGGGTGACGCGCTGGACATCGTGCAGGGCCGGTACTCGGGCGTGCGGAACTACGGCGCGATGCTCAAGGGGCACGCGGGCGATCCGATCCGCGCCCAGCGGGTAGGTCGTCCATCCGACGTGATCGACCGCCCGGCGCTGGCAGTGGCCTTGTGCGTGCAGCGGGCGGCCGTCGAGGCAGTGTGGTGCGATCCGCAGGCTGAGGGGCGTGGCCTGCTCGCCCGCTTCGCTGTCATCGCCCCGCCCGATCTCGTCGGCATGCGCGACGTGCGGCCCGAGCCGGTTCGAGCGTCCGCGCGCGAGGCTTGGCAGGCCGCGCTCGCCCGCCTTCTGTCGTTCGAGCCAAGCGACGATCCCGACACCGGCCCGGCCGTCATCTCGCTTGCGCCGGAAGCCGATGCGCTCTACCACGCGTTCCAACTGCGAACCGAGGCCGCCCTCGGCTTCGGCGAGCTGGCCGAGCGCCGCGCATGGGGCGGCAAACTCTGCGGTCTCTCGCTCCGCATCGCCCTCACGCTCCACGCGCTGGCGACGTGGGGCCGAGCGGGCACACCGAACGATGCGCCGCGTATCGACGCCGAGACGATGGCCGTCGCCATCGCGTGGGCCGACTACCTCGCGGCATCGGAGCGCCACGCGCGGCTCAGCATCACCGAGCCCGCGGAACAGCGCATCGTCCGCCGCCACCTCGACCTCATCGCACGCCACGACGGCTCGGTCAGCATCCGCGACTGGCAACGCCTCCGCTCGCTGGCGCGGGCGACGGATGCCGAGGCAGAACTCGATGCGCTGGCCAAGGCCGAACATGGCGATTGGTCGTGGTCCGCGCCTGGCCCGCGTGGCGGGCGGCCGTCGCGGCGCTTCGTTCTGCGGGACCACGTCCCCGCCTCCGACACATCCCCGCCCACGGCGGCCCCAAACGCCACGAGTGGCCAACTGGCCGGGGTTCTGTCGGTTTCGTCGGCGTCAGGCGGGACAGCCCCGCCAACCGGCGCGTGATTCGGCCCACATTCCGCCCGAATCCCCCAGTTCCGCTTGACACTCGGCCCGTCCGAGCCTGACTGGCGACACGGAGGTCCGCCCGATGGCGAGTATCACGACCCGCAAGAACGGCAGCCGGTTCATCACCTTCCACGACGCCACTGGCAACCCGCGGCACATCACGCTGGGGCAGGTGGCCAAGCGCTACGCCGAGGCGTTCAAGGTCCGCGTCGAGGACCTCGCCGCGGCCGCGCTGCACGGGCACTCGCCAACCGACGATACCTCGCGCTGGCTCTCGTCACTCGAGGATCGCCTGTACGCCAAACTCTCGGCGGTCGGCCTCGTGCCCGAGCGGCAGAGCGCCACCATCGGCACGCTCGTCGAGCGGTACATCGCGGAGCGGAAGGACGACCTCAAGCCCGAGAGCACTCGCAAACTCCTGCAGACGGAGACCAAGTTGCTGGCGTTCTTCGACAAGGACAAGTCGCTGCGGAAGATCACCGCCGAGGACGCGACGGCGTGGCGACGGTCGCTCAAGGACCTGGGCCTGTCGGAGGCGGCCATCCGGACGCACTGCGGCAACGTCAAGACCATGCTCGGCGAGGCGAAGCGCCGGAAGGTCATCGACGCCAACCCGTTCGACACGCTCAAGAGCGGCCCGACGCCGAGCAAGTACACGCGGTACATCACACCCGACGAGATCCAGCGGGTCATCGACGCTTGCCCCGACGCGGAGTGGCGGTTGCTCTTCGGCCTCGCCCGCTACGCCGGGCTGCGCATCCCCAGCGAGTCGCACCGCCTCACCTGGGCCGATGTGGACTTCGAGCGGGCACGCCTGACCGTCCACAGCCCCAAGACCGAGCGTTGGGAAGGCCACGACCAGCGGGTGGTCCCGATCACGCCGAAGTTGATGACGCTGCTGCGGGAACGCTTCGAGACGATGCCCGAAGGCGAGACGCCGCTGGTCACCATCGGCGGCAAGGGGGCCGTCATCCGGCGGGTGCGTCGCATCTGGGCGAAGGCGAGCGTCGAGCCGTGGGCGCGGTTGTGGCAGACGCTGCGTTCGTCCTGCGAGAAGGAATGGGCGATGACCTTCCCGCAGTTCGCCGTGAGCCGGTGGATCGGGCACAGCATCACCATCAGTGGGAAGCACTACGCCAACGCCGTGCCGGACGAACTCTTCGAGCGGGCCGCCAAGACGCCCGCGACCTGCGCGCAGCGCCAGGCGCAGCGGAAGGCGTCGGATGGGGCCGGAAGCGAGAAGAAACAGGGGAATGACGCGGATCGCGCTGAAGCGCGGAACTCCGCAGGTTTCCGGGACTTGCGGCTCGTTTCCGCAAGTCCCGGTGTTTCGGAAGAATGGAGCCGGGGGGAATCGAACCCCCGTCCCGAACAGTCGGCATGACGCCTCTACGCGCGTGTCCGGTGATTTGATCTCGGGCCCGGCGGCCGCCACCGGCGTCGTTCACCGGGCCCCAGCCCGCGGAGTTGTCTCGCCCGTGACCCCGAGGGCGTCGGTCACGGGCCAGCCCGATGGCTTCGATCCCCGTCCCATCGGGCGTCGGACGGGGATCGCACGGCCTAGGTCTTAGGCCGCGAGAGCGTAGTTGCTGTTGGCAACTGATTTTGTGCGTGTTTTTTACGAGGCCAACACGCCCCTCGGCGCGCCACGCCATACCTGATCTGCACGGTCGAATCCAGTTCGGCCCCGGATGTCAAAGAGCGGTAATAGTAGGTGGAGGCCGACCCTGGCGTCGCTGGTTTGCGGCCACGATCAAGCCCGGCCAGTTGCCCCGGCCCTCCACAGGCAGCAAACCCCCCATGTTTCCAGACCGTCAGTTCTTGCGCTCGAATTCTGAAAAATCGTCGGATTTGCTATTGACGCCGCGGTGTCCGGCGTCACAATCGGGCTCTGCTGGCCCGTACGCTTCACGGCACGTGCCCGGTTTGGAGAGACACCCCTTTTCGGGGATGGAAAACCAGGTAACGTGCCCGGCAGCGGGTCACCTTTTTCGGGAGAGACGCCCCATGCTCAAGTGCATCACAGTCGTGGCGGGGCTTGCCCTCGCGGCAAGCGCGCAGGCCCAGTACCTGAGCGACTTCGAGGCGCCTTTGTACGCGGGCTCAAACGGCGGCACCGCGCTCACCAACGGCTTTGGCGGCGGCGGGCAGGACGGGTGGTACAACCCGGTCTCCGGCAGCACCGACGGCGTCGTCTTCACCTACGCCAACAACGCCTGGGGCTTTGTCACCAACCCGACCGGCGGCGCGCAGTTCGCCGCGGTCCGCAACTCCGGGGCCGCGGGCTTCGGGCGCGCTCAGCACGCGTACGCCTTCGGCAACCAGCAGTACACGATGGCCTTCGACATCTGCATGGACCGCTTCGGCGGCGTGCTGCCGGCCATCAACAACCTGGGCAGCGTCTCGCTGCAGAGTTCCGCGACCGCGCGGTTCTTCCAGACGCTCTACACATGGGACGACGTCAACACCGGGAACGCGTTCGACGGGAACTACGTCTTCTTCAACGCCGCGGGCGTGCAGCAGGCCAACACCCTGCCCGGGCCGGAGTGGGATGCGCTGCGCCTGAACACCTGGTACCGCCAGAGCACGACCTGGGACTTCACGACGAACCAGGTTCTGTCGGTGTCGATCGATAACCTGCACGACGCGGCGGCGGCGACGGTCGTCGATGTGTCGGCGCTGGGGTGGTACCTGGCCGGCGGGGCGGCCCCGACGCAGCCGCTGCCGACCGACGTCCGGTTCTTTGCGGGTGGCGGGGCGAACAACGTCCACATCGTCGGGTTTGACAACTTCTCGATCGTGCCGGCTCCCGGCGCTCTGGCGCTCCTTGGGCTGGGCGGACTCGTGGCCGGCCGCCGCCGCCGGGCCTGAACTTCACCCGAACGAAATCAGAGGACCACCCCGCCTCCGGGGTGGTTTTTTGTTTGGCAATCTGGGTAAAGCCATGGGCGCCGATCAAAAAGAATCCTGGCGCAAAGCCATTTTATCGTTGACACGGATCGGCCGGCGCGCACAATAGGGTTGGTGCGTACCGAAGCCGCGGAGGAAGCGGGTTTCAGCGCGCCGTGGCGCTTCGTGGCGCCGCTAAGAGGATGCGGAGACCGGGCCAGCGGGCCCAGGAGACGAGAGAGAAATGGTCAAGACACTGAGTGTTGTGGCGGGCGTCGCGATCGCGGCGGCTGCGCAGGCGCAGAACTTCAACTTTGAACTGCCCAACTACAACGGCTCCGCGGCCGGCGTGACGATTGTCGGGCAGAACGGTTGGACGGCCTCTCCCGTCGCCGGCAGCCTGAACCACAATGTGCATACATACGCGGGCAACTCCCTCGGCCTGGTGCAGAACCCGGTCGGCGGCAACCAGTTCATGGGTGGCGTTTCGGGGGCGGCCGCGGCCCGCGCCCAGGTCGGCGTGCCGTTCAACGCCTCCACCTACGTCATCTCCTACGACACCGCGTTCGCATTCGGCGGCACACCGCCGGCCACGGCCAACCTCGCCAGTTTCTCGCTGAACCACAACACGCTCGGCGCCGGCACCTTCCAGGGCTTCATCAACCTGTTCAACTTCACCACGCCGGCCACGCCGGCCTCCGGCCTCAAGTCCGAGTTCAACGTGTTTGACGCCGCGGGTGTCGCGATCAACAACGCCTCCCCCGGCGCGTTCTGGACAAACCTCCAGTACAACCACTGGTACCGCTCGTTCGTGACGGTCGATTTCTCGACGCACCAGGTGACCAACGTCGCGATCATCGACCTGCACACGGGCCAGGGCGCCTCCGCCGCCCAGACCGGCTGGTACCTCAACGGCGGCGCAGCCTCGACCATGCCGCTGCCCGACGCCATCCGCGCCTTCGCGGGCGGCAACGCCGGCAACACCAGCGGGTGGGACAACATCGACATCAACCTCGTCCCGGCCCCGGCGACACTGGGCCTTCTCGGCCTGGGTGGGCTGTTCGCCGCCCGGCGCCGCCGCGCCTGATCAAACGTCCCGTTACACCATGGGGCCGTCCGGCGCACGCCGGGCGGCCTTTTTCATCTGCACGAGAAGGGCGAATCCCGCCCATGGCCGCGCAGGGCCCGTTACCCTTGCCACATGAAGGTTGCCGTCATCATCCCGGCCGCGGGGGCATCCAGGCGGTACGCCCAGGGGCTGGAGTACCCGCGCCCCAAACTGGACGAGGACCTCGGCGGGCGCCCGGTGCTGCAGCGCACGGTCGAGTTGTTCACCAAGCATGACGCGGTGTCCGCGATCATCGTTGCCGGCCCGGTGGGCGACGCGGCCGCGGACTTCCGGTTGCGCTACGCCGCCAAACTCGGGCTGCTCGGGGTGACCCTGTGCGACGGCGGCGTGACGCACCGCTGGGAGACCGTGAAGGCGGCGCTGGCCCATGTGCCCGCGGACGCGACGCACGTCGCCGTACACGACGCCGCACGCCCCTGCACCCCGCCGGAACTGATCGACCGCGTGCTGGACGCCGCGGCCAAGTACGCGGCCGTGGTCCCCGCGATCGACGTGCCCGACACGCTGAAGCGGGTGGAGGATCAGGCTTCGACCGACGCCGATATCGACCCGCTCGACGCGATCCTCGGCGGTGGGACGAGGAAGAACACAACCGTGCGCCGTGTCGCCGCGACCATTGACCGATCCGGCGTTGTCGCTGTCCAGACCCCGCAGGTCTTCCGCGCGGACCTGCTCCGCCGCGCGTACGGCCAGGCGGACCTGTCCGGCACGGACGACGCGGCACTCGTCGAGCGCCTTGGCGAACCTGTCACCGTCGTTCAGGGCGATCCGCGGAACGTCAAACTCACTGTCGCGGCGGACCTGGCGCTGATCCGCGCCATCCTCGGGGTCCGTGAGGGCCACGGTCGAGAAGCCCACAAGCGGTTCTGAATCGACGCGGGAGCGTTCCTCACAATGAGGCCCGCCAATCCGCCACGGGAGTGGCTGGCCGCCCGCCGATACACTCGCCCGCGTGGAACCGAGCACGGACGCAGACGATGTGGGGCTGGTGCGGAGAGTGCGCCGCGGCGAGTCGGCCGCTCTGGGCCGTCTGCTGGCCCGCTACCAGGACCGCCTGTTCGCCGTGTGTGTGCGGATGGTGGGGGACCGCGACATGGCCGCGGACCTCGCCCAGGACGCGATGGTGAAGATCATCGAGGGCCTCTCCACCTTCGACGAACGCGCGAAGTTCTCGACCTGGGCCATCCGGGTCACCATGAACGCCTGTCTGTCCAAACTGCGATCGGAGAAACTCCGCCGCCACGCGAGCCTGGAGACAGTTCTCCATCATCCCGGCCAAAGACCGTCCACGGGGGCCCGGACTCCCCAATCCGGACCCCTGAACAGCCCGGACCGGGAACACAGTGGGCTTGAGGGCGTCTCACTGGACGAGGTCCGCCGGCGTGTGCAGGCGGCGTTGCTGCGGGTGGACCCCGAGCAGCGGGCGATTCTGGTCTTGCGGGATTCGAGGGGCTTGGAGTACGAACAGATCGCCGAGGCACTGGCGGTGCCGGTAGGCACCGTGAAGAGCCGACTCTTCCGGGCTCGGGCGGCCCTGAGAGAGGCACTGGAGGCCCAGGGAGACCGCGGGCCGCGGGCCCCAGAGTCGGCGGTATGAAGGGCGATCAGGTGAACATGAACGGGCCGCATCCCATCCCGATCCCGGCCGGCCTGAGCGAGGCGGACCTGCTGGCATGGGTCGAAGGCGGGCCGCTGCAGCGCGACGTCGCCGCGGCTGTGGCGCGGGCGCTGGATGCTGATCCGGGCCTTGCGCGGCTGCTGGGCTCGATGAAGGCGGACCGGGCCGCAATCCTTGCCCTGGCCGATGAAAGGGCCCCGGACGGACTTGCGGACGCTGCGATGGCGATTGCGGAGCCGGCCCTGGAGCGGCGCATGCTGCTGGGCATGGAGAGTTCCGCCCCCGCCCGAGGCGGCACGCCGGTTTCTATTGTGCAGCCCTCTCGCCGCTCCGTCTTGGAGGTCATCTTCGCCGACCGGGTGGGCCGGCGGTTCGCGGCCGCAGCCGGGCTGCTGCTGGTTGCCGGTGGGGCGACGTGGTTCGTGACGAGCATCCTGACGCGCGGCGGGCTCAGCCGGCCCCCGGAACAGCGCATCGCCAACGCGGGCGTCCAAGTGGGGGTGCCGGAAGTGGAGCCTCCGGCAGCCCCGGAGTCGGAGGAACCAGGCATCGAACTGGCCATGGGTCCGCCCCTGCCCCCGCCCGAGACTGGGGGCCTGAAACAGGCGTCTGAACTGCGCGCTGCGATGGCGGAGGCAGCCCCGGCAACGCCCGCACCGATGGCAACCGCGCGGGCGCTGCACCTGGCGCGGGGGCGCCGCCTGGTTATCCGTGTGACCGGCACTTCGCTCGAACAGGGTTCCGCGCGGATGCAATCGCTGGCCGTCGCCCACGCGAGGCCGGAATCTGCCTGGCGGGTAAGCGGGGAAGCCCCGCCGCGGGTTGCGGCTCTCTTCACTCCCCGTCCCACGGAATGGCCCGTGGAGGTTCCCGCTTCTGGTCCAGCGGCGCTGGCGTCGCGTTCGGACTCCACCGGTGCGGCCCTCCCCTCCCCCGCGGCGCCGGTCCACATGACCCCGCCGCCGCTGCCGCGGTGCCGGGTTTTCACTGTTGAGTCGCGCCTTGATGAGTCCGCGCTGGACGCGATCCTCGCATCGCTTTCAGGCGACGGACTGTCGGCCGCATTCGCCGAGGCGACGGACGCCGTGCCCGAGTCGGCACCCGGCATGACGGCCGCGGCACTGCTCTGGTGGACTCAGTCGCCGGCGTCCTGGGCCCCTTGGGGCACGATCCCGGTTGTCATCATGGAGAAGTAGCGGGAACGCGGCTCGTACACTTGGGCATGCGCGTCGGCTGGCTCTTTTCGCTCATTCGGTCCGGCTCCTCCGTCACGGCGTACGCGGCCGCGGCCCCGTGGGGCGGCGTGGTCGCCGATGAGCCGTTCGGCCCCTGGGACCGGACGGGCCCGCCGTACAACTACCCGGCGGAGCAGGCGCGGCTGATGGGGCTCTTTGACGCCTCGGGTTTCACGCTCGACGGGGCCGTCCGGAGTTCCCTGGACAGGCTGCTGGGCGAACTCGCGCCCCCGTCCGGGCGGATCGTCGTCAAGATTCCGCACGAGCACCCGGACCCGGGGAGCGTGTCGGCGTTCCCGGAGCACCGCACCGCGTTCCTGCTCCGCAACCCGCTGCACCGTCTGAACAGCGTCTATGTACGGGGGATGCTGAACGGCGGGCGGAAGCCGATCCACGACAACTATGACCTGGGCCAGTTCACGGCCTTCGCGCGCCGGTGGCAGCGCGAGCCGAACCGGGTGCTCTTCGACGACCTGCAGCGCGAACCGCGGAAGTTCTTCGGCGCGATCTACCGGGCGTGGGAGTGGGAGCACACGGATGCGGACCTGGACAGGGCGGCCGGGTACGCCCGGTTGCACTACCACGCCGCATCGAAGAAGATCGCGCCGCGTTCCAATCCAAGGAACGTGGTCTCCGTCGCGCAGCGTGCCCTGCCGGACGAGGCCATCGACGCCTACCTGGGCGACCGGTTCGCGCGCGACCTGATGGAGAGCGCGGGGTGGTCGACAAACCCGGACGACTACAGGAAGCCCGCGGCGGCGCCGGCTCAGGCGGGCGGCTGAGACCCGAACGGCAGCCACTCGGCACGCCGCTGGACCGCGGCGCCGAGCATGGCCAGGTACTCCGTCCGCGGCACCTCGATCACGCCGAACTGCTCCAGGTGCGGGTTGGTCATCTGGACATCGAGCAGCATGAAACCGCGCCGGCGCAGGTGCTGCACGAGGTGGACGAGGCACACCTTGCTGGCGTCGGTCCCGCCCTCCGCCGGCCGGCTGAACTTCGACTCCGCGAAAAACGCCCCGCCGATGTGCACGCCGTAGAGCCCGCCGACCGGGCGCCCCTCGCACCACGCCTCGATCGAGTGAGCGTGCCCTGCGCGGTGCAGCGCGGTGTACGCGGAGACGATCCGTTCATCGATCCAGGTATCGCGTTCGTGCGGTCGCGGCTCCGCGCACGCGCGGATGACCGCCTCGAAGGCGTGGTCCGTCGTGATCCCGAAGCGGCTGCTGCGCACCCGTTTCCGCAGCGAGCGCGGGACATGGAACCCGTCCAGCGGGATGATCGCCCTCGGGTCCGGGCTCAACCAGTGGATGGGCCCGTCCCCCCGCGCCGACTCCGCCATGGGGAAGTAGCCGGCCCGGTACGCGGCCAGGATGGACCCGACGGCCTGTGCACCGGGGTCCATGGCTCACCGGACCCGGGTCGGGAGGGGCGCGGGCTCCGCGTCGCCGACGCGCCGGCCCAGGTCGTCCAGCACGTTCATGGCGTTGATGTAGGCGTCGTACGGCGAGTCATACGGGCTGAAGTACGCGTGCACCGCACCGTCCGACGAGTGCTTGGTGCTCATGTAGTAGTAGTGATCGCTGGTGGTAAGCCGGCGCCAGTCTTCGAGGGCTGAACTCGCGGAGGCGATGGCCCGGTCGTCGCCGGCGCGCCGGGCTTCGGCCAGGCTTCTCTTCAAGGGCAGTTCAAGGGCGTAGAGCGCGCCCAGCGCGCCCCGCTGCATCGCGTTGCCGCACCACGCGCTGGCGTCGCGCTCCGTATCGGCCCAGGAGGTCGTGTGCGGGCAGTCGTACTCGTCCCCGGGCGGGTAGACCGCCAGCGCCTCGCTCGGGGTCACGAACGCGCAGTCCTTCCGGGCCAGCACCGCAGCCGGCAACGCCGAGAGAAAATCGAGAATCCCCGTCTCAGCCCACTGGTGCTCGCCGAAGGTCTCCATGTCCATGAACAGATTGCACAGCGGGCCGGGGGACTCCGCGATCCATCCGGCAAACGTGTCCGGCGCCAGGGGCCAATGCTCCCAGTCCTTCCGTGAGAAGCGGAACGCGACATCGTCGCTGAGGCGCGAGCACCGGAGCAGGAGGCCGATACCCGGGGCCGCGGCCACCGGGGGCGCTGCCCGTGCTCGGTACACGGCCCCCTCGGCCCGCCCGCGGAGCACGCGGTCCACGCCCTCGGCGAGGCAGCCGGAATACCGGGTACCGCCGCGCAGCGTGTCCGCCAGCGCGTTGCCGTAGATCAGTTCCGTGTTGCGGAAGACGCGCGCCCTCTGCCCGAGCACCGCGTGGAGCATCGCGGCGTGCAGCGAAACCTGATCCGCGAACTCCTCCGGCGAGTGGAGGGACGCCAGGGAGTGGTGCGACGTCTCGCCCAGCACTTCCGCGTGGCCGGAGTCCAGGAGCCGCCGGAGCAGGTCCGTGACTTCAGGGGCGTGCTCCTGAAACTGCGACAGCGCCGTCCCCGTCACGGAGAATGCGAACTTGAAGCCGCCCGCGTGCGCCTCGGCTGCCTCCAGGAGCCGCTGCAGCGCCGGCCGGTAGCACTTGTCCGCCACGCGGCGCATGATCCGCGCGTTCCCCGCGTCGTCGAAGTAGCACGCGGTCCGGTCGAACACGGAATACCGGCGCAGCCGGTACGGCTGGTGAATCTGGAAATAGAGGACCACAGCGCGCACGGGGCGATGGTAGTGGGGTGGACGGGGTGCCCGCGGGAATCAGCTCCGCACGCGAGAGAGCAGCGCGACCGCGACCGTCGCCAGCACCATTGCCGGCAGGAACACCGAGACCTGCGGCGGGATTCCGGGCACCGTCGCGGCCGCGCCGAACACCGCCCCGATCAGGGAGGCGATGCCGACGGGCGCACACTTCAGGGCCCGCAGCACCATGCCCTGCGGCTCCCGCGTCAGGAAGAACGACAGCGCAATGAGCAGGGTCAGCATGTTCGCGGCCGCGGTGCCCAACCGGCCGTACCGGACACGCTGGAGGCGGTCGTGGGTGCGCACGAGGTCGGGGGTCTGGCTGCCCGTGCCCAGGGAAGCCAGCAACTGGCCTACCTGGCCCCAACTCAGGCTCTGGCTCATCCCCTTGTAGCGCTCGAGTTTGAGGGCCAGGGGGTCAAGGCTGGTTTCGAGGCGGGACACAGGCTGCGGGGCCGCCCCGGGGCCCGGTTCCCGGCTCGTGGAGACCCCGCCCACGAGGTTCCAGGCATTCCCGGCCCACACGGCCTCGTCGGCGGTGATCCGGCGCACCGCCAGCCCGCGCGCGTCGGTGATGATCACATGCACGCCGCGCAGGGTGTTCTTGTCCGCGTCAAACTCGGCCGCGCGGAGGAGGCGGCCCTGCCCATCCTTCGTCAGCGGGACGGCCGCGGCTCCCAGCGTGCGCTGGCCCGCCTCGCCGGGGTCGCGCGTCAGGAGCGCCGCGATCCGCGGGATCACCCACTGCTGGCTTGCCAACTGGAGCAGGGTGAACGCCGCGGCGACCAGGACAATGGGCCGCGCGACGCGGAACAGGCTCTGCCCGCTGGTGAGGACCGCAACAAGTTCCCGGTGGCGTACCAGTTGGCTGACGGTGAAGCCCATCGCCCCGACCAGCACCAGCCCGCAAAGGTAGTTGAACAGTTGCAGCAGCCGCGGCCACCACAGGTCCCACACCAGCATGACGGTGACAAGGCCGATCCGCAGGCCGGAGGCGCCGACGCCGGCCATCGTCCGGGCCTGGTCCCAGTAGCGGTCCAGGTTCAGGGCCATGTCGATGGTGACGACGAACCCGAACAGGATCACCAGCAGCGCCAGGATGTTGGTGATGTACTGCCGGGCGATGTAGCGGTCGATCAGCGTCATCGGGTTGCGGAGTTTACGGGAGCAGCACGCCCCGGTCGGCGGTGCGCGGGCGCAGCACCCCGGCGCACACCAGGCCGCACAGCCCGCCCGCGTACACATCGGTCAGGAAATGGGCCCCGGCCACCACCCGGGTTGCGGCGCACGCGGCCGCCGCGAGCAGCATGAGCGGCATCGTCCGCGGCCAGAGGAACCCCAGGAAGGTCAGCGCGCCGAAGGCGACCGCCGCGTGGCTGCTCGGTCCGCCGTGGGCCTGGTGCGCAAACCGCTCCGTCCATCCCAGGTACTCGTACGCCCCGTCCGACTGGCTGGGGCGGAGGCGTCCGACCGGAAACTTCAGGAGTTCGGCGATGATGCCCGCGAGGCCCGACGCGGCCAGAAGCCGGACGGCCCGGCCGGTGTGGCCGGCCAGGGCCATCGCCGATGCGACGAGCACCCAGGTCCACATCGTTCCCAGCACGCGGAGCAGGCGGTACCAGTCGCGCCCCTCGAGTTTCTCCAGCCCCGGGCCCTCGGCGTGCCACCAGCGGTACGCGGCGTGGTCCAGCAGCGCCATCACGATGTAGACCAGGAGAACCGCGATGATCGCCCGCCGCCGGCGCGACCACAGGTACCGCCGCTCCGCCGGGTATAGCCATGTGGTCATCCCGGGAACCCCTTGTATCCGTAGCCCAGGAACGTGTCGCGGTGCTCCTTCGGCTCGTGTTCGAGCCGTCCCAGCGGCACGACGCGATCGAAGCCGGCCTGCCAGCGTTCCAGGTCGGCGCCGATCAGCACGGCCGGGCGTCCGCGGAACCGCTCCGTATCGCGCAGGTCCGTGTCCTTCCAGAAGTCGTACTGCGTCGGCCTGCCCTCCGCGTCGAGGCTGCTGGAGCAGTACACGGTGGGCCGCCCGGGCAGGTAGAACGCCAGAAGGCTGGCGCGGCCGTAGTGTTCCGCGATGACCATCGGCTCGAGCCCGGTCTGGGCCCGGAGGCGGTCGGCCTGTTCCTGCACGTCCATCGCCATCGCCCGCGCACCCATCAGGCGTCCGACCGGGACCAGCGTGCGACCCGGGTGCATCCACTTCATCGCGATCAGTTGGCGGTCCACCCACCGCATGGGGCCCGAGGCGGCCAGCCAGTCCAGGCGCAGCGGCGCGAGCCCGACAAAGAGGCCGACGCCGAGCGTCGCGATCCAGAGCCTGCGCATCCCGGCTCCGCCGTGGTCCATGCCGCACAGGACCGCCCACCCCGCCAGCGACGTGAGCGACAGGTACCCGCCCAGGGCCCAGTTCCCCTCGACGTCCGTCTGCAGCGTCAGCAGCGTGTAGAACAGCAGGATCGGGGCCGCCAGGCACAGCAGGTACCGCCCGCCGAGCCCGGCCGCGGTGTCCGGCCGCAGGATCCAGCGCGACCCCAGGATCATCAGGATGAACGCGGGGCCGATGAGGGCCGCCTGCGTCCCCAGAAACTCGAGGCCCCGGCTCGGGGCGAAGGGCTCCTTGGTGGGCGGCGTGTCGCCCGGCTTCGGCGGGGGCAGGTCGCCGCCGGAGATCCCCAAGTGCCCCAGGAGGTGGTGCATCGTGGGCCACCCGTGCCGGGCGTTCCAGATCACAACCGGGAGCATGGATGCAAGCAGCACGATCACGCCGGCGGCGGCCCACCAGCGCCAGCGGGGCGCGAGCGCGAGCCGCCCGCGGGCGATCAGGGCGAACGCAGCCAGTCCCGGGAGCAGGAACAGCGCCGTGTACTTGTAGAGGAAACCGGCGCCCAGTGCGGCCGCCGCCAGAGGCCACGCCCAGCGCCCCTTCTCCGTCAGCGCCGCCCACGCCGCCCACGCCGCCAGCGACCACATCGCGATGTAGGGCATGTCGATGGTCATCAGGATCCCGCCGAACTGGAACGCGGGGATCAGGAGCATGAGCAGGGCGGCGAAGAAGCCCGCACGGGGCTCACCCGTGGCCCGCCGGGCCAGCCCGGCCGCCCCGACCGCCGCGATCGCCGCGAGCACGACCGCCGGGAATCGCACACCGAACTCCGTGTCGCCGAAGAGCGTCCGGGACGCGGCAATAGTCCAGGCGACGCCCGGCCCCTTCGAGTAGTACGACCAGTCGAGGCGGCGCGACCACTCCCAGTAATGGGCTTCATCTTCGAGCAGCGTGTACGGGCACCACCACGCCAGGTACGCCACGCGGAACAGCGACACGGCCACCACGAGGAGGAGCGTCGGCCACCACGCCCCCCCCCTTGCCGTCCAGGGTGCGAATCGGTGCGTGCAGTTTTCGGGCTGTGTTTCCATCACGCGGGCGGGCCAGACGCCCCAAGAGAGCGGAGGGATCAGTGCCTGCGGACGCCAAGGTACGCCACACCCGCGTAGACCGCCAGCGCCGCGATCCCGCCCCAGAGCATCACCAGGCCGACGGCGCCGACCGACCGCACCGCCTCCTGTCCGGCGTTCACGCTGATCACGGCCAGCAGAGCGGGGAAAAAACTCCACAGGTACACGGTCAGGGGGAGGCTGCCCCGGAGCCGGATCGCCGTCACCGCTCCCGTCAGGACCATGACCAGCACCGAGGCGGACATGGCCCAGCGTTCGTTGCGCCGGGCCAGGATTTCGCGATGGAGGCGCAGGAGCCGGCCGGACAGGTCGCGGTACGCGCCCTCGATATCCCCCGGCAGGCCGCCGCCGAGCCGCGCCCGGGCCGTGCCGAGGAGCGCCGCCGACGACTGGTCAAGCAGCGCCGGCAGCGGGTCCATGTACGGCCTGAGGCCCGAGAACTCGCGGGCCCTGGCCTGCGTCGCCGGCCCGCCGTCACTCCCGCTCACAGCCAGGTCCGACAGCGACAGGCGCAGCGTCAGGTCCCGGCTGTTGATGTCGCGCCCCAGGTCGGCCTGGAGCCGTGCATCCCCGGCCCGCATGGTCGTGATCGGGCCGTCGCCCTCCCTCACGGGGCGCATCTCGACCTCCACCTGCGGGCCGCCGGTTGGGGTGAGCACCCAGTCGTCGCCGTCCTGGCGCAGCCCGGCCGCGCGGATGATGAACGCCCGCCCGGCGCTGTCCTCCAGCCGGACGCGCTTCTGGGCCGCCAGTTCGGAGCGCAGCGACGAGAGCGTCTCGGCCCGGGCCAGGTGGTAGGCCAGGTTGCGGCGCCGAGAGGAGATCACGTTCAGCCGGTCCGGGTCACGGGGCAGCGCGCGGAGTTCGTCGTCGGTGAGGAACTTCACGTCGTCCCGCAGCCCGCCCGGGGCGGTGAACGTCTCGTCCACCTTGTCGTAATACATGAAGCCCTGGTCCGTCAGGACCCAACTCTCCTGCAGGCGCATCGAGATACGGAGCAGGTTCGGCTTCAGCGGGTCGTCCGCGTCCACATGGTCCAGCCACGCCATGGCCTGGCGGGCCGTGACCTCGGTCTTCACGCGCCCGCTGTCGCCCGCCTCCACGGCCGCGACCCGCGTGAGCAGGAGGCGCTCCGACGCTCCGCCCTCGGGATCGGGGCCCAGCCGATCCACCCGGTCGGCGTAGATCTGCCAGTTGTTGAAGACCAGGGCCTCGCCGCGCTCGATCGTCCCCACGATCATGCGGGCGGCGTCCTGCGTCACCAGTTCCTCCATCGACCGCAGGAAGCGGGGGGCCAACTGCCCCGAGAGGAGCGACATCACCAGCGCCAGCGCCAGTCCGGCGGTCGCGGCCGGTGCGAGCAGCATCAGGTGGCTGAGCCCGCTGGCCCGGGCGGCCGCCAGTTCGTTGTCCGCGGCCAGGCGGTGGTACGCGAGCGTGGCCCCGAACCCGGCCGCGAAGGGCAGCGCGTACTGGCTCATCGGGACGATGGCGATGAACATGAGCCGCAGGGCCTCGGCCGCGCCGAGTTTGCCGTCGGCCAGGGGCTTGATGGTCGCGGCGAAGGCAATGACAACGACGACGACGGCGGAGGTAAGCAGGACCAGCCGCCACAGTTCGGCGGAGGTGTAGCGCCAGATGGTCCAGGGGAAGCGCATCATGCGGCAGAGCCCGGAGCGCAAGCGACGGGTGCACGCCGTTCGTCCGACCAACACCCCGCGCTGGCGCTTGGGGCTCTGTTACGCACGCCGGACCTCCACCTTGCCGCCGGGCAGGTCCTTGATCGCGTAGCCCATCGCCGCGAGTTCATCGCGGATGGCGTCGGACTTCTTGAAGTCCTTCGCCGCCCGCGCGTCGCGCCGGGCGATGAGTTTCGTCTCCACAGCCGCGTCCCGCGGCACGCCGGGGCCGAAGACGCCGATCGCGGTTTCCGCGCTCCTCGGTCGTTCCAGCCCCAGCACGCCGAGTATCGCGTCGAACTGCTGAATGGCCCGCTGCTCGGCCGCGCCGGGTGTCGTCACCCCTGACGCCCACGAGTTCACGGCGGCGATCGCCGCGGAGACGTTGAGGTCGTCCGACATCGCCGCGGCAAAGTCGCGCAGCACGCGCGACTCGGCGGCGGCGTCGCCCATGCCGGACGGCTCCGCCTGCACGCGCCGCCACCGCTCGACCATCCGCTGCGAATCCGCCAGCCCCTGGAACGTGAAGTTCGCGTTGCTCCGGTAGTGCGTGCGGATCAGTTCCAGCCGGATGGCCGCGGGCTCGATGCCCTTTTCAAAGAGGTCGCGCGGCGTGTAGAAGTTCCCCTTGCTCTTGCTCATCTTGTCGCCCTCGACGAGCAGGAAGCGGGGGTGGAACCACATGCGGGCGTACATGCCGCGCTGCGGCGTTACGCTCGCGGGGTCCGCGTTGAACGCGCAGCACGACTGGGCGATCTCGCACTCGTGGTGCGGGAAGATGTTGTCCTCGCCGCCCGAGTGCAGGTCGATCAGGGGTTCGGTGTAGGTCGGCTCTCCGAGCCGACTCTGCCCGTTGTCGGCTCGGAGAGCCGACCTACACAGCCGCGACGCCGCCATCGCGGTGCACTCGATGTGCCAGCCGGGGTAGCCCTCGCCCCACGGGCTCGGCCACTTCATCACATGCCGCGGGTCCTCCTTCCACAGCAGGAAGTCGGCGGGGTGGCGCTTCTGCGACTGGTTCACGCCGCTCACGCGCCCGCCGGCGCCGCTGCGGAGCCGCTCCAGCGTGTTGCCGCTGAGCGACCCGTACGCCTTGAACTTCTGCACGTCGAAGTAGACCGCGCGCCCGCCGATCGGGCCCGCGACATACGCGAACCCGCGCTCGGCCAGCCGCCCGATCACCGCGATCATGCCCGGCACGCTCTCGGTGGCGCGGGGCATCAGCGTGGGGTCGCCCGCGGCGTCCATCGCCACCTTCAGCCCGAGTTTCACGGCGTCCTCGCGGAAGCGGGCCTCGTAGAACCGCGCGATCTGGTACGGGTCGGACGGGTTCACGTCCACGCCCGGCGGCAGCGTCCCGGCCTTCTTGGCCTCCGCCAGGCGCCGCCCGGCGACGGCCATGCGGTCCTCGCCCGACTCCCCGCCCGCCGCGTCGTCGGTCATGTGCCCGACGTCCGTGATGTTCATCACATGGACGACCTGCCGCGGCCCCTTGTGGACCTTGGCCGGGTTGTCCGGGTCGGCTGCGTCCGTCGCCAGTTCGCACAGGGGCGACTCGATCCACCTCCGCAGCACGTCGGCGGCCAGGAAGGACCGGAAGTTGCCGATGTGCGCATCGTCGTAGACCGTCGGCCCGCAGGTATAAAACGTCACCCGCGACGGGTCCGCGGGGACAAACGGCTCCAGGCGCCGGGTCAGGGTGTTGTACAGGCGCAGCGGCACGGGGCGATGGTAGAGGAGAACACCGCCGCCCGCCCGTTCCTACGCCTTGTCCTCTTCCTCTTCCGTGTCCCACTCCAGGCGGCCCACGGTCCGTCCGATGCGGTGGACCTTGTTCGTGAGTTCCGCCGGGTTCTTGGACTTGTCGATCATCTCCTCGGCGGAGATCATGCCGCGGGAGTAGAGCGTCCAGAGGTGGTCGTCCAGCAGTTGCATGCCGAACTTCTTGCCGGTCTGGATCATCGAATCGATGCGGAAGGTCTTGTTCTCGCGGATCAGGTTGGCGATGGCGGGGGTGACGACCAGGAACTCGTAGGCGGCCACCATGCCCTGCACGTCCACCCGCGACAGCAGCGCCTGCGACAGCACGCAGATGAGCGAGGTGGAGAGCTGCACGCGCACCTGGTTCTGCTGCGTGACGGGGAACGCATCGACGATCCGGTCGATGGTCTTGGCGGCGCCGGTGGTGTGCAGCGTGGCGAACACGAGGTGCCCCGTCTCGGCGGCGCGGATGGCCGACTCGATCGTTTCCAGGTCGCGCATCTCACCGACCAGGATCACGTCGGGGTCGGACCGCAGCACGCGGCGCAGGGCCTCCGCGAAGGACGGCACGTCGTTGCCCACCTCGCGCTGGTTGACGATCGACTTCTTGTGGTAGTGGTAGTACTCGATCGGGTCTTCCATCGTGACGATGTGCCGGTCCAGGTTCATGTTCACATGGTCGATCATCGTCGCCAGCGACGTGGTCTTCCCGGAGCCGGTGGGCCCGGTCACCAGGAACAGGCCGCGGGGCCGCCGGATCAGGTCCTTGCAGATCTCCGGCAGGCCGATCTGCTCGAAGGTGAGCAGTTTGTTGGGGATCTGCCGCAGCACCATCGCGATGTCGCCGCGCTGGCGGAAGACCGACACGCGGAAGCGGGCCGCGTCGCCGTAGGCGAAGCCGAAGTCCGTGCCGCCCTCCTCCTGAAGTTCCTGCTGGTTCCGCTCGGGCGTGACCGCCTTCATCAGGCCCACCATGTCGTCGGAGTCCAGCACCTTGGTCTGGAGGTTGCGCAGGTGGCCGTGCAGGCGCAGCGTCGGCGGGCGGCCCACGGTGATGTGGAGGTCGCTCGCCCCGAGTTTGACCACGGTGTCCAGAAGCCGGTCGATCTGCATGGAGGACATGGACGGTTCCTGTTCTGGTGCTCCGGAAGGGGCTCTGTCCCTCCGGGGTTGGGCGGGGCGGGACGCCCCGGCTCCGGTGCGTCATCAATCGTTGTCCACCTGCGTCGCCATGGACACTTCCACTGGGGTCGTGAGGCCCTTGAGAACCTTGATCTTCCCGTCGGCCACAAGCGGGCGCATCCCCGCGTTCAGGGCGGCCTTGCGGATCTTGGAGATCGGCGCCTGCTTGAACGCCAGTTCGCGGATCTCGGAGTTCATCGCCATCATCTCGAACACGGCCTTGCGCCCGCGGTAGCCCGTGCTGTTGCACGCGGCGCACCCGACGGCCCGGTACACCTTGCCCGCCGCCTCCTGCGCCGAGATGCCGCAGAGCGCCAGGTACTTGTGATCCGGCGACGGGTCCAGGGCCTTGCACTCCTTGCACAGGATGCGGATCAGGCGCTGGGCCATGATCGCCTGGATCGAGGACGCGACGAGGAACGGCTTCACGCCGATATCCACGAGGCGGGTGATGGCCGACGGGGCGTCGTTGGTGTGGAGGGTGGAGAACACCAGGTGCCCGGTCAGCGCCGCCTGGATCGCGATCTCGGCCACCTCCTTGTCGCGGATCTCACCGACCAGGATCACGTTCGGCGCCTGCCGCAGCATGGAGCGGAGGATCGCCGGGAACGTGAGCCCGATCTTCTCGTTCACCTGGCACTGGTTGATGCCGGCGAAGTTGTACTCGACGGGGTCCTCGGCCGTGATGATCTTCTTGTCCGGGCGGTTGAGGACGTCGAGCGCCGAGTACAGCGTGGTCGTCTTGCCGGACCCGGTCGGGCCCGTCACCAGGAAGATGCCGTTGGGACGCCGGATGATCTTGTTGAAGATCGCCAGGTTGTCGGGCTCGAACCCCAGGTTCTCCAGGCCGATCTTCACCGAGTCCGGGCGCAGGATGCGCAGCACCACCGACTCGCCGTGGTACGCGGGGCAGGCCGACACGCGGAAGTCGATGTCGGCGTCGTTCACGGGCATCTTGATGCGCCCGTCCTGCGGGACGCGGCGCTCCGCGATGTTCATCCCCGACATCAGTTTCACGCGGGACAGCACCGCCGGCTGCATGCGCTTGGGCAGGTTGTCGCGCTCGATGCACACGCCGTCGATGCGGTAGCGCAGGCGCACCCGGTCGGCCATCGGCTCCACATGGATGTCCGACGCCCGCATGTTCACCGCCTCGACGATGATGCGGTTGCACAGCCGCACGATCGGGGCATCCTCGCTCGTCACGTCGATGGACTTGTCCATCGAGCGGTCCACCGATCGGTCGACCGATCGGTCGATCGACTCGGTGATCAGCGACTCCCCCGCACCCACCATCTTGGGCATCGACGCGCCGCCGCCGCCGGCCTCGATGAACTTCTTGATCTGCGACCGCGCCGCCAGCTTCGGCTCGATCTCCACGTTCAGCCGGAACCGGAGCATGTCGAGCAGTTCCAGGTCCATGGGGTCGTGGATGATCAGGCTGAGTTTCCCGTTGTTCCGCGCCAGCGGCAGGATCAGGTGCTTCTTGACCAGTTCCTCGGGGATCAGTTTCACGTCGATCGTCTTGGAGACGCCCCCGGCCCCCAGGTCCACGAACTCCATCCCGAACTGGTTGGCCAGGGCCTTGGCAACCTGGTCCTCCTTCGCGAAGCCCAGTTCGACGATGGTGTCACCCAGCCGCTTGCCGCCGCCCTTGGCGACCCTCACGGCCTGCTCGGTCTGCTCAGGGGTCAGCACCCCCCAGCCCACCAGGATGTCCCCGAGTTTCTTCCGCGATCGCGCCATCCGAACTCCTGCGTAGATCGGCTCGCCGAGCCGACACCGTGGGTGCCAACGGTCCCCACCGGTGTCACGCGAGGGGTCGTCTGCCGGCCGCTGTCCCGTGCGGGGCCCTCATTATCAGTGACCACCGGCCCCGCTTCAACCGCCGCTCACCCCCCAAATCCCTACGATGCCGCGTAACCCCGATGCCCACCCGCCTCCCCATCCGACTGCTCGTCACCGCCGGTCCCACGCACGAACCCATCGACGCGGTCCGTTACCTCGGGAACCGCTCGTCGGGGCGGCTGGGGATCGCCGTGGCCGGTGCCGCCGCCGGAAGAGGCTGGGAGACAACCCTGCTGCTGGGCCCAACGGGGACGGAAACCGGGGGGATGCCTCCTGATTCGCCGGTGCGCACGATCCGGTTCCGCACCACCGGGGATCTGGGCAATCTGCTGGACCGCCACGCCCCGGAGGCGGACATCCTCATCATGGCCGCCGCGGTCGCCGACTTCCGGCCGCGTCGCGAGGCGCAGGGCAAGATACGCCGCACCTCGTCGGGCCTGACCCTCGAACTCGAACCGACCCCCGACCTGCTCGCTACGGTCGCGGCCCGCCGCCGGCCCGGACAGACCCTGGTGGGCTTCGCGCTCGAGCCCTCAGAGACCATGCTCGCCTCCGCCCGTGAGAAACTTGCGCGCAAGAGGGTGGACCTCATCGTCGCCAACTCGATCGAGACCCTGGACTCCGCCGATATCGACCCGGTGCTGATCGGCCCCCCCGGCGCGGCGGGGGCCGAATCCGAGCGCCGCCCCGGCCGCATGACCAAGCCCGCCTTTGCCGAGTGGCTCCTGGACCTCATCGCGGAGGTGCGCCGGTGAAGCCAACACGCCTGCAACCCCCAGGAGCCGCGGGTGTGCCACCCCCATCGGGTCCGGGGCGGACCCGCTCCCGGGACAACACGTCGGGTCCGGGACGCACCCGTCCGGGCGCAACTTTCCGCTGGCCGTGCGGCATCCGCCTCGTCCATGAAGACGCCGACCTCCTCATCCTCGACAAACCGTCGGGCCTGCTCACGGCCAATGTCGGCCCCACCCAGACCGGGCCCAGCCTCTTCGGCGACGTGAAGACATACCTCCGCAAGCACCGCAACCGCGGCGGGCGCGTCTTCATCATCCATCGCCTCGACAAGGAAGTCTCCGGCCTCCTGGTCTTCGCGAAGACCGAGAGGGCCTTCAACTGGCTCAAGAACGACTTCCGGTCCAAGCGCGTCCACCGACTCTACCTTGCCGTCGTGGAGGGTGAGATCCACCCCGAGCCGGCCAAGGGGGGCTCGCTCGTGAAGCCGCAGCCCCCCGGCGGCACGATCCAGTCCTTCCTCCATGAGGATGAGTTCGGCCAGGCCCGCAGCGTCAAACTCGGCCATGTCGCCCGTGCCGCCAAGGGCATCAACACCCGCACGGCACACCCGGAGGACTCCCGCGCCCCGCGCCTCGCCGTCACGCACTGGCGCGCCGTCGCCGCCGCGAAGGGCTACACACTCCTGCAAGTCCGGCTGGAGACGGGCCGCAAGAACCAGATCCGTGTCCACATGAAGGAGTTCGGCCACCCGATCGCCGGCGACCCCCGCTACGGCGCGAGAACCGATCCCGGCCGCCGCCTCGCCCTCCACGCCGCGGAACTCGGCTTCACGCACCCCTCGACCGGGCAGGCCGTGCGTTTCTTCAGCCCCGCCCCTGATGGCTTCTACCGGGCCGTGGGGATGGAACCGCCCGATGTTCCTTCGTTCTCTTCCTTCTCTTCTCCTGCCCCTGCTGCCCCCGGACATGCCACAAGTACCTCGCCCGTGCCTCCTCTGCCCGCCTCGACCCCCGCTCGTGGCGCAGGCGACGCGCCCGTGCCTACCCAGCCTCCTCCAGCACGCGCACACGCCGCTGAACAGCACACCGGACTCCGGACACACGACACCTCCTGGGACCACGTCGCGGATTGGTACGACGACCTGATCGACGAGCGCCGCAGCGACCACTTCGACCAGGTGATCCTCCCCGGTACCCTGCGACTCCTGCACCCCGCCGCGGGGCAGCGCACCCTTGACGTGGCCTGCGGCCAGGGCGAACTGTGCCGCCGCCTGGCCGCGCTCGGCGTGCAGGCGGTCGGGGTGGATGCCGCCGCGCGCCTCATCCAGGCCGCGGCACGCCGCTCCGGCGAACTCCCGGATTCCGCACCGGCGTACCACGTCGGCGACGCCCGGGCACTCGCAAACGTTCCGCTGGAAGGCGGCTTCGATTCGGCCGCGTGCGTCATGGCCCTGATGAACATCAACCCGCTGGAGGCCGTGTTCCGCGGCGTCGCGGATCGCCTGCGCCCCGGAGGGGCGTTCGTCGGCGTCATCCTCCACCCCGCGTTCCGCGCTCCGGGCCAGACTTCGTGGGGCTGGGACGGCCCGGCGAAGAAAGAAGACTCGAAGAGGCGGAGAGACGAAGCAAGGGTCCGGGGAGAGGGCCGCCAGTACCGGCGCGTCGACGGGTACCTCTCCCCCGGGCAGACACCCATCGTCATGAACCCCGGGGCCGCCGCGAGCGGCGCTCCCGAGGTCACCACCTGGACCTTTCACCGTCCGATCCAGGCCTATGTCGCCGCTCTCGCCGCGGCCGGGCTGCTGGTCGATGCGATCGAGGAGTGGCCCAGCCTGCGTGAGAGCCGCCCCGGCCCCCGCGCCGCCGAGGAGAACCGCGCCCGCCGCGAAATCCCGCTCTTCCTGGCCTTTCGCGCGATCAAGGGGTGAACGTCACGCCGGTCCCTGCACAGCCCGCGCGGTTCCCCGCGCGGCCGAAGTACCGACGCGGGCGGTCTTCCCACGGCCCCATATACTCGCGTACACGCGGGCGTAGCTCAGTGGTAGAGCGTCAGCCTTCCAAGCTGAACGTCGAGGGTTCGAATCCCTTCGCCCGCTTTCGGCGCCGCGTCAGAGCGGGGCCAAGGGGCGCCGGGTCGCCACGCGTGCCACCGACAACGCCGTCCACGGAGTCCCGACTCTACTCACCGCTGCGTTGTCGGTGGCACCCCTCCGGCGTTGTCGGTGCGTGATCGCGGTCGGCACCGGCTACGCGGCGAAGAAGGAGGAGTAGAAGGGGTAGAACTCGGAAGGCCGCGTACCCGGTGGCACGATCAACGCCAGTCGGTCGCCACGCGTGCCACCGACAACGCCGTCTACGGAGTTCCGACTCAACTCACCGCTGCGTTGTCGGTGCCCCGCTGATTCGGTTGCTTGCAGACGAAGTTCGCGCTCGGTTGCCCGTCGGCAGCGGTGCGCGGCCCGTCCGCGTCCTACCGACGGAACAGGTCCAGGAACCGGTCCTCATACTGATCGAACACGCCGAGGTCGTCCAGTTCCTTCTTGAGCCGGGCCGCCGTGGCCCGCTCCCGACGGGCCTCTTGGAACAACAACTCGATCCGGTTCACGGTCGCCGGGTCCATCCCGCTGGGGGCGGGCTCCTGGGCCTCCGGCGTCTGGTCATCGGTCCGGAACTCCGCGGGGTCGTCCGGCAGGGACATGCCCTCGGCCTCCTCCCCGCGCTGCGCTTGCTCCTCGCGCAGGCGATCCAGCAGCCGGCCGATCGCGTGCTCCATCTTCTTGGCGTGCCCGTCCAGTTCGGACAGGTCGATCTCCACCCCCGCGAGCACCGCAAACACGCTCAGCACCGCCCGCGCGGCCTTGGGGTTCGGCACCCCCGCCGCGAAGAAGGGGATCTCCCCCATCAGCACCATGCCCGGCAGGCCGCGGGCGGCGCCTACGCCCACCAGCACGCCGTTGAGCCCGCCGATCTGTCCGTCGCCCAGCAGGTCCACGCCCGCCTCCCGCAGGTCCGCGGCCGTGGTCTCCCCGGTGGCGGCGCCGACGACGCGGGCCGGCTTGCTGGGGTGCACGCTCGACGCCATCGACGCGAAGGTCACGATCCGCTCGACGCCGAGTTCGGCTGCCTTCTCCAGCATCGCGTGCGCAAAGCCGTACCCACCGGCCGCGGGCTGCGTCTCGCCCATGAAGACAACCAGGTCGCGCCCGCCGCCGGGGTTCTTCCACTCATAGAACACATTCCGCGGCAGGCGCGATGGCGCAATGAGCCCACCCGTCACGTTCACGCCGCCCACGTCGAAGTGATCGACGGAGGTCAGTTCGGCGATCGGTCGCATGCCCAGTTTCGCGACCAGGTACCCCGCCGCGATCGCGCCGACGTTGCCCATGCCGGGCCACGCCGCCACCAGCCAGGGTTTCCGCTTCGCCTCATTCCGTTTCGTGTTGGCGTCCATCATGCCCATCTCCTTGGCAACCCACATGCCAAACGGGGTGGCCCCCGCGGGGCTTGCAGCCCCCTTCGGCTGCCAGTTCGGCACCCCCGGGCCGCGACGGGTTCAGGGCTGCGAAAGTGGCGGCCCGACCGAAAAAACCCTGACTGAGCCGGCGGGGTCAACACCCAGCCCGCTTCCTCCGTACAGAGGGCCGTATTTCTCTCGCCTTCCACTGTTTCTGATGTAGGCTGTACCCATTCGCCCCTTCGCGGAGGCTCCCGTGATCAAACCCGTTGTGTTCGTGGCCGCGTGCTCGCTGGCCGTCGCTTCCGCCGCCCCCGCTCAGGTTGTCGGACCCGTGGACCAGGCTGCCGGCGCCGACCAGTGCGCCGCGGGGCGCATCCTCCGCGACCGCTACCGGCTTGGGCTGCCGCCCCGCCCGCCTGGCGGATTCACCGATGAGGCCCTCGGCGACACGGACGTCCAGCACTACAGCCTGGAGGTGGAGGTCTTCCCCGCGACGCAGACGATCAGCGGCACGAACGTGATGACGGTGAAGAGCCTGGTGAGCAACCTGACGCAGTTCACGTTCCGCCTGCGCGACACCTTCGCGATCACCTCCGCCCTGCTCAACGGCACGACCGCCGCGGCGGTGAACACCACGAGTTCGACGACGCGTGTGGTGACGCTCGACCGGGCGTACGGCGTGGGGGAGGTCTTCACGCTGACCATCGCGTACAACGGGGCGCCGGACGGCGGCGGGTTCGGCTCGTTCAACTTCACGACCGAGGGCGGCTACCCGTTCATCGACACGCTCAGCGAGCCCTACTACGCCCACACCTGGTGGCCGTGCAAGGACGGCGACGTGGGGGCAGCGGGCGACAACTCCGACAAGGCGACGATGGAGATCGCGGTCATCGCGCCCGACACGCTCACCACCGTCTCCAACGGGCTGCCGGTGGGGACCGAGCCCCTGGCGGGCGGGCGCCTGCGCACGCGCTGGGCGACGAACTATGTGATGCCGCCGTATCTGCTGTGCTTCGCCACCGGCCGCTTCAACACATGGTCGATCACCTACAACTACACGCAGGGCACCATGCCCGTGCAGTTCTTCATCTGGCCCGGCGAGGACAACGCGGCGAACCGCTCCGGCTGGGAGAAGTGCACGCAGATGATGGACGCCTTCCGCCCCGTCTTCGGGCTGTACCCGTTCGTGAACGAGAAGTACGGGATCTACAACTTCACCTTCGGCGGCGGGATGGAGCACCAGACCTGTACCGGCCAGTCCGGATATACCGAGAGCCTGACCTCCCACGAACTGACCCACCAGTGGTGGGGCGACAACGTGACGTGCCGCACCTGGAGCGACATCTGGCTCAACGAGGGGTTCGCCACCTACGGCGAGGCGATCTGGCTGGAACGCAAGCCGGGCTCCAGCGGCACGCCCGCGCTGCTGGCCGCCATGGAGGCCCGCCGCCCGACCTCGTTCAACGGCAGCGTCTACCGCACCAACCTCGGCAGCGTGAACTCCATCTTCAGCACCAACTACACCTACCGCAAGGGCGCGTGGGTGCTCCACCAACTCCGCCACATCGTGGGTGACCAGGCGTTCTTCGATATCCTGGCGCAGTACCGCGCCCAGTACGAGGGCTCCGCGGCCACGACCGATGACTTCGCGGCCGTCGCGTCGGCGGTCGCGGGGCAGGACCTGTCCTGGTTCTTCCAGGAATGGGTCTACGGGATCGGCGCGCCGACGTACCAGTACGGCTACCAGAACGTCAGCATCGCCGGGCAGGACTACGTCCGCGTGCACCTGCGCCAGTCGCAGCAGGCCGGTTACGGCATCTACACCATGCCGGTGGACATCCGCGTGAACACGGCCGGCGGCAACCAGACGATCACGGTCTGGAACAACGCGCCGCTCCAGCACTACCTGCTCCCGGTCAGCGCCCCGGCGACGGGGATCGTGGTCGATGAGTTCGACTGGATCCTGGCTCAGAACAAGACCTCGCAGACGTATGTGAACGGCCCGCCGAAGGTCGTGGCGGCCGACCCCGCACCGGGTGCGAGCGTGCCGGGCTCGCCCGCCTTCCACGCGGACATCACGTTCAGCGAGAACGTGACGGCGGCGGGCGCGGACTTCACCCTCACCGGGCCCGGCGGCGCGGTGCCGCTGAGCCTCAACTACAACGCCGCGACGTTCACGGCTGGTCTCGACGTGGCGGGGGCCGTCCCCCCGGGCCAGTACACGCTGACGGTGAACGACTCCGTCAAGTCCGCCGCCGCGGCGATCGCGCTCGACGGCGAGGTGGCCGGGGCGCTGCCCTCGGGCGATGGCCTTCCGGGCGGCGACACCGTCATCGTGTTCAACGTCACCGGGCCCGCGTGCTACCCCGATTGCAACGGAGATGGGGCGCTGAACCTGGCGGACTTCGGCTGCTTCCAGACCAAGTTTGCGCTCGGCGACCAATACACGGACTGCAACAGCGACGGGGTGCTGAACCTCTCGGACTTCGGCTGCTTCACAACGAAGTTCGCGCTGGGCTGCCCGTAGAGTGAGGCCCGCGGCCCACGAGCCTCCGTGGGCGTGAAAGTGGGCGCGGGTGGATTCGAACCACCGTAAGCAGTTAAGCTACCAGATTTACAGTCTGGCCCGTTTGGCCACTCCGGCACACGCCCTGGTGCGGACAAATGTAGGGGGGGCGCGGTGCGGAGGCAACGCGGAGTGTGCCGCGGGCACCAGACGCGAGCGGTCCCGCCGTGCGGCCGCCGCCCCGATGCTCCAGGGTCCCCCGGGTCATCGGACGAGCACGGATCGGGGCCGCGATGCCAAGAGCCGCCTGCCGGATTTGAACCCGCGACCTGCGCTTTACAAAAGCGCTGCTCTACCACTGAGCTAAGGCGGCACGGAGGAAGAATAGTCCTGGCAATCCGGTACGCCCGTGGTACGCTCCCAGAACCTGGGGTGCCGCTCGGGAACCCGGCCGACGTGGACGAGAAATCGACGCGGCGCTCGACGGCAACTCCCCGACTCGGTGTCTGTGCGCCGCACGGGATGGCCGCGAAGGCCACCGGTGGCGCGGCTGCCCTCCAGTGTGCCGTGACGGTCTCTACGGGGTGCTCGCCCGGGGGGGCGTGCCATCCTGGGCCGCACCCGGCTCGGCGAGCGCCCGCGCCCAGGCGGTCAACAAGCCTGATGGGCCCCGGCCGTGGCCGGGGAGGGAGGCCTGTTCCAAAGAGGCCCGGACAGCGGCCTACGCCCGATAGACTTCACCATGACCGCCCTCGCCCGCCAATCATTCTTCTTCGTCGCCGCCACCGCGAGCGGCGGGCGGACCATGGGCGTGCGGGAGGCCCGCGACCCCCGGGCCCTGGCGGACACGCTGCGGCGGGAGCGGCTGCTGCTCCTGCGGTCGTACAAACTCCCCGCATGGGCCGTCCGGGAACAGGGGCTTCCCCTGAAGGACCGCGCTGCCTTCAACGACCAACTCGCCCAACTGCTCCACCGCGGCGTGCCCCTCGTGGAGGCCCTGGAAGTCACGGCCTCCGCCGTCAGTCCCCACGCCCGAACGCTGGTGGAGCGCATGCGTGAGGCCGTGGCCGCGGGGGCCGGGTTCGCTGACGCCTGCGCCAAGACGGGCGTCTTTGACCGCGTGACCATCGCCGTCTACCGGGCGGCGGAGCGCACCGGGGATCTGGCCGGTTCCACCCGCCAACTCGCGATGAACGCCAAGCGCCAACTCAAGGTGGTCCGGAAGGTCGCGACGCTCCTGCTCTACCCCGCCGTCGTCCTGGTCTTCGGCACCGGCGTCACCCTGCTCATGCTGATGGCCGTCGTCCCGCGGATCGCCGACGCCCTCGCCCAACTCAACCTCACACTGCCGTGGTACACCCAGGTCCTCGTCGGCATCGGCCGGTTCATGCAGACCTACTGGCTCTTCCTCCTGGTCGGCGCGCTCGCCGGGCTCACCGCGGCGGTCATCGCCCGCAAGCCGCTGCTGGCCGCGGCGATGCGCCTGGCCCGCCGCACCCCGTTCCTGCGCGATGTCCTGCTGGCGTCGGAGTCGGCGCGGTTCTTCAGCGTCATGGCCGCCATGACCCGCTCCGGGGTCACGCTGGGCGATTCCCTCAGCGTCGGGGTGGAGGCCGTCGGCATGCCGGTGCTCCGGCGCGAACTCGGCACCCTCCGCGCCCGGCTGGTTGAGGGCGGCATCCTCCGCAACCTGATCGAGTCCGTGACCGCCCTGCCCCTGGCGACCCGCCGCCTGCTCATCGCCGGTGAGCGTGCCGGCGACATGGAGGCCGTCTTCGACGCCCTGGCCGAGGACATGACCGATGAGGTGGACCGCCGCGCCGAACGCTTCCTGCACTTCCTGGAGCCCATGCTGATCGTGCTCCTGTTCCTGGCGATCGGCGGCATGATGGTCTCCATCATGGTGCCGCTCATCACCCTGACCCAGCAGGCCATCTAGGAACGGCGGCGGCGGTCACAACACGCCAAGCAGAGGGAGAAGCGAGAGATGGGACGGACCAGAGCGGTCAACGAAGGAAGAACGATGACGAAACACTTCGAGTCGCGGCGAACCGGCTTCACGCTCCTGGAACTCATGCTCGTGCTCGCCATCATCGGCGTGCTCATGGCCGTCGCCGCGTACAACATCGTCGGCAGCGGCACCCGCGCCAAGATCCGCGTGACCAAGATCAGCATGCAGACGATCGAGGGCGCCCTGAAGACCTACTACACAGAGGAGAGCGCGTACCCGCCCAGCGTCACCACCCTCGCGACCGTCAAGCCCCCCATCCTCGAGTCGAGCAAACTCAGGGACGGATGGAACCAGAACTTCTACTACCGCGTCACCGGGACGCAGGAGCGACCCTACGAACTCGTCAGCCTCGGCGCCGACGGCAAGTCGGGCACCGAGGACGACATCGACGTCTGGAAGATCAACCAGCCGTGAACCGCCCCGCCCACATCCGCCGGGCCATGACCTTCATCGAGGTCGTTGCCGCCGTCGGCCTGCTGGGCGTCGTCGCCGCCGCCCTTCTCGGCCTGCTCGGGTTCCTCACCGGCAGCCAGTCGCGCGAGGCCCAGCAACTGGCCGCCGCGGAACTGGGCAACCGGCTCATCCTCATGTACATGGATGACCCCGCCTCGATGCCCCCCGGGCGCGACCCCATCGCCTACGGCCCCGCCCAGTACCGCTTCGAATACAAGGAGTCGCCGCTCGAACTCACCGAGGCCCGGCCCCAGGGACGCACCGCGACCCGCACCCAGTCGCCCATGAGCAACACCCGCTTCGTTGAACTCTCCGTCCACGTCTGGCTCTCGGAGCGCTCCGGTGGAGCGCGCGAGCCGGACGCGGGGGCGCCCGGCGCCACCCTGACCCGCATCATGGACCCGGTCGCCATGCGGAACCCCGACTCCATGGAGAACCTCATCAAGGATCCCGCCCGCTGGCAGGAGTGGATGAACCGGATGGGCGGGTTCAGCAGTGGCGGGGGTGGTGGGGGCGTGGGCGGCGGAGCGCGTCCCGAGGGGAGCGCCGCGCCCCCGGGCCGGGCGGGCACCCCGCGCAGCGGGGGCAAGACGCAATGAACGGCCGCGCCTTCACGCTCCTGGAGACGATGCTCGCCGCGCTCATCGGCGCCCTGGTCCTTGCCGCCTGCATGGGCATGTTCGGTCTCCTGGACCGTTCGGACCGCCGGCTCGGCGCACGCTACGAGGACGCCATGGCGATGGAACGCCTCCGCGGCGCCGTCGCCCGCACCATGGACACGCTCGTCATGTCCACCGACCCCCTCCCGCCCAGCGGCGGCCGTCCGGTCACGGAGATGGGCCAGCCCTCCGACGGCCCACCCCCGCCGCCTCCCCGCTTCGTCCTGGAACCCGACGCCGCCGCATCGCTGGTCGGTGTCGCCCGCCGCGCCCGCATCGCCGGGGAGGGTGCGACGGAGGCCCCGCAACGTTTCGAGGTCGTCCTGAGCCGCTCGCCCCTGCCCGTGCGGGAGGCCGTTGACATCCCGGCGCATGAGCGCCGCGCCGTCCGCGGCGTGTTTGAACTCCGCCCCGATCGCCGCGCGAACCTCCCCTCGTACCGGGTGAAGGGAGAACAGCCGGGCTGGACCCTCTGGTGGCGCCCGCTTCCGATCCCCGACGGCCCGACCACCGGCGTCGCGCCCAGCGCCGGCGGGGCGAGTACCCGTGGCATCGAGCCGTACCAGGATCCCGCGGCGACGGAGATCATCTCCGGCCTCGAACAATGCCGGTGGACTGTGTACAAGGACCGCGAGAAGAAGACCGCCTATACCGCCACCTGGGGGCTGAACCTGCCCGCCTATGTGGAACTCTCCGTCCGTACCACCGCCGGACTCACGGCCAACTGGATGTTCGAGATCGGCTGGACCAACGCCCCGGAAGTTATCGCGGACCCCGCACTCCCGGCCCCGAACGAAGCGGGCGATGGCGGCGATGCGGACGGCGCGCGCGGCGCCGGAAACGGCGCCACGAACCCGAGCACCACCGCCGATGGCAAGACCACGACGGGCATGGACATACGCCCCGCCCGCCCGGCCAAGCCCATGGGCGGGGGTGGCCGGCGCCCGATCAACTGAACCATGTCCCGACGACGCCGCCAACCCGGGTTCGCTCTGCCGCTCGTCATCTTGCTGGCGATGGTTGTGGGCGTCATGGCCACCGTCATGCTGCAGCGCCAGGGTACCCAGCGCCTGTCGGTGGCACGTCAACTCGCCGCCTACCGCTCCCACCACCTCGGCCGCGGCATCCGAGAGGTCGTCAGTTCCTGGCTCATCTCAATCACCGGGCAGCCGGTGGAGAACATGCTCGGCCCCGGCGGACTGGCCCTGACCATCACCACTCCAGACCGCGGCACCATGGCTGTGTACATGGAGGATGGGCAGGGTTCGGCCCTCACCGAACTCACGGGGCTCAGCGGGGACGACCTCGTCGCCGCCCGGGCGCTGCGCGACCATCTGGAGTCGCTGGACCGCGGCCAGATCGACCCGTCCTGGGTCCGCACCGTCGGCCCCGCCGCGATCAGCGCGAAGACCGCCCCGGAGGGCCTGATCCACGCCCTGGCCCTGGTCGTCGCGGAGATGAAGGTCCGGGCCACCAGTTTCACGCGCTCGGTCCGCGACGCCCGCGAGGACGGTGAGATCACCGATGCCGATATCGGCCTCGCCGCGGAGCACGCCGGCTTCAGCCCGGAACAGAAGACACGCATCATGCGTCTCCTCACCGCCAAGCCGGACCTGTGGCTCGTCCGCGTCGTGGTCTCCTCCCCGGACCGCCCCGCCAACCCGTCGCGGGTTACCGCACGCTACGAAGGCCGCGTCCAACTCGGCGGCGCCGGGGTCGCGGCACTGGGCTCCGGGCTCATGCAGTCGCTGGGGTCGTTTCTCTCGTGGGAAGAGCGACCGGTTGAATAGAATGGACCAAGGAAAGGGGCACGACATGTCAGCCCGACTCATCCACCGCAGTTCCGCACGGCGCATGACCCGGGGATGGCAGGCCGCAGCGCTCGTGGTCGCCCTGGCCGCGGGCGCCCTCTGGGCCTTTGAACTCCCGGGCCTCTCGGTTCCCGCCCAGGGCCGGCAACCCCTGCCGTCCACATTGCCGCCGATCGCTACGCCGCAGCCGGAGCCGCCGCCGCCCGACGCCGACGCCGTCACGGGCACCGCCGAACGCCTTGAACTCGCGCGCAAGCCGATGCCAAAGGCCCCGCCAACCAACACCGAGCCTACCCCGCCGCCCGCCGCGGCGGGGCTCGCCTGGCGCTACCTCGGCGCGATCATCGAGCCCACCCGGAAGGTCGCCCTCGTGTCCATCAATGGCGCCCAGCGCATGATCGCCGAGGGCCGCACCATCCGGCAGGAAGACCACACGCTCACCCTCGCCGAGGTCCACCAGGATTCCATCGTCGTCGAGGACAACGGCCAGCGCATGGTCATCCATAAGGACGCCCGAAGCGGCCCCATCGTGTCGTGGGTTTCGCCGATACCGGGGGGCGCCGTCGTCGAGGGAATGAACGGCGCCGTCTCGGCCGCCCAGGCGATGAACCCGGAGGCGATGAGGGCCCGCGGCATGGACCCGGGCGAAGCCGAGCGCATCCGCGAGCAGATCCACTCCCGCCGCGCCGCAGCCCGCGCCGCAAGCGGATCGGCACCGACCAGGCCCGGCGGGGGCCGCGTGGTTCCGCCGACACTCGGGACGAAGGCCATGCGCTCCGGAGCCGCCAACAACGCCTCAAACAAGGGAACAGACACCACCGGCGACGCCGCCGCCGCGGAAGACGGCTCCATCCCCCGGGGACCGATGCCGTGACGGGACGGGCCTGCTACCTCTCGCGGACCGATCGCGGCGGACGGGTGGTGGAGGCACGCCTCGTCGGCTACCGCACCGACGAGTCGTGGTCCGATGGTGAGCACACCGCCCCGGAAGCCGCGACTCTCGCCGCCGCCTGGGTCGCCCAGCGCCTCTCCCAGTCCGACGCCGCCGACACCCTGCGGCTCCTCTGCGTCGATGTCGACGGCGCCGCCTGCTCCTGGATCACCGCGCCGAGCGCCGAGCCCTCCGTGGTCGCGGCCGCCGTCCAGGGTGCGGAGGGGCCGCTCTCCTTCGCATCGCGCTCGGAGGCGAGCATCCAGGCCCTCGCGTTGCCGGCCCCGCGCACGCGGCGGCGCCTCACCCTGGGCCGCAAGCCCGCGCCCGTGCCCCTGCCCGTGGGCGAGCGCCTCGCTGTCTTGAACCTGCCCGACGCCGCCGCCCGGTTGTTCATCGACGAACTGGACGAGCGCGGAGTGGGCGTGGACTCGGTCCTCTCCCTCTGGCACGCGATCGCGCTGGCCTGGGATCCCGGCGGCCCCGCCGCCGACGGCAGCCAGGGCCCCCGCACCGACCGCGTCGTCGCCACCGCGCCCACCGCCGCCGCGCTGGTCCTGATCGACCGACACGGGCGACTCTGCTGGGTCTGGTCGCGTGGCGGGGAACTGCTCACCGCGGGCTCCATGCGCATGGTCGTGGAGGGCGCCGACAGCGAACACTCCGTCCGGATCGATGCCCAGGCCATCGCCCGCCTTACCACCGACTGGCTCTCATGGTCCGCTCAACTCGGCGTCGCACCCACCCGCATCCTCATGATCGCCCCCCCGCCCGCCGATGAGGCCGGGGCCTCACTCGGACCGGCGGCCATCGGGGAGGCACTCGCGCGCGCCTGGCCCGGCGCTGCCGCGGACCTGGTCCTGCACGACGACCCGATCGGGGCCACCCTGTCACGCCTCACGGACCTGCGTGCCCCCGCACGCACGGACCCGCGCGGCGCACTCGTCGCGCTCACCCACCGGCCCTCGCGCGCCCACCGTGCGCTCCTCCACGCCGCCGCGCTCGGGCTCGCCGCCGCCGCGATCGCCCTCGCCGCGCTCTCCTGGCAGACCTTCAGGTCCGCGGCCACCACCCGCGCCAACACCGACGCCCTGGACGTGGCCATGCGCAAGGACATCGACGCCGTGATCCCGGGCGCACAGGTCTCGCCGCACCCGGAGCAGGAACTGGAGGCCGAACTCGACAAACTCCGCACCGCCCATTCCGCCCCGTCGAACCTCAAGCCGGCGGAGCCGATCCTTGAGGAACTCGACAACGTCTCGCTCGTCCTCTCCGGTATCCCGGGCGTCGAGGCCGAGGAGTACAACATCCTCGACTCGGCGATCTCTATCCGCCTGTCCGTCCCGGACACCCGCACCGCCGAGGACGTCCTCCAGGGCCTCCGCGAGATCAACTCACACTGCCAGTGGAAGGGGCAGTTCCCCGCCGGCACCGGCGCCGGCGGCGCACGCCTCGTCTATCTCCTGACCGGCGCCTGGACGCACGGGGGCCAGCCATGACCGCCGCCGACGACACACGCTTCGAACTCGCCGCCCAGGCCGCATCCCACGAGAGGCGCAACCGCCCACGGCTGCTGATTTTCCTTGCCGCCGGCGCCCTGCTCATCACCGCTGTCACCGCCCTTACCGGCCTGGCCGGCCGCTCCCGCGCCGCCGGCCGGTACCAGGATGCTCTGGATGCGCAGGCCCGAGTGGACGCCATGCTGCAACAGGTCGCGGCGCTCAACAACTCGGAAGCCGCGGCCGGCAGCGGCGCCGCCCACGACCCCTACCCCATCATCTACACGAAGATCGAGGACGCGGCCCTCCGCGCCGGCCTGGCCCGGCCCAGCCCGCCCACCGAGCCTGACCCGCAGCGGACCGGCGGCGTCATCATCCGCCAGTACGCCTACACCAATGTCCGCCACGATTCGATCGGCCCGCTGCTGGAGTGGCTCCGCCTCGCTGTTGCGGATGTCCCCGGCCTCGAACTTTTCCAGATCGTCAGCCTGAAGCCGGACGCCGCGGGCTGGAACATGTCCGTGACCTTCAGGCGTTGGGAGCGAACCGGTTGAACACGCACCGCACATTCATCGCCGCACTCCTGGCCCTCACCCTCGCCGCCTGCCACGCCGGTCGGGCCGGAGGCGGGGAGGTCCAACTCCCCCCCGGCGCCGCCAAGCGGGACGAGGCCCATCGCCTCGCCGCCCAGGCCGAGGACGCCCGCAAGAGCGGCAACAACGACCGCGCCATCGATCTCAACCGCCAGTCGATCACCGCGTACCCGGATCTGGCGTTCGCCTGGAACAACCTCGGCGCCCTGCTCATGGGCAAGCAGCAGAACATGGATGCCGTCGCGGCCTTTAAGCGCGCCGCCGAACTCACGCCGGAAGACCCCCGCCCGGTGGCCAATATCGGCCTGGTCTACAGCCGCCTGGGCTGGGCACAGAAGGCGCTGGAGTACTACCTGAAGGCGCTGGACCGCGACCCGCGCTTCGTCCCCGCGCTCCGCGGCTCGGTCGGCGCGACGAAGGTCCTGGCCCTGGCCGACGACGCCGCCCTGACCCGCGTCCGCACCGCCCTCATGGCCGACACAGACCCGGACTGGCGCCGCATCTACGAGATGGAGCAGTCGCGGATCGACGGGCAGTTGCGGATGTCGAAGAAGGCCCGTTAGCACCCCGGCGTCGGGGCCGCCTCGGATTCCGGGATCGCGTCGGCGATCATCCGGGCACGTTTCAGCCACATGCCGATCAGGAGCAAGCCCGCCGACACGACGCCATTGCGTGCAGCAATCGGGATCCAGCTTTCAACCGATGCGCTCGAAAGACCGCAACCACAGCCCGATGGCGCGCCCGCCGGATGGAACACCATCCACGCGGCGTACCCCGCGAGCAGGGCGTACACGCCCGCGAGCGCAGCGACGGAACGGACGGGTGCGCCGGGCGTGGCCAGGTGCCAGAGACACACGACGCCAACGCCGCCTTCTACGGCCGGGACGATCCACGCGAACGAGACAAGGTCGGGAGGAACCACGCCGTCAATGCCGAGGTGAACGTCCGGTACGACAGCACCTTCCCGAGCGCCGCGACGATGAGGAACACCGCCGCACCAAGCGGGAGGAGCAGCGGCAGGATCGAGCGGGGCTTGCTCATGCCGCGGTCCTGCGCCGCAGCCACAAGGCCACGCCCAGAAGCAGCACGACCACGCCGCCGACGAGCCAGGGGGTGGATCGTGACGCGCGGGGCGGGCCCCCGATCGGTATTACATTTCCCTTGACAACCGGGGTGACGGGAGTTTGCTTGGCGCCGTGGGCGCGCGAGTCGCGGATCCGCGCTTCCACGTCGCCCATCGCCAGGCCACTCCTGCCAGAGGGATCGAAGGTGCACGACGCCAGTTTCATCCCCTTGAGCCAACCGCCGCACTCGCTCACGACCTGGAACCCGGGGGGGTAGCCTTCGGCGTCCGTGTACACCATCTCCGGCTCCTCCCCGTTGTTCACGGAGCGGACCCGCAGCGAGGAATCGAGCACGAGCGTGACGGTTGTGAAAATCTTCTCCGGTCCTCCCCGGCGCTCGACCTCGACCGGGGACAAGGCCTGGAGTTCCGCGAGCGTGAACTCGCGCGACCCGCGCGGCAGCGACAACTCGACCGTCCACCCGCCGCCCTCGCGCGCCGTGAGGGATTTCACGCGGTCGGGTCGCGACGCCACGCCGCGGACCAGCATCTGAGGAAAATAAGGGTCGAGCCGGAAGTCGTAACCGGTCTGAACGTCGGGGACACGCGAGAGCGGGCGCGGCGGGGCTCCCCAGTACGCGCCGTCCGCGTCAACCCCCGCGACCCCGGAGCGGTCGTCGCGGTACCACCACGAATGGGCGAACTCAAACGCGACGGCGTGCACATTCCCCACATCGTCCTGGTACCGCGCCGTGACCACGCCGGAGGTGGGCCACTTGGCCTCCATTTCCCGCGCGAGGCGGGCAAAGTCTGCCCCGGGCTGCGCGAGGCACTCCGCTACGACCATGAACACCGCGGCAAGTGCCGGATGCAACCCGTGTCCCATGGTACGGACCTCCGGTCAGTCGTCACCCGTCTCCGTGCCGCAACCGCAGGGCACCCCGCCGCTCGGCGCTTGCATGGCGTCACGGGGGTCGTTCGAGTTTTGCGACATCCCCGTCGTGTACCAACACACACCGCCGTCCTTGCACCCCGCGGGGACATACCCCGCGGGCGCCTGAACGTTGCACGGCACCGTCAGGGTCTGCCCCGTAATCTTGTAGCAGTGACGGGTCACGATTGTCCAAGACGGCGCGGTGACGCCGCACCCGAAGTCCTCGCTCACATAGCCCGCATCACACACGGTCTGATTCGTGTGGCAGAACCCGCCCCCGGTTCCGCACGAGTCGCGCTTCAGGAAATAGCAAGGGGGGAGTGACCCCAAGGCGACAGTCGCCGCCCCCAGGACAAGAACCGATGCGATCGCGTTGCGAGATATGAGTGAACCTCCGTTCAGTGCAAAGTGTCCGTCCCACGACATCCGCCCCAGGTGCCCAGGACCGGGTGCCCAACCCAGTCTTCAAAGAACTCGTGCGCAAGCCGAAAATCTACGGCGCGCGCGGCGAGCCCGCTCCCGTCGGTGCGGACAATCGGGGAGCGCGGCCGGTCGATCGTGTTGTACGTCCACGGGACGTGACGCCCATCCACGACGTGCATCCACTGGACCAGTTCGCCCTTCTCGCCGGGGAACTGCACGTCGCTGCGCCGGACCGCGGATGACTCCGCGTACGCGCCGACGATGACCGCGCCGGGGACCATGTGCTCCGCCGGGAAGAGCATCGCGGTCGAGAGGGCGAAGCGGCAGAACCCGTCACCGGCGAAGCCGCGCGGATCGGATTCCTCTCTGCGCGGCAGGTAGCCACGGGCCACGAGTGGTTCATACCAGGTGAGTGTCGCCCGGATCGCGCTCACCTCCGAGATCGGATACACCTCCTTGAAATCCGCGCAGTAGGTGCTGATAAGACCGGCGTCGCCGCGGAGCACCGCGAGGTCCGTGAGCGAGTTTCCGTGTTTGCGAACGCTCGAAAGTCCCGGCAGAGCCAGCCCGGCGAGCATCATCACAATACCGAGGGCGATGATGACTTCGATGATCGTGAACGCATCGCGAGATGGACGCGCTGAGGCCATGAGGGGGACCTCCGACGCCGCACAATACCCGCTCCCCCCCCCGCGTCAATGGCATGTCAAGAAAATGTCTAACCCGGCATTGTCGCGCGTCGCCGGCGGATTCCCTCACTCCCCAACTGCCCGCACGCGCCCATGAGGTCGCGGCCCTTCGTTCGGCGGCGCTTGGCGTACGCGCCCGCCTCCAGCAGCCAGCCGAGGAACTCGGCGACCCGCTGCTCGCTCGGCGCGTCCCACGGCGACTGCCGGCGCGGGTTGTACGGGATCAGGTTCACGCACGCGGGCAGCCCGCGCACCCACCCCGCCAGTTCCCGCGCGTGCTCCGGCGCATCGTTCACGCCTGGGATCAGCACGTACTCGATGCAGACCTTCGCCCCGGCGTAGAGCGGCCACTCGTCGAGCGCCCGGCGCAGGGCGGCCATCGGCATCGCGCGGTTGATCGGCATGATCCGCGAGCGCACCCCGTCATTGGGCGCGTTCACCGACACGGCCAGACCCAGGCGGTGCCAGCCCGGCGTGCGCACCCGCTCGCCCAGCCGCCGAAGCCCGTCGATCCGCCCGACCGTCGACACCGTGATCTTGCTCATGGGCACGCCCGGCCCGTCGTGCCCGGTGAGCACGGCGATCGCCTGCACGACCGCGTCCAGGTTGTCCATGGGCTCGCCCATGCCCATGAACACGACGTTCTTGGGCGCGATCCCGACCTGCCAGCGGGCCGCGTGCCACTGCCCGACGATCTCCGCGGCGGAGAGCGACCGGACCAGCCCCATCTGCGCGGTCTCGCAGAACCCGCAGCCCATCGCGCAGCCGACCTGGCTGGAGACGCACAGCGTGTAGGTCGGCACGCCGCCGCGACCGATCATCGGGATGAGGACGGATTCGGTCTCCAGCAGAGCCCCCTGCGGGAGCAGGGGGGGTAGCCGTGCGAGGGACGGACCCATTGCTTCCGCAATGGGCTCTGACAGAGCCTGCGTGAACTTGATGATCTCGCCCTCGGGCGTCTGCTCCCGGAGCACGCGGGCGACCGGCGCGCTGCGAACGAGCCCCGAGGGTGAGCGGGGGGATTCTCCACCCAGCGCCGCCGCGACACGAGCCGGCAGCGCCCGGTTCTCCCGGAAGGCGCCGCGGTACGCCGCGACCGCCGCCTCGCGCGAAACGCCGCGCTCGCCCGCCCGGGCCGCGAACTCCGCGCTCGTCATCCCCAGGATGTCCGCCGGGTCAATCACGCGGAACTCTATTGCGGCCCCTCGCGGAGCGGGTATCCTCATCCGGGAGGCCCCATGCCAATGCACGACCGGCGTTGCCGCCAGACCTTGATCCTGGCCGCCGTCGCAACCTGTACAGCCGGCGTCGCGGCGCAGACGGAGTGCGGCCCGGGTCAGTGGGTTCTGCGCTCGAACTCCGGCCCGCCGGCTCGGTACGGGCACGCGATGGCGTATGACTCGAAGCGCGGTGTCACAGTCCTCTTCGGCGGCGCGGGCAACGGGCCTGGCTTGCTGGGTGACACGTGGGAGTGGGACGGGAATGTCTGGGTGGAGCGGATGGTGCCGGGACCGCCGGCCCGCGTTGGTCACGGCATGGCGTTCGACTCCGCGCGCGGCGTGTGCGTGATGTTCGGCGGCGCCGGCCGGCTCGACACCTGGGAGTGGGACGGCGCCGCATGGGCCCAGCGGGCGACCACCGGGATCGCGAACGGGCGCACCGGGTGCGCGATGGCCTACGACGTGGCACGCGGACGGACAGTCCTGTTCGGCGGTTCGTGGTTTCAGTCGTTGCCGGGCGGCGGGATCAACAATCAAACCGGCGACACCTTTGAGTGGAACGGAGCTTCCTGGGCTTTCGCGGGCGTCGGCCCCTACCAGCTCAGCGGCACCGCCCTGGCGTATGACGCCGCCGAGCAGCGCACCATCGCATTCGGCGGTCGCCACATCAACATCAAGACAGTGTCCGTGTACAACTGGACAGGACGCTGGTCCCCGGGCTGGACCTCCGAGCCCTCATTCGCCCTTGCCCCATTCAACCGTTACGGGGCGGCGATGGCGTACAACTCCGCGACGCACGCCGTTGTGATGTTCGGCGGCTTCACCTGTAACGACATCTGGGGGACGTGGAACCCGACCGGCGCGGCCGAGACCTGGGAGCACGTTGGCACCAACTGGGTGCGCCGCGCCACCGGGGGACCCGTCCGGCAGAACGCGGCCATGGCGTATGACAGCGCCCGCAACCGCGTGGTCATGTTCGGCGGCATGCCGATCGGTGGGATGACAGGCCTCGGCGACACCTGGGAATGGGAGAGCCCGAGCGCCTGCTACCCCGATTGCAACGCCGACGGCGCGGTCAACCTCTCCGACTTCGGCTGCTTCCAGACCCGCTTCGCGCTCGGATGCAACTACTCCGACTGCAACGGCGACGGCGCGCGGAACCTCGCCGACTTTGGTTGTTTCCAGACGAAGTTTGCGCTCGGGTGCCCGTGACGCGAACTCAAGCCTCCGGCGCGAGCAACTCGTCGAGCGCTTGCCGCCGCCGTATGACGCGGGCAGCGTCCCCCTCGACCATCACCTCCGCCGGTAGCGGCTGCGTGTTGTACGTGCTCGCCATCGACATGCCGTAGGCCCCGGCGGCGAAGACCGCCAGCACGTCGCCGCGGGACACCGGCGGCAGCATGCGGTCCTTCGCCAGGAAGTCGGCGCTCTCGCAGATCGGGCCTACGACGTCGCACGGCGAGAGGCCCGGCAGGTCGGGCACGCCGGTGCGCCGCGCCGGCACCCCCCCACTCGCCCCGCCCGCGGGCGACGCCGGCCAGATGAAGTGGAACGAGCCGTAGAGCGCCGGCCGGATCAGCGTGTGCATCCCCGCATCGCCGATGATGAACCGCTTGCCCCCGCCGCCGTCCTTCACATAGAGGACTTTCGTCAGCAGCACGCCCGCGTTGGCGCTGATCTGCCGCCCCGGCTCCAGGATGATCGACAGCCCACCCGCGACCCGCTCGCGCAGCAGCGGCACGATCGCCGCCGCGTAGTCCGCCGCCCGCGGACTCCGCTCCGTCTCGTAGTCCGCGCCGAACCCGCCGCCCAGGTCCAGCGTCCGCACGGTGAACCCGCGGCCAGCCAGGTCGTCGATCAGGCCCAGCGTCTTGCGAATGGCTTCCACATACGGCCCGGTCTCGTACACCGGCGACCCGATGTGCAGGTGCAGGGCGTCGAGCGTCAGCCACTCGTCCCGCCCGTACCGCTCGAAGAACCGCACCGCCCGCGCGATGCCCACGCCGAACTTGGACTCCTTCCTGCCCGTGCTGGTGTAGGCGTGAGTCTTCGGGTCCACGTCCGGGTTGATGCGCAGCGCCCCGCGGCAGCGCACGCCCCGCTCCCGTGCGAGCCGCGCGATGTTCTCGAACTCCGGCTCGCTCTCGATGTTGAACAGGCCGATGCGGGTGGCATGGGCAAGCCGGGCTCTGGCGGCTTGCCCGTGCGCGGGCAGCGAAGCGCTGCCCATACCACACAGGGCATCCTCGATCTCCGCATCGGTCTTGCCGACCCCCGCGTACACCACCCGCTCCATCGGGCACCCGGCCCGCCGCGCCCGCTCGACCTCGCCCCCGCTCACCGCGTCCAGGCCCGCGCCGCGCTCCACCAGCACCCGGCACACATGGACGTTGGAGCACGACTTGATGCTGTAGCAGATCAGCGGGCGCAGGTCCGCGAACGCAGCCGCCAGCCGGTCGTAGTGCCCCTCGAGCGTCGCCCGCGAATACACATACAGGGGGGTACCGAAACGGGCCGCGAGGTCCTCCGCCGGCACACCCTCGCACCACAGCCGCCCATTCCTGTACTCAAAGTGGTCCACGGGGGCGATGGTATCGGGGCTGCCCCTGCCCGCCGCTCGCTCAACCGCCGGCCGCGTTCCCCCGTCTAGGTCGCGGGCGTCACGGCCTTCCGTACCTCGTCCAGCAGCCTCTCCACCGGGAACGGCTTGAACAACACCGCCTGCAACCCCTCCTGCGACGCCCGCACGATGGAGTGATGCGGGTCGTACCCGAACCCGGTCATCAGCACCACCGGAACCCCGGGCATGAGCCGCCTCGCGGCCGCGAATACCTCGTACCCGTTGCGGTCGGGCATCTTGATGTCGCTCAGCACCAGGTCGTACTTCGGCCGCCGCCCCGCCGCGACCTCCTCCAGCGCCGCGATCGCCCCCACCCCGCTCTCGAAGGTCGCCACCACGCACCCGCGGTTGTGCAGGATGTCGTGGATGATCCGCCGCACGTTCGGCTCGTCGTCGGCCACCAGCACCAGCCGCCCGCGCAGCAGCGGCTCCGGCCGGATCTCCGACATCGCCTTCTCCACCCCCAGCAGCGTCTGCGGCCCCGCGGCGACGCTCTCCAGCCGCTGGCGGATCGACTGCACGTCCGCCCGGATCCGTTCGACGTGCCGCACCGCCTCCGGCTCGCGCTCCGCCAGGGCCTTGAGCCACTCGGCCTCGGCCAGGATGTCCGTCAGCGGCTCGCTGATCTCCCCGGCGACCCGCCCGCTCACCGTCGCGTTCGTCGCGCTCCGCTCCACCACCAGCAGGTCCAGCATGTGCAGCGCCATCGCCGTGTGGCGCCCGAACATCTCCGCGAACCGCCGGTCCTCCTCGTCGAAGGCGTCGGGCTGCGTGGACTCAACGTCGAACGTCCCGACCACGCGGTCGCGGAGACGCAGCGGAACGGTGATGCTCGACCGCGCCCCCGCCAGCCCCGGCAGAAACAGCGGGTCGCGCTCCGCGTCGCGGCAGATGTAACTCTGCCCGGTCGCCGCCACCCGCCCGCTGATCCCGTTGTTCTCCGCCCGCGGGTAGATCTCCAGTTCGCTCGCCTCGGGCGTCATCCCCGACGACACCACCAGTTCCAGCCTCCCCGTTTTCTCGTCGATCAGCCGGATCGCGAAGTGGTCGAAGTTCAGCAGTTCGCGGCACTGGCTGATGATCTTCTCCTCCAGGATCGTCAGCCGCTCGAACACGTTCTTGCCCCGCACCGTCTCCGGGTCCAGGCTCACCAGTTCCTGCCCGGCCCGCTCGATTGCCTCGAACTTCCGCCGCACCCTCCGCTCGTCCGTGATATCCCGCACAATCACCGCCACCGCTTCTGTGGCGCCGGCTTCCTGCCCGTGGACGGCTCCGACTCCCGGCCGGCGTGCCCCCCTCAGCGGCGACATCAGCGCCTCGTACGCCCGCGTCTCATCCTCGACCTCGCTCTGGTGGTGCGCCGAGCCGTCCACGGCCGTGGAGCGCCCCCGCCCCACGTCCCGCGCCGCGGCTGAAATCCTGGCCTGTGTGGATTCCGGGTACGCCCGGAACCGCTCGTTGGCCCAGAACACCGACCCGTCCGGCCATGCCAGGCACGCCCCGTGCCCGGTTGAGTCCAGCAACGCCGCCGCCATCGCCTCCGACAGCCCGACGCGCGCCTGCCCGCCCCCGGTCGGCACGACGATCGCCGATCGCTGGTCGTACAGCGTGTCCAGCAGCGCCCCCGCCTGCACCACCGAAACGTCGTACCCGCTCTCCAGGCGCCCCCTTAGGTCCTCGCCCGGAACCCCGGACCCGCCGAGGATCAGCAACTTCGGGCGGTCAGGCGGCATCGGTCGTCGTGGGCCCCCGTCAGGCTGCGGGGGCGTAGCGACGCTGCGCCTCCCCGCACCGATCCTGCGATGCGCAAGTTTATGCGCCACTCAGGGCGCCACGCAATCCGCGGGCCGGTGGGGCGGACGTCCCGCGACCGGACTCTGTAACAAACGCGCTCCGCCCGCCCGTCAAACTGGGTACTGTGATACCTGATGATCTCCGTCCGCGGCGTCCACAAGTCCTTCGGCGGTGTCCACGCGGTCCGCGGCGTCACATTCGAGGTGGGCAAGGGCCAGGTTGTCGGCCTCCTGGGTGCCAACGGCGCCGGGAAGACCACCACGATCCGGATGATCACGGGCTTCCTGCCCCCGGATACGGGCTCGGTCGCGGTCGCGGGCCACGACACCCTCCGGCACTCCCTGGCCGCCCGCGCCGCCGTCGGCTACCTCCCGGAATCCGCACCCGCCTACTCCGAGATGAGCGTGGACGGCTTCCTCTCGTTCCGTGGCACCCTCTACGGCATGCGTCGCCGTGATCGCCGCAATGCCACGGAGCGCGTCCTGGGCCTCTGCGACCTGCATGAGGTCCGCCGCCGCCGCGTCGGCCACCTCAGCAAGGGCTTCCGCCAGCGCGTCGGCCTCGCGGCCGCGATGCTCCACGACCCGCCCGTCCTCATTCTCGACGAGCCGAGCAACGGCCTGGATCCGAAGCAGATCGGCCAGGCACGCCGCCTCATCCGCGAACTCGCCAGGGACCGCACCGTCCTGGTCAGCAGCCACATCCTCCCGGAGGTTGAGCAGACCTGCGACCGCGTCATCATCATGGCGCGCGGGCAGATCCGCGTCGATGCCGACCCGAAGGAACTCCTCGGCTCCCTCCGCGAGGCATCACCCTATATCGTCGAGGCCCGCGGCGATGCCGCCGAATCCGTCCTCCGCGCCGTGCCGGGGGTGGAGAGGGTGGAGGTGACATCGAGGCCCGCTTTGGACTTCGATGGCACGGCCTGGCACACCTTCCGCATCACCGCCGCGGCGGGTGCGATCGATCTTCGCGAACCCATCGCCGCGACCTGCGCCGCGCGCGGCATCCTCATCCGCGAACTCCGGCGCGAGGCCCCCGGCCTGGAGCGCGTCTTCCTCTCGCTCATCGAGGCCGACGAGGAAGGTCTTCCTTCCCCGCCGGGGCGGGGGAGATGGCCGGCCGACGGGCGAGACGGAGGGGGTTCTCCCGGCGGCGCAGCCCCGCAATCTCACGGTGCGGCCGCGTGATTCCCGCCGCCTCCGCCATCGCCGTCCGCGAGTACCGCTCGCTCTTTCGTGTCCCGGTGGGATGGATCGTCATCGCTCTCTACCTTTTCCTCACCGGTGTCGTCTTCGTCTCATCCGCCCTCATCCCGGGCGAGCCCGCGAGCCTCCGCTACGTCTTCGGCATCTCCGGCTGGCTCCTGCTCCCGGTCATGCCCGCCGTTTCCATGCGTCTGTTCGCCGAGGAGTTCCGCTCCGGCACCGCCGAGCCCCTCATGACCAGTCCCGTCAGCGACGCCAGCATCGTCGCCGGCAAGTACCTCGGCGCCTGCCTCTTCCTCCTCACCATGCTCGCGCCGACCCTGATCTACGCGGTCATCCTCGCCGCGGTCTCCGACCCCGCCCCGGACCCCGGCCCGATCCTGGCCGGTTATCTCAGCCTCGTCCTCCTGGGCATGCTCTACCTCGCCGTTGGCACGCTTGTCTCGTCGCTCACCGCAAACCAGACCCTCGCCTTCCTCGGCACCTTCCTCTTCCTCCTCATCGCGCTCCTCCTGACCGGCGACATGGCCGCGCGGCTCCCCGGGAACATCGGCGCCATCCTCATCCGGCTCGGCCTCTCCACGCGCATGGAAGACTTCGCCCGCGGCGTCATCGATACCGCCCACGTCGTTTTCTTCCTCTCCGTCTCCGCCTGGTTCCTCCTGCTGGCCTTTGTCGCCGTCGAGTCGCGGAGGTGGCGATGAGCACCGCCGCTCGCCGAACACGCTACGGCCTGCTCGCCGTTGTCCTCATCGCCGCGGCCACGGTCTCCCTCGCGATCGCGAACCTGCTCGCCTCTCGCTACTCCACCGCGTGGGACGTGACCGCCACCCGCGCCCAGGAACTCTCCCCGCGCACCCGCAATCTTCTTTCCGAACTCGACGCCCCCTACGAGATCGTGCTCGCCGTTGATTCCCGCCGGGTCGAGCGCTCCTCCCGTGAGCAGGTCGGTGACGTCCTGGCCGCCTTCGAGCGTGCCTCGCCCCACCTCCGCGCCACCCGCATCGATACCGCCTCGGCCGCCGGCGCCGCCGAGTACCGGTCCTTCCTGGCACGCCTCCGGGACCGCGACGCCGCGAAGATCGCCGCCCAGACCGCCCGCGTCCGTGAAACCCTCGACAAGACGGACGACATCGCCCGCGGCCTGGCCGCGCTCGCCACGCCCATGCTTGCCGTCCGCGACGCCATGCCGGAGCCCGACCCGGCCTTCACCAAGAACCGCGATGCCTTCATGAAATGGGCCGCAAGCGCCGGCGACGCCGCCCAAAGCCTCGCAGCCCTCACCACCGCGCCGCGCAACGCCCTGGCCGCGACCGCCTCCACTCTCGGCGTCCCGAACCTGGAGCCCGCCGTCCTTCCGCTCCGCAAGTATCTCACGGAACTCGAACCCGGCCTGGCCGATGTCGCCGAGAAGGTCCGCACGTTCTCGAAGGACGGCGTCGCAACTCCCGCCGCCCGGGACCTCGCGCGCCCGATCGCCGCCGCCCTCGAAGAACTCCGCACCCGCGCCGCCCTCGCCGCCGACGCGCTGCGTCTCGAGCGCCTCGACCTGGCCAGGGTCGCCGCGGTCCTCGAAACCCAGGAGGCCGCGATCGTCGTCGGCCCACCGGGCAAGGGCGTCACCGCGATCCCCGTCTCATGGCTCTTCCCGCCTGTGGACACCCCGGGGGGCATGCGAGCCGATGTCGGGCGCCGCGCCGAGGATCTCTTCGCCGTCGCCGTTGAGTCGCTAGCCCGCCCGGCCGCCCCCGTTGTCGTCCTTATACACGGCACGCCCTCCCGCGCCTTCACCCAGGCCCGTGAATACCAGGGCATGATCCAGCGGCTGGGCCTTCGGGGCATCGACCTGGTCGAGTGGGCGACGGTCCTGGACCCGGAGCCACCCTCAACCCGGGAGGCGGACCCTACCGGCAAACGCCCGGTTGTCTATGTGGTCCTGAGCACCAGCCCGCTCACCAGTCACCAGCAGTACACCGGCCCCGCCCGCGTTGAGGCGCTCGGCCACGCCATCTCCCGTATCGTCCAGGACGGCGCGCCGCTGCTCCTCTCCATCACCCCCTCCGACCTGCCGACCTATGGACAGAAGGATCCGACCGTCGCGGCGCTCCCGCTCTTCGGCCTGGAGGCCGACTCCGCCCGCCCCATCATCCGCGCTGTGCTGACGCCGCAAGGCCGGCAGGTCGCCGTGGACCAGGCCCTGGTCGCCGTTCCCGGTCCCACTCCCGTCCACGGCGCCGTGAAGAACCTGCGCACCGTGCTGGAGTGGGCGATCCCGCTGCGCCCCGCGCCCGGCTGGGCCGGCCCGCCGCCGCAGCCGTTGTACCGCGTCGAGAGCAACAACGGTGAGGCGTGGGCCGAGTCGCAGTGGCGCGACCTCTGGGTCACGATGCACTCAACCCGGGGCGCCGCGCTCCCGGAACTCCCGACACCGGACTCCTCCCGCGACGATACGCAGGGCCCGTGGACCGTCGCGGCCACCTGCTCCCGAGTGGCGCCGTCCACGGGCAAGCCGCAGCGCCTCGTCGTCATTGGTGCCAACGACTGGTTCCAGGACGGCGTCACCGAGGCCCAGGCGCAGAACGTGGACGGCCGCTCCGTCCGCGCATTCCCCGGCAACGCGGAACTGCTGGAGGCCAGCATCTACTGGCTCGCCGGCCAGGATGAGCGCGTCGCCCCGAGCCCCACGGCCCGCGCCGTCGCCGTCATTGGTCCCCTGGGTCCAGGCACACGATCGGCCCTGAGGTGGCTGGTCCTGGCAGGACTCCCGGGTGGGGCGCTCCTGCTGGGCGCGATCTGGCGGGCCGTGCGCGGGTAGACGACGCCCCGCACTCCGGGCACAACTCGGGCTCCCGCTCCAGCCCGCGAAGGTCGTACCGGCACCGGGTGCAGTGCGCCTCCGGCACACGCCGGGGCAGGCACGCCAGGTACAACCCCATCACCGCCACCACCACCGTGTACGGGTACAGGATCGATTGCAGAACCGGCAGGTAGATCTGCCCGTGTGTCCAGACATTCAACTGGATGTGCAGCAGGGCCACGATGATCAGGCCGACAATCCCCGCACCGACCCACGCGAACGCCTTCCATTGCCGCCGGAACCTGGCCGCCGCGAACCAGACCAGGACGGCATAGCCGGTGAAGAACGGGATCACGGGGGGATACTACGGGTCATCACGACGTCCGCTCCAACCCTTTGCCCCTTGCCTTAGTGGCCCGCTGCCTGCCAGGCCCTGACCGCCTCGATCGGCCACGCCAGCATTACGACGTTCAGCGTCAGGTTGTCACGGATCAGCACCAGCAGCAGCGCCTCGCTCGCTACGAACACAGCGACGGTACGCCACAACCCCAGCCGCCACGCCGCCCAGAACCCCAGGGCGCAGCACAGGACATCTCCTGCCGAGTTGACCACGCTGTCCCCCAGATAATCGAGCGACATCGTCACCGTCCGGTACCGCTCGATGATGAACGTGGAGTTCTCCAGCACCTCCCATCCCGACGCCACACCCACGGCGATCACAAAGCGCCACGACAGCCCCACCCGCCGCCGCAGCGGCCACAGCAGCCCGAAGAAGATCAGTCCGTGCGACAGGTGCGTCAGGCTGTACGGGTCCGAGAGGTGCTGCGAGCAATGGCTCGTCCACACGTCGCCGATCCACACCCGCGAGGTTCGGCACTCGCACCACCACACCCGTCCCTCGTGTCGCAGCAGCCAGACCATCGACAGCAGGATCACGACGATCACCGCAGCGGGCGCTGTCACGCCGCGGCATCCCGACACGGCCCTGCCCTTGGCGTCGCCCATGCCCATCTATCGGCGGGTGCGCCCCGCTACGCTCGCCAATGCCCCGCACAACCACCGGGCCACGATGCCCCTGGGCTCGCACCGACCTCTCGATCCCCTACCACGACACGGAGTGGGGCGTCCCCGTGCACGACGACCGCACCCTGTTCGAGTTCCTCGTTCTCGAAGGCGCCCAGGCCGGCCTCTCGTGGGAGACCATCCTCCGCAAGCGCGCCCGCTACCGCGAGGCCTTCGACGGCTTCGACCCCGCCCGCGTCGCCCGCTTCACCCCGGCACGAATCCACCGCCTCCTGGCGGACCCCGGCATCGTCCGCAATCGCCTGAAGGTCTGGTCCGCCGTCACCAACGCCCGCGCCGTCCTCCGCATCCAGAAGGAGTTCGGCTCATTCGACGCCTACCTCTGGCCATTTGTCGGCGGCACCCCCATCGACGGCCGACGCCGCGCCCGCCGCGATGTCCCGGCCCGTACCCCGGAATCCGACGCCCTGTCGAAGAACCTCCGCACCCTCGGCCTGCGCTTCGTCGGCTCCACCATCTGCTACGCCTTCATGCAGGCCGTCGGCATGGTCAACGACCACCTGCTGACCTGCCCCCGCCACGCCGAGGTCAAACGGCATGAGCGGAGCCCTGACTTCCGGGCTCCGTCGGACAGCGTGCGACGACACGGGCACGCTGCACGGATACGGAACGATGCCGCGGGCGGTGCTTCGCGGCCAGGTTCGCCCTGGGTTGTCCGTAGTCAGCCCGGGTAGGTGCTGCTGGTGCGGTCGGACTCCCACACCGTGACGCTGCGGAGCGCGGCGCTGGTGCCCGCGGCGGCGACGTGGGGGGCGAGCAGGTCGTAGCAGACGCGGGCGATGTTCTCGACGGTGGAGGTGACGCCGGCGCGGGCGAAGTCCGGGGTGTCCTGGTCCAGGTGCTTGTGGTCGAACCGGTCGACGATGTGCGTCATGGCCAGTCGCTCGAGTTCAGCGAGCGGGAACGCGGCGCCGGGGCCGACGGCCACGCACGGCTCGACCTGGTAGTTGTGGCCGTGGCCGCCGGGGTGGTTGCACTTGCCGAACGCCTCGCGGTTCTGGGCGTCGGTCATGGACGGCACATGCAGGCGGTGCGACGCCGCGAAGTCGAAGCGCTGGCGAAGAAGGACGACCGAGTCACGGGACATTTCGAGTGAATGGTACGGGGTGACCGCCCAGCGCACGGTGCGGAGCGAGGGCAGCGCGGGCGCGAGAGCGGCGTGGAGGGCGGGAAGGAGCGAAGCCGGGTCGGTCCGGGGCGCACCGCGGCAGGCGTCCTCGATGATCGGGATCGCGCTCTGGCGTGCGGCGCGGTCAATATCCTTGATGTTGAGGAGATAACCGGTCCGTGGGTCAAGGTCCCCGCCGCAGGTGACCGTCAGTTCGTAGTAGCGGCCAAGGCCGCGGGGTGCGGGGACGCCGGCGTAGCCGTTGCGGTCTCCGGCAGCGCCGCCCGTACCGGACGGGTTGATGCAGAAACGGACGGTGCGCGAGAGTGTCGGCACGGGGGACAATAGAGGCCCGGGTATGATATTTCAGGAGGTTCCCATGCTCAGTTCCCTCGGTGTCGCGTCGCTGGTGGCGGTTTCGGCGTTCGTGCAGCCCGCGACCGCGCCGCCCCCCAAGGACCCGGCCTATGTGCTCGGGTACACGATGAAGACGATTGACGGCAAGGACCAGCCGTTGTCGGCGTACAAGGGCAAGGTGGTGATGATTGTTAACGTGGCGAGCAAGTGCGGGAACACGCCGCAGTATGAGGGGCTCGAGGCGCTGTACGCCAAGGACAAGGACGCCGGGCTGGTGATCCTGGGCTTCCCGGCCAACGAGTTCGGGGGTCAGGAGCCGGGGACGAACGCGGAGATCAAGGAGTTCTGCACCGAGACCTACCACGTCACGTTCCCGATGTTCGGGAAGATCGTGGTAAAGGGGGAGGGGACGAGCCCGCTGTACCGGCAACTGGCGGCCCAGCCGGCCCCGATCGGCGGGGAGCCGAAATGGAACTTCACGAAGTTCCTGGTGGACCGGCAGGGTCACGTCGTGGCCCGGTTTGAACCGAAGGTGAAGCCGGACGACCCGGCGCTGGTGAAGAAGATCGAGGAACTGCTGCACGGGCAGCCGACAACTCCCAGGGAGCCGGAACCGACGATCGCGGGGAGTTGAGCCGGGGTACCCCGCGACTCCGTCGCGGATTCCCGGCTCCCGTACCCAGGAACCGCCACGGAGTGGCGGGGTACCCACGAGCCCATGGCATCCTTTGAATACACCGCGGTGACGGAGGGCGGGGAGCGGGTGGCGGGTGTCGTCGCCGGGGCGACCGAGCAGGCGGTGCTTGTCGAACTGGAGCAGCGGCGGCTGGTGCCGGTGCGGATCCGCGAGCAGGCCCAGCGTCCCCCGATACTGGGGCGGCGGGGGGTGCCGCTGCGGGTGCTGGCCCAGAGTTACCTGCAGATCGGCGACCTGCTGAAGGCGGGGGTGCCGCTGCTCCGGGGGCTGAAGTTGCTCTCCGGGCGCAAGGCCCGCCCGCGCCTAGCGGCGGTGTTCAAGGAACTGGCCGACGGTGTGTCATCGGGCCAGGAACTGGCGGAGATGATGTCCCGGCGGCCGGACGTGTTCCCGCGGATCCATGTGGCGATGGTGCGGGCCGGGGAGAAGGGCGGGTTCCTGGAGGCGGTGTTCCACCGCCTGGGTCAGTTCGTCACGTCGCAGGCGGACCTCAGGGCGAAGGTCATCGGGAACCTGGTGTACCCGACGGTGCTGGTGGTATTCGGGCTCACCGTGCTGTCGGTGGTGTTCGGCGTGTTCATCCCGATGTTCCGGCCGATGCTGGAGCGGATGAAGGACCGGCTGCCGGCGGTCAGCAGGTTCGTCTTTGCCATAAGCGACCTGGTGCAGGGGTACGGGCTGGTCGTCCTGGCGGTGCTGGTGGCTGCCGCGGTGCTCATCTGGCACTTCTCGCGGCGTCCGGCCGTGGCGCGGAAGTTGACGGAGGCCAAGACCTGGGCCCCGGTGCTGGGCCCGTTGGTGCGGGCGCTGGCGGCGGCCCGGTTCTGCCGGATGTTCGGCACCATGCTGGGCAACGGCATCCCGGTGCTGACGGCGATGCAGATCGCCAAGGAGGCGGCCGGCAACACCCTCATGGAGGAGGCGATCGACTCGGCCACCGCATCGGTGCGGTCCGGGCACGGGGTAGCGGGGCCGCTCGGTGAGAGCGGGCTGTTCCCCGACGACGTGATCGAGATGATCGCGGTGGCGGAATCGGCCAACAACCTGGACGACGTGCTGGTGACGATCGCCGAGACGATCGAAGCCCGGATTGACCGGCTGCTGTCGGCGGTGGTGCGGCTGATCGAGCCGATCCTGATCATGGTGATCGCCTGCGTGGTGACTCTTGTCGCCGCGGCCCTGATCCTGCCGATGACCCGTATGACACCCGGGATGTAAAGATGGGCGGAGGCCCGAACGCCCGGTTGCGGCCCGGGGTTGTGCTGGCTAGTGTACGCTAAGTCAGAACGCCCCAAGCGGGCGTATCCGGAACGGATGGCCGGAGAAAGGACAGGCAGATGACGGAGCGCACCCTCCCGAGCACCGGCCGCGTCGCCCGCGGCTTCACGCTCATCGAGATCATGATCGTGATCGCGATCATCCTGGCCTTGGGGGCCTTGATCGGGATCAACCTGTTCGCGCAGCGGGACGAGGCCAAGAAGGGCACCGTGCAGGTGCAGATGCAGGGCCTCCAGCAGGGGCTGAAGTTCTTCCGGCTGGCGTACGACCGGTACCCGACGGACCAGGAGGGCCTGGCGGTGCTGTGGAGCAAGGAGACGCTGGACCCGGAGGCGGCCCAGGACAAGTGGAAGATGTTCGTCGAGAAGCCCGTGCCGAACGACGGCTGGGGCACGCCGTGGGTCTACAAGCAGGTCAGCGAACACGGCGACGAGTCCACCTACGACCTGTCCTCGTCCGGCCCCGACAAGCAGGAGGGGACCGAGGACGACATCACGTCGTGGGGGACCGGTGCCGGCGGGTCGGGCCAGGGTGGGGACGAGCCCCCGCCGCCGCCGTCAGGGTCGTCCGGCCCGTCCGGGTCGGGCGGGTCGTGAGCGGGGTGTGAATCGCACGGCCCGCGGGGCACTGCGCTCCGCGGTTATGGAATCTGGGATGCGGCGGCCAGGCTTCACCATCCTGGAGTTGGTCATTGCCCTCGGGCTGGTGGCTTTGCTCGGCGGATTGGCCACACCGGCCCTGTACGAGCGGCTGGCGGGCTCTCGGCTTGACGCGGCCGGGCGGGACGTGGCCGCGGTGGCCGCGGCGGTGCGGGCGGACGCGGTGCGCGAAGGGCGCGGGCTGGAACTGCGGGCGGAGCGGCATGGCGGGGCCTGGTGGCTGGTGAGCGCGCCGCTCGATGCTCCCAGGGACGGAGCGGCTGCGACGCCGGTGGTCACGCTCCGGGGGGAGTTGCCGGCCGGCGTGGACGCGAGCGAGACGCTGCCCAGCGGCAGCGGCGGAGCCCCGGAGGCACCGGCCGAGTTGCCCACCGGGTCGGCAGGGGATGCGGAGACGAGCGTTGTTCTGGGCGTGTTGCTTCCGGACGGGTCGGCCTGGGCGCCTCAGGTGGCGTATCTGGTGCTGGCGCACGCACCCGAGCGGGCTCTGGAGGTGAAACTGAACTCGTGGACCGGCGTGCCGTCGGTGACGGAGGTTCCGCTGGCGGAACCGAACGACCCCGCCGAGGAGCCGGTGCCATGACCCGCGTCCCTTACAGCCGGCGCGGAGCGCTGGGCCACGCCGGAATGTTGTTACTGGAGGTCGTGGCCGCGATCGCGGTGTTCGTGATGGGTGGGATGGCGATCCTGTCGCTCGTCGGCGGGAGCGCGGACTCGCTCTCGGCGTCGCGGGACGCGGTGAAGGCTGTGGACCTGGCGCGATCGGGCATGGCGCGCCTGGAGGCGGGGCTGGCGACTCCCCAGAACTTGCCCGGGCCCGTACCGCTCTGGGACGACGACGCGGATGCCTGGCTCGGCGACGATTCTGCCCCGGAGACGGGCGGCTTCGCCGATGCGGCGCCGCGGCCGTCGGGATGGGAACTGGAAGTGGCGACGGAGCCATCGCGGTTCGCGGGGCTGACGCTCGTGACGGTGACGGCGGTCAAGCGTTCGGGGGAAACGGTGGCGGCGTCGTACACGCTGCGGCAACTGGTGCGGCTGGGACGCGGCGGGGAGGAAGGGGCGGGGGAACTCGAGGACTTTGTGGAGGAGGGGCCGTGAAGCACCCCTTCCTTCTTGGTCCCTGCACGGTCAAGCCACCTTCCCCGCCCCGGGGGGGAAGGCTGCGGGCGTTCACGATCCTGGAGGTCATGCTTGCCGTCGGGCTGCTGGTGCTGCTGACGGGCGGGATGTACACGTTTCTGTGGGACCTGGTCTCGCGGCGTGAGGCGGTGGCGGTGGAGGCGGCGCGGGACGGGGCGGCGGCGACGCTGTTTGAGCGCCTGGAGGCGGACCTGACCGGAGCGATCGCGGGGGACGAGAAGCACGCCGGGCTCGTGGGCAGCGCAAGCGAGATCACGATCCACGCCCGGGGCGTCGCGATGCCGCTGCGCCCCGCGGATCGCGACACGGCGATGGGCGACATACAGGGGACGCAGGTGTCGTTCGACAAGGGCGTGCTGCGCGGGCGAAGGTGGGTGGGTGCGGGGGAGCCCGCGGGCGAGTTCGAAGAGCTATCGGGCGACGTGCAGCGGGTACGTTTCCGGTATTCCGATGGCCGGACGTGGAAGTCGTCGTTCAACTCGGCGATGGCGGGCACGCTGCCGGTCGCCGTCGAAGTGGCGGTGTGGTTCGGAACCGGGGGCAAAGGGACGGGGGGACAACGTGACGCAGTGCCAAAGGAGGAGACTGGTGGCAGCGATGCAGCGGAGCAGGGTGGTGCCGAGACAGACGGGCCACGGGTCGGCGATGCTGAGCCCACCGTCCCGACGCGGGAACCGGACCGGCGGCGGCTGATCATCGTCCCGGACGGACCGGTGGCGGCCTGGAAGAGGGGCACGCCATGAGACGGGCGGTCGCCCTCATGTCAGTGCTGATCGTGCTCACGCTCGCGGCGCTCGCCGGCACCGGCGCGATGCTGGCCGCGGATGGATCGGTGGCGACGGCCCGCGGCACGCTGCACCGGGCCCAGGGGCGGGCGCTGGCGTGGTCGGGGGTGCAGGCGGTGATGCAGGAGATCGCCGGGCAACGCGACGACCTGCTGCTCGGGGCGACGCCGCGGCTGACGACCGAGTGGACGGTCTACGACTCGGTGGACGGGCGGGGCGTCGTGCGGTTGCTGCCGGTGGACGGGGGCGAAGTCGCGGCCAGCGAGTGTGCGAAGGTGGACGTGAACACCGCGGACGAGGCGAGCCTGGCGAAGTTGCCGGGCGTCGGGGCGGAACTGGCAGCCGGAATCGTCGCGGCGCGAAAGGACCGGGTGCTTTCCAGCCCGGAGAGCCTGCTGCGGGTGAAGGGCGTGACGGCCGAGATGTTGTTCGGCGGGGCAGCGGTCGCGGCGGAGCCCGAGGGCTCGGCGGCCGACGGCGAAACGGCGCCGCTGCTGGACCTGGTCACCGTGTTCGCCTTCGACCCGAACGTGCAGTGCGGCGTGGGCGATGGCGGGGAAGCCCATCGCGGGAAACTGCGGATCAACCTGAACTCCGGTTGGAGCGACGACCTGGGCAAGGCCATCGAGGAACGGTTCGGGGAGGGCGCGGCCAAGGCGGTGAAGGGCGTGATGGATGACGGCACGAAGTTCGAGTCTGACGGCGCCGTGGTGGCGAAGTTGATCGAACTCAAGGCCGGGCCGGAGGCATGGGCGCCGATCCTGGACGCCTTTACAACGACCGATGAGCCGTACCTCATCGGGCGGGTGGACGTGATGCAGGCCGGCGAGGAGGCCCTGGCGTGCGTGCCGGGGATCGACGCGGCCGCGGCGAGGGCGATCGTGGGCCAGCGGGCCGAGGTGCCGGAGGAGGAGCGGCTGTCGCCGACGTGGCTCGTGACACACGACATTCTCACGCCCAAGCAGTACGAGCAGGCGGCGGACCACCTGACGACACGGTCGATGGTGTGGCGGGTGCGGGTGGAGGCGGGGATCGAGCCGGCGGGGAGCGATGAGGGCGATGCACCGGTGCTCGCGGACCGGGTGGTGATGGAGGCGGTGATCGACGTGTCCTCGCGCCGGCCCAGGGTCGCCTACCTGCGCGACGTGACGAATCTTGATGGGGCGTGGGCGATGCGGTCTCGGCTGCCGGAGCCGAAGGAATCGGAGCCGGCAGTGGAGGAGACGCCCGAACCGGAGCGCGCACAGGCCGGCCCACCGAAGCCGGACGAGGGGTTCGATTTCAACCCCGGCGGGTCGATGGGGGATGAGCCGAAGAAGCCCGCGGGGGCGAAGGCCGGGGGCGGCGCGCCCAAGGCGCCTGGCACCGGGGGCGCGGGCGCTGCGCCGGGAGCAAAGGAGTCTCGGCCCGCCGGCAGCGGCCCGGACCGGCGCACGGGGCGCTGGACGACGGGGGCGAAGCAGGGAGGGACGCCATGATCGCGATGGGTTCTGTCGTCGTGATCCTTCTGGACCAGGACCGCCTGCTGGCGGCGGGTGTGACGCTCAACGGCGGCGTTCGGGTGCAGGGGTGGGTTTCGGCGCAGGTGCCGCCGGACCTTGAGGCACGCGACGGCAGGGCGGTCGGGGCGTGGGTGCGGGGGGAACTGGCGCGTGCGAAGATCGGCGGCTCGCGCGCGGTGTTCGCGGCGCCGCGCGGGGACGTGGTGCTCAAGCGTCTGCGGCTGCCCCCGGGCGTGCGGGGCGACGACCTGCCGGACATGGTGAGGCTCCAGATGGCGCGGCAACTGACGGTGCCGACCGAGGGGGCGGCGATCGACTATGTGCCGATGGCGGCGGGGGAGGGGGCATCGGACGTGCTCGCGGCGGCGATGCCGAAGGATCGGCTCGCGTTCCTGCACGATGTGGCGTCGGCGGCGCGGCTGAAGATGGAGCGGGTCGGGCTGCGGGCGTCGGGTGTGGCGGCGCTGCTGGCGGAGGCGTCGTCGAAGCGGAACGGGCCGGTGCTTGGGGTCGCCCCGGGGGCGGCTTCGGTGGAGTTCGTGGTGATGGACGCGGGGCGGCTGGTCTTTGCCCGCTCGGCGGACCTGGGGCTGAAGGAACTGGCCGGCGACGACGCGGCGGCGCTCCCGGAGCGGATCGCCGTCGAGGCCAAGCGGACGTGGATGAGTTACCGCGGCGGGCCGGAGTCGTCGCCTGTGGATGCGGTGCTGGTGCCGGGGGAGGGCGTGCTGGCGACGGAGATCGCGCGGCGGTGCGGGGAGGCGCTGGAGATCGGTTGGGAACTGGCGGGGCTGCCGTCACGGGTGGCGCTGCCCACGGACATGCCGGAGACGGAGCGGCTGAAGGTGGCGCCGCTGGCGGGGCTGGTGGGCGAGGAGATGCTGGCGGAGGCGACGCTGAACTTCGCGGGCCCGCGCAGGGCGCCGGACCGGGCGGCGGCGCGGCGGCAGGTGGCGCTGCTGGCGGCCTTCGGGGCGATCGTCGTGGTGGGCACGGGCATCGTGCTGGCCAAGGGCCGGCTGCGATCGCTGGAGGGCGAGGCCGGCGCGGCGCACACGAAGCGGCTGGCGCTGGCGGAGGAATACGGCGCCTTCATCAAGCAGGAGGCCCGCCTGCGGCACCTGGAGCAGTGGGAGAAGTCCGGGGTGGACTGGGTCGCGCACGCCGCGTGGCTGAGCGACCTGATGCCGGACCCACGGAACGCGCGGCTCGATTCGCTCTCGGGGCAACTGTCCCGCGGGAACGAGGTCGTGTTCACGCCGAGGGACGGGCAGTACGCCGGCGGAACCTGGGGCGTGCGGCACGAGGCGGCGATCACGATCAGCGGTCCGACGGGTCAGCGGGAGACGGCCAACGACCTGCGTTCGCGGCTGGTCGGGTCGCGGGTGTACAGGGTGGACAGCAAGGGGGCGGACACGCCCAAACGATTCAGTTTCGAACTGACGACGGACCAGCCTGTTCCCGTGCCCCCGGCGCCGCCGGAGGCGGAAGGGGGTACGCCGTGAGCGCCCGCCGGAAGCAGGCCCTTCGGATTGTCGGGGCGCTGGTCGTGCTGGGCGCCGGGTATGTGTCGTACTCGTGGCTGTACGCCGGGCCGCGGGACGCCATCCTGGGGCGCCTGGCTGAGGACCGCGACGCGATCGAGCGGTACGGGACGGCGCTGAAGCAGCGGACGGCGGTGAACACGGGGCTCAAGGCGGCGGGAGCGCGGACGCTGGGGGCGACGGAGGAGGAGGCGGATGCGGCGTTCCGGGACCACCTGTTCGCGGTCGCGAGCAAGTGCGGGCTGTCCGGCGTGGAGGTGACGAGCACGTCACCGCTGCCGGTGCACAACCCGGTGGGCGACTCCGGGATTCGGAGCGCGACAGCCCGGGAACTGAAGAAGCAGGTGGATTTCCGGACGCTCGGCGGGACGGTGAGCGGGAAGGGGAGCCTGGACGAGGTGATGCGGGCGGCGGCGACACTGGACGCCCAGCCGTGGGCACACCGCCTGACGACGATCCTGGTCAAGCCCGCGGATAAGGAGCACCAGAGGTTCGAGGTGATGCTCGGGGTGCAGGGCGTGCTGGCCCCGGACCTGTATACGCCGCCGGCGGCGGAGGCCGATGTCACCCTGCTGGGCGACGCGGCGGGGCAGAAGTGGGCGGCGCTGGTGAGCAAGAACGTGTTCCGCCTGCCGCCGCCGGACGCCCCGCCCAAGCCGCCGGTGCAGGCGGAGGCCCCGCGCTCTCCGTACGCGGACTGGCGGATGACCGGGGTGGTGGAGAGCCGCCTGGGGACGGAAGTCTGGCTGGTGAACGACCGGAGCAAGGAGCGCCTGTCCCTGGCGGTGGGATCGCAGGTGGCGGACGCAAAGTTGGTGTCGGGGGCGGGGGAGAGTGCGGTCTTCGAGATCGCGGGGCAGAGGTACGAGGTGAGCAACGGGCAGACGCTGGAGGACCGGCGGCCCGTGAACTAGGTAGACTGGCCGCACGCCGCGGAGGATGCCGCGGGGCTGCGTGTCAGGGAGGACAACCGATGGACGCCAGAACCCGGATCGTCGTGGCCGTACTGATCGCGTGCGCCGGGCGCCCCGCGTCTGTGTTCTCCCAGGATGCGGCGACACCGCCCGCCTCGTCGCCGGCCGCGACTCCCGCGGCCGCGTCCCCGGGGCCCGCGCCGGCGCCCGTCGCTGCGCCCGCCCCCAGGGCGCTGCCGAGCGACTCGATCAGGTTCAACTTCAAGGACACGCCGTTCGACCAGGTGCTGGACTTCTTCTCGCGGGAGGCGGGGCTGCCGATCATCCGCGAGGCGCAGCCGCCGGCGGGGACGATGACGTTCATCAGCGGGCAGGCGTACTCGTTCGACGAGGCGCTGTCGATCCTGAACCTGAACCTGATGCCGCACGCGGTGCAACTCCGCAAGGAGAAGGACTACCTGTTCCTGGCGAGCCTGGCGGAGTCGGTGCGCAAGGCGGGCGGGGTGGTGAACGGGACCGTGCCCTCGGACGTGACGCCGGACACGATGTTGACGCTGACCATCCCGCTCAACAACTCGCTGGCGCAGACCGTGGCGGACCAGATCAAGGGCCTGATCGGGACGTACGGCTCGGTGACGCCCGTGCCGCCGCAGAACATGCTGATCGTGGTGGAGACGGCGGCGCAGTGCCGGCGGATCCAGGAGATCGTGTCGGCGATCGACGCCGTGAAGCCGGTGGACTCGGAGTACCGGATCTTCCACCTGAAGTACGCGCCGGTGGCGTCGGTGCACGAGGCGCTCAAGGGGCTCATCAGCGAGAAGCGGTCCACGGTCGTGATCGACCCGAAGGACAACAACAAGCGGACGGTGATCAACGAGGACCAGATCGTGGGCCTGACGATCCAGCCGGACCCGCGCACGCAGTCGATCATCGCGGTGGGTCCCAAGGCGCGGCTGGACCAGGTGGCGGAACTGATCGCGCTGCTGGACGTGCCGGAGGGGGCGCAGGGCGAGTCGCGGATGATGACGTTCGCGCTCGCGGCGCTGTCGCCGAAGGACGCCGCGGGCAAACTCGGCGAACTCTTCAGGGCCGTTCCGGACGCGCAGAAGCCGACGGTGATCCCGCTCCCGGAGGTCGGGAAGGTCACGGTGGTCGGGTCGGGCGTGCTGGTGGCGCAGGCGGCGGCGCTGCTCGGACAGATCGATCCGGGCTCGGGGCAGGCCGGCGCGGCGGCCACGCCGGAGCGGCGCGCCACGACGATCCGGCTGACCTACATCACGCCCGCGGTTCTGGATCAACTGGCCCCGCGCCTGCTCACGCCGCGCCAGCAGCAGGCGGTGAACTTCGGCCCGATGCCCGACGGCAAGGGCGTGGTGGTGACGGGCCCCGACGCCGACGTGACGGCGTTCGAGGCGCTGGTGAAGGGCCTGGACGTGCCGCCGCAGCCGGGCGCGCCGACGCTGAGCGTGATCCAGGTGGCCTCGGGCTCCGCCGCGGACGTGCGGGAGAGGGCCCTGGCCCTGTACGCCGAGCAGGTCAAGAACCTGGCGGGCGCGACAACGCCCGGCGTGACGGTGGACGCGGACGGAAACTCGCTGCTGGTGGTGGGTGACGACGCGGCCATTGCCCGCTTCAGCCGCGTGGTTGCGGAACTCCAGAAGGCGCAGGGGCCGACGCGCCAGACGCGGATGATCGAACTGAAGGCCGCCAAGGCCGCGGACGTGGTCGCCTTCCTGCGCGACCTCGTGAAGTCCAGCGAGAGCCTGCGTCCCCGCGGCGGGCCGGAGCCCCTGATCGAGGCGATCGAGGCGACCAACGCGCTGCTGGTGGCGGCCGACCCGTCGCAACTGCCGATCATCGAGCAACTGGTCCGCGGGCTGGACACCCGCCAGGGCGGGGAGCGGATGCCCCTGCGGATCATGCGCCTGCGGGCGACCGACGCGGCGAGCGTGGCGGCCGTGCTCCAGCAGTCCTTCGACCGCCGGAGCATCGAGCAGAAGGCGCAGCAGCCGGTGGATATCCAGGCGGACGCGGCGACCAACACGCTGGTGGTGTCGGCGCACCCGGACGTGTTCCCGGAGATCGAGCGGATCGTCGGGGAACTCAACGAGTCGCAGTCGCTGGAGGCCGACGGGCGGGAGATCCGCATCTTCCCGCTGAAGGTGGCGCGGGCGGAGGACCTGGCGCGGACCATCGACCAGATGTACCCGGAGCCGCCGATCCCGCTGGACCCGCGGACGCGCCAGCCGCGCCCGGACCTGCAGAGGCCGCGGGAGGTCGTGGTGCGGGCCGACCGCGGGACCAACTCGCTGATCGTGGACGCGCCGGCCAAGCGTCTGGCCGGGTTCGAGCAGATCGTCAAGAGCCTGGACCAGGCGAAACTCGCGGATGACGTGGAACTGCGGACGTACGCCGTGGAACGCGCGGACCTGGGATCGGTCGTCACCACGTTGCGGAGCCTGGCGGCGAGCGGGGCGATCTACGGCGGCGCGCCGGCCGGCGGCTCGCCCGTGACGATCGATGCCGAGCCCGTGACGCGGACGGTGATCGTGAGCGGGCCGAGTGAGGTGTTCAAGGCCGTCGAGGAGGTCGTGAAGCGCCTCGACACGCCGCCGTCGCGCCCGACCACCGGGCTCAAGATGTTCACGCTGAAGCACGCGCGAGCGGACCGGCTCCAGCCCATGCTCCAGAAGGTCCTGACGACCCGCCTGCGCGAGCAACAGGCCGGGCTGCCCGAGGCCGAGGCGAGGTCGCTGCTGGACGTGGCGGCAGAGCCGGCGACCAACACGCTGCTGATCTCCGCGCCGGAGTCGCTGATGCCGGTGGTGGAGGAACTGATCCGGACCCTGGACACCGAGTCGGCGGAGATCGGGCGGGCGGTGATCCGGGTGGTGCCGCTGAACTTCGCCGAGGCGCCGCAGGTGGCGCAGGCGCTGAACTCGAGCCTGCCGACGGTGGAACTGCCGTCCGGCGGGCGCGTGACGGTGATCCCGGCGGGCGGGGCCAACGCGCTGATGCTCTCCGGAGCGGAGGCCGACCTGAAGAAGGTCGGGGAACTGATCGCCGCGCTCGACGCCAAGCCCGTGGACGCCGACGCGCAGGACGTCGCGACCTACACCCTGAAGCACGCGGACGCGGCGGCGCTGGCGCCGATGGTGCAGCGCCTGCTGACGGACCAGTTGGCGACGGACCCGCGGGTGCTGCTGGAGCAGATCCGGGCGCGGCGCGGGCAGTTGCCGACGCGACCGCCCGTGCGCGTGGAGGCGGATGCCCGGAACAACTGGCTCGTCGTCTCCGGGCCCGCGTCGTCGGTGAAACTCGCGGAGTCGATCATCGAGCGGCTGGACCAGCCGGGTGAGCAGACCGGGCGTACGGCGATGGTGTTCACGCCCGCCCGCGGCGACCCTGTGCAACTGGCCCAGGCGGTCGCGCGGATTGTGAACGAGACGCTGCCCCAGGGGCGCAGGCCGGTCGAACTGACGCCGGAGCCGCGGAGCCGGAGCATCATTGTGCTGGGGACGCCCGAGCAGGCGGCCGAGGCGGTGAAGCGCCTGGCGGAGTTCGACGAACGCACGCCGATCGCACCGACACTCGATCTCCAGGTAATCGACCTGAAGAACGCGGACGCGCGGGCCGTGGCGTCCGCGGCCCAGGCGTTGCTCGCGGACCGCAACCGCTGGCCGGACGCGCTGCGCCAGGCGGAGCGGGCGGGGCTTGGTGTGCCTCAGCCGGCCGTGAACGCGGACCCGAAGGCCAACCGGCTGATGGTGAGTGTGCCGACGCTCCTGATGCCGGTGGCGCGTGAGGTGATCCAGACGCTCGACCAGCCGGGCTCTGGCGGGCCGACGGGCGTCAAGGTGTTCCGGTTGACAAAGGGATCGGCGGAGACGGCGAGCGCGGCGCTGCGCACGGCCCTTACGGCCAACCCGGAGCCGGGCGAGCCGCCGGTGAGCGTGACGGCCGACCCGGCCAGCAACACCATCGTGGTCGCGGGGGGCACGGCCCGGCTGGACCAGGCCGCGGAACTGGTCACGACGCTGGACGACGGTGTGAAGCCCGATGACATGGGCGTGCGCACGATCTACCTGAAGTTCGCTCGGGCGGACTCGGTGGCACCGGTGCTGGAGGGTGTGCTGAAACGCGAGTCGATCATCGACCGCCTCCCGGCGTGGCAGGTCGGGCAGTACCTGGCATCCGGCGGGGACACGGGCGACACCGTCCATGTCGCCGCGGAACGCCGCCTCAACGCGGTCGTCGTCAGCGCTCCCGGCCCGGTGCTCGACATGGCCGAGCAGGTCGTGGCGCAACTGGATGTGGACCCGAAGACCCGCGGCACCGTCGCGGCCCGCCCCGTGCGGATCATCACGCTCGCCAACGCCGACGCGGCCGAACTGGCGACCAGCCTGGAGGCGGTGTTCACCGAGCAGCCCGGGGGCGACGAGCCGCCGACCGTGCGCGTGGACAAGTCCAGCAACTCGCTGATCGTCCGTGCCAGCGACGAGCAGATGAAGACCATCGGGGACCTGGCCCAGAAACTCGACTCGGCCACGCTCACGACGAGCCGGCAACTGCGCACGATCCCGCTGGATCGCTCCCGCGCTGACGCGGCCCTGATGGCCCAGACGCTCAAGAGATTGCTCGAACAGCAGGGCGGCGTGACCGTCGAGGTCATCAGCGTCGATGACCTGTTGAAGAAGGACGCCGCCCCCGCCGTCGAGGAAAAGCCCCGTGGCGATGCGGGCGGCTCGCGCTGGTCGCCGCTCCTCCAGGGCATCGCGGCCGCGGTCGTCGCGCAGTCTCCAAACGGGGCCGCGATCATAACGGAGCGACAACCGGCCGGCGATGCGCAGCCGGAGTCTGGTCCGGTCGAACCGAAACCCGGCGTCACCATCGCCGTCGATCCCGCGACCAACTCGCTCGTCATCGTCGGCTCGCCGCGGCTGACGGACCGCCTCGCGGCACTGGCCGCGGCGATCCAGAGCCAGATGCCGCCGGAGCCGACGAAGGTGCGGTTCGTCACGCTGCCCGACGGCGCGGATGCGGGGGCGATCAACCAGGTGGTGCAGGAGACGATCCGGCAGGTCGGGCGCGCCACGCCGACCAGCCCGAGCGGGTTCACCGGCACGGTGTCGGCCACGCCCGACCCGACCGGCGGGGCGCTGATCGTGTGGGCCAACGACACGGACTTCGCCACCGTGGCGGAGGTCATCGCCACCGTCTCCAGACTTGACACGGCGGAGTCGATGACCGTGAAGGTGTACCCGCTGGCGACGGTGACGGCGCCCCGGGCCATCCAGGCGGTGCGGGACCTGCTCGCCCCCACGCCCCGCGGGCAGCAGGCGCGGCGGGTCCGGGGTTCCTACGAGATGACCCTCCAGGGGCGTGACGGCGGCGTGGTGAAGGGGCGGATCGATCCGGCGCAGGTGCGCATGACCGCGGACCCCGGGGGCACCTCGGTCATCGTCGCGGCCCCGGCGGAGGCGTTCCCCCTGCTGGACCTGTTCATCTCCACGATGGACCAGAGCCCGGTGGCGGACCGCCTGGCGATCCGGCGGTACGAACTGAAGAACGCCAAGGCCGACGACCTCTCCCGGACGATGCAGTCGCTGTTCGAGGCGCAGCGGCAGGGCCCGGCCCGCGACGAACTCCCGCAGGCCCGCTTCGTCGCCGACGAGCGGACCAACTCGATGCTCGTGACGGCCTCCGAAGCCCAGCACGCGGACGTGAAGCGGCTGCTGGACACGATGGACGCCGACCTGCACGACCCGGACCTGAAACTGGAGATCATCACGCTCAGGAACGCCCAGCCCCAGACCGTGGCGCAGATCGTGGACCAGGTGGTGATCGGGCGCGACCCGGCGAAGAAGGAACGGGTGCGGGTCTCCGCGCAGAACGACAGCAACCTCTTTGTCGTCCGCGCCCCGGCCGAGCAGATGGCCGAGATCAAGGCGATCGTCGCGCAGGTGGACGCCGCGGACGTGCCGGGGCTGCCCATGCGCACCCTCAAACTCCAGCACGCCGACGCCCAGTCCGTGGCGGCCGCCCTCCAGAAGTTCTTCGACCAGCGGGCGCAGGCGTCGGCGCGTCCGGGCCGGCGTGCGGCGGCCAAGGTCGCGATCATCGGGGACCGGCGCAGCGGCACCCTCGTGGTGACCGCCTCCGATGACGACTTCGCGCAGATGGAGTCGCTGCTGAAGACGTTCGACCAGCCGGTGGCGTCGAAGGAGATGCAACTCCGCGTGATCCAACTCCAGAACGCCCGGGTGCCGGAACTGCGGGAGACGCTGCAGAACATCGCGTCGCAGTTGCAGGGGGGGAACCAGTTCGGCGGGTTCGTGATCTTCTACGGCATGGACAGGCAGGGGGACGACGCCCCGGCCGAGGACAAGATCTATGTGGACGCCAACGAGCGGACCAACAGCGTGATCCTGCTCGGGCAGGGGGCGACGCTCGACCGGATGGAGGCGATCGTCCGGGCGCTGGACGTGCCGGTGTCGCAACTGGCGGACACCGCGGTCCGGGCGGTGCCCGTGGGCGGGGCCGACCCGCAGGCCATTGCCCGGGCGATCCGCGAGGCGACGCGGACCGCCGGGCTGCCCTGGTGGCAGGACCGCGATCCGGATGCCGTCACGGTCGAGCCCGACCAGAAACGGCGGATGGTCGTGCTCATCGGGAAGAAGCCGAAGGTGGAACAGGCCGCCAAGTACGTCGAGGAACTGGCGAGGGCCTCGGGGCGGCCGGACCAGCACATCGAGTCGGTGCCGCTGAAGTACGCCCAGGCGGAGCGGACGGCGGGCAGCCTGCGCCGCTTCTTCTCCGAGCGGGCGCGGGCCCAGGGGTTGCCCGAGGACGAGGTGTCGGTCATCGGTTCTCGCGACGGGAACGTGCTCATCCTCTCGGCGGGCGGGGCGGACATGGGGGTCGCCAAGGACCTGCTGGCGCAGATCGACCAGCCGGAGTTGGCGGGCGACCGGCGGCGCGAGGTCTATGTGCTCAGGAACGCCAAGGCCGACGACCTGGCCAGCGTGCTGCGCTCGCAGTTCCCCGGCGGCGGGCGCGAGGGCGGGCAGGTGATCGTGACGCCGCAGCCCAGCACGAACTCACTGATTGTGTCGGCCCCGGGCGAGGAGTTCGGGCAGGTCGATGCGCTGGTGCAGCAACTCGACTCGGCGCGGCTGGGGGACATGAAGATCGTAACGGTGCGGCTCAGGACCGCGCGGGCCGCCGAGGTGGTGGATGCGCTGAAGAACGCGCTCCCGGCCAACGTCGGGGTGAAGGTCACGCCGCTGGCGCGCAACAACTCCGTGCTGCTCACCGGCTCGCAGGAGGCGATCGCGCTGGCCGAGGAGCAGATCGGGAAGATCGACGCGGAGCCCGAGCGGACGCTGGTGGAGTTCCAGCGGATCAAACTGGACAACGCCATCGCGTCGGACGTCTCGTTCACGCTGGGGATGATGCTGCGGGCCAGGCCCCGGGCGGCGACGGACCCGTCGCCGACGGTGGACTATTCGCCGGAGAACAACACGCTGTTCGTGTCCGGCACGGCGGAACAACTCCGCGACATCGCGGCGATGGTGAAGGACCTGGACGTCCCGAGCGGGGTGAAGCGCTCGACGGAGTTCGTGAAACTGCGGTTCGCCAGCGCGGAGCCGACGGCCACGGCGCTCAAGGTGTTCTACGGGCGGTGGGCGTCGGAGGCGACGACGCCCGGGGCGCGCCAGGTGACGATCGTGCCGGACCCGGCGTCGAACTCGCTGGTGATCAGCGCCGGCGAGAAGGAGTGGGAGGGGGTCAGGGCCCTGCTGACCAAACTGGACACGGAGGAGTACGACTCGTCGCGGCAACTGACGGTGATCTCGCTGAAGCACGCGGACGCGGCGAGCGTGGCGCGAGCCCTCAACGAGGGGTTCCGGGCGCCGGTGGAGGAGCGGGCACGGCGAGAGCAACTGAACCGCCAGGACCGGCAGCGCCCCGCGAACCCGTCGAGCGGCAGGCCGGACGAGGGCAACACGCCGCCGCCGGTGCTGGTGGACGCCGAGGGCACGCCGTCGGTCTCGGCCGAGGCACAGACCAACTCGCTGATCGTGTTCGCGGGGCGGCGGGACCTGGAGCGGGTGCGGGCGCTGGTGCAGCAGATCGACGTGCCGGACTTCAGCCGCTTCCCGCCGGCGCACGTGATCCCCCTGACGGCGGGCAAGCCGTCGGCGCTGGCGTCGGCGCTGCGGGAGTTGTACCAGCAGCAGCAGGGGCGCCCCGGCGGCTCGCGCGCGGTGCTGATCGTGGGCGACGACTCGACCGGGGCGCTGATCGTGCGCGCCGAGGAGCAGGACTACGCGCAGATCAAGGCCATGGCGGACGTGCTGCAGGCCGAGGGCGACAAGGCGCGGCCGTCGGTGCGGGTGCTGGCGCTGAAGAACGTCCCGGCGGCACGGCTCCAGAAGACCATCGCCGCAACGTTCGCGAGCGCGGCCAAGGACCAGGGCGAGACGCTCGCCGTCGAGGTGGACCGCACGACCAATGCCCTGGTCATCGCCAGCAGCCGGCGGCTGTACGACGAGATCCAGAAGGTGGTGGGCGAACTCGACGCGGTGATCCCGCCGGCGGCGGACGGCGTGGTGCGGGCGCCGGGAGTCCTCGGGCAGTCGGTGTTCATCATCGACGTGCAGAACAACTCGCCCGCGCAGGTGCGGGAGCAACTGGAGCAACTGGGGCTGACGAAGCCGTCCGCGCCGGACCAGCAGGGCGTGGTGTCCGAGCCGATCACGATCGTGCCGCTGCTGTCTCGCCGGGCGATCGCGGTGGTGGCGAGCCCCGCCGACGGGGAGTCGGTGGTGGCGCTGGTGCGGGCCCTGGACGCGGAGCCCGCCAACGCGGAGCAGATGGTCGCGGTCGTCCCGCTGAAGACGGCCACCGCGTCGGCGCTGGTGGAGACGCTGAAGGCGATGCTCAGGCCGGGGGACCAGGCGGCCGCGACGGCGCCGGCCCAGGCCATCGCCGAGCAGGTGCGTCGCCTGAATCTGGCCCGCAACGGGCTGGACCAGGCGGAACTGAAACTGGACCTGTCGAAGCCGGTGCGGCTGATCGCCGACAGCCAGACGAACTCCGTGGTGGTGGCGTCGGTCAGGGAGAACCTGCCGGCCCTGCAGGAACTGGTGAAGACGCTGGACACGCTGCCGCTGGGAGACGCGGTGGTCGCCCGCATCTTCCCGCTGGTCAACGCGTCGGCGACGCGGACCAAGACGGTGCTCGAGGAGTTGTTCAAGCAGGGCGAGGCGCTGCGGCGGCTGCCGGGCACGGACCGGCGCGGACTGCCCAGCACCGCCACGGGGCGGGCGCTGGCGGGGGAGATCGCGATCAGCGTGGATGAGCGGACGAACACGATGATCGTCGCCGGCCGCGACGAGGCGGTGGCGTTCGTCGAGGTGCTGCTGAAGGACCTGGACAGCGACACGAGCGCCAAGTGGGTGGAGCCGCGGATCATCCCGCTGAAGTTCGCGGACGCCTCGACGCTGGCGGCGGAACTGACGAAGGTCCTGGTCGATGGGCAGACGGTCGCGCCGGAATCGCTGGGCCTGCAGCGGCAGATCGGGCGGCTGCGGATGGCCCGGGCGGGCAAGGACATCGCCGACCCCGCCGGGCGCATCCAGGCGGACCTGTTCGTCCCGCTCACGGGGCTGGCGATCACACCCGAGGAATCGCTCAACGCGCTGATCGTCGTCGCCTCGCCCGCGAACGCGGACGTGGTGAGCGAACTGGTCTCGATGCTCGACGTCGAGGCCGCGGCGGCGTCGAACAGCGTGCGGGTGTTTGCGCTGCAGTACGCCGCGGCGGACCGGATCGCCGGGATCATCACGAGCGTGTTCCAGCAGCGGGCCGGGCTGCCAAGCACCCGCCCCGAGGACCGGGTGGCGGTGTCCAGCGACCAGCGGACCAACGCGCTGGTCATCTCCACGAGCCCGAAGAGTTTCTCGATCATCGAGAGCCTGGTGAGGACGCTGGACAACGAGAAGTCCAACCCGGCGGTCGGGGTGCATGTCATCCCGGTGACCGGGGCCAACGCCGTGGACCTGGCGCCGCGCATCCAGGCGCTGATGCGGGAACGGATCGCGGCGGCCCAGGTGCAGGGGGCGCCGAAGGCGGCCACCGACGCCTTCATGATCGAGGCGGACAAGGGCAGCAACCTGCTGATTGTCGCGGCCAGCGACGAGAACGCGGCCGTGGTGCGCGAACTCGTGACGGCCCTTGCCAACGGCAACACGGCCCTCGCGGCGACGATGAAGACGGACGTGGTCCAGATGTCGCGGGGCCGGGTGGCCGACGCGGTGAACGCGCTGCGGGAACTGTACGTGGACCGGGAGAACGCGCGGCGGGGGCCCAACTCCGTCACGCTCGTGCCGAACGAGCGGATCAACGCCCTGGTGGTCACGGGCACGGACGCGGACATCGCGGCGATCCGGCGGCTCGTCGGGCAACTGGACGGGGCGGCTGTAACCGCGGTGCAGAACATCCGGTTCTTTGACCTGCGTTCGGCCAACGCCCTGGAGGTGGTGAACCTGCTGCAGAACGTGCTCGCGGGGCGCTCGGTGGGCGGGGCGGCGGGGCTCGGCGCGAAGCAGGCGACGAACCTGCGGTTCTTCCGCGAGCAGGTGGCCGGAGACCTGAGGAACCAGACCGGGGCCAAGCCGACCGAGGCCCAGGTGGACAGCGCGATCCGCGAACTGGTGACGCTCACGCCCGACCTGCGGACCAACCGGGTGGTGGTGTCGGCGCCCCCCGACATGATGACGCTGATCCAGAGCATGATCGGGGAACTGGACTCGGCCAAGGGCGACCGGCGGGTCGAGATGTTCGTGCTGAAGAACGCGGACGCCCGGTCGATGGCGGAACTGCTGCGGGACGTGTTCAACCTCCGCCAGCAGGGGAGCCTGTATGTGCTGGTGCCGTCGCAGGGCGAGCAGCCGGAGAAGAAGGGGGACGGCGCCCCGCAGCCCGAGAGCGGCGACATGCGGTTCACCCCCGTGCCGGACGAGAGGCAGCAACTGTCGATCGCGCTGGACGCGCGCACCAACACCCTGGTGGTCAGCGGCACGGATTCCTACCTGGAGCAGGTGGGGAAACTGGTCCGCGACCTCGACAACGTGGAGGCGACGGAGCGCGAGCGGATCGTCTACAACCTCAAGAACGCGAAGGCCAAGGACATCGAGGCGTCGCTGGTGAAGTCCTTCCAGGGCGAGGCGGACCTGCAGCGGGGGCTGCTCGCCGGGGAACTTTCGGGCTCGGTGATGCGGCAACTTGAGCAGGAGGTCACGGTCGTCGGCGACGAGCAGAGCAACAAACTCATCATCACCGTTGCCCCGCGCTACACGCAGAAGGTGCTGGAGGTCGTGCGCGAACTGGACGCGGCCCCGCCGCAGGTGCTGATCCAGGTGCTGCTGGCCGAGGTCACGGTGGACAACGATTCGCAGTGGGGCGCGGATTTCAAGATCAAGAACTTCGGCGGCGACATGTACAACTTCGGTTCGCTGGCGGCGGGGGCGAGCGTCGCGGCGGCCCTCGGGGTGCCCAACCTGTCGTTCTCGTCCACCGACTTTGACCTGCTGGTGCGGGCGCTGGAGGCCCAGGGTCGCCTGCAGGTGCTCAGCCGGCCGTCGGTGATCGTGAACAACAACCAGAAGGGGCTGATCAAGGTCGGCGAGAACGTGGCGATCGTGACGAGCGTGGACCGCTCGGACGTCTCCGACCGCACCACGGCGAACGTGGAGCGCAGGGACGTGGGGATCATCCTCAACGTCACGCCCTCGATCAGTTCCGACGGCTTTGTGCGGATGGAACTGCAGCCGGAGATCTCCAGCGTCAGCCAGAAGACGACGCAGATCTCCGAGGACTTCCAGGCCCCGATCATCAGCCAGCGGCAGGTGGACACCGTCGTCACGGTGAAGGACGGGCAGACGGTCGTCATCGGCGGGCTGATCCAGACCACGCAGGACGAGCGCCGCACCAAGGTCCCGCTGCTGGGGGACATCCCGGTCATCGGGTCGCTCTTCCGGTCCACCCGCAACAGCGACGTGAAGACGGAACTGCTGGTGATCCTGACGCCCAAGGTCATCTACAACGACTCGCCCGGCGGGACGGAGCGGCTCCGGCAGATCACGGAGGAACGGATCAACGCGATCGAGGGTGCGGAGACGGTCCGCCAGACGCTGCGCAACGACGGGTTTGTTCCCAAGAAGCCCAAGGAGTGAGCGTGCGCCCCCTTTTCTTCATCGTGCCGCTGGCGGCCGTGGCGGGCTGCGTCACCGAGGGGGGCCCCCGCGACCCCGGGCCGCAGCCCAGGGGCGCCACGCCGCAGTCGCTCTCGCTGATCGCCCCGAACTTTGTGGATACGGACGAGAACCAGTACCGCGATTCAACATCGCTCGTGGTGTACCTGTTCGCGGGCGGGTACGCGGTCCCCGTGACGGCCGAGGGATCGTTCGAGTTCCGCCTGATGGACCGGAAGGGGAAGTCCGCGATCGCGTCCTGGGAGTTTTCCGCCGCCGAGGCCGCCGGCGCGGTACGGCGGCTGGGGCCGGGGCCCGGGTACGTGTTCACGCTCAACCTGCAGGACAAGGGCGGCGACAAACTGGAGATGCGCGACGCCAAACTGGTCTGCACATTCCGCCCGACCACGGGCGATGCCCTCCGCACCGAATCGTCCCCGCTGCTGGTGGGGATGAGCCATGTCGACGCGGGCTCCCGGTAGCCGTCTTTGCGCAGTCTTAGCGCCGCGCGGGCACGGGGCGGGCCTCGGAGCCACTACGATCCGGCGGTTCCGGCCGTTGTGCCGGCGGGGGCGATTCGCCCGCGGGACACGAGAAACTCGCAGACGGGGGCACACATGGTGAGCCTGCTGAGCGGCGTAATCCTGGGTGTGGCGGCGGTCGGGCACTCGGCATTGGACGGCGTTCGGTTGCAGGGGGCCGGGGCCACCTTCCCCAACCCGCTCTACCAGCGGTGGGCCGCGGAGTACCAGAAGTTGCACCCCGGCGTGAAGATTGACTATGAGTCGATCGGCTCCGGCGGCGGGATCAAGGGCATCACGGAGAAGACCGTGGATTTCGCGGGCTCCGATGCACCGCTCAGCGCGGCCCAACTCGCGCAGATGGGCGGGTCCGCGAACGTCGTCGAGTTTCCGGCGTGCGCGGGCTCGGTGGTCCCGGCGTACAACCTGCCGGGCGTCTCCAGTCTGAACTTCAGCGGGGAGGTTCTGGCCGAGATCTACATCGGGGTGATCTCCACATGGGACGACCCGAAGATCGCGGCCTTGAACCCCGGGGCCGCGCTGCCGGCGCTGGCAATCACCCCGGCGTGGCGGTCCGACGGGAGCGGCACGACCTACATCTTCACGAAGTACCTGGCGGCCCAGAGCGTGCTGTTCTCGCGGAGCATCGGCACGGGCAAGCAGGTGCAGTGGCCCGTCGGGCAGGGCGGCAAGGGCAACGACGGTGTGGCGGCCATCGTCCAGCAGACGGCGGGCTCCATCGGGTACATGGAGCAGAACTACGCATCCGCGAACCACATCGCGTTCGGCGCGGTCCGGAACAGGGATGGGGAGTTCGTGAAGGCGTCAACGGGCTCGGCCGCCCTTGCGGGCGAGTCTGCCGCGGAATCACTCTCGGGCTCGATCCTGGCGGCCGACCTGTGGAACCGGCCGGGCACGGGGGTCTACCCGATCGCTTCGTTCACCTACCTGATTGTCTACAAGGACCTGAGCAACCTGGGTGACCCGGACGGGGCCCGCGCCCTGGCCCGCTTCTTCTGGTGGGCCACGCACGACGGGCAGGCGGTTGCCACGGAACTCGGCTACGCCCCGCTGAGCCCCGCGGTGCGGACGAGGGTCGAGGCTGCCCTGCGCGAACTGACGTTCCGGGGGCGTGCGCTGGGGCTGCCCGGGAAGTAGCATGAGGGTCCGCCCCGCTCCGGGACCAGTGATGACGACGGCCGTCCAGAGCAGTCCGCGCACGTTCGGCCGCGGCGACGCCGTGCTCGGCTTGGCCGCGCGCGGCAGCGCGCTGTGTATCCTCGGGATGCTCGCGGCGCTCGCTCTGGTCCTGCTCGCTGCCGCCCTCCCCAGCATCCGCACGTTCGGCGTGGGATTCCTGCTGTCCACGGACTGGCGGCCGAACGAGATTGTCGGTGCGGGGCTGGACGCCGCGGGGAACGAGGTCGAGGTGGTTTCGCCGCCGAGTTTCGGTGGGCTGGCGGTGATCTACGGCACGGTGGTGAGTTCGGCCCTTGCGCTGGTGGTGGCCGTCCCGCTCAGCCTGGGGGCGGCGTTGTTCCTGGTGCGCGTTGCTCCGCGGCTGCGGCTGGCCGGCGTGCTCTCGTTCCTGGTGGAGTTTCTGGCGGCGATCCCGAGCATCGCCTTCGGAATCTGGGGCCTGTTCGTCCTGGCGCCGTTCCTGCAGCACGTCGTGGAACCCGGCCTCAAGAGCCTGCTGGGAGACGTTCCCGGGCTTGGCTGGCTGTTCACGGGGACACTCAACATCGCTGGTGAGGTGGTGACACGCCCGATCCCCCTCACGGGTCGGGACATGCTCTGCGGCGGGCTGATCCTGGCGATCATGGTCCTGCCGATCATCACGGCCGTCAGCCGGGACGTGCTGCGGGCCGTGCCGCGGATGCAGATCGAGGGGACGCTGGCGCTGGGCGCGACGTGGTGGCAGAGTTGCGCGGCGATGCTGCGGTACGGGCGGGCGGGGCTCTTCGGGGCGATCATGCTCGGGCTGGCGCGGGCGGCGGGGGAGACGATGGCCGTCACGATGGTCATCGGCAACAACAACCAGATCGAGCCGTCCCCCTTCGCGCCCGCGCAGACCATGTCGAGCCTGCTCGCCAACGAGTTCGCCGAGGCCAGCGACGGGCTGCACCGCGCGGCCCTGCTGGAGGTCGCGCTCATCCTGCTGGTCATGTCGCTGGCGATCAACATCCTGGCGCGGTCGCTGATCGTCGGGGGGGGGCCGCGCGCCGCGGCCGCTCACTAGGCCATGCCGCTCGTCCGCAAGAACCCGTGGAAGACGCTGCAGAGCCGCGTCATGTTCGCGGCGTGCGCCGCCTGCACGGTGCTGATCATCGGGGTGCTCGGGCTGGTGACGGTGTACCTGTTCTCCATCGGCTTCGGGGCCACCTCGTGGGAGTTCTTTGCCGCGGACCCGACCGGGAACGCGCTGGACCCCGGGGGCATGCGCAACGCGGTTGTGGGCACGCTGATCCTGATCGGTCTGGCGAGCCTGATCGGTATCCCGCTGGGCCTGCTGGCCGGGGTGTACCTGTCCGAGTACGGGACGGAGAGACTGCTGCCGGGCCCCGTCCGGTTCGTCACGGACGTGCTGGCCGGGGTGCCCAGCATCGTGGTCGGGATCCTCGGGTACGAACTGCTGGTGGTGCCGCTGGGGAACTACAGCGGCTGGGCCGGCGCGGGGGCGCTGGCCTTCATCATGGTCCCAATTGTCGCACGGACGAGCGAGGAGATGTTCCGACTGGTCCCGGATAGTTACCGCCAGGCTTCGGCCGCCCTCGGGGCCACCCGGTCGCAGACGATCCTCCGCGTGGTGGCGCCCGCGGCGGCGGGCACGGTGGTGACGGGGATCATGCTGGCGATCGCCCGGATCGCCGGTGAGACGGCCCCGCTCCTGTTCACGGCGCTCGGCAGCCGGTTCCTGACGACCAACCCGTCGGAGCCCTTCCCGTCGCTCACGGTGCAGGTCTACACCTACGCAACGGGGCCGTACCCGGCCCAGCGCGAACTGGCGTGGGCGGGCATCCTGGTCCTCATCTCGATCATCTTTGTCGTCAACGTCTCGATCCGGCTGGTCACCCTGCGGGTTCGCCGGAGCCCGGCATGAGCGCGCTCCCGGCCCGTACCATCGGGGCGATGGAGGTCAGGGCACCACACCCCCCGGTACCCACCGCGCCCGCCCAGGGGCCCGCGGGCCCGAGCGTCCTGGACGCCATCCGGCAGGGGCACGCCCACACCGCGGCGGTGCACGAATCGCTGCGGTCCGAACAGGCCGTCATCGAGGCCCGCGAGTTCTCGCTGTGGTACGGCAAGCGCCGCGCGCTGTACGCGATCTCCATGATCGTCGCCAGGGGCAAGGTCACAGCGCTCATCGGCCCCAGCGGCTGCGGGAAGTCCACCCTCCTGCGGTCCATCAACCGGCTCAATGATCTGGTGGAGGGGGTCAGGATCGAGGGCTCGATTGTCCTGCACGGGGTGCCCGTGTACGCCCCCGGCGTGGACGTGATCGGCCTGCGGAAGCGCACCGGGATGGTGTTCCAGAAGCCCAACCCCTTCCCGATGTCGATCCGTGAGAACGTGATCTACGCCCTGCGCATCAACGGCGAGCGGCGGCGCGCGGTACTGGACGAGGCGTGCGAGAACAGCCTGCGGGCGGTGGCCCTCTGGGACGAGGTGAAGGACCGGCTCAGGCACTCGGCGCTGGGCATGTCCGGCGGCCAGCAACAGCGCCTGTGCATCGCCCGGGCGATCGTCGCGGAGCCGGAGGTGCTGCTGCTGGACGAGCCGTGCTCGGCCCTGGACCCGGTCGCGACGCTGCGGATCGAGGAGTTGATCCGCGAACTCTCGCAGCGGTACACGATCCTGATCGTGACCCACAACATGCAGCAGGCCGCCCGCGTCAGCGACTACACGGCGTTCATGTACCTGGGGCGGCTTGTCGAGTACGGGAGCACGGCCGATGTCTACCAGAACCCCAGGCTGCGCGAGACGGAGCAGTATGTCACGGGGCGGTTCGGCTGATCGCGCGCCCTGGTTCGGGGATTGTCCGCGGGCGGGCGGCTTTCCGCACCCGTGCGGACGCTCTGTCGATACCAACGACTACCATTCACCCTTGAATCAGAACTCCCGGACGCGAGGGCGGAGGGCCCCCGCGACCCCAAGCCTCACGAGGTTCCGATGACCGCCGCTCCACGCCCGCCCCGGGCCATCCGCCCCGCCATCAATGGATGGTCGGCCGACTACCTGGAAGCCCAGTACCAGCAGTTCAAGCAGGACACGGCCAGTGTGCCGGAGGACCTGCGTTCGTTCTTCCAGGGCTTCGACCTGGCCATGGCGGGGGCCGGTCCCGCCGAGGCCGCGCCGGCCGCAGGCGTGCAGGCACCCCGGTTCGCGGCCGCGATCGAGGAGTTGGTGGCCGCCTACCGGCAGTTGGGGCACCTGGCGTCGCGCCTGGACCCCTTCGGGCGGGAGCGGGTGCGGCCGGAGGAACTGTCGCCGTCGTTCTACGGGCTGACGGACGCGGACCTGGACACGGTCGTGTACCCGAAGTCGGGGGCGCTGCCCTCGGGCGTGCCGCTCCGCGCGGTGGTGGAGCACCTGGAGCAGACCTACTGCCGCACGATCGGCGTGGAGGTCATGCACGTCCAGGACATGACCGAGCGGCGGTGGCTGCTGGAGCGCGTGGAGCGTGACCGCGGGCTGGTGCCGCTGGACCGCGGGATGCGGGCGCACATCCTCGAACAGTTGCTGCGGGCCGAGGAGTTCGAGAAGTTCCTGGGCAAGCGGTACCCCGGCGAGAAGCGGTTCAGCCTCGAGGGCTCGGAGTCGCTGATCCCGCTCCTGGATCGGGTCCTGCGGAGCGTCGCCGACCTGGGTGTTGAGGAGATCGTGCTGGGGATGGCCCACCGCGGGCGCCTCAACGTCCTCAACAACATCATGGGGAAGACCTACGAGCAGATCTTTACGGAGTTCGAGGATACCTGGTCCACCGGCGCCACCGACGGCGGCGGCGACGTGAAGTACCACCGCGGGTACTCCGGCGTCCGGCAGGTGGGCGGAGGCCGGAGCGTGCAACTGGCGATGGCGAGCAACCCCAGCCACCTGGAGTCGGTCGGGCCGGTGGTCATGGGCCGCTGCCGCGCCAAGCAGCGGCTGCGCGGGGACCTGGAGCGCCGCCGGGTGATCCCGGTTGTGATCCACGGCGACGCCGCCCTGCCCGGGCAGGGCGTGGTGACGGAGACGCTGAACTTCTCGCAACTCGAGGGCTACACCGCCGGCGGGGCGATCCACGTCGTCGTCAACAACATGATCGGGTTCACGACCGCGCCGGAGGATGGGCGCAGCAGCCGCTACTGCACCGACGTGGCCAAGTTCATCGATGCCCCGGTGTTCCACGTCAACGGTGAGGACCCGGAGGCGGTGGTGGCCGTCGCGACCTTCGCGGCCGAGTACCGGCAGCGGTTCAAGAAGGACGCCTTCGTTGACATGTACTGCTTCCGCAAGTACGGGCACAACGAGGGCGACGAGGCGTCGTTCACGCAGCCGCTGCTGTACGCGCTCATCAAGCGCAAGCCCAGCGTGCTCAAGGTCTACGCGGAGCGGCTGCTTGCCGAGGGCGTCATCAGCGAGGCGGACATGACCGCCATCCGCAAGCGGCTGGACGACGCGTTCGAGGCGGCGCAGAAGGCGGCGAAGACGACGCCGTATGACCCCACCATCGACCCCGGCAGCGCCAAGTGGAAGGGCATGGGGAAGAAGTTCTCCTTCGACCCTGTCGAGACGGGCGTGCCAACGGAGCGCCTCGGCGAGGTCTGCGGGGCGCTGGGGCGCGTGCCGGAGGGGTTCCACCTCAACCCGAAACTCAAGCACCTCCTGGCCCAGCGGGCGGAGATCGCCGCCGGGGGCCCGGTGAGCCACGCCGACGCCGAACTGCTGGCGGTGGGCACGCTGCTGCTCGATGGGGTTGCGGTGCGCCTGAGCGGGCAGGATTCGCGCCGCGGCACGTTCAGCCAGCGGCACGCGGTGGTGCGCGACCAGGAGACAGGCCAGCCCTACACCCCCCTCAACCACATGCGCGAGGTCGGAAACCCCGGGACGGACGCCCCGCCGGGGTCCAAGGGGCCCGACGGCAGGCCGCGACAGGCCAAGTTCTGCGTCTACGACAGCCCGCTGTCGGAGATGGCGGTCATGGGATTCGAGTACGGCTACTCGCTCTCCGACCCCAACATGCTCGTGATGTGGGAGGCGCAGTTCGGTGACTTCGTCAACGGGGCGCAGGTGATCATCGACCAGTACCTCGCCTCCGCCGCGGCCAAGTGGCAGCGGTGGTCGGGCCTGGTCCTTCTGCTGCCCCACGGGTACGAGGGCGCGGGCCCCGAGCACTCGTCGGCGCGGCTGGAGCGGTTCCTGCAGTTGTGCGCGGCGGACAACCTGCAGGTCGTGTACCCCTCGACGGGTCCGCAGGTGTTCCACCTGCTGCGCCGGCAGGTGCGCCGTTCATTCCGCAAGCCCCTGATCGTGATGACGCCGAAGAGCATGCTGCGCGTCCCCACCGGCAGCGTGACGGAACTGATGAGCGGGCGATTCCAGGAGGTGATCGACGACCCCTCGTTCTCCGGCGCCGGCGTCCAGCCGGTGAAGGAGGCCCCGGGTGCATCGCACAGGCTGGACGCCGCGGGCGTCAAGCGCGTGATCCTGTGCACCGGCAAGGTCTACCACGAACTCGCGGAGCGGCGCGGGGCGATCCAGCGGAAGGACCTGGCGATCATCCGCGTGGAGCAGTTGTACCCGCTGCACCGCAAGATGCTCGACGCCATCCTGGCCCGCTACCCGGCGGGCGCCGAGCGGGTGTGGGTCCAGGAGGAGCCGCAGAACGCCGGCGCCTACACGCACATGGCGGGGCTGCTCACCGCCGCCGACGGCAAGTCTCCGCTGCCGTACATCGGGCGCGACGCCGCGGCCAGTCCGGCCGTCGGCTCGAAGACCGCCCACAAGGCCCAGCAGGAACAGATACTGACGAAGGCGGTGGGGCCGCTCCCCGCCGCCGCCCCGGGCGCCAAGCACTAGGAACCCACTATGGCGATCGACATTGTGATCCCGGCGGTCGGCGAGTCCGTCACCAGCGGCGTCGTTGCCGGCTGGCGCAAGAAGGACGGTGAGCGCGTCGAACGAGACGAGGTCGTCATGGACTTCGAGACCGACAAGATCACCATGGAGATCACGGCCCCCGCGGCCGGGGTGCTGCACCCGTCGGCGAAGGAGGGGGACCAGGTCCCTATCGGCGGGGTCGTGGGAAAGGTCGATGAGGCGGCCGCGGCCAGGCAGGCCGCGCCGGCACCCGAGAAGTCCCCCGCGAAAGGATTGCCGGAGCCCAAGCCCGCGGACCCGCTGCGGACGCTGCCCACGGCCGAGTCCGCCCCGGAAGATCCGGGCGTTCGCGCGACGCCGCTGGCACGGAAACTGGCGCAGGAAATGGGCGTGGACCTGTCAAAGGTTGAGGGGAGCGGGGCGGGCAAGCGGGTGCGGGAGCAGGACGTGGTCGCGTTCGCCAAGGGGAGCAAGCCATCACCGGCCGCCCCGCAGGCACCGGCCAGGCCGCAGGTGCAGGTGTCGGGCCCGCCGCGCGCGAGCGGGACACCCAGCCCGCACCAGGGCGTCCGCGGCGTCACACGGGAGCGCATGAGCCCGCTGCGGCAGCGCGTGGCGGCGCGCCTGGTCGAGGCCCAGCACACGGCGGCGATGCTGACCACCTTCAATGAGTGCGACATGTCCGGTGTCATGGCCCTGCGCGCACGCTACAAGGATGGCTTCGAGAAGAAGCACGGCGTCGGGCTCGGGTTCATGTCGTTCTTCGTGCGGGCGGTCGTGAGCGCGCTCCGGGCGTTCCCCATGGTCAACGCGAGCATCGTGCGGGATGAGAACGACCAGCCGGCGATTGAAAAGCATGACTTCTGCGACATCGCGATCGCCGTCGCCAGCCCGAAGGGCCTTGTTGTCCCGGTGATCCGCGGGTGCGAGGCTCTGTCCATGGCCCAGATCGAACTCGCCGTGAAGGACGTGGGCGCTCGGGCCAGGGAGGGCAGGTTGACGCTGGAGGAGATGCAGGGCGGGACGTTCACGATCACCAACGGCGGCGTCTTCGGGTCGCTCATGTCGACGCCGATCCTCAACCCGCCGCAGTCGGCGATCCTGGGGATGCACACGATCAAGAACCGTGCCGTCGAGGACCCGGCCAACCCCGGGCACGCCGCGATCCGGCCGATGATGTACCTGGCGCTGTCCTACGACCACCGGCTGATCGACGGGGCGGAGGCCGTGCGGTTCCTGGTCCGCGTCAAGGAGTGCATCGAGAGCCCCGAGCGACTGCTGCTGGATGCCTGATCCTCACGGGCACCCAAGCGCGAACTTCGTCTGGAAGCACCCGAAGTCGGACAGGTTTCGCACGCCGTCCCCGTTGCAATCGCCGTAGGGAAGGCCCAGGGCAAACTTCGTCTGGAAGCAGCCGAAGTCCGACAGGTTCAGCGCGCCGTCGGCGTTGCAGTCCGGGTAACAGATGTGCTCGCACTCGTCCGGCACGCCGTTGGTGTTGATGTCCAGGGAGTACCCGCTCGCGATGTCGCAGTTGTCGGGGCGCTGGTTGTCGTTGCAGTCGGTGCCGGCGTCGGGCACGAGGTCGAACCCCGCGGCCGCATTGAGCCCCGTGTCGTTGCCCAGGACGTAGCCGCGGACCCAGTAGCCGTTGTCCACGTCAAACTCCTGGATGCGGGCCCTGGTGACGTGGGTCTCCGTGATGCCGTTGACGCTGACGAGCACGTTCCCGTCGCGGGCCATGCGCAGGCCCCACGGACGGGTGAACGCGACCGTCGTCTTGGCCCAGTTTTCGAGGAAGGAGCCGGTCGACCCGCTGAAGGCCAGCACCTGATCGCTGCCCAGGCTCGCCACCAGCAGCCTCCCGTCCGGCAGGAACATGAGCGCCCGCGGGCTCGCCAATCCGCCCGCGCCCGGGGCGACGAACTGCGACACGAACAGGCCCGTGCCCATGTCATACCGCAGGACGCGGTTGCCGCCCGCGGAGACATACAGCAGCCCGTCCGGTCCCGCGGCCAGGCCAAAGGGTGCGGTGAGTCCGCCGGCCCCGGCCGCGACCAGCGTCCGCAGGAACGCGCCGGTGGCAAGGTCGTACTCCAGGACGCGGTTGTTGAGTTGGCTGGCGACCAGCAGAGTCCCGGCGGGCGAGATGAGCAGCCCCGCGGGCCCGTCCAGTCCGCCGGACCCCGCGGGGACGAGGTCCCGGACGAACGCCCCGAGGTGGTCGAACTCCGCCACCCGGTCCGTGCCGTTGCTGGTGGCCAGAACCCGCCGGTCGGGGGTCACGATCACGTCGTACGCCTGCGTGGCGCCGGGAGCGGAGAGTTGCATCAGCACCCCCGTCACCGCGTGGAATCGCCGCAGCGTGTCCTGGGTTGTGCTGCCGACCCAGGCGTCGTGAGCCGTGTCGAGTTCCACAAGATCGGGGATGGTGTCGCCGTCGCAGTCTTCGACGGCGTCCAGGGTCCGGTTGCGGTTGCGGTCAAGCGGCATGTTCGCGCACAGTTCGTTGTAGTCGGACTGCCCGTTGAGGTTCAGGTCGGCATCGCACTCGTCGGGCACGCCGTCGCCGTGGGCGTCCTGGCTTGTGCCCAGTTCGATATCCCTGTCGTCCGGGACGCCGTTGTTGTTGCAGTCCGGCTCGCACTCATCCGGCACACCGTTGCCGTTGAGGTCCTGGCTGGTTCCCGCGCTGATGTCCTGGGGATCCAGCACGGAGTTCCCGTTGCAGTCCTCGCACTCATCGGGGATGCCGTTGGCATTGCTGTCGGCGCTCGTCCCGCCCGCGATGTCGATGGCGTCGGCGATGCCGTTCTGGTTGCAGTCGAACACCAGGCACGAGGGGTCGGTGACGGTGGCCAGGTACTCGTTCATCGCCTGTCGCGTGCGGGTGTGGAAGGCCATGTCGATCACGGTCTGCCCGCCGCTGACCGTCTGGTTGCAGTAACTCATGATGGTGCCGCGTTGCGGGATGGCGCCGGTGCTGCCGCAGTTGTCCAGGCCGTACACGTCGGTGTGGTTGGTGCCGAAGTTGTGCCCAAGTTCGTGCGCGGTCACATGGACGTCGTACCGCCACTGCCCGGTCCCGAAGGGGTCCTCGAAGAAGGCCTGCGCATTCCCGCAGAACGAGTACGCGCTGCCGCTGCACACGCTGCTCAGCCACGCCACGCCGCCCGGCTTGTCCGGCCTCCCGCTGAACATCTGCGCCACGTCGCGGTGCACGGACTGCATGTTGGAGCCCCAGTATCCGGAGAACGAGGACAGGCCGGCCTGGAAGGGCTGCGGCGTCGTCCAGATGCGCCCGTACACCAGGTCGACGCGCACGTTGATCTCGCGCATGAAGACCTCGCTCACCGCGCCGTACAACTCGACCAGGTAGGTGTTCGCCGCGTTCACGTCCCCGAACAGGCCGAAGAACTCCAGGTCCGTATCCACCGCCAGTTCAACCTGGCGGAGCCCCCGCCGCGGCTCGTCGGTCGCCGGCGGCGTGGGGTCCGGCGGCACCGGCGGACCCTCCGGCTCCAGGAGGCACACGCCGGTCGGCCCGTCGCCACGAACCGCGTATACGCCCGCCTGGCCGGGCAGGTGCGTGCCGCCGCCGGTGCGCCGGGACGACACGGCGAACTCGCCGTACCCGGCACCCAGGTCGACCGTCCCGCGGCTCATCTCCCGCGCCAGGCCCAGGTACACGCTCGACCTTGGGTATCCCGCGACCCGACCGCGAAGGAGGAGGACGCTTTCCGGGTCGAATCCGGACGGCTCATCCGGTCCGCGCTGCCGACCCTCAACAAAGGTTGAACGGGGCGTGGTCACCCGGAAGCGTTCGACTTCAAGATCGACGAACCGCCCGGGTGCGATCGGGAACCTCCGGATCACGAATGGCCCGCCATCGTCGGCGACCCCCATCAGAGCGGGAAGATCAAAGTCCAGTGTCATCCCCGGAGCCGCGCCGGCCGCGGGCCGGAAGGCGCCCGCGATGCTGTGCGCCGGGGTCCTTGCGACCCGGGCCGTCGCCGGGCCCAGGGCGGGCGGCCCGGTGCGTCCGGGAGCCCTGGGCCCGAACCCCACGCCGTCCTGCCCCGCGGCAACGGACCCAAACGCGGTGGCGCAGAGCGCGGTGATGATCCTCAGCATGGGCAGTCTCCGGTGGACCGGGGCGGTCCGCCGACAGCCTACCACGACCCAGGCCAAATCCGGATCGCACCCCCCCTTCGGGCTCAGGAATGAGCCTCAACCATGAACCGCAGAATGAACGGGGGTTCAGGAGATGTTCATCGGGAATCGGGGGGTCGTCGGCAATAGTTACACATCCGCGGGGATCGACCCGCCGGATCACGGAGGCGGCTGACCCATGATGATCGGCTCGTTGATCGGAATCCTGGTTCTTGTCCTGGACGTGATCGCGATCATCAGCGTGCTGGGTTCCGGTGCGACCACCGCCGCGAAACTGCTCTGGATTCTTCTGATCGTGCTCCTGCCCGTGGTGGGCATGGTCTTGTACTTCCTGCTCGGCCCGGGGCCGCGTTCCCTCGCGACCTGATTCTCCCCCTCACTTCGAAAGAAACCACATGACCGCCATGCTCACACGCTCCACCCCTTCGGCCACCACCTCGGAGGAGGATCCGGCCCGGCAGCGCGAACTGGACCTGATCCGAAGGGCCCAAGCGGGCTGCACGGCGTCTCGCAACGCGCTGATCGAGGGCCTGCTGCCGCTGGTCCGGCGTCTGGCGGCCCAGCAGTCATACTCCCGCTCGGATACCGAGGACCTTGCCTCCGAGGGGGTGCTCGCGCTGATGCGCGCGATCGACGGCTTCGACCCGGAGATGGGCGTCCGGTTGGGTGCCTACGCGACACCGTGGATGATCCACGCCATGCGCGGCGCGCAGATGGCCGCGATGCGGATGGTGCGGCTTCCGGCCCGTGACGAGGCGATGCGTCGCCGGGTCGTCCGGGCCGTGGGGCGCCTGCGGGGTGCCAGCGGGGAGACGCCGACCGCGCCGGAGATCGCCGCGGAACTGGGCATCCCGGTGCACACGGCGGCGCAGGTGATGGATCGGATGCGTGCGACCGTGTTCTCGGGCACGGACGCCGGGGCCGACCTGCTGGAGGGGGCCTGGGAGTCCGGCCTTGCGAGCGGCTCGTCCGTGCTGAGCGACGTGGCCGCGCACCGCGAGCAGATCGGGGCGTTGCTGGCGGCGCTTCCGGCGACGGAACGCGAGATCGTGTGCGGGGCATTCGGCATCGGGTGCGGCAGGCCCAGCACTGTGCGAGAACTCGCCCGCAGGTTCTCGCTGCCGGCGGATCAGGTGGACGCGCGGCTCCAGAAGGGGCTGTCCCGCCTGCGGATCATGGCGGGGGCTGCCTGAGTCAAGGGATCACACAGAGGAGCGGAACCATGAACGTCGATGACACGAGCGGCACCGATCGCTGCATCCGGGGCGACAACCGAGACCCGATCACCGGTGCGCCCGGTGCGCACCCGGTCGGTGCGGGGGCGGGAGCCGTCGCGGGGGCGGCGGCGGGCGGAGCCATCGGTGCGGTCGGCGGACCAGCGGGCATTGTGGCCGGGGCCGTGATCGGCGGCGTGGCCGGGGGCCTGGTGGGCAAGGGCGCCGCGGAGGCCGTCAACCCGACGGCGGAACTCGAGTACTGGCGGACCGTCTATGAGCACCGCCCCTACGCCGCCGGCTGGCGGTACGAGGACTTTGAGCCCGCGTACCTGGGCGCGATCGAGACGTGCCGCGTGGACTGTCGCCCGGACCTGACCTGGGAGGAGTTGGAGCCCCGGCTGCGGGCGGACTGGCCACGTCGTCGCGGCGACTCCGCCCTCGAGTGGCGCGACGCCCGGCACGCGAGCAAAGACGCCTGGGAGCGCATCGCCGCCCGCAGCAAGGGGCGGGTTGCAGAGGCCGAGGGGGACGCCGCGGAGAAGGTGAACGGCCTGATCGAGGTGCTGCACGACGGGGCGAAGGGTTTCAGGTCGGCGGCGGAAAGAGTCCAGGACCCGACCTTCCGCTCGAAGTTCCAGGAGTTCGCGCGCCAGCGCGAGCAGTTCATCGCGGAACTGAAGCCGATGGTGGCGGCCCGTGGCGAGAACCCGGAGCGCCACGGCTCGTTCTCCGGCGCATCGCACCGGGCGTGGCTCGGGCTGCGCACCGCCCTGGGCGCGGGCGACAGGGCGATCGTCAACGAGTGCGAGCGCGGGGAGGACGCGGCCGTGACGGCGTACAAGGACGCCCTGGACGGCACGACGATCACGCCGGAGTTCCGGTCGGTGCTCTCGCGGCAGTACCAGGCGGTGAAGGCCACCCACGATCGCGTCTCCGCATGGAAACACTCCATGAAATAGGCGGCGTCCCTGTTTCGGGCCCGGTCTCTGCGGGAGCCCTGTGTGGGAGCGGTCGGGCCCTGCGCTCGGCCGCTCCACGTTGAAACGCGGGGCCCCCGCCGCGTGCGTGGCGTGCGCGCACTACGCTCTGCCCATGCCCAGCCTCGACATCGTTTCCCGCATCAACTTCGCCGAACTCGACAACGCGATCCAGAACACGCGGAAGGCCGTGGCCGCGCGGTTCGACTACCGCAACTCGCCGATCGAGATGACCCTCGACCGCAAGGAGAAGACCCTGAAGATGCAGGCCGCCGACGAGGGCAAACTCGCCGGGCTCAGGGAGATGTTCCTCCACGCCGCCATGAAGCGCGGGCTGGAGGTCAAGTCGTTCGACTTCGGCGAGCCGGAGCCGGGTGCCGCCGGGCAGCACAAGCAAGTCGTGAAACTGAAGGAGGGCCTGGCCGCGGACCTCGCGAAGCAGATCGCCAAGATGGTCAAGGAGTCAAAGATCAAGGTGCAGGCGAGCATCCAGGGCGAAGAGGTGCGGTTGTCGGGCAAGCAGATCGACGACCTGCGCACGGTCATGGCGATGCTCACCAAGGCCGACCTCGCCCAACCGCTTCAATACATCAACATGAAGAGTTGACCTCCCGCGCCGGCCTTGGGTGCGGTGGTCCCCATCACCGGCACGCGCAGGTGAACTCCGGATACGCTGCGGTGTGCCGCCGATCCGGTCCATCGCCATCCTCGTCCACCACCGGCACCGGGACGCCCTGTCCGCCCGCTCCCGCATCTGGATGCTGGCGAGCGCGTGGCGGGCCCGCGGCATCCGGGTTGAGGTCCTGCACGGAATCGGGCGCGGCACGGACGCGGACCTGCTCATCCCCCACCTTGATGTTTCCTATATTCCCGACGACTACTGGGCATTCATCCAGTCGCACCCGCGCGTCGTCAACCGCCGCCTCCGCGACGTGCGGAAGCGGAATCTCAGCACGATTCTCGTCCGCCCGGGCGATGGGTACGACGGCCCCGTGATGATCAAGACCGATGGCAACTGCGGGGGCTACCCGGACCAGTTCCACGGCGGCAGCGGGCCGGGGCTGCCGGCCCGGGCGCGCATGCGGATCACGCGCGTGCCATGGATTGAACCGCTGGTCCTGCCGTGGGCGCTCACGCTTGCCCGGTACTACGTCTACGACTCCCCGCGACGGGTTCCCCGGGGTGTGTGGGGCAACTCCCGCCTGGTCGTCGAGCGCTTCGTTCCGGAGTACCGCGACGGCCGCTATGTGCTCCGCCAATGGGTCGTCTTCGGCAGCCGCGACAAGTGGGGGATGCTGCTGAGCACCCACCCGCAGGTGAAGAGTTGGACCAGCACCAGGGTCACGGGCGAACCTCCGCCGCGGGAGATCATCGAGGCCCGCTGCCGGCTCGGACTCGATTTCGGGAAGATCGACTATGTCCTGAATGAGGGCCGCGGCGTGCTGCTGGACGTGAACCCCACACCCACGCTGCGTGCATCCGCGTTCTCGACCGGTCCCGTGGCGAGCGAGGGTCTGGACGAAGGGCTGGCGTACTGGGAGGCCGATGACAGCCCGCCGCGCGAACCCGACGCGAACCTGTCCGATAGAAAGGACAGGCAATGATGGCGGGCCCGCCCGCTCCATTCATTGTCTCTCCCCGCTCAGGGCCAAGGGCCTGCACGGGATCAAGGAACTCTCCGACCTCATCATCATTGGTACCGTCGCACAGGCCGAAGGCGGAACCCTGGTCGTGAACGCCACCGGAATCTATGTGGTCAAGTGAGGTCGGTGTCCGGAACGCGGTATCGGGCTTCCTCCGCGGCCCTGTGCCGCGCGGTCCTACGGGCAGCCCAGGGCAAACTTCGTGGTGAAGCAGCCGAAATCGGACAGGTTCAACTGCTGATCCCCGTTGCAATCCGCGTACGGGTCGCCCAGGGCGAACTTCGTCGTGAAGCAGCCGAAGTCGGAGAGGTTCAGGGCGCCGTCACCGTTGCAGTCGGCGTAGCAGGGCGCCGTCGTGGCCGCCGTAAACGTCACGTCCAGTGCCTCCAGCGAGAGTGGGCCCAGGGAGGTCGGAACCTCAATGAACTGGGCGCTGAACGGGTCGGGGTCGAAGATCGGTCCCAGGGGCGTGCTCAGGGTGTAGGCCGCCAGTTGCGGATCCACGAAATCGATCAGGTCAAGGCCCCCCACGAGTTCCGACTGGCTGAACCCCGCGATCGTCCCCCCCGGGTTGTTGAAGACGCGGGTCAGAACGTCAAAGGAGCCGCTGCCCACTCCGGCGATCTCAAACGTCGCGGGCCCGTCCACGTCGTAGCCCCAGGGCTTGGCGACCACGTTCTCCGTCATCGCGCTAAGGATGATGATGTAGTGGGACCCCGGGTGGGACACACCGTTCAGCGTCACCTCCGCTGTGCCCTCGAATCGGAACGTGATCGGCCCGGCGCGCGTCGCGGGGGAAAGCGGGACCAGGCACAGGGTGGCGACGCCGAGGAGTGTCGTGCGCATGGGGGCTCCGCGACCAGCATACCACGAGGTCCGGTCGAGCCCAGCCCCACCGGCCGGCGCGTCAGGGGCAGCCGAGTGCAAACTTCGTGGTGAAGCACCCGAAGTCGGCCAGGTTCCGGGCCCCGTCGCCGTTGCAGTCGGCGTACGGGTCGCCCAGCGCGAACTTCGTCTGGAAGCACCCGAAGTCCGACAGGTTCCGGGCACCGTCGCCGTTGCAATCCGGGTAGCACGCGGGGGCGCACGATGCGTACCGCGCCAGGTACGGGGCAGGCAGCCCCCCGGCGCTCTGGAACCAGCCGCCAACGTACAGGTACGCCGTCCCCGCGTGGCGCGCGACCTCCATCACATACGCGCTGGATTCCAGGCCCGGCCCGACCGCCGACCATGTGTGACCGTCCCACCGCGCGATGGACGCGGCCGCAGCGCCGCCCGCTTCGTCGAAGTCGCCGCCGGCGTACAACGCCGGGCCCGTGCCATCGTCGAAGACTCTCAGGCAGCGCACCTGGGCATTGACGCCGCCGCCCACGTCCGACCACGAAACACCGTCGTACCGGGCGATGTTCCGCGCCGGGACGCCGCCCGCGGTCTGGAACTCACCGGCGACGTAGAGCGCCGCGCCGGTCCCGTCGTCGAAGACCGCGGTTGCATTCCCGTACGCGAACGGCCCCTTGGGCCCGTTGGGCCCCAGCCCGCCGACGTCCTGCCACGCCGAGCCGTTCCACCGTGCAATGCTGTCGGCGTTCGTCCCGCCCGCGACGGTGAACTGCCCGGTCGCGTAGAGCCCGCCGTCGAACACGTCCATCCGCTGGATCCACGGCGGCGTCGGCTGCCCCGGCTGGGTGCTGTTCACGCCGCCGTCCAGGCCCGCCCACGCCAGCCCGTCCCACGACGCGGCGTGGTTCACGGTGAGCGGCCCGGCGCCCCCGAAGTTCCCGCCCAGGTAGAGCCGCGGCCCTGTGCCGGAGTTGAAGATCGTCATTGAATACACCCGCGGCGGGCACTCGGAGCACGGCTGGACGCCGACGAGTCCCCCGCCGACGGTGTGCCACTGGTCGCCCTGCCACTTGGCGATGCTCTCAACGGCGAGTTGCCCGGCGAGGATGAAGTCGCCGCCGACGAAGAGCGCCGCACCGGTGCCGTCGTCGTACCACGACAGCGCGTGGACCTTGGCGCAGCAGCCGAACAGGCCGTGCGTGAACTCCGGAATGCCCTCACCCAGCGGCGACCAGTTCACACCGTCGAACTTCGCGATGCGCAGCGCCTCAATCCCGGTCGAGGTGAACGATCCACCGACATACAGGTCGTCGCCGGCGCCGCCGGGCACCGCCAGCAGCGCCTCCACTCCTTTGTTGAGCGCGGCGCCGGGAACGGCTTCCCACCCGGGCTGGCACTGGGCCAGCGCGGGCGCACCCATACCGAGGACGAACAAGGCGCGAGCGGCGATATTCATGGGACTCTCCTGGCCGCTGTCGCGGCCGCTTCCGTGGGAGTCTCCGCGCGGCCGCACGTCCCCACGACGCGGCTGCTGATCCCTTCGAGTGGTCAGGTCCGGGTGTTCCGCGAAACCGTCACGCCGCGATCTTCGGGACGAAGGTGCGGACGCGGTTGCCGCCGGCGGCTCTGGCTGCCTCCAACGCGCGGGCCGCGGCACCGAACACCTGCTGCACGGATGTGAACGCGCGCGGCCCCGATGGCTCCAGGCCCGCCGCCCCAGCGCTCACCGTGAGGGGCTGGTCGCTTATCCCCCACCGCGCCGAGGCCGCCTCGATCGCCCGTCGCACCTCTCCGGCGGTGCGGACCGCGGCTTCGCGGCCGCCGCGCGGAAGAACAATCGCGAAGGTCGAGTCGCCGTGCCTTCCCACAACGCCCGATTCGGCCTCGAAGCGTTCCATGAGCAGCGCCGCGGTCTCCAGCAGCGCGGTGTCCCCGCGGTCCTGCCCGTGCGTCCCGACCAGGCGGTCAAACCCGTCGATCGTCACCAGGATCACCGCCATCGGCTCGCCGCCGGACGCCGCACCCTTGAAGCACTCCTCCGCGCGGCGCAGGAGTTCCATGGGCCCGACCGATCCTGTCAGCGGGTCCGTAGTATCTCCGTCGCACACAAGAGCGTCCAGCGCCGCCCCGAATGAGGCGCCGGCGTCGCGCGTCCGCGACAACTCCTTCAGTTGACGCTGCGCCATCTCCAGGATCTTCTCCGGTTCCGCATGCACCCCGGTGTTCAGCCGGAACAGCGACGCCATCTCCTTGGCCGCGGCCCCGGCCTGGCGCACCAGGTCCTTGCACTCGGTCGGCGTCATGCCGAACCATGACGAGCACTGCGCGTGCAGGCGCCGCAGGGCGGCCGATGGGTCCTTGTCGGTCAGGACATCGTGGACGATGTTCCCCGCGGCGACGCAGCGCACGACGTCCGCGTGCTCACCGGCCGAGCCCGGCCGCTCGTGGAAGCGGATCGGGGCGACCAGTTCCGGCGGGAGTTTCCAGCGCTCGGCCAGCATCGCCCCGATCTCGGGGTGCTGGACCTCCAGTTCCGCCAGTTCCGCCTTCGCCAGTTGCCGGTGGTTGCCCTCGCAGATCGGGATCACCCGCAGGTACCGCTTCCCCAGCGTGCGGTACATGGCCATCATGCCCAGGTCCTGGAGCAACCCGCCCAGGAATGCCTCGTCGGCGACGGCCTTGTGCTTGCGGTCCGCCAGGAGTTTCGCGCCCACGCCGGTGTACAGCCCGCGCCGCCAGTACGCCACCAGGTCAAACTCGCCGTCGCCGCCCTCCCCCATCGCCGAGACCAGTGAGAACCCCAGCACAAGGCTCTTCACCGTGGACAGCCCGAGCATCACCAGGGCGCCGTTGATTGTCGTGCACCGCTTCCGCAGACCATAGAAACTCGAGTTGACCGTCTTGAGAACCTTGGCCGCCAGCGCCTGGTCGTTCTGGACCGTGCGTGCCAGTTCGTCCATCGAGATGTCGCGCTGCGCCGTCAGTTCCAGCACCCGCATCGCCACCGCCGGAAGCGACGGCAACGACGGGCAACTCATGATCCGCTGGATCATCTCCTCTTTCAAACCAACCTCCCGTCGCGATGGACAGCCCAGGGCCGGAACTGGCGTGCTGTTTCATCGGATGCATGGGGAAGGCTCCTTAGCCCTGTTCGGGGGGGGACCCGCCCGGAAGTGACAGGAACGGGCCCGCCGCGGGCAGGTCACGTCCCAGAACCTCGCGCAGGTAGGCCGCGAGCAGCCGGTTGGCCCGCCGGAGGGCGTCGGCATCCGCCGCAATCGCGGCGGCGCCGGAGTCAATCGCCCGGAGCAGGTCGATCGTCTGGGCCCGCACCCGCCACACCTGCGTGCCCCGTGGCTCGGTCGCGGCCTTGTTCGCCGCGGTGTGGCCGGGCGCCCGCGGGTCAGCCGTCACACCACCGCGCAGCGGGGCGAACCCGTACAAGGCGGCGCCTGCCAGCGGGCCTCCCGTCAGCACGTCGCTCGCCAGATCGGGCCGGTACCCGGTTTCCGAGAGCAGCAGCCACTGAAACCGCAGCGCCCCCGCGAGGTTCCCTGCCTCGTCCGGGCCGAGCCCCCGCAGCGCGGCCGTCATCGCGTCGTACACCGCCGGGTGCGGGTCGTGCTCCGTCAGTGCGTGCTGTACCAGGTCTGCCAGGAACAGGCCGGCGTGGAACGCCGTCAGCGACGCCCGCAGAGCCGGGAACGTTTCCCGCAGGTCCCACGCCGTCAGCGTCGCCAGCACCGGCCCGGGCTTGATGATCGCCACGGCCTCGCCGGAGGTCAGCGTCTCCAGGCCCCCGGAGAACCTCGCACCCTTCCGCCGGGCCCCCTTGGCCAGGCCGCGGAACAGGCCCACCTCCCGCCCGAAGAGCGACACCGTCTGGCTCGTCTCCGACCACTCCCATTGGCGGATGCACACGGCTTGGTCAACGACGGTCGGCACGGACAAGCGTAACCCGTACACTCCGGCATGAAGTTCGACCTCGTGGACCGGGTGCTGGAACAAGCCCCCGGCCGTATTGTCACGCTGAAGCAGGTGACGGCCGCGGAGGAGTACCTCCAGGACCACTTCGCCTCGTTCCCGGTGCTGCCGGGCGTCCTGATGCTGGAGGCGATGGTCCAGGCGGGGCGGCGGCTGCTGGACGATCGCGCCCGCGGCGGCCCGCTGGTCCTGGGCAGGGTCCGGGCCCTCAAGTACGGCCGCTTCGTCCGCCCCGGGGCGGCCCTGAGGATCGAGGTCGCGCTCCAGGGTGAGAAGGACGGCACATTCGACCTGAAGGGCGAGGCCACCCTGATCGAACCCGGGTCGGAGGACCGGCCGACCGCGGCGTCCGGCCGCTTCACCCTGCGCCCCGTCCGGCCCCACGCTTCACTCGCCGGCGCATAAGATGCCCCCTTCCCGACCCGCAGCGGCCCCCGTTGGGGATGCGGGCGGATGGGGGTGGCATGGGGACCTGCATGACGCGCGATGAGATCTTCGCCAAGGTGCGGACGGTGCTGGTGGACGCCCTGGCGGTCGATGAGGACGAGGTGACCCCGAGCGCCGTGCTCACCCGCGATCTCGGCGCTGAATCCATCGACTTCCTCGACGTGGTCTTCCGGCTGGAGCAGGCCTTCGGCTTCAAGATCGCCCAGGGTGAACTGTTCCCGGACAACGTGCAGCAGGACTCGCGCTATGTGAAGGACGGCCGCGTCACGCCCCAGGGGATCGCGGCCCTCAAGGAGCGCCTGCCCCACGCGGACTTCGCCGTGCTGGAGCGCGACCCGCAGGTCGCCAAGGTCGGCGAGATCTTCACCGTGGACTCGGTCGTCCGGTTTGTTGAGCGCAAACTCGGGAAGTAGCCGTGCGCTGGATGTGGATCGACCGGATCGTCGAACTCATCCCCCGCGAGCGGCTGGTGGCCGTCAAGAACGTCAGCCTGGCCGAGGGGCATCTGCACGACCACTTCGCGGCCGGTGGCGGGCGCGGCGCGCTGCCGATCATGCCCGCGTCGCTCATCATCGAGGGCATGGCGCAGGCCGCGGGCATCCTCGTCGGGCACGCCGAGGGCTTCCGCGAGAACGTCATCCTGGCGAAGGTCAGCCTCGCGGAACTCGACGCCGACGCCGGGCCAGGCGACGCGCTGCGGTACACCGCGGTGCTGCGGCAGTTCGACGGCGCGGGGGCATCCACCGAGGGCACCGTTGAACGCCGCCTCCCGCAGGGCGGGTGGGAGCCGATCGGCCGCATCGACCTGATGTTCAGCCATGTGGGGGCGGAGCGCGCCGGGCCCGGCGCGCCCGCGGGCAACTTCGTCTTCGGTGAGTCCTTCAAGACCCTGCTGCGGCTGAGCGGGTTCTGATCCCGCTGCCGCGATGCGGGCGCCCGTCACCGCGCACCGGTCACGGTGACGGCTTCGGCGGGCCCTCCGGCCGCCGGGTCGATCCCGCTGGCCCGCATCCACGCCAGTTCCCCGATCATGAAGAGCGACAGGGCGACCGGGATGCATGTGATCACCGTGGCAACCCCGGCCAGGCGCAGCCCGGTGGCGGTGTTGCGACGCCCCACGAACTCGCACACCGCGATCACCAGGACGATGCCGCAGAACTTCAGCAGCAGCATCCCCGGGAGCCCCGCCGCGTTGATCGCCGCTCGGGCGACAACGTTCATCTCCTGGCCGCCCAGTTCCAGGATCAGCCATGTGAGCATCACGTCCAGGGCGGCCGCCAGCAGCAGCCAGGGGTACAGGCGGGGGTAGAGCAGCGGCCTCCGGAACATCGCACATCCCCCTCCGCCCCAAGCGCGGGCGCGGTTCCCCCTCCCAGCTGGTCCTGTGCCAACCCGGCCTGAAGCGCACCGGCGGCGGCCGTGAAAGTGGGATCATCTTTGTGGTCGTGTGAGCCCCGGGGTCACTGCCCGAAGAGGTTCCGCTCGCCGAACATGCCGCGGGAGTCGAAGTGGGCGAGGGCCGCGTCCACGATCCGGGAGTGGAGGTTACGCTATTGCTTGTCACGCCCGCGGACGCCGCCAACCGTGTGGGTCATCGGGATGAAGGCGGGATAGTCCGCGTCATAGAGGGGGTACGGCCCATCGCCGATGCGGTACTGAGGCACCTGCTTGGATTCCGGTACCGCTTCGGCATGACCGTCCACAAAGCCGGCGGGCGTGCGCGCGTCCGGCGCCGCTGCGGCCGAGGGCTCGAACAACCGCCAGGCATCAACCACAAGCGACTTCTTCTCGGGCCATTGAACCTCTGTGGCACGCACCCCCCTGAGTTGCGCCGGCGGCGGTTGCCGCGTCTCCGGAACATAGAAGGCGGGGTCCGCCAGGAATGAACAAGGCAACCTGTAGGTAAAGGCGGCCTGATCCCGTCGCAGCAGCGGCGACCGGAACACCGGGCTCCGCCACGCGCCTTCGTAATAGCCGTCCGCAAGCCCCACCCACCAGTAGACCGCCGCGCCGAAGTACCGCGCTTCGATGGCAATGCCCGCGGACTGACACCTGATGACGGAGTAGGTCGCTGAAGGGTCCGTGAGGCAGGGGTAGAGGTCCTTGTTCTCTGAGGTATAGACGCCCAAGATCATCGCGTGGTGCCGGAGATTGGACGTTGTCGCCAACTCGCGGGCACCCCGGCGTGCGCCCCACAGGGACGGAAGCACGAGCGCCGAAAGCACGCCGATCATCGCGATGACGATGAGCAGTTCAATGATCGGAATCTCTGAACAATAGCGCAACCGCCGTGGGCGAATGATCGTACCGGATGCCGGCCCGCGACGCGGGGCCGGACGGAGGCGCGATCATGGGCGTGCGGAAGAACGGGTCGATGGGGTTTGTGGAT
>JADLGW010000001.1 GCA_020849105.1 Phycisphaerales bacterium | reverse complement strand
TGCCGCAAGGTACAACAAGCCCGGCAGACCTCTGGGACACCTGGATTTCACGCCGAACTCTGAACTGCGGCCTTGACGTCGATGGTGACGGGCTTGTGACCGCCATGGACTTCGCCGCCTTCACCGGTTACTTCGCCGCCGCCCGGTCCGAAGCAGATTACAAGTCCGACGGCGTCCTGAACACGCAGGACGTCAGCGCGATCCAGACTGACTTGACCGGACCGTGACGAGGAGGAGTGAGCCCATGCGTTCCGCTCTTACGCTGGCATCCGTCGCCCTGATCTCCGCTCCCTCCGCGCTCGCGCAGGAGACCGTGACGTTCTCCTTCGAGTTCGACCACGCGGTCCTCCAGTCGGGGCAGGCGCAGGGCATCCGCGTGTTCGCCCACTTCGAGCCGGGCGTTGGCGCGTATGTGCCGTGGAACACCAACGGCGGGACCGGGCAACTCGGGCAGGTGCGGGGGTTCGCGTCTGCTGAGTTTGATGTTCTAAACCAAATCAATGCGAATACCGGCATGTACTCGAACATGTTCATCAACCCGCTGCTCTTCGGCTGGCCGGGAACGGCCCAGCCGAACGGATCGGTGGTGGGGATCGATGCCTTTCAGTTTGTGGGTATTATGACGCAAGCCAACCCTATTCTCTTGTGGGCGGCCATGTGGACGCCAACTTTCTACAACGCTCGGACAATCAAGCTCGCCACACAGTCCACCGCGTTGCCCGCGATTGCGTTGGACATCGGTTCGACGTTTCCGGAGCCGGACAACTGGATTCCCATCGAGGGCGAGGGATCGTTCGAAGTTGTCCCAGCGCCGGGAGTGCCCGCTGCGCTCCTGGCCGCAGCCCTGTTCACCGGACGGCGCGGGCTTCGACGTCCCCGCGGCCCTGCACTGGGAGGAACTGATCGACGACCAGTACCCGCCCGACCCGTACGCCCCCGGCCCGCGGCCGTCGCTCTTCGTCGCGGGGAGCAGCCTGAACTCCGGGTCGGGGCAGGACTGGCAGATCATCCGCTATGTGGAGATGGAGGGGCCGCCATGAAAGCGCGCCTGGCCCTGGCGCTGCTGCTGCCCTGCGGGGGTGCGGCGGCGCAGGTCTGCACGCCCTACTGGACGCGCGTGGGCCCGATGATCAACGGGACGGTCTTTCAGGCCGTCCCGTTCAACGACGGGAGCGGCCTGCGCCTGTACCTGTACGGCAGCGTGATCTCCACGCAGTCCCAGCACTCGGCGTTGTGGCCCGTGGTCCGCTGGGACGGCCGCGCGTTCGATGCGCCCCGCGCGGGCCTCCCGCCCGGTATTGACGCGAACTGGGTCCGGGGATTGAGGATCCTCGACCACGGCGCGGGGCCGGAGATGTGGGTGCTGGGGATGACTGGGATCCAGGAACACCCGTTCGCGCGGCGGTGGGACGGCGCCGTGTGGCGCGACGAGCGCCCGTACCTCCCCACGGGTATTCCGACAAACGTGAGGTACACGCTCGTCGCGGCCGCGTCGTTCGACAGCGGGCGCGGCTTTGAGGATTACGCGCAAGGCATGGGGCTGCCCGACAGGCCCGACGTCACCACGGTCCTGCGATGGGACGGCCAGGAGTGGGTGCCGCTGGGCGACTTTCCGTGCGACGGGCTCGTCGGCTGGAAGACCTGGGACGACGGCAGCGGGCCGGGGTTGTACGTCATGGGCGACTTCTCCGAGGTGAGCGGCGTGCCGCTGGACGACCTGGCGCGCTGGGACGGCGCGCAGTGGTCGCGCCTGGGCGGCGGCGTGGACATCCGTCTGCCGCGCGACATGTGCCTGTTCGACGACGGCGGCGGCGAGGCTCTCTACGTCGCGGACATCACCGAGGCCGACGGCCGCCCGATGGACCGCGTGGCGAAGTGGGACGGGAAGGAGTGGACCAGCATCGGCAACTTCGGCCCGGCGGGGAGTTTCCTCGAGATCTACCGCATGGCGTCGTTCGACGACGGCACCGGGCCGGCGCTCTATGTGACCGGGCTGTTCTCGAGCGTCGCCGGGCAGTACACCCGCAACCTGGCCCGGTGGGACGGGCACCAGTGGTCCCGCGTCAACGTGGGCATGGGCTGGCCGGTCGACGCCATGGCGGTGTACGACGACGGGCGGGGCCCCTCCCTGTTCATCGGGGCCGCGGGCGGCTTCCAGACCGCCGGCGGCGGGTACTCCAAGAGCCTCGTCCAGTACGTCGGCTGCCCGAACTGCTACGCCGACTGCAACCGCGACGGGGCGCTGACCGTCGCCGACTTCGCCTGCTTCCAGGCAAAGTTCGCCGGCCGCGACCCCTACGCCAACTGCAACCTGGACCTCAACCCAGGCTCCGCGACCAACGGCCTGAACCTCGCCGATTTCGGCTGCTTCCTGACGAAGTTCGCCCTGGGGTGCCCGTGAACACAACCGGACATGCCGCGGCGGCAGGCGTGCCCGCGGCGGTATGGGCGGTCGATGAGCAGAACTGGTTCGTCACCGGGCGCTCGTTCAACGCCTTCAGCCTGGACAACTGCGTGACGGCCAAGTATCACGACCAGGACCCGTAGGAGCCCGTGATGCGCCCCGCCCCCGTCATTGTCGCGTGCCTCTGCGCCGTCGGCGCCGCCCCCGCGGGGGCCCAGGAGTGCCGGCCGTACTGGATCAGGGCGGCCGTCCCCGGCTACCCGTCCCCGACACCCGGCATCATCACGGCCACGGTGTTCCCCCGCGGGCCGTCGGCCCGCCTGGTCCTCGGGGGCGGGTTCGCCGTGGACGGCGGCTGGTACCCCGTCGCCTTCTGGGATCGCACCGGGTTCCACGGCCCGGGGCCGGGCATGCCCGACCAGGGGACCACCGGGATGGCGTGGGTGTTCGACGAGGGGCAGGGTCTGGGCGAGACGGTGTACGCGTACAGGTACGACGGCTGGCCCCGGCCCTTCAACACCGTCCACCGGCTCACGCCGCAGGGGTGGGTCGCGGCCAACCGGGTGTTCATGGGGGAACTCGACGGCGGGGCGCGCCTGCCGTGCCCGCTGTTTTCCGGGAAGATCGGGGTCAAGAACGTCGTTCTCGGCGTTGTGCCCGTCTACAAGAACGATTCGTACTTCACGAAGGCGGCCCGGTGGACGGGCACCTCGTGGGAGGTGATCGGCGCCGACGACACCACCTCGTTCTGGGGCGTCACGGCCATGGTCCTGTTCGACGACGGCAACGGCCCGCGCATCCATGCATTCGCGAACCCTGGCATCGGCGGCGTGGTCTTCGCCCGTCTCGACGGCGACCGCTGGACGCCCCTCCCCAGCGGGTACACACGCTGCGTCAAGGTCTACGACGACGGCGCCAGGTCGTACATCTACTCGGGCGCCAGCGGCGGCGCCACGCCGCTGATGCGATGGGATGGGCACCAGTGGTCCTATGTGTACGGGCTCGGGTCCTCCAGCGCCGGGCTGGACGTGGCGGCGATGGAGGTCTTCGACGACGGCACCGGCCCGATGCTCTACGTCGTCGGCCTCTTCGGTTCCGCGGGCGGGCAGCCCGCGCGCAACATCGCCAAGTGGGACGGGACGCGGTGGCACGCCCTCCCCGTCGGCGTCAACGGCTGGGTGAACTGCCTGGCCGTGTACGACGACGGGCGCGGGGAGTCGCTCTTCCTCGGCAACGCGGAGGGGCTCGGGAACCCCGGCCTGCCCAAGGGGCCGCTCCTGCAACTGGTCGGCTGCCGCGGGCAGTGCTACCCGGACTGCAACAACGACGACGCGCTGACCCTGGCCGACTTCGGGTGCTTCCAGACCATGTACGCGACGAAGAACCCCTACGCCGACTGCGACG